>JBEKFY010000121.1:0-3381 GCA_050013095.1 Anaerolineales bacterium | reverse complement strand
CGCAGCAAGCGCACGATGTCCGACTTGGTCACGGTGCGGTGCGGGATCGGGATGTTCAGGTCCAGTTTCTGGTTCAGCTTGTAGCGGCCGACACGCTCAAGATCGTAATGGCGTTGGTCGAAGAGCTGCTCCTCCAGGAAGGCGCGGGCATTGTCCAGGGTGGCCGGGTCACCGGGGCGCATTTTCTTGAAGAACTCGATCAGCGCAGCCTCGGCGACGGTCTGCTTGCCGGTGAGGTTCCATTCCGGCTCCTGGCGCAGGGTGGAAGCGATGAACATGCGCTCGGGGTTGTTGTCCACGTCCTGGAATAGGGAAATCAGCTCCTCGTCCGTGCCGGAGGTGAGGATCTTCTCGCCGCCGTTGCCGTCGTCGACCGCCGACATGGCGCGCAGGAAGACCGTGATCGGGACGGTGCGTTTGCGGTTGAACTTCAGGATGATGTAATCGCTCTTGCGGGTCTCGAACTCTTGCGGGTCTCGAACTCCATCCAGGCGCCCCGGTCCGGGATGAGCTTGGCCATGGCGAGCGGGCGGCCGGTCGACCGGTCGGTGGGCGCTTCGAAATACACACCCGGCGAGCGGATCAGCTGGGAGACGACGACGCGCTCCGTGCCGTTTACAATGAAGGTGCCCTTATCGGTCATCTCGGGGAAATCGCCCAGGAAGATATCCTGCTTGATCGGCTCGGGGACATCCGGGCCGGCCAGGAGCACCGAGACGTACATCGGGCTGGCAAAGGTCAGGTCGCGTTCGACGCATTCCTCGATGGAATGCTTGGGTTCCCCGAACCAGTATTTCAGATCCCACTGCTTGGATTCGGGGCCGCGGCTGGGGAAGTATAATTTCATCCCCTTGTTGTAGGATTCGATCGGCGAGATTTCGTGGAAGAGGTCCCCCAGCCCTTCCTTTTTCAATCTTTGAAAGGAGTCGAGCTGAACTTCGATAAGATTGGGCAGGTCAAGTGAAACCGGGATACGCGCATAATTCTTCTCGGGCAGAATAGAGGCCATTCTATACTCCTGTGCTTGGGTATAATGCTTCACAATTCAAAACTTGAACCAACCGGCACCAATATCTATCCGCTACGTCCGGCTCCCGCGGATCTCGAAAGGTCAGGGTCCCATAAACCTTCCAATCAATCCTCGAGGCGATCCAGTCCGCCATCACCGGCCGAAGGTCATCTTCTATCGCTGTCATTTCGGAAACCTCAATCAAACATTGGATATTCTTTTTCCTCATCCGGAATATCCGGATACCTGGGCAAGTCTGGTCTACTCTGGCGCATCGTTAGAACATGACTCCACGAAAAATCTTTAGCGTTGTTAAAATTCCTATCGCAATCTTTGGTAAGGCAGTTCGCACGATTCTGCGCCCATCTCTGTTCCAAGTATGCGTGATGACATTTAGGACACCAGTAATAACCAGGCATAATTTTTACTCCTTCGAACCTTGATACTATCCAATTCGCCATCACCGGTCAAATGTCATCAGCTGGCGCTGTCACTTCGAAGGCTTCCCTCATAATTGATACTTCTTTCCCTCTTTTGGAATTTTCGGATACCCGGACCGATCTTTATGAATATTTAGAACATCACTCCACGGCATCGCGTTGTACCATGATTCATGACCACATCCAGGACAAGTCATTTCTTGCATCGTTCCCTGCCCTTCCCATTCCTGCTTCGAGTACACTCGCATACAGCGTCGGCACCAGAAATATACTTTTTCATCCATAATTATTACTCCTTCAACCCCTAAAATAACCGCACCACTTCCCGACGCTGGTGCTCCATGGCCAGCACAAAGGAAAAATAGGAATGCCCGACCCTTCGAACGTACTGCTTGCCGAAGGCTTCACAATTCAAAACTTGGACTAGGCGCCGTCAATATCGGTCCGCTACGTCCGGCTCCCGCGGATCTCGGAAGGCCAGGGTCCCATAGACCTTCCAATCCCAATTGGAAGCAATCCCATCCGCCATCACCGGCCGGACTTCATCTTCTTTCTCTGTCACTTCGAAAGCTTCAATCAAATTCGATATTCCTTTCCCTCCTGCGGAATATCCGGATACCTATGCAGGCCCGCGCGCAGACGCATCTCTTGAACGTAACTCCATAGAAAATCTTTAGCGTCGTTAAAATTTCCCTTGCAGCCTTTGGTAGGGCAGTTCGAATAATTCTTCGCCCATTTCTGTTCCGAGTACGCGTGATGACATTTAGGACACCAGTAGTAACCAGGCATAATTTTCACTCCTTCGAACCTTAATATAAATGCACCACTTCCCGACGCGGGTACTCCATGGCCAGCACATAGGAAAAATAGGAATGCCCGACCCTTCGAACGTAATGATTGCCGAAGGCTTCACAATTCATAACTTGAACCAACCGGCGCCAGCTTCGGTCCGCTACGTCCGGCTCCCGCGGATCTTGGAAGGTCAGGGTCCCATAGACCTTCCAATCAATCCTCGAGGCGATCCAATCCGCCATCCCCGGCCGAAGTTCGGCATCTTCCGAAGCTTCAATCATAGAGGATACGTTCTTCCCTCTTCCGGAATTTCCGGATGAATGCTTCGAACTTTATTCCACCGGATTACTAATTGGAGGTCATAGAAAGATACCCTATTACATCCAGGGCAACTCGTTTCCATCACCGTCCCCGACCCTTGCCATTCTTGCATCGAGTGCGCTTGATGACAGTTAACACACCAGAAATATTCGGGCATCCTTTTTTCCTCCAACGAGCCTTAAAATAAAAAACACCAGGCAATTGACCTGGTGCAGCTCGCATGCTCCAATTTTAGTGCGACTTAGCCACAATAGGTCGCCGCTACCCCTTACAGCCGCAAACTGTGTAGGGTTTTTTTTGGTAGAGGTCTGCTAATCGAACTTCAGGTGTTTTACCGGCGCTCCGGAATATAGCGGGAAAGCAAGTAAGCAGACCTATTGAAAAGATTCTACTCTTACGCGAATTAACATGCAAGGGCATCTTTTTTCTTACGGCGGCGGCGGACCAGCTCGCCGGGCACCCAGCGTTCGTTCCCCGCTCTCCTCTTTCGATACCTCCGCCTCGAGTGGGTCCCCCCCGCCCGCCTCACCGCAATAAAGCCTTCGGCAGAGTTCTACCCCCGGTCTCTATTTTCGCGACCGTCTGGCCGTGGGCGCGCGGCGCGCGCGGGGTTGGTCATTCGAGTGTAGAAGCGGGTGATGGCTCCGTTATATTAAACCAGGAGGTTCTTGCAGAGGAAAATTGATTTTGCTATTTATTAGAGTTTAGACTATGTGGCAATCTCTCGGCAGGGCCGAGTGGTTGAACAGAACCTTAATAATCCAATCTTAAGCGGTAGCAGCTGCCTTGGAGGCTGGGAAATAGTGTTTTTTCACCACA
>JBEKFY010000120.1:0-6286 GCA_050013095.1 Anaerolineales bacterium | reverse complement strand
GGCACAGACCATCAACAAAGGCTAGAGGGCATTGCCCTGACACTGACCGAACCGCCGGATGCGGACCCGCATGTCCGGTGGTGTGAGAGGAGGGCGCTAGCCCCGCCCTCCTACTCGATTCCATTCACCCTAACCCTTTACTGGACCTTATAAACTTTATAGCGCACTCGCCCGGCGGTTCACGAGCCGACATGAAAAGACAGATTGAGGAAAGCGGGGCTAAATATACCAGTTTCTGGAAACGATCTGAGATTGACAGGATTGTGGAAGGTATATAAAATTAGTTAGTGTAACTAACCAATAGGAATGATCCATGGAAGAGCTGCTCATCGAATTCATCAACACCTTCGATCTATCTTTGAAGAAAATGCAAAAGGATGCCGGCGCGAATGGGGAGTTATCAAAGCTGACCGTTCACCAGTTGCAGTACATCGATGCGATCCACCAGCTTGGAGAGCCCACGATCACCGAAATTGCCGAAAAGCTCAATATCACCAAGGCTTCCGTGACAAACGGGATTAATAAGCTGGTTGCTCTGGGATTTGTATCCAAGACGCAGTCCGGGGAGGACCGGCGGGTATTCCATGTCTCGCTCACAGCAACCGGGGAACGCACGGTCAAGGCAAAGTACCGGACATTGAAAGAATATGGGCGCTTCCTTCGGGCGTCGCTCAACGAAGAGGAACTCCGGCAATTCGAGTCTATCCTCACCAAATTGGTAAAGCTGTTCGCCCATGCTTGAGTTTACCAAGGACCAATTCCATCATCGGGCCAGGAGAAACCGCATGTTAATCACATTACTTGCCCCCGGTACCAGGGGCGATGTCCAACCTTACCTTGCGCTTGGGATGGCGTTAAAAAAACGGGACCTGCATGTCCGCGTAGCGACCTTCTCGATCTTCGAAACCTTCGTGAAGGAGCATGGACTGGAGTATTTTCCTCTCCATGGCGACATCTCCCAGGTTGCTTCCAGTGATGTAGGCAGGGAAGCGATGCGGGCCGATAATCCGCTCAGGCTGTTGCTCAGTTTCAATGCTTTGAAGGGCCGGTTTTTCGAGCTCCAGAAGGAACTGTTCGACGCCTGTCGCGGGTCGGATGCGATCGTATACCACCCAGGTGCATCGATTGGCTATTTTGCTGCGCAAGAATTCAAGGTTCCTGCCATCCTTGCCACCCCCTTCCCGATGACGCCCACCAGGGAGTACCCGGCGCTGATCTTTTACAATTCCCCACGCATGGGCAGAATGGCCAACTTCGTCACGCACAAGATCTTCGAGCAGGTGATGTGGCTGGCCTCCGGCTCACCGGTCAAGGAATTCTGGAAAAAAGAATTCGGTCATGCGCCTGCCGGATTTGGGTGCCCATTCGGCAAACAAATTAGCCGGCGCTTCCCGACGATCATCTCCTGCAGTGACTATGTTTTTCCACGGCCATCAGACTGGCCGCAGCATATCCACAACACCGGCTACTGGTTCCTGGAGGACGATCCGGTCTGGAAGCCACCCCAGGAGCTGGTGGACTTTCTCGGCCAGGGGCCAGCCCCGGTCTACGTCGGGTTCGGAAGCGTAGGCGACCCTACGCTGGCGGATCAAACCACCCGCATCGTGATCGAAGCGCTCCGGCGGTCCGGCCGGCGGGGAATCCTGGTCACCGGATGGAGCGGCATGTCCAAGCTAGCCAGCATTCCAGATGGCATTTTCGTTCTGGAGAGCGTGCCCCACGCCTGGCTATTTCCCCGGATAGCAGCCGTTGTCCACCACGGCGGCGCAGGGACAACCGCGGCCGGCTTCCAGGCAGGGGTGCCCCAGGTTGTGGTCCCGGGCGGCAATGACCAGTTCGCCTGGGGACAGCGAGTCCATGAGCTTGGCGTGGGATCGAAGCCCGTTCCGAGAAAATCTCTCACAGCGGACAAATTATCCGCAGCCATCGATTTTGTTCTGACTGAGCAGGTGAACAACGCGGCGAAGGAGCTAGGAAGAAAACTTCAATCCGAGAACGGCGCTGAAGCTGCCGCCGGGATCGTTATGGATTGCCTTGAATAAGGTAAAAACAAATTAATCACCACCTGCGAATGTATGCCGTATCAGGAGCCGCCCTCAATCAAGTACCCGGATTCTACGTCGCAAAATCATAGAGAACAAAATTTTTAGGCCGGTCAAATACACCATAATTTATTCTCCCATTCAGATGGCGAAAAAATCATGCAAAATGGTGTGTTGTGCCAAATCTGAACAGAAAACCAGCCCATATCCCCCCTAGAAGTTTTCAGATGTATAGTTTGGTGGTGGCGAGATTAGATTTCTAATCGCTGATTTCAGAGGAATATATTTCATGACGAAAAAAACAAGCACAACCAAAGATTCCTTAAGACTAGTAAGTGAAGATAAGCAACAAGCGAAGAATGAGCCAAGAAAAGCTAAGCCAATAATACGTGGATCGCAGCTAAGTCGCCGGGGGTTCCTGAAAATCCTATCTGCCGTTGGAGTGACGGCGGTTATAGCAGGTTGGGGGATCAGCCGGACCAAATTGATGTGGCAAATCGGAGAATTTCTAGCTCTCGCATCTCTGGGCGGTAAAGCCCAAAAAGCAAATAATAAAGCGTATGCTGGATCCGAAGTTAAACTAACATTTGGAGACGATCCCCAACAATATGCATTGGTATTCCCACCTTTAGGAACAGTTCCGCGCCGAGATTCAATTGTGTTTTTTGAGTATGGCGGTGGTTGGAATATGGGAAACCCCGCACAATATCGATTCGTTGGTCGCTTCTTCGCCGGTATAGGATTTCCCACCATCCTGGGAGGTTATCGCCTGGCGCCAAGTTATCATTTTCCGGCCCAATTAGAAGATGCATCGATGGGTCTTCAGGTCGGAATGGACTACCTAATGAAAAACGATGCGCCGGTGAAGAGAATCATTCTGGGCGGGCATTCAGCCGGAGCCCAGCTGGTTAGTTTGCTGGCGTATGATCCAAAAATCATGGCAGCGGAACGCCCTTTGGTTTCCGGGCTTGTTTCCATGAGCGGTCCCCTGGATTTTTCTTTATGCCAGTTTGGCCAAATCCGAAGCCTCCTGGACGCTTACCTTGGGGACTTATCTAACTGGGAGGATGCCGACCCGATCGCTTATGCAAACCCGGATATCCCGATTTCTGTATTGTGCCTACATGGTGCTAAAGACCCATTAGTTGATCCAGAGAATTCCAGGTCATTTGTCAATAAACTCAATAAAGGCTCAATCCATAGAGCTGAATTGCAGATCTTTCCAAACCGGTACCATTCCGATATGCTGGACATGTTCTTAGAGATGTCTGCTGAGACAAAAATTCTAACAGACTGGTTGGCAAATGTAGATAAGGTTTAGGTTATTATTATTTTTAGTACATCGGGAAGGGTGATCGGTCATGTATCAAAGGACTTGATTGAGATAAACACAAATTGGCATCGGTATCCTTTTACTGTTAAGGTTGTAATGGCTGCTACAAAGGGCAAGTGACTGCATAGCAGTGAAATAATTGCTCGATCAAGTGCAGCGCACATTCAGAATCCTGCACTGACACCCTCTCGACTTTGTATTATCCGTATATACAACACCCCCTTGGGGGCACCTTTATACACGGGCGTCAAAAATTCCCTCACAATTGTATGGGATGCCTCTGAATAGGTGGAGTTCGAACCCCAACGGTGCATATCACTCATCGGTAGGAAATCTCTGACAATAAAATGGGAGTAATAGCAATTCAACCAACGCCCGAGCAATGAGGCGTTTTGGTTTACATACGGCTAAGTACTCCTAGAGATATTCAGAAAAAGAATATGAAAATCGGAGGTTCATTGGGAATTGCTGTTTCCATCTCCTCGAGGAGGCTGGCTCAAGGAATGACGGTTGGGGAAAGTTGTGTCCAAGTGGCCCCGCCGTTGGTTGTCTCCCATAAATAGTTGGATGAGATGCCTTCGACGATTGTGGTTTTAAGTGCCCAGCCAGTGGAGGGGCTGACAAAGTCAATAGCCGTAACATCGGTATCAAAATTCAGGTTTGAATGCAACGGCTGCCAGGTGTGTGCCCCGTCTTGTGTGGCACATAGATCGCTGCCACAGTCTGCAAAAATGTCCTGCATCGAAACGAAATCCACTATACTATCTCTGCGCACATCTCCTAAAACGGTCGGGTTGGGAATCCAGGTCAGACCTCCATCGTGGGTGGCGTAGACCGCCAGTCCCACGTAAGTCGGCGGACCATCGGGGTTATGTTTGATGACCTCAAAAGGCAAAAGCCCATCATTTCCATCAAAAAATACAGGCTGCAAGGGAAGCACGGTGTCACCAACGAACGCCGGGCCAGGAAGAGGCAGGGTCTGATCTTTCCAGATTCTGCCCGAATCCGTCGAGAGCGAGACGTTCACTGAGCCGTTCGGAATTAATCCAGGGTAATCGCCACGGACGACGATCATACGCGTGAGATCGTAATAAACCGTATCTCCGCATTCACCGCAGAGGCTAAGATCGCCGGGGACCAAACTTGGGTGGTCTGAGTCGGGAGGATCGGATAGCATGATCTTTTTCCAAGTGACGCCGCTGTCGTGCGTTCCGTAGAGCTTGTCTTCGTTAGGGACCCCGCCGACCTGTTCGGATTCCGCCCAGCCGTCCCTTTCGTTATCAAACGTCACCCCCCAAGGCCCCGAAGACACATCCTCAAAAGACACTGTAGGCGGAGATTGAACGAGTTGGGTCCAGGTCTTGCCGCCGTCCGCGGTATGCATCAGGTAGTCCTCAGGATTGGCGCCATCGTACATCCAGGCAGACTGCGCATCCAGGAAGAAGCTGCCATAATTGGCAGGCAAGTTTGGAGGTGTGACGTCCTTCCAGCTCCGGCCCCCATTGGTTGTCCGCACAATATGGCCGTTGCTATCTGATCCCCAGCCGACGGAGGCATTGATCATCTGGAGATCGGTAAATGTAATAGATTGTCCAGCCCCCAAGGTTGGGATAGGCGCTGGCGTTGGTTCATTGGTCGTTCCGTTGCCCAGTTCACCGCTGTAGTTGTCTCCCCAGCACTTGAACCCGCCGACCGATGTCAGCGCACAGGTGTGGTACCCACCTGCAGAAATGGCACCGACTCCGCTCGTCAGCCCACTTACATCAAAAGGTATTGCGCGGAAGCGGTAGGTGGTCATGCTATAGCCTAGTTCACCATAGTAATTGTCTCCCCAGCACTCGACACCGCCGGCGGATGTCAGCACACAGGTGTAGCCATCACCGGCAGAGATGGCACTGACCCCGCTCGTCAGCCCGCTTACATCTACCGGGATGTTGCTCTCGTTGGTTGTACCGTCACCCAGGTCACCAGCGAGGTTGTCTCCCCAGCACTTGACCCCGCCGCCATAGGTCAGCACACAGGTGTGGGTTACACCGACAGAGATGGCTCTGACCCCGCTCGTCAGCCCACTTACATCTACCGGAGTCAGGCGGTTGGTGGTCGTGCCGTCGCCCAGTTCACCGAACGTGTTATCTCCCCAGCACTTGACCCCGCCGCCGGAGGTCAACGCACAAGTGTGGTTATCACCGGCGGAGATGGCGCTGACTCCGCTCGTCAGTCCGCTTACATCTACCGGCATGTTGCTCTCGTTGGTCGTGCCGTCGCCCAGGTCACCAGCACCGTTGTTTCCCCAGCACAAGACACCGCCGCCGGATGTCAGCGCACAGGTGTAGTCACCACCGGCAGAGATGGCACTGACGCCGCTCGTCAGCCCACTCACATCTACCGGAGTCAGGCGGTTGGTGGTCGTGCCGTCGCCCAGTTCACCGGACGCGTTGTCTCCCCAGCACTTGACCCCGCCGCCGGACGTCAGCGCACAAGTGTGCATATACCCGGCGGAGATGGCGTTGACCCCACTCGTCAGCCCGTATACATCTTCAGGTATTGTGCGATCGATGGTCGTTCCGTCGCCCAGTTCACCGGATGCGTTGCCTCCCCAGCACTTGACCTCGCCGACCGATGTCAGCGCACAGGTGGTGCCGTAACCGGCGGAGATGGCGGTGATATTAGATAGAACCGTAGTGGAAACTGCTGTGGGCGAAGGGGTATCGGTTGGGGTTTGTGTAAGAGTGGATGTTGGAGATGTTGGAGTGGAGGTCGGAGTTATTGTACTAGTAGGTGTGGGGGGGTGAGTGGGGCCAATCAGTTGACCTGGGCCGCAAGAAGTAGTCACCATGCATATGATGATAATAAAAGTAACGGGAAAACGTTTCACGTCTTCCTCCTTGATGTATAATGTGCCGTGAAATTC
>JBEKFY010000119.1:0-10801 GCA_050013095.1 Anaerolineales bacterium | reverse complement strand
GTCAATGCTATAGTTGGCGTGGTCATCGTGTCTCCTTTCTTGGTCTGGTCTCGCAACCTTCAAGAAAGCACACGATGACTTTTTTGTCAATCCGCTTTTACACCACTCTATAAGACATTATCTTTGTGTTTGGACATTTTCTCCAATTTGTAGCAACGTTATAATTTAGACCTCTCCTTTAACCGCTTTTATTGCACTTATGAGTTGAACCTACAGTGCTTTTTGAGGGAGAAACATGCATCTTATTATCAGAGTAGAACCTAAAAGTTGGATGGAAAATATTCATGCACCAACGCCAATCGAGGCTAATATAAATAAAGAAAACCAACAGGGTAAGCCCAAATTAAAGTGAATGGATGATGTATGCAATGAATGAAGGGAATGATGAGGATCTTACCTGATAGCGTGCTAAAGGATAGGTATGATGTGATCGTAGTCGGGGCTGGCTTGGGCGGTATGACAGCCGCCAGCCTCTTGGCTAAACGCAGCCTGTCAGTTTTAATGATTGAACAGCAAAATAAACCGGGCGGTGCGTGCACCTCCTTTAAACGCGAAGACCATGTGTTTGACGCGGGGGCAGCGATGCTGTATGGTTTCGGCGAAAAAGGCTTTAAGCCGTTCCGCTTTTTGATGAACGAGCTCGAAGAACCCATCGAGGTGGTAGCGCATGCTACTCTGGCGCGAATGACCTTTGAAGGGCATGAGATCATCTTCTGGCCGGATATAGACCGTTTCTTGGAGGAATTGTTTCCATTATTTCCAGAAGAAAAAGACAGCCTGCGGGAGTTTTATGCCGACCTGTACAAAATGTATGTAAATATCGTCATCAAGAATGAGGTTATTTCACCTCCATCGGAGTTCTCCCCGCGCCAGGGCTTGCGCAGTCTAATGAGCGACCCGCTTGCAATCCTGCGCATGCAGAAGCTGCTGTCGACCAGCACAAAGGATCTACTCAAGAATTATTTCCATACTCCCGGAATTTTCAATTTTTTCGATAAACTATGCTCAGCCTATTCCTATACAACTGCGGAAGAGACCCCGGCTGTAATGGCGGCCACCATGTTTATCGATAATCACATCGGTGGAGTTTACTTTCCAGCTGGTGGTGCGCAGATGCTGCCGAACACGATAGAAAAAGCCTTTGAGCGCTACGGCGGGCATGTGCTTTATCGGCAGCTGGTGGATGAGATTCTCATTCAAAATGGCGAAGCGTACGGTGTTCGCCTGAAAAATGGGGTTGAGATTCGAGCAGAGCGAATAGTTGCCAATGCCACAGTCTGGAATATATATGGTAAGCTGGTCCGCCAAGAACATATCACCCCCGAGCGGCTAATATGGGCGCAGTCGCTGGTGCCCACCTTCCCCAGCATGACCCTTTATATGGTGGTGGACCGGGAGGCCATCCCAAGGGGTACTTACCCCTGGGAAATTTTTATTGAAAATCGAGAGGTTATTGATTCCTCCGATTTGACCCTCTATATCAATTCACTAGTCGACACAACACTCTGTCCACCGGATCATCTCGTGGTAATGGCGATCGCCCCCAACATGTGCGAATGGCCTCATCCCGATGGCCCAGGATACCACTCGGTAGAATATGAAGCGCAGAAACAGTGTGAAGCCAGACGTATGATCGATCAAATCGAGCAGCACATCCCGGGTTTTCGCAGGCACATTCACACGTTGATCATTGGCACTCCAACGACTATCGAGCGTTACTTGCTGAAGAATGGAGGGGCGGTAGGGGGTCCAAAGAACCAGATTGGGCAGGAGATGTTGAAACGCCTCCACGCTCGCAGCGAGTGGAAGCATCTGTACTTCTGTGGTGATTCCACCGTGATGGCGACTGGCGCGCCAGCCACAACAGTCTCCGGAGTGGGTGCGGCGAATGTGATCTTGCGCGAGTTGCACTTGCAGGAATATGATTCCCGCAAATTTCCTCAACAGTTTGTTCGCTTTGTAAACCAGCCGTATCGACGACCTGATTACAGGCCGTTCGATACATTGACTGACCAGAATGCGAATCTCGCTGCAGCGCAATGCCAGGGCTGCCAGCCGCCGGAGTGCGTGGTGCGCTGCCCGGCAGGCATCGATATCCCCGGCTTTTTACGCCGGATGGAAGCCAAGAATTATGCCGGTGCAGCATGCTTGATTCGCGAGAAGAATCCATTTGGCGAAGTGTGTGGCATTACCTGCCCGGCAGACCGTTTCTGCCAGCGGGACTGCACCCGCCGTGAATTTGCTGGTGCGCCTGTACGCATTGCTGAACTGCAGCGTTGGGTTTGCGCCGAAGCTGGTGAAGCGGGTTGGATAAAATCAGATCGACCTCCCAGTGGTCCGAAGGTTGCAGTGATTGGCGGGGGTCCTTCAGCATTAAGCTGTGCTTACTATCTCACTCTTGCCGGTAGCGATGTAAAAGTCTTCGCTCCAGAAGATCGGCCAGGCGGTAAATTGTGGGTGAAATCTGCTTCTGATCCGCTTCTCAAGGCGGCATTGGAGCACGACGTGCAGGGTTTGTTGTCCAGCGGGATTGGTTTTCACGGCGGCCAGTCATTGGGGAATAACCTTGACTTAAACGATATACCGGGAAATTTTATAGCTTTTTATCTGCCTGAGGCGGGTACAGAGGATTACACCAGTGTATATACTGATTGGCTTGGTAATAACTGGAGGAACTCATTAGATCTGCAAACCCATCAGATCGCCGGTCATCCTGGTGTATTCATCGGGGAGGAGTTTCTGATGAATGGGGTCACCGTGGTAGAGGCGGCTGCTCGCGGACGGGCAGTGGCTGCGGCTATATGTCAGTTCTTGGGCCCTCAGGGAATATGAGCAAATTACTATGCAGTTAATTGGCTTTTTCCAAAGGATAAATTCACGATAAATAATACATGGTCCCAGTCATATTCATACTCATCGCATTTCTTTGTGGATCACTCCCATTTTCTGTCTGGTTAGTGAAAATTTCACTTGGTTTGGATGTGCGCCATTTTGGGGATGGTAACCCGGGCGCTGCTAATGTCTTCAGAACAGGTAACAAGCTGGTTGGCTTTTTAACCCTGATGTTGGAGATCAGTAAAGCTGCTGCTCCCGTTGGGCTGGCATATTTCAACCTGGGGTTTCGCGGTGTGACCATGTTCTTGATCGCAGTCGCGCCGATCCTGGGACATGTTTTTTCTCCTTTTCTAGGCTTTCGGGGGGGAAAGGGCCTCTCAACAGCGTTAGGTGTATGGATAGGGTTGACGATCTGGAAGGCTTCGCTGGCGGGGGTAATTACTGCGGTGATCGGAATCGCTCTCCTCACTACGCCTGGATGGGCGGTCATGCTTGCCTTGGGGGGAATCCTGATGGCGCTGCTGCTCTGGATGCCAGATCCCCTTCTGATCTTAGTTCTGGTGAGTGAAACGCTCATTCTGGCCTGGACGCACCGCACCGACCTGAGCCATCGGCCGACCATACGTCCTTGGCTGGTAAATTGCTTCTTCCGGGGTAAGGATTGAGCCCAACATGGCTGATTATCTTACCCACAACCTAGTTTTTACTCTCATCATATTTCAGGCAATCATTCTGCTTGTTATACTGAGCAACGCTTGGTTTCTCCACCGGGCCAGGAGGCATGTCTCTCTGCTTGTTTTTCCAAAAGTCTCTATCCTTGTCCCGGCCCGTAATGAAGAAAAGAGTATTGCTGCTTGTATCCGATCGCTCTTGGCACAGGATTACCCTTCTTTTGAAGTCCTTGTCTACGATGATCAATCCAGCGACGCTACCCGTTCGATCCTTGAGCAGATCGCCAGTAAACAACCAAGGCTAAAGGTTCTGGTTGGCGGCTCACTTCCTGAAGGCCGGTTGGGCAAGAACTGGGCCTGTGTTCAACTGGCTCAGCAGGCACGGGGTGAATTGCTGTTCTTCACGGATGCCGATACCCTTCACCAGCCACAAACGCTGCGTACCATCGTGACTGCCTTGATCGGTGAGCAGGCTGACCTGCTAACCGGTTTTCCACGCCAGGAAGTGCACACTTGGGGAGAACGGCTGCTTGTTCCCTTTTTTTCATGGGCTTGCTTTTGCTTCACCCCGCTTGGTCTGGCGTACAGGCTGCGGCTGCCAGCACTTTCCAATGCAGTGGGACAAATGATGTTGTTTCGACGCGAGGCTTACCAGGCAATTGGTGGACACGACTATGTAATTTCCTCAATTACAGACGACTTGATATTAGCAAGGCGGATCAAATCGGCTGGACTGCGCTGGCGCGTTATGAAGGTTACTGACCTGATTACATGCCGAATGTACCGTGGAAGTCGCGAGGCTTTTGACGGGTTTGGAAAAAATCTATTTGCGGCTTTTGATTTTCATTTTTTGAGCTTTTCGTTTGTGTTTCTCTGGTTGGCAGTGATGTTCTGGGAGCCGTTGATCGTCCTGGCGCTGTCGGTCTTCGGGCGAGCACCTCAATCCCGGACAGATGAGCTTGCTATTTGCGTTGGGCTTTCTTTGCTCCTTTGGCTGATCCCATATTTAGAGCTGGGTATCCCCTTTAGTCTAGCATTCCTGTACCCGATTACCCTTCTGGCGAACGAAGTGGTTGCTTTTCAATCGCTCCGTCTCAGTCTTTCCGGTCGCTTATCTTGGAAAAACCGTAAACTTGCCCGACCGCATTGGAGGTGGCTTTAGATTTGATGGAAACCTTATTCCTTTTACGCCGGTTGGTTTGCTCTCCATTTTATCAAAGTGTTCAAGCTTGGCTTAACTGGATAAAGAGCGAACGACGACAAGAGCGCAGTTGAATTCAGGTGGAATACGTTTCAGTTTTTCACTAAATTCGCAGACGGCATCATGTTCACTCAAAAAGTGCATCCTCTCGCCACAGGAAGATTTGAAAAATTATACAAGCCGGCTTATATTCTTTCGACAGAATTAGACCGAACCGGACAAGAGCCTGAATACACTTGATCGCTGACTAATATCCAACAAGGTATGAAATTGTACCTCTATAGAATTTGAACCTCCATCCGCTAGGTTCGAGGTTCAAGTCCTCGGCGAGGAGCTTTTGACTAAATTAAATTGCCTTTAGCCCATTAGCTAAAGGCAATTTATTATTTTTCCACTTGTATGTGCATTAGTAACCTTATATAATCTTTTCATATAGAAACGTATTTCACATATGAGGGAGAATATACAAAATGAAAAAACTACTATTGCTGTCAATCGTCATTATTATCGCATTGATTAGTTGCCAGCCCCGGCAATCGCCATCTGTTGCGCCCACCCCTGTTGGGAATCCGGTAATTGACAAAAACTTCAAAGACTCGGCAGAGCCGTGGTGTGAGCCCGGGTCATATGATTTTGGTGACTTCTATTGTCAGGGCGGGGAATTACACTTGGTCAATAAAGGAAGTGGGAATATTGCCACGGAGAATGTTGGGAATTACATGAATTTCATTCTTCAGGTTCAAATGAGACTCATCGGAGAAAAGGGGGCCTATGGTGTTGTGTTTAGAGGTAGTGCTACGCCGGCTTTCTATGTCTTTATGATTCACCCTGATGGTAAATTCCAACTCATCATATGGGGTCAAAGCCCGAATAACACCATTCTGATTCCATGGACTGAATCGTCTGCGATTAAACAAGGAGGAGCGACGAATTTGCTGGAAGTCATCGCCCAGGGAACGTGCTTGGCGCTCTTCGTGAATAACAAGCAACTTGCAGGTTTCACCGACAATACCTTCATCGAAGGAGTGGTCGGCCCTGTGTCTTTGGAAGAGGGTCACGCTGCCGTTAGCACTACAAAGGTTTGGGAGTTGCCAGCCGCCGGAGCACTGCTGAACCTGTGCACCTCTAAAGGGTAAAAGCTGGACCATGTCAGAGAATTTGAGATAGAATCGATGTAAGTTTTAAGAGACATTTTTCAGCACACAAATAAAATTTAAATCCGCTTAATCGTTGACTTATATCCAACACGGTATAAAGCTGTACCTCTCTAGGATTTGAACCTCCAACCGCTAGATTCGAGGGTTCAGACCTAGAGTAGGTGACTTTGACCAAATTAATGTGGACTTGGTTTTTCGCTAAGGACAGTTCTGTTATACAATTTAATTATTCTGGCGAAAGGATAGATAAGGTGATTAATCCCGGAAAAGAAATGACTCTTAATCAATTCGGATTAAGAGCCTTGCCAAGCTCCTCTGGAATGATTTTAAGGGCAATAGTTCTTTATTAATACCTTATGCCCAGTTACTGCTTTTTTCTGTGTATCGCAATATGATTACTTCCTCAAAAGGAAGGTCATGATGTCTGATCTGATAGGTCAATCCCTCGGTCGTTATCACATCCTCGAGAAACTGGGCGAAGGCGGGATGGCGGTGGTGTATAAAGCCTTCGACACGCGCCTGGAACGAGACGTGGCCGTTAAAGTGATTCGCGTAGACCAGTTCGGCCCGGCGACGCTGGAGAATGTGTTACAACGTTTCGAGCGCGAGGCCAAGGCGCTCGCCAAACTTTCGCATCCCAACATTGTCAGTGTGATCGACTACGGCAAGCAGAGAGGTGTGCCGTACCTGGTCATGGAATACCTGCCCGGAGGCTCGCTCAAAGGGAGCCTTGGCCAGCCCATACCGTGGATGGATGCAGCTCGCTTGCTCCTGCCGATTTCCCGTGGACTGGCCTATGCCCACCAGCACGGAATTGTTCATCGGGACGTGAAGCCCTCCAACATTCTAATCTGCGATTCAGGTGAGCCGATGCTGACCGATTTTGGCATTGCCAAGATCCTGGAAGGAAGGGATGCCCAGACCCTGACCGGCACCGGCGTTGGGGTGGGTACACCCGAATACATGGCACCTGAGCAATGGACCGGGCAGGCTGGTACGCAAGCTGATATTTACTCGCTGGGTGTGGTTTTCTATGAACTAGTGACCGGGCGCAGGCCATATACTGCGGATACCCCGGCAGCTGTCCTGCTCAAACAGGCCAACGACCCACTTCCTCGCCCGTCGCAATTTGTTCCGGACCTGCCGGAAAGAGTGGACCGGGTTTTGCTGAAGGCCCTGGCCCGGAACCCGGAAGACCGTTTTACCGACATGAGGGCCTTTTCATTGGCAATCGAAGACCTGCTATCCAGGCAAACCCTAACCCAGGAGGCGGCCGTGCCTCCTGGAACGGTCGAACGGACGCAGATAGCTGAAACGATTGCCGTTGTGGAACAGGAGGCCACCTATGCCGCCCGTTTACCTGCAACTCCTTTACCATCACAGCTACCCGAGACAAAAAAGCGAATCTGGTGGCCATGGGCAGCCGGTCTGGGCAGACTTCTGATAGTAATTTTTGTTGTAATTGTGGTGCTGGCAGGGGGTCGATCACTCTTAATAACAAAACCTTCTCCATCTTCCTCAAATTCCAATGCCCGAACGCTAATGCCCTCCCCAATTACTTTTTCAACTACACTTGGCGTTCTCATCGCGAAGGGTGGAGTGACTAAAGAAGTGGTTTTTGCCCCGAATGCGGATTGGGTCATCCTGCACGATAATACTGCCACATGGATGGGCATCCCTAAATCGGCTGCTGACTATTTGGGAAAATTAGTCGCCTCCGGCTCACAGATAAAACAGATTACTTTTACCTCAAATGCTGGTTGGGTCATCCTGCACGATAATACTGCCACATGGATAGGCATCCCTAAATCGGCCACTGACTATTTGGGAAAATTGGTCACCTCCGGTTCACAGATAAACCAGATTACTTTTACTTCAAATGCTGGTTGGGTCATCCTGCACGATAATACTGCCACATGGATAGGCATCCCTAAATCGGCCGCCGACTATTTGGGAAAATTGGTCGCCTCCGGTTCACAGATAAAACAGATTACTTTTACTTCAAATGCTGGTTGGGTCATCCTGCACGATAATACTGCCACATGGATGGGCATCCCTAAATCGGCCGCTGACTATTTGGGAAAATTGGTCGCCTCCGGTTCACAGATAAACCAGATTACTTTTACTTCAAATGCTGGTTGGGTCATCCTGCACGATAATACTGCCACATGGATGGGAATTCGGTAAGCACACCCTTGGTTTAATTTGAGCGAGCCCCAATTTGAATGGGAATTGTGTGATATAAAGTTGCCCAACACCGGCTACACGTGAATGCCTTCGGCGTTTGTACACGCGGTGCAAAATTTGCAAAGTTTAGGGTGATTAAAATTTTAGCGGCTTGCCTCATCAGTGGCTCGTGAGCCATATAGTCGAAAAATATACCTCTCCAGGACTTGAACCTCTGACCGCTAGGTTCGAGGTTCAAGTCCTCGGCGAGGAGCTTTTAGCCTTCCGTGATGCGCACTTTTTATGTGCGCATTTTTTTAATTTCGTTTTGAACCGACAATCGGCAGGTTAATCGCCCTTCAATAAACGAAAACGTAAGGAATTGAATTGGATTGAGATTTCCTGTATATTATTATTATTTCGCCACTTAATGCTATATTTTATTTGTGATTAATCAACAACGGCCAATTTAGAATACAAGTTACGATGACACAAAAAGCTATCACCTCTGGCTTTCGCACCTTTCTCCTGATCTGGTTCGGCCAGCTGATCTCGCTCACCGGTACCGGCCTCACTGGATTCGCACTAGGCGTGTGGGTATATCAGCGCACCGGGTCAGTGACGCAATTTGCCCTCATTGCATTAGCCACCACCCTACCGGGGATCTTGTTCTCTCCCCTCGCTGGTGCGCTGGTGGACCGCTGGGACCGACGCTGGGCGATGTTTTTGAGCGACGCGGGGGCGTCCTTATGTACTCTGAGCATGTGCTTGCTGCTATTTGTAGGTCGACTGCAAGTTTGGGAAATCTACCTCGCGATGGCTATGAGTTCCACTGTCACGGCGTTCCAGTGGCCAGCGTATTCCGCCGCAACCACGCTGCTGGTTCCCAAAGAGCACCTGGGTCGGGCCAGTGGGTTGGTGCAAATCGCGGAAGCGGTTGCGCAGATCGGTTCACCAGCAATTGCCGGTGTCATGATGGGGATATTCCCAATTTTTTCTATTCTACTGGTTGACTTTATTACATATCTCTTTGCCCTTTTTACGCTCCTGATCACTCGTTTTCCTAAACCCGAAACTACTGTCGAAAGTAAGGTGAGGCAGGGATCCTTGTTGCGCGAAGCAGCCTTTGGCTGGACTTATATTGTCGCCCGACCTGGACTATTAGGATTGCTGCTCTATTTCGCCTCCATCAATTTTGTCACGGGCTTTGCCCAAGTACTTTTCACTCCGCTGGTGCTGAGTTTAACCACGCCGGCTGTTCTCGGTATGATCTGGTCGGTCGGTGGTATTGGTTTCCTGGTTGGCAGCTTGGCAATGAGTTTATGGGGTGGTCCCAGGCAGCGCATCCTGGGTATTTTTTGTTCTGGCCTGTTGGAGGGCGTAACGTTGTTAACCATAGGCTTCCCTCCCCGGGTAATTGGCCTCGCCATAGCCGTCTTCTTCTTTTTCCTGGCCGAGCCAGTGATCGGCAGTTGTAGCCAGGCAACCTGGCAGGTGAAAACACCCCCGGATGTGCAGGGGCGGGTATTTGCCGTGCGGCGGATGATCGCTTGGTCATCCATGCCGCTTTCTTATCTCCTGGCTGGACCGCTGGCGGATCATGTCTTTACTCCATTGTTGGTCCAGGGTGGCTTACTGGCGAATAGTGTGGGCCGAATTATAGGGGTCGGGCCTGGGCGTGGTATTGCACTGTTCTTTGTTATCATGGGCATCCTGGTTATGGCAGCAACAGGGGTGGGTTTCCTGTATCCGCGCCTACGCCGGCTGGAGGTTGAATTACCCGATGTAATCACGAGCAAGTCCCCCGCTCCGACAGCAGATTAAACTGCATCTGAAAACCGATCCTGAATGTTGCCTTTGAGTAATGTAGGCGGTAAAACATATCACAAACGCGCTTGGAACTTTATACAATCCAAGGCGAAATCTTAATTTTTGAGCTGGTAGGCCAGGAGTAACGTTCTAAAAAAAGAGCATTGGTAAAAAAGACGCTGCCCAACCACTGCTTACACCCGACCGTTACCAGGATAAAATTCATCCTGCAAAATGTACCTCAATAGGATTAGAACCTCGAACCGCTTGGGTCGAGGTTCAAGTCCTCGTCGAGGAGCTTTTAGGTTTTTCACGAGGTGCACTTTTTAGAATGCACCTTATTTTTTTGCTTTACGCCATTCTAGGAACTCTTGAAACAGGGAAAATATCTCATCAGTCGAACTATAGATGTTAAGAAAATTATTTACGTCTGATGTGAAATGAGCCTAAAAGGTGGGGACCGCCTCGAAAGTTTGAACGTTAACACCGAAATCGATCAGAAGCAAATGGCGCAAGAGATGGCTGGTCATTTTGGCAATGACTCGAGTACATAGGCCAACAATGGTTTTTGCCAGTAACCGTTCGATATTTCGGCCGGTATCCTGGATCTCGTGAAAGACACCTTCAATGCGTTCCCGGACACTGCTCAACCAGCGATCCAGGTTGCGAGTATTCTGAACATACTGGTTTGAGCGGCGAGGGGTCCAGATCAGGTTGTGGGTCTGGTCAAAGATCTGGGTCTGCCATTCCAGGCCGAGGGAACCCTTGTCGGTGAAGAGATCACAGCAGGAAAGGTGATCGATGATCGCTTCAGCTGCCAGGCGCTCATCCAGGTTGGCGGGAACCAGGCCGTACACCATCGGAATGCCTCTCAAGCTCGTCACGGTGACCAGTTTGTAGCCGAAATATTTGAGTTTCCGGCTGGCACAAATGCCATAACCGGCATTTCCGAAGAAGTCGCT
>JBEKFY010000118.1:0-15549 GCA_050013095.1 Anaerolineales bacterium | reverse complement strand
TCAATGCTATAGTTGGCGTGGTCATCGTGTCTCCTTTCTTGGTCTGGTCTCGCAACCTTCAAGAAAGCACACGATGACTTTTTTGTCAATCCGCTTTTACACCACTCTATAAGACATTATCCATTGATATAAATACCGATAATCAATAATGCATAAATCACGATTGACGCTGCAAATGAAATGACGATTAATAATAAATCAAGATTATTATTCGCATGGTTTGCAATGCTTGCAAAATCTGAGGCAATAATAAGATTGATGATCAATTCTGGTATGAACAAGACTACAGCCAAAACAATATATGTTGTTTTTTTTATTACAATTCTCCAATTCATTAACTAAATGATTATGAAGGCACTCTATCATTTGCTCCTCCTAATCTACAACAAATAGCAGTAGTGAACCTGGCGGTTCGAGGTTCTATTCCCGGTGACATATATTTTTGAACTTTAGTGAAACACAAACTTTTTTACTGTGCATTTCAAATAAGGACAATGACATCACATGAACGCTGAATATGGGGTGGGTATTATAACTATGATGGAGTCAAGGATCACACAAGTCATAACTGGGATGCCAATTAACTTTTGACCCGTAATCTGTCCACCAAATTCTCGCGGCCCCGACAATTTTACCTTCGGGGGTATCTGCAGCCACCGGGCTGGACGATATATGGTCAGGAGTGATTGCATATATACTCGGGACCAACTCTATTCCAGTAATACCTTGTATTGCCAATGCTGCCGATGTACGGACATAAGGATCAAGATCCCAGAGGAGGGGTCCGATATTTCCCAAGGAACAGGATCCTCTATCGCCGGTGATGCTCAAAATGATCGCGGAATACATGCGGACTTCGGGTCGCTGATTTGTCAAATACGCGATCAAGGTGGGAAGGTCAGTTGCAGACCATTCTGGCCCGAGAGAAATTAGCGCCTGGGCTGCCAGAATTGAATCCTGGCGCGGGAAACCCAGGGCATAGGCCAACATACTGGAAGCGTTATTCGTGCTTGCATTCAGAGCGGCAAGCTGCTTCAAGGTAGCAGGAAATTCATCGTATGCGGCAGATCCTGGATTATATGTGGGCGAAGCAGGGTCGGATACTTCCAGAATCGCAATAAGGCCATCAACAGGGTCTGAGTATATGGGTAGTTGAGTATCGGTTGAGGAAGATTTCGTGGCTGGAGGGACTTGAATCTCAGTCTGAAATATAGGTGTAGTTTTTATTACTCCTGCCCTCGGCTCACAGGAGGTCAACATAATTATAAGTAGAATAATTGGTCCTAATCTGGGTCTTTTCGAGATAAGAATTTGTGCGTTCCTGTTCATATCAAGTTTTTAACCTGGCGGTTCGAGGTTCAAGTCCGACTGAAGTACATTTTACGCGATCATTATTTACTTGTTAACGGATTGCGTTAGCGGTGGTTGGAAAGGCGTAGACGAGGTTTGGGTGTAGGAAATACTCGAAGCCAGAAAAACGCTTGAAAATGCCGTAGTCTTCCAGCCGTCCGCCGCACGCTGTGGTGGGCTGCTGTTGCCCGACTCGATATTTTGGCTTGTTAGCAATAGGTATTACGGAAACGGGCGGCCCAAGGTAAGCACTTGAATAAGTTCGGGTTCAAGTTCCAAATATACTTCATCAGGTATCGCGCCTACTGCGTCGAGGGTCTTGCTAAAGAAATTGCGAGCTGCGCTGGCTAGAACCACATAGAGGATTTCTTCATCAGATAGGCCGAGCCCACGCAATTCATCAATATCATGTTCGCTTACTTGATTGGCTTGGGCAGTAAGCTTCTGCGCAAAAGACATCATCGCGACTTCTTCGGGGGAAAGACCAGCGTTGCGGAAATCCTTAACAATCGCCGCCAGTTGATCTGCACTGAAGAAATTTTTGCGGAGCAACGCTCCGTGTGCAAGCATTCAATATGTACATTCAAGCGCCATGGCTGTTGCAAAGGTTATCAGCTCATACCGACGCATCTTCATATTGGATCGTATTGAACCAATGAGTTTCGTCCAGGCGTCATAAACCTCGGGGTGCAAACTAAAGGCTTTGATGTAGTTTGGCACATAGCCCATGCTCTTTTGGGCGGCTTGATATTGATCTTGAACCAAGCTTTCTGCCCGTTCCTCTGAAATTGTCTTGATGAAGGTCATAAATTTCTCCATCCAGTTTTTAACTTAATAAACGACATTTTGGGTAGCCCAACTCGCGAATATGCAAATCGCATAACAGCGTTGAGCCAGGTCGCATGATATCCTAAATCGTTCAGGATATTATACGACTGAAGATTTAAAAGAGTATAAAAAAAACTAGCGACCTGACAGTTTGGTAATGGCAAATAACAATAAGGTCTTATCCACAACAATGATGTCTTATCCTGGCATCTACGTAATCCGGTGAAATCACACAGTGAATCCGGATCATGGCGCTTAGGCCGGAACTGCAACCGCCTGAATGGCCCGGGGTTTCCCCTTCAAGCACTACACAGCCACACCGCGAATCTGCAGGTGAGGGTGGTAAAGGTCGCCAGAGAACACGCCGAAACCGCTTCGATGTGGTGAAAAAGCACCTCACTTCACCTCCCAAGGCCGTTTCTGCTGCTTGAGTTCGGATTTTAAGGTTCTGTTTTCCAACTCGGCATTGCCGAGATGTTGCTGTGTAGTCTAAACTCTAATATTTGATATTGCGTTTTATCTTCTTGTTTCATCGATTCTAGGCTTGACAGGCACGGGTAAAAGTTGTATTAATATCAATTAATGATATATCATAAGATGATATATTGGAGACATATTTGATGAGAACTGTAAACTCCGAAGACTTCCAGCCCTTGTCTGAAATGACGCTCTATATCCTGGTCAGCCTGGCTACCGGTCCACTGCACGGGTATGCGATTGCCAAAGAAGTACGGGCGCTGAGCGAGGATCGCGTCATCTTAAGCGTCAGCACGCTTTATACCACCCTTAAGCGTTTACTGGTGAACGGCTGGATCGAGCGGGTGGGCGAGGACCCTGAACCGGATGATGCCGGGCGCCCGCGCAAAACCTATGCTTTGACGGAGCGCGGCCAGCGCATCCTGGCTGCGGAAAAAACGCGGCTGCGTTCTTTGCTGGCAATTGTCCAGAAACAGACTGTCGGGAAAGAGATATGACCTTCTTTCCGCGGCTGATGGTGGGCATGTACGGCGGATTATTGCGCCTTTACCCTAGAAAATTCCAGGAGGAATTTCGGGAGGAGATGCAGGGCGTCTTCGCCTCCGCAGTAAAGGAGGCGGAAAGGACAGGCACGCTTGCCCTCTTGCAGTTGCTTTTCTTCGAAATGCTGGATTTTCCGATCAATCTTGCGATCGAATATTTTTCGCAATGGAGAAAGGTGTGGTCTATGAAAGACACACGTCATGGAATTCGTCCGTTCCGCTCTGCGGCAATGGGAGCGTTGGGGCTATTAATTGGGTTTTTGATCGTCACTTTGGGAAGCAGGAATCTGGTCCTCCCGAACTGGTGGTACAAAGGGGACTTTGGAGTACTGCTCAACACTTTGCGCGGGATGATTCCCATGGCATTGATAAGTGCCTTGGCAAGTGCCTTGCTTGGACTGATGCTATGCCTATCGGTATCTGCCAGCGCGCGCATCACTCTGCGTGCCTGTCTTCTTATGGCAGGATTAGAGGTAGCTGCAACACTGATTGGCGATGTCATTGTTAGGTTCACTCCTTATCAAAGATTCTTCGATCAGTTCTATGACGGGAACTGGCAAATTGTCGCCATTGCTCTTGAGGCTGCTATTCTTGCAATGATCGATGGCTTATTCAATGGCGCTGGCCTGGGACTTGCCGCAGGGGGGTGGAAATCCTGCTGGCACTTTGCGCTTAAGGGTATGCTGGCATATGGCCTCGGATTTGCCATTGGGGAGACTATCTACTCACTTTGGATAGACTCCGGATGGTGGATCGGGATCACCACTTATCCTGTGTTTGTAATCACTTTTTGTATTTGTGGAATTCTTGCTGGTGGAATTCTGGGCTGGCTCTGGGGCAAGGAGAGAGTATACGAATCGATACGAGTTGTTGAAGGCGACCCTGTTAGTTCCAGAGTTTAGACTATTTCCAGATAACAGGAGGGCGGCCTGTTCGCACAAGCCGCCCAGTGGCAAAATTTTGGAAAACAAACTTTCGGGGGTAATCAAAGCGAATTATCAGGATAAGTCCTTATTGTTATGAAAGTAAGTAAAAAAGCCTATTTTTTCGACCTCAGATATTCAAATAAATTGCTTTTTATTGGCAAAATCTGCTGTTTCCAGAATGAGACCTTATTGTTATTTGCCAGTAAAAAGGTGTTGATCGGCACGAGTTCTCCAATAGAATTGGTTTGTCGAAGACCATTCTAGCAACAGAGTAACCCAATGCCGATCAACGAACTCTATGATAATTGGATGCGCCAGATTTGTGAACTGCGACCCAAGCAAAGAATTACCCAGGTACGGAACTTTGTCTGGCTGCTGATTGGGATCTACGTAAGTCATTCGGTGTGTTTGAGCAAGATCGCTGGGGAGATCCCCAGAAGGGCGAACCTGGTAAGCACCACTCGGCGCTTGAGCCGCTTCCTGGATAACCCGGCAGTCCATGTGCGGGAATGGTACCGGCCGATCGCCAAGCACTGGCTGCAGGCCCAGGCCGTGGGTCTGGGAGAGATCCGTCTGATCGTGGATGGCACGAAGGTTGGCTTTGGTCATCAGCTGCTTCTGGTCAGTCTGGCCTATCGGAAGCGGGATATCCCAATTGCCTGGACTTGGGTCAAACATGTGCGTGGTCACAGCAGTGCATACAAGCAATTGGCCTTGCTGAACTATGTCAGGACACTTTTACCCGTTGGGACAGTCGTTTTTCTGGTTGGTGACTGCGAATTTGGCTCAGTAGAAACCCTGAAATGGCTCGATCAATGGCATTGGTTCTATGTTTTGCGCCAAAAATCGGTCACTGGCCTCTGGCTGGAGCAGTCCAGCGAGTGGAAACCGTTCGGCAGCTTTATTCAAAAGGCCGGTCAAAGTGTTTGGTTGGGTAAAGGATATCTGACTACTCAAAAGATTTACCCGACCAATCTGCTCATCCACTGGCAAACCGGTGAAGCAGAACCCTGGTGCCTGGCTACCAACCTGCCCGACCGTGAAATGGCCCTGCATTACTATCGACGCAGAATGTGGTGCGAAGAACTGCACGCCGATTTGAAAAAGCACGGCTTCAATTTGGAAAGTACTATGTTGCACGATTTCTTGCGTTTGTCTCGCCTTACCTTGGCTGTCGCCTTTTTGTATGTCTGGTTGATTTCTGTCGGCGGTCGCACAATTCATCAGGGCTTGCGTCACCTGGTAGATCGCAATGATCGCTGCGACTTGAGCATTTTTTAGATCGGCTTACGCTTTATCCAAAGGAGGTTGACCAATGCCATTCCTGTCTCAATTTCACTTTGTGCTTACCTATGACACCAAACTGTCATGTGGCTAGTAAAAAAATCATGGCTCGATTTGTTTTTGATAAGCGTCATTCTCGTTAGCCCTACGCAAAGCCGTCATCGGCTTTACGAACTATAAAACCGCCTAGGGCCTGACCGATCGTTCGGTCGATTCTTACAAGCGAGCGCTCGAGCAGTGGACAACTTATGCGGGGGATGTCGAAGTTGCCCAGATCGCCAAACAGGATATTGAGGATTATCTGTTCTATCTGAGGACCGAGTATGTCCCTTGAGCACCTATCCATTCAGCTGGAAATGACGTCAATCGTAGATAGTGGCAACAGCCACAAGGTAAAAAAACAAACTTGCGGAATTAAAAAGGCACAGCGCGTGTTGTATTACGCGCTGTGCCTTTGATCATATATCATCGGCCTGACGCACAGGTTCAGGTTCGTCTTCTATTCAGGCAGCCGCGAACCATGGCAACAAGAGCGAAGATGAATATTGCGACTCCTGACACCGCCAGAACCAGATTCGTTGTCGGGCCGCTCAGACCGCCCAGGATCCCGAGACCCAGCAGGCCTGCTCCTCCCGCTGTCCCCAGGAGTAACACCCATATGTTCGTACACAGGTCGGGCTTGCACCGCAATTGCCAGACTACGACTAGGGCCACCAGCAATATACCCACCAAAGGTATTAACAGGTTTGCTGGGGTAGCGAGGGCCATTCCCAGCAGTGCTATCCAGAGTGCCAGGAAGATAATGACCAGCCATTCGATGCGGTGGCACCATACCCCTGCGGTCGAAATGCCATCCCCCAGAGGTGATGGTTTGATCAGGTTGGGATTGCCGCCAAATCCACTGACCCGGTCTGCAATTTGAGTCACATAGCGGTGCATCACCGGATACCAGCGGTCCTGAGCGGGGATCGACTTCTCGATCCAGCGGAACATGGACAGGAGCTGCTCCTCCGATTCAAGGATGAGCTCCCGGCTGCTGATCGGGATCGAAATTTGAACCGAACCGCGCACCCGCCTCCAGCGCACCACGCGGGCCTGCGTTTCTGCGCCGGTTTCCGCAGGCGCGCCGGCGGCTTCTATGACAACCGGCTGATTATCGTAGCGCGGCCCGAAGGCATTGGTCACTTGATGCACCAGAATCTTGATCAGCTGACCGCGGCGAACTCCTGCAGCCAGATCGACTGTCAAAAGTCCCGCATAGGTCAAGGCATCCCCGGACGGGATCGGCATATAGGTGATGCCGCTAGCCGGGCACTGGATGGTGTGATCGTCGACCTTCGTCAAGCGGTGCGTTGAGTACATGCGACCTGCCAACCCCAGGATCTCCGACACCTGGACCGCGGGGAGATAGATCTGCGCGGTGCTGCCTGCGGGGGTATTGCCCCAGTCAATGAGGAGTTCGTCAGGTCTCTCGCCTGCCCCAAGTTTGGGTGGTGTCGCCTTCAATATGAACGTATTCGGGATCCGCCGTGAATGTTCATCCCCGGGATTATCAGAGAGCACGAGCGAAATATTCCGCTGCGCCAATTTATCCGATGCCGCCGGACTCGGATTGCCGGTGATCGGTTCCGGGTCGAAGGCGATTTCTGTCAACAAACACTGGTGCTGATTGCGAACAAGGTCGAAGACGGAATTCAATGTCCCGTTGTAGGGGCCATCGCTGGACGGATTTAATGGGAACCGGCCATCCGCTGACTGATTGACATCCAGCCAGCAGCCATAATAATGTTCGACTTCGTTTCCAGATGGATCGTGCGGAACTGTCTGCACGTTGGCGGAGTCGGTCTGTTGGTCCATGCTGGTGGTGGTTGCAACCACCCGGTCTTCGGCGAAAAACGGTATCGTCTCGATATTGCCACTGGCGACGCCAAGAACCGGAATAGGCTGGCCGTCGGGATTAAGCACAGGCGAGCGCTTGTAGGTCGTGGTGAGATCATAATCAACTGAAACCGAAAGCGCCGGGCACAACCTGAAAAAAACTCGCACGTTCTGAGGATCGGGAGGGTTCAAAGAGCGGTAGCGCACGCGCGACACCGCAAAGTTAAAAACCGCTTTGCCGTTGTGATCGTACTGGTAGAGCGCCAGAGAGGATGCATCCTCGTCAGCCGGAAGGGAATCGAACGTCTGACCGCCTGTCGTATTGTTATTAAGGTTGTTGATGATGGATATAATGAAAGCCGAAGTGTCGGCCGTCGTTGATCCCTTGGTCGGTGAATTGAACCACGACTCCCCTTCCTTCACCATGAAAACACGCGTATCCGCACTGAGCCAGGAGACCGCGCCGTCAACTTCATAGACGTTGGCAACTTCATTCAACTGGATATCTGCGCTACCGGAAACAGAGCTGATTGAAGCGGTCAGCGTTATCGTCTGTCCGCCCGGTATAAAGCCGTCCGTACTCGTAAAGCTAACCGGAAAGACCCAGGTGAACCGCTGTGGGGAAGGAGGCAGGCTCGAATCCTGCGCGATGAGGGCGCTTGCCCGTCCCAGGCTGTCCCCTATTGTCATTCCGGTCACGGGCGAAAGCGGAACGATGGCCGGATTAACGGATGGAATTCCGGTGAGATCGGCTGTCGTGATGCCCAGTTCACCTGGGCGGAAGCCATCGACTTCGATATAGAAAGCCGCCGGGATGGTCGCCGGATTTCCCAAATGCAGCATGGCATCGATCTCGTCCTTGCCGAATGTGTTCCGGTCGGTGATAAAGAGGCAGTCTTTGGTGAAGGCCTGCTGCAGGCCTGCCAGCAGACTGGCTCCCCTGAGGCTGCCTAGACCCGTACAAGCGTCCCAGCCTGTGCCAGCCGGATAGCCGGTCACTCCGCCGTAGGTGTTGTTAGCAGGACCCGGGGAGCCCAGCGTGTCCCGAAAGGCACTGCCCGACAAAGCGTACAGGAGCGGGTTAATAAAGCCGACTGAAAAGCCCAGGATGGTATTGATCCGGGCGATCAGACCCGCGTACAAAGGCGCCACCGCGCTGGTCCCGCCGACATCTCCTTTGGAAACACCTGCCAGGAAATACGGATATCCGCTGTTGGGGCTGGCATTTCCGGCCACATCCGGGATGCCTCGGCCTGAAGTGCCCGTGTTGTTCCGTGTGGGAATGCCGAATCCGTTTTGGTAAACGGGCACAGGGAATCGGCCGCTGACGCCTCCACCGGTCGCGCCCGAGTTGGTTCCAAAGGTATCGTTCCAGACATATTCATCAAAATTCGATCCGCTGATGTTGCCGATCGTTGTGCCGCCGCAGGCAATGACCCATGGATCCGTGGCAGGATAGCTCGCCTGGGCCTGCGTTGCGTCTATGTACTTGGCGCCCCAGTCCAAGGTACAGACCAGGACGGTTATACCCAGATTTGCCGCATCCTTGAAAAGCTGGCTCATCTGGTTAAACTCGCTGGCCGTGATATACAGAGTAGTATCGTCCGGGGACCACCCCCAGCTGATGGACAAAATGGTCGGAACCGGATCGCCCGCGAGCGGATGGATCATTTTTTGCAGGGCGTGGATGATATTCTGGTTCTTGGAACCGGCAGTGAAATAGACCGCGATAGCTGCCCCCTGGGCAATGGCGCTCGCCACCGTGATGTCCAGCACTGTTTCCGCATCAGAGACGCCGGCGTTGGTTTGCCCGTCGATGGATACATCGGTAGGGGTAGGCACAGTCAAGCTGCCGCCGAAAGCATTCATCGTCAAGCTGATATCATTCGCCGAATATCCGGGGTTGGAGGCGTTGTTGAATTGATCGAATGTCTGCATCTCATAAATGCCGATCGTCTGCCCCGAACCATTTCCAGCTGGAAAGTCATACAGCTGCGCCACCCGTTGTGGGGTAAGCGGATTCGTTCCGGCGGGATCGGCGCTGCCGTGCCGGGCAGGGACCCGACGATCATCCAGCCCGATGACCGCCTCAACAATTTCGATGAGCGAGGCAGGGAGCTGGACCGACCCGGAAAAGCCATGGTACTTTCCGCGCGGCGAGTCGTAATATTGGAGATTAACCGCGAAGGCTTTGTTGAGGTTGGCGACGGTTCCGCGGGCGATGACCGACCTGCTGGCACGGTTTGTTTCGACGACCTCCAGGCCATGCGACCGACAAAATTCAGTGACCCGATCCAAATCCGACTGGGCGGCGCCGTGAGCTTCGGCAAAAGCCTCGTGAGAAACGATCGTGCGCTGGGAAGCGGGGGTCTTATGGAAGTACTCGAGGTCGTGCAGCGGAAGGCCGTCGGTACGGCGTCGCACGATCAGGGTCACAGTCGCAAGCTCACCGGCATCCGCCGGTCCGACCGGCTTGCTGTCTTTTGGATGGGGGTGTTCGCTGCCTGGAAGAGGTTGTATATTTTCTTGAATGTTCTTAGCCTTATCATTCTTCGCCATATGGCACTCCTTGATTTATTCAAAATGACCTAAATAGAGGCTTTGACTCAAATTTACGCCAGCCACTCTTACGGTCGGAGAAAGAACAGCGCAGCTTCAGTTTTAGACGGGGCGTCGCATTGCGGATATGTGGCTTCGAATTACCCCACTGCTCAACTAGACTATACCCATTATGGTCTTCAATTTCATTGGGGGAAATCCCTACTTTGTGAAATCACCCATACAATCGCCTCTGATCTCGAGGATACTTCCAGCTTCTTATAAATGCTTGTCAGATGTTTTTCGACAGTCTTTTCACAAACACCAAGCTCGAGAGCAACATCTCTGTTTGAAAATCCTTTGACCAGAGTCTCTAGCACCTTTTTCTCTTTCGAGGAAAGTTCATTTAGGTTTTCTAAAAGGGAGGGCGGTAACATTTCTTTCCCCAATTCTTAAATATCGGCCATTCCCACATCAAAACATTTGAGACAATAATTGATTTTTGCAATGAGACACCTTCCCGACCCCGCAGATAAAGAGTGCTGATAGTGCTAGCATAGCACGCAGATAGAAAATGTCAAGACCGTCGGCCTGAAATTCAGGGCATTCTCAAAGTAGGAGATTGGGATAAAAAAAGGACCTTTCTCGTTTTCTGTCAAAGTGCCGCAGCATACTGTAGCGTGTCAGATCTTGTGAGACAAAACGAGAATAAAAACTAAGGTGTACTTTCTCGGCCAGGAGGATATAAAATTCAAGAAAAGGAGCAAGAAATGGCCGAGGAAAAGAAGAGTGTGGAAGCGACCGTGCGGAATATACGCCGGACGACACGCAAGAAGTACACAGCACAAGAAAAGGTGCGGATTGTGCTGGAAGGATTGCGGGGAGAGAGCACGATCACGGAGCTGTGCCGAAGGGAAGGGATCCATCCCAACCTGTACTACAAATGGAGCAAGGAGTTCCTGGAAGCAGGGAAGCATCGTCTGATAGGGGATACACAGCGCGAAGCGGACAGCCGTGAAGTAGCCGGGATGTGACCTGCCTCCCAAAAGCTGATCCAATATTTAGGTTAGGATCAAGAAAAGGAGACAGGTCACTGTCAACGCATTAACAACCTGGTCAATGGACGGCGAGGAGCTACTCCAAGTAATGCTCTGCACTTCCCGAAGATTTTAGCAACTCGCCTGAATTCTGGATGAATCTACAATTGCGCTGGGATCTTTACTTCGCACAACAATCGGAAAAAAGTCCTTGAGACTATTATTACAGCGCAACATTAGATGATAAGGTCACAAGTCGAACCAATTTGGACTTGCGGTGAGAGAGATAAGCGACATAATTTCGCTTCTGGTAATACTGCACCCGATCCAAGCGGCAGAGCCGCTGTCCGCAGGAGCCGGCGTTGGGTTGCGGCTTTCAATGAGAAGCCTCTTCACCTTATTAATAATAAAGATTAAATTCCTACTTCTTATTTTTTGTTTCTCATTACCCGCGTTGTAGTCCAACGATCATGCCACCAAGTTCCTTTTTTCTCTGGCAGCTTGCCAGTATATATAGAGAAAACTTCAAATGGCACAAACCTAGAAAGTGTTCGTTTCGCTATCGTCCCGGTGTCTGGCTTTGAACCATTTTCCATTATCACCTTTGTGCCTGTAATAAATTTCGCTAGCGTTCTCTGAAACACTGTCTCAAACACGAAATAGTAAAGGAATACCACAACATACACAAACAACAAGTTGCCCCAAAAATGGGAGGTGAAAGATTTTCCAAAAATAAGGCGGCCAAGGGGGGCGATGATTAAAATTATTCCGATTTCCCCAAAAAAAGTATCCATGAAATAGTTCATGATGCGTCTACCTGATGAAGCTACTTGTAGATATGTTTGAAGTGGCTGTTCCATGATGAACATCTCCGTATGAAGTAAATCGAAAGTGTCTTTTTGAATGCTAGTTTTCTTGATTCCGTAAATGTTCGAAAATGTCACCCAACTATGACTCAATACGAATATTTACGTAACCTGAAATTATGCATGATCTGTAAATGCAGTATATATCCAAATTCCACTCAGAACAATCACCGCCTTTTTCTCCTCGGCATAAATGAAATTGCCTCTAGTTGAGGTGCTAAAGGCAATTCTTTGTATTAAAAGTAACTCGCCGAGGACTTGAACCTCGAACCTGGCGGTAATAGGTTCAAGTCCTATACACTTACATTCATTAGCCTTACTTAATCACCCACGGTTTGCCTGAGTGACGGTGGGGCGGGCGTTGACTCTGTTTAGGAGTTGAAAAGGTTTGATCGAGACTCCTAGCATACAAAATCACGCATTTTTTCAGCAATCCATACAACTCGGCCTGGTCAATCACCAGGCCGGTTAATAGTGTATCGCCGTCGTCTTTCAGAATGATGGACAGGTCGCTACATATGTAGATACTTCAGCACCTCGTAGACCAGCATCGCGGGCCAGACGATGCCCTTGAAAAATCCCAGCACGCCAAGCCAGAATGTAGCGGAGTGGGTGAAGTAATATATCCAGGCGCCGATGAGGCCAAATCCATAGACGGCTTCTGAAGCACCGCGTTGATGAATCACTTTTGGTTTCTGATGTCCTTGTTCTGTTGGGTTTGTTTCTGTGGTCATTTGTTCCTCCTTATTTGTATTATCAATTACCAAGGAAATATACGTTATTCAATCAACCAGGGTTGCGTGAGCGGCCTTCCTTCCCGTATAAGATGCTTACTTCTCACCTGATATCGGGTGAATTGACCTGGTATGTAATGGGATTTTTGAGCATAGGATGGCGATAGCCAGAAAGAATTTTGTTGTGATTCAAAATCAAGCGGATTCTAGCTCAAATCCAGTTCGGCAACGATTTTACCCCACGGCCTAAAGGCTGCTTTGTGATCCTTTGAATACGCGGCAATTCGATTTATCCAAGGCTATGCAATATATAAATAAAGTGTTATATTATCATAATTGTCAGATTTACAACTAGTAAAAGGAGTTTCTAATGAGTATTGAACAAGTTGCCCGTGATCTCGTATCGAATATGAACAATGCTGAAAAGATGAAAGCAATGGTTACCACGGATGCCATGGCAAGTGGTGGTGTACTGCCGCAGCCCGTCCCGGTGATGGAAGCCATGAAAGTAATGGCTGGGCTAACGACTGCTTTTCCCGACCTCAAATTTGATATTCAGCAGGTCACAGTGAATGGCAATCAAGCTACGGTGAAAGCTAAGTGGGGTGGCACAAATACAGGTCCGTTGAGTCTGCCAATGCCGGGGATGCCGACCATCCCAGCAACCGGGAAAAAGGTATCAGTGAAGGATACCTATATCGTCACTGTGCAGGGCGATAAAGTCTCTCATATGCAAGTCGAGTCGCCTGCCGATGGTGGCATTCCGGGGGCGATGGCGCAGATGGGCGTCAAAATGCCGAGCATGTAGTTTCGTAACAAGCAAGTCGATCCATTATCAGGCAGGAAACGGGGATTTAATAAGAACCTAAATTCCCTGTCAAAATTAGAAGCAAAATTTGCCTCCAGCTATTGAGCTGAAGGCAAATTGATTCTGCTAGGAGTCCCTTTCAAGGTCCTATTCGTCTACACTTATATCTTGAGTTGGAAAGCAGTTGTGAACCTAGCGGATGGAGGTTCAAGTCCTATACACAGGCATTTATAGCTGTTTCTCAGCAGCCGGTATGCGCTATGGACCAGACAATCTAGGATTGCATCTGCTAAGGTTGGGTTCGGGATTTGGGAAAACTAGTCTGTAAGTGGCATTTGGGGAGCGACGTTAGTATACGATAAATAATTGCCTTAGCTACCTGAGCTAAAGGCAATTATTTTTATAAAAAGCTGCTCGCCGAGGACTTGAACCTCGAACCTAGCGGTTCGAGGTTCAAGTCCTACATACATACATTTTTTATTGTCACTTTATCACAAACGGTTTGAGTTAGTGGCGGTGGGCGGGCGTGGACTATGCTCATTATACAGAGAATGCCCAGGCATAGAATCAACTCTTTTTTGCGGCACGAATCCCACCAGTCGAGTGCACGCTTTGTTAGCCGCGCCTATGTTCATGGAAGTTCTATGCTCAAGGTTGAGGGGAATTCTTATGCAATGATGATCCAGAAGTCACGGATCAGTCAAAAGCGGATTCGCGGAATAGCATAACTCTCTTCTCAGTTCCCTTAGCTTTAAACATTGCCGTATCGGCATTTTTAAAAAGGATGTCAGCCGTTTCTCCATCTGCGGGATATATGGCAATGCCGATACTGGCTCTTATAGAAAGAACAATCCTATTAAAATTGCAGGCCACGGCAATCCGATTAACCATCTCCTCTGCAAGGCGAGTCACATCGGCTTCTTGCTTGACTTCCAATAATAGGCACATAAACTCGTCGCCTCCCCAGCGACTGATTGTGTCTTCGTCGCGGATTAAAGACTGTAAACGATTTGCCACCATGAGCAGCACCTTGTCTCCCAGATCATGACCATAAGAGTCATTAATGCTCTTGAATTTGTCGATGTCAATAAACAAGACGGCGAGTCCCCAACCGTGCCGTTTTGCCAGGCTCAACCCCTGGTCGAGATGTTCTTCAAATAACACACGATTCGGAAGGCCTGTGAGTGCATCCTGAAACGTAATTTTTCGTGTTTCTTCCTCTTTAGTCTGGGATTTCGATAAATCGTCGCGCACTTTGGCCAGATCGGTCTTCGTGTCAGCGAGTTCGGATTCGATGACTACTCGTTCATCCACCTGCTCGGCTAGTTCGATGTTAACCTGATGCAAATCGTCTGCGGCTCTCTCCACTTTGTGCTCGACATCTTCGTTCCGAGTGATTGCCTTTTCGATGGTCTGAACAGGGGTACTGACTTTTATCCCCTGATTTAGAACTTCATTTATCGAGGTGAGTTCACTTGCAGCATGTTTGACGTTTTTTTTGATTTTCTTGTTTTTGTTAAGCACACGACCAAGCGAAACTTTCTTGGCGGGCACAGGTTTTTTCAAATCTTTTGATTTTGATTTCATAAGTATTCTCTCGTGCATAGATCGGACTAACTATGATTCGATAAGAATATTTATATATCATGCAATTTTGCATGATATATAAATATATTATATGACCAATTTCATTTGAAGAAAATCTCACAATCCCGGGTCGGTGAGGGGAGGGTTGTAAACCTAGCGGATGGAGGTTCAAGTCCTATTGACATACATTTTCATACCTTGTATTTTATAACTAACGTCTGATGTGAATTCGAAAAGTTATTGACGAAAAGAGGGAATGCCTTCAAGATAAAGTTGCCACACCATATCTTGAAAGGACATTCCCGATGACAAGTATAACCATTTCTGACATTTTGACCATTATTTTTGTTCTCGTGGACGATTGGTATCAAGCAGAAGGTGTGAAGCTGCTCCGAGGCAAGCCTGGCAAGAAACCCGAATTCACGGATAGCGAAGTGATGACGTTGATGTTGGCGCAAGATTACATTCCGTACCCGAGCGAGACCCAGTACATTGAGTTCCTGCGCGCCAACTATCTGGATCTGTTTCCTAAGCTGGTCGACCAAAGCCAGTTCAATCGTCGCTCCCGGTCCTTGCGGCTGCTGGTGGAACAACTGCGCCGGTATTGGATCGCCCAAAAAGGCTGGAACTGCCAGACTCGCTACCTGTTGGACACGAAGCCGGTGCCGGTATTGGGCTATAAGCGCAACAAAAG
>JBEKFY010000117.1:0-17118 GCA_050013095.1 Anaerolineales bacterium | reverse complement strand
CTGGCCGAAGGGTGTTTCGGCAGCAGATGCTGTTTCAGAGGGGCGGCGATGAATTTCATCGTTGTGGATGCCAGCCTTTGGGTAGCACGGTTGGTTCCGCAAGATGCATTCCATACCAAGGTGCGGACCTGGATGGACGTATCCCGCGCCGAAGAGACCGAGTTTTTAGCGCCGGCTCTCCTGCTGGCAGAGGTAGCCGGGGCAATTGCCCGACGAACTGGAGAGGCAGATATGGCTAGCAGGGCGGTGGAATATCTGGAAAATCTTCCCGGTTTGCGTCTGGTGGAGATGGACCGCCGTCTTCTAGACCAAGCCGCACACCTGGCTGCTGAACTTGGACTGCGCGGGGCTGATTCCACGTATGTAGCTGTAGCACGCCGCTTGAATATACCCCTTGCTACCCTGGACAGTGACCAGCGCGAGCGCGCTTCCCACCGCGTTGCCATCCAACCCTTAGAATAATATTTTGATTTACCGCCAATGTCGATAGCTAATCCGTTGGGCTGATTATGAAGGCAAAGATTATGGACAAAACCCTATCTCCTATTCACCCCGGTGAAGTACTTCGAGAAGACTTTATGAAACCACTGGGTTTAAGCCAATATCGACTGGCACATGATCTTGGTGTTACTCCTATTCGCATTAGCCAGATTGTCAACGGTCAACGTTCGATTACTGTGGATACTGCCATGAGACTGGCGCGGTATTTTGGTACGAGTGCGGCAGTTTGGCTTCGCCTGCAAGTTCAATATGATCTTGAAATTGCGGAGGGCGAACTGAGCGACCGCATTAAGCGGGAAGTAAAGATTTTGCACAGGCCTTCTGCGCGAGTTTAAGAGAAGAGGCTGGCCGGAAACCTCGCTGGTGCATGTATCATTGTTGAGATCGTGGACTATCATTAGGAAAACAAAATGATCCGTGTTCCAACGAATCGTACCCCCACTCATCCCGGGGAAATGTTGTTGGAAGAGTTTCTTATCCCGATGGACATAACCCAGGGTGCACTCGCAAATGCCATCCATGTGCCTTATCAGCGCGTCAATGATCTGGTCAATGGACGGCGAGGTGTTACCCCGAGCAGTGCTCTGCGCCTGGCCAAATTTTTTGGAAACTCACCCGATTTCTGGATGAATCTGCAGCTGCGCTGGGACCTTTATTTTGCTCAGCAATCTGAGACCAAGATCATCAAAACCATCCATCCTTACGATCACAACGCAACCAAAAGAACATCGACGGTCAAGTAAGATAAAACCAAATCAAAAGATTCGTTATATGGTATAATTAGAACATCTGTACTTTTGGACCAAAAACAATAATTTTATTCAGCCAATCACAGTTCTCCGGGCTCATTTCCAACGCAGGTCCGAGCGCAGAGTAAATAAACGAGCAATTCGTGAAAATCGTGCGGGGACGGGGGAGCAGCTCATAACCTGGAGGTCGCTGGTTCGAGTCCAGCCCCCGCAACTTAATAGGCACACCATAGACCGCCGGGCCCATGAAATTCGGCAAGCCCGGCGGTCTGTGATTCCGAGGGACCCGGCCCACGGAGGATTTTTTCATGAACCGACGACCGCCGGGCCTGGAGACCGTAAAAGCCGTTCAAGGCTTCCTTCAGTTCAAGGCCGCTGAAGGGCTGAGCGCAAGGACGATCGAGTCTTACGCACATGACCTGCACCAATGGTTGGATTTTCTGGGGGAAAGAGATGTCGGCAAGATCACGGCGGTGGACATCCGCCAGTACCTGGTCTACCTGCTGACCGAGTATGAACCCCGCCGGCTGAACACCCAAAACAAGAAAAAACTATCCCCGAAGACCGTGCGCAACGTATGGGTCACGCTGGCGGCATTCTTCCACTGGGCCAGTGACGAACTGGAGATCCCCAACCCGATCAAAAAGGTGCCGGCGCCGAAAACTCAGACGCCGCCGGTCGAGCCGTTCACGCGGGAAGAAGTCGAAGCCATCCTGAAAGCTTGCGACTACTGCAAGGAAGCCAATACCAATTACCGGCATAAGTTCAGCATGCGGCGGGTGACCGGCTTCCGGGACAAGGCCATAGTCATGATGCTGATGGATACCGGGCTTCGTGCCAGCGAGCTCTGCGCCTTGCGCATTGGCGACATCGAGATGCAGACCGGCAAGGTAACGATCCGGCACGGGGAGGCAGGGGGTGCGAAAGGCAAAAAGGGCAGGCTCGTCTATCTGGGAAAGACTTCGCGTAAGACCCTGTGGAGGTACCTCGTGGACCGAAAAGACGGGGAAGATCCGGAGGCGCCGCTTTTCCTGGGCCGTTTCACCCGTCCGCTGACCCGGGATGGCTTGCGCCAGCTGATCGGCTCCCTGGGAGAAAAGGCCGGGGTAAAGAAAGCCCATCCTCATCGCTTCCGCCACACCTTTGCCATCACCTACCTGCGCTCAGGAGGGGACCTGTTCAGTCTGCAGCGTTTGTTGGGTCATTCCAATCTGGAGATGGTGCAGCACTATGCGCGCATGGCGGATATCGACGTGGAAAACGCCCACCGCAGGGCCAGCCCGGCAGACAACTGGAGATTGTGAGCCTGCCTCAAGCATGTTTTATCTGGAAGACTATTTAGCGGCCGGCCGGCTGGGAGGGCTGGTTTCAATCTCAACACTCTCCTAAGTGCCGGCAGCGCCGCAAAGGATGATATGCCATGGATACGAATGGAAAGTTGGTATCGACCTCGAAGCGGCTAAACAGGGTTTGGAAAGCTTTCTGGAGAATCGTTGTCTATCTAATTCGGACCGCTCTACTATTGATCCTGATCCTCGCGTTGACTCCGCCGGCCTACTTTGCCTGGCGGGCAGGCCAGCCGATGGAGCTCCCTGAGTTTGGAGGCAAGACCTTCTACCAGATCCTTGCAGAACGCCAGCAAGCCTATGCTGCCCATGAAGAGTACTGGCAGCAGACACACCATGGGCAATATCCGCTTCATCGGAAAAACATGTGTTTTATCGAAGAGGCGGTCTTTGTTTTTGTGGTGGTAAAACCTTTGATGGATTACGGGCTCATCCTGCACATAAAGCATCTAGATGAACCCTATTATCGTCTGCCAGCCAATGTCCATTACACTGGCATCGTGGATTACCTGCCGGCCTCCTGGGCGTTATTCGAGATGGGAGCACTCAACTTGTATCACTTCATCCCCCATGATCCGATGGCGGCTTATGGACCGAATCATGGGGCCTGCATCATTCCGCCTCCGAATGGTGGATGAGCTTTCAACTTTCAGTGGTGGATTAAGCGCAAACAGCGGTTCGACTCCCCTTGGGAGCATGTGTACGATATGTGGTAAATTTATCACTTTAAAATGGGATTATTCTGTATATCGTGGGGTGAAATCCCAAGGGCATATCTAAAATCAAGAGAGTACGGAGGCAAACATGACTCATCCCGAACCTAAGGATGAGTCATGGTCTCATTCTGTGGAGAACATCCTCACATGTTGATTCAGGAGGTATTTTTCTTTATACTGAAAGCAGCATACATGTTACTTGAGCGATTTGGCGGGGCTATGAATCCACATTTCGAGGTTCCAAGCTCGGACTAAAATATTTTAACCAAATAGAGGAACTCTTTACTTTTCAGCTGAAGACGATTTTATTATACAATTTAAATATACTGACGAGTCGTGATGTGACTTTTTCTTCGTCAAAAGGAAGATCATAATGTCTGATCTTATCGGACAATCTCTCGGTCGTTATCACATCCTCGAAAAACTGGGCGAAGGCGGGATGGCAGTGGTATATAAAGCCTATGACACTCGCCTGGAGCGCGATGTGGCCGTTAAGGTTATCCGTGTTGACCTGTTCAGCCCGGCGGCCCTGGCAAATGTGTTACAACGTTTCGAACGTGAGGCAAAGGCTCTCGCTAATCTTTCGCATCCTAACATTATCAGCGTAATCGACTACGGCGAGCAGGGGGGTATGCCTTATCTGGTCATGGCATATCAACCGGGCGGTACTCTCAAAGAGCTCATCGGCCGGCCTATGCTGTGGAAAGACGCGGCTCGCTTGCTACTGCCCATCGCCCGCGGATTGGCCTATGCCCACCAGCACAGCATCGCCCACCGTGACGTGAAGCCCTCCAACATCCTGATCGGTGAGTCGGGCGAACCAATGTTAACCGATTTTGGCATCGCTAAAATCCTGGAGGGCGGAGATTCACAGACCCTGACCGGCACTGGTGTTGGGTTGGGTACACCCGAGTACATGGCGCCAGAACAATGGACCGGAGAGGCTGGTGCGAAGGCTGATATTTATTCGCTGGGTGTGGTCTTCTACGAGCTGGTCACCGGTCACAAGCCTTATACAGCGGATACACCGGCCGCCGTCTTGCTCAAACAGGCCACTGAACCACTTCCTCGCCCAACTCAATATGTTCCCGATCTGCCAGAAAAAGTGGAGAAGGTTTTGCTGAAAGCCTTAGCCAAGAGACCGGAAGATCGATATTCCGACATGAAGGCCTTTTCTCTGGCTCTCGAAGACCTGCTATCCAAACAAGTTCTGTCGCAGCAGGTGGCCCCAGAACCCATGACGGTCAAAAGAGCGTCTGAAGCTGATTCGCTCAACTCAGAAGAAAAAGTTGTCACCTATGCCTCGCGATTACATGCATCATCCGATTCCTCACAGCCGCCCGGACAGAAACAGCGAATATGGCTGACGTGGAGGGCCGGACTGGTCGGATTTCTGGTACTGATTGGTGCTGTGATTGCGGTGCTAATAGGACAAGGGAGGCTGGTTCCGGGTTTAGCGCCTATTGCCCCACCTCCAACATATGCCACACAACCAACCTCTACACCGACAGTTGTACCAACGATTATATTGCCAACGATCATACCGACTGCTACATTGGAGATTGGCTCAACACAAATATCCAATCAAGACGGCATGGTGCTGATGTACGTACCGGCTGGGGACTTCTTAATGGGCTCGGCGGACTCGGATACTCATGCAGGGACGGATGAAAAGCCACAGCATCGAGTATACCTAGATGCCTATTGGATAGATAAGACCCTTGTGACGAATAGGATGTATGCAATTTGCGTAAAGGCGGGTGCCTGCCAGCTGCCGAGTTCTTTCAGTTCAAACACACATCCTAGTTACTATAACAATCCCCAATATGCAGATTACCCAGTGATTTATGTCACCTGGGATGCTGCCAATACCTATTGTAATTGGGCGGGGCGTCGATTGCCGACGGAGGCCCAGTGGGAGAAGGCAGCACGCGGGACGGACGGTAGGATATATCCATGGGGCAATAGCAGTCCGAACAGCTTGCTGTTGAACTTTGCCTCAATCGTTGGCGACACCACTGCTGTCACGAGTTATCCAGCTGGAGCCAGCTCGTATGGAGTATTGGACATGGCCGGGAATGTGTGGGAATATGTGGCGGATTGGTATAGTGATACGTATTACACGACTTCACCACGGTCCAACCCTACCGGTCCGTCTTCCGGAGCAGAGCGTGTAATTCGCGGAAATGCGTTTTATAACCATGGTATTTTCATGCGCTCTGCCCTCCGCGGCGCGACCTATCCTGCTCTTAGTGGCAATTACGACGCTGGTATTCGTTGTGTTCTTGTATCTCCATAGGATTTCGACATATTGATTCAGAGATTCTGCCTTAGAGGTTCTAATCTGTCAGTTTATCCTCGAATGAAAAAGCCCAGCGATTAGGCTGAGCATTTTTAATCGTCGTTATCATGCTCCATTGGAAGTTTTAGTTGTCTTGCGGCACTTCTGTGCTCTAATACTTCGAGAACTGTATATTCTGTTCGAATGCCTTTGTCCGTTAATATGTCCTTAGCCAAGAGCCTCACCCTCAAAATATCATCCTTGGAAAACAGAATCTCGTTTCTATTGACTCCGGCAAGAAACTTATCATCTGCAACTACGGCATAAAACACACTTTCGCCGCGCGAAAATCTCCACTTGTTATCTTCCTTGAAGGCTATATTCACAAGTTGAAGATATGCCTCAGTGATATTTTCTCCAAGTAACTCATCCCCGAGCAAAGGCAATTCGAAGAATTGCGTTTCCTGTTTTGTGACTATAACGGGTTCGTGTTCACCTGGGGAGGTAACTCTGAACTCATCAATACCAGTTCGACCCAAAGGTACCGCAATAACCTTATCGAGGGCGTCACGAACCCGCTGACTCCGATACAGGTCTAGTACTCGCGGATCCACATCAATAGTTTCTTCTTGGGTAATATGAATTCGGATGTGGCTATTATCTATATCTTCAATTTTTTGAATCTTTCTGCTTTTTAGATTCTTTAATAAACCGATAAGACCATTGACCCCGGCACCTGTAAAGCCTATTAAGGTAAGTAAATTTACCGCTGTTGTTACACCATCTGATGTGAACAGACGGAGTATGTCTTGATAAATGTTTTGAACGATATTAAAGTCGATTGAAAACGACCCGCTTTTGAAAGAGCCGTGAACATTCACGTCAACCCTGGTTCCCCCTCCATTTATTAATGAGTTGGCTTCCTGTAACAAATCAGCAACAGCGACAAGAGCAGGGGCCAATTCTCGAACATCCATCTCGTTGTTCTCGAGGGCTGGCCCAGCATAAGTTATTTGGATAGAAACATTTTCGCTCATGATGGTATCGCAAAATTATCCCAAGAACCATAATACAGCATAGGATTCGTGTTGTCAATCTACACAAGAGTGTCAACCAAGCTTGTCAGCAGATGGGTACAAATGCGGATGCGTCCTTTACCGGTGATTGCGCGATAATATACGCGAATAAGAGGTGTGGAATGAACCGGATGATCTCTTTTACGTTTGTGGTTGTTTTGTTGGCGGGTAGTATTTTGGCGTGTGGCTCAACTCCAATTTCAGCGTCAACGACACCAACACCATTAAACATGAGTCCTTATGACATTGCGAATGACATATCTTCGAATGCTACCAATCTACAGGTAACAAACTATTTCAATGCTATTGTTGGAAAATCAGTGGATTGGAAAGGTCCGGTGGATGATGTGACCAATGACGGAACAATATTCGTCATGCTTTCAAGCAGTAATTTCCCAGATATAACAATCAACATAACAGGGATTCCGCTAACAATATCCCAGCAGCTTAATAAAGGCGATACGATAGAATTCATAGGTATCCTTTCAAGGGGTAGTGCTCTTCCAGGGGCTCAGCTGTATCTTTATATTGTTAATGCCAAATTAATCAAGTGAAACTGAATTCCATACTGAAAGGAATAACGAGATGATTTGCCCTCATTGCAAAGTCGCCGTTCATGAAGCTTGGATTCTAGTAGGGGATGGTGCTGTAACCTTCGATGAGTCGGAAGCAACAGGAATTCAATATTTAATATGCCCAGAGTGCAATGCACCAATAATAGAGGTGGTTTCCGGGCCTGTAGAAGATGATGGCGACTTTGTCCTCGATGAAAATGATCACCCGGTAATAACTGACGAGAAGATCGTGTACCCAAATTCAAGCGAAATAGGATTGTCAGAGGATATTCCTGATAAATATAAAGAGGATTTCATTGAGGCACTAACACTTGTAAACCAAAGCCCCAAAGCATCTGCAGCACTAAGCCGTCGGCTTCTCCAGAGCCTCCTAACGGAAGTAGCTAAAATTAATGGAGGTCCGTTAAGTAAACAAATTGAAGAATTCTGTTCTCGTAAAGATATACCTTCCATAATAGCGGAGTCGGTTGATGCAATCAGGCAAGTTGGTAATTTCGCAGCCCATCCTATGAAGGACAATAGCACTGGAGAAATAATGCAAGTTGAACCAGGTGAAGCCGAGTGGTCCTTAGATGTCCTTCGTGGACTTTTTGATTATCTTTTCATTCAACCAGCACGATTGAAACGTAGGAAAGATGATCTAAACAATAAACTCCAAGCACTCGGAAAGCCTACATTAAAATAATCCAATAATTGGCCCATTTTATTTCTCTTTTGAATAATGTCTAAGTGAGGCATCTTTGGAATGAAAGACTCAATGCGACAAATTCATTATCGGCTTGAATTACCCATCTAATTTTACTGTTTATCTCACCCCTCATCCAGTATTATGAACCTAGCAGAAGTGCTATACTTTTTGAAGGGTTTACATTAGGTTTAAACCGTCTAACCACCCAGATAATGTTGGAAATTAATAATAGTGCTCAGGCCACGGAATTTTTAGGTGGGGTATGAATCAACCAGTAAAAAAGATGTTTGAGATTCTAAAAAATAAAATTAGAGAGATCCTGCAAATAATTAGAAACCCTGGTCGTTCTTTAGCTATGCTAATCCTTAGGGTATATAAGGGTGAAAAAGATAAAATCCCACTTCTCTTACTAACATTTATCATTAGATATTTGGGTCCATGGTTAGGAATTGGTATTTATATGCCTATTCGGCAATATCAGGAGGCATTGAAACGCAAGAAATTGAGAAAACTCATCGACGATTATTTTCTTCCACTACTGATCCTTGTAATAGTAATAATAGGCGCATTCCAAAGGAACGATAATTTCTTTTTCGGATTTTTTCAAAATCTCGCCGCAGATATTATCTTAATAATCCTAGCTATTTATATTCTCCCAAAACAACTTAATAAACCACAAAAATATAATGTCACTTTAGATCAAAGCATCCCCTATGACATCAATCATGTTGAAGGTAAAACCAAACTCATGATTTCAATTATCAATACAGGTGATGAAATTTATAAAAAAGAAGAGATAAATTGGGAAATATTCATCTCCTCTGAATACTTAATAGAAAGCGATATTACTTTGATTAATGGCGATTATGAAATTAGCGAAGAATTCTACCGCCCCATGTGGAAATTTTACGGAATAAATAAATCCCCATTATTTCTAGATCAAAAATTTCCTCTCGTGAGTTTAATTTTCGACCTTAAAACATTAGAAAAATCTTCTGTTATTCCTGATATACCTTATATGACTGTTATTCCTCCGAAAATTTACTATATACTTAGAACAATAAATGGCAATATTCCAACAATTGAAAATATCTCACGAGATTTTCAAGGCGATGGAATACCATTCGAAAGGTATCCGAAAATTGGAGAATTAATTATTAAATACCCGCACAACTTTCCCCATTCTTCTGAACAATCGTAGATCATCCGATCTCGCCCAACAGCGAGTAAAGCTCACCGTTGGGCAGCAAATATTAAGGTAGGTGTTATATGCTCATGGAAAAGTTTCAATATGGCTTATTTATTCGTACGAAGCCATACTTCGCATCATCAATCGAAAGTGGATTTAAGGAATTAATTGAAACAAAACATTTATATCAGAGTTTACGAATTGAGACTCCAGACAGGAGTATCGTTCAACAGGAAATGAAAAAGTATATCAGTGGTGCTGCCGAAGGGAATCCCGAATTAGCAGAAACTATTGAATTTATCCATTCATCACTCTCCAATATGGAATGGGTAATAAACGATCCCCATGGAATGAAATCTTTAAATCAGGGAGGAGCGCCATCCCAACTTATATACGTTTCAACACAATTCACTCCACCAACTGTCAAGCTTTTTTGTGGAATTTGTAACAGAACCGAAGCGTTTAATTTTCACGGTGGTCATGATTTATTAAATGATTCCAGAGAACCTAATAAAATCATGGAACCAGTGAGTGAGCAAATCTTTTTCTTGGCATATCAATGCCAATCCTGCAAAAGTACTCCCGAAATATTTATGATACGAAGGAATAATCTTAAACTTATTCAAAGTGGGCGAACTCCAATAGAAGAGATTGAATTACCATCTTATCTTCCAAAAAAACAAAAAAAGTACATTTCCGACGCAACAATAGCCTTTAATTCCGGCCAGTCCCTAGCAGGTAATTTCCTGCTGAGAGTATTCATTGAACAATATATTCGTAGCCTATCATCAACTCCGGATTCTCAGAATATCGATGCTTTATTCCTTGAATATAGTAAAGGTTTACCTGATGATTTTAAGCAGCGATTTCCATCATTGCAATCGGTGTACGATAAGTTAAGTGAAGATTTGCACTTGGCTACCGCATCGGAAAAAATATTTCTCCAGTCAAGATCCAATATAGAGAAGCACTTCAAAGCAAAAGAAGTGTTCGAGCTTTGAAATTTCTCGTCTTAAATTGATTGTCAACGGCTTATACCATTGCCTGCAGGGATAAAACCCATAGACTCATACTCTACCCAGAGCACGGCATAGCACTACTCAACCTTACCCGTAACACATAAGACCTATGTACGCACGCCCACGGCACGCACACCACCCCCGTTATAGAGTAATATTATTGCTCTCATAGAAACGGGAGTTGGATTTCCCGGAGGCATGTTCGTTAGTCGTCTTTCGTTGTAAAAGATGTCCTAGAGTTTCACGTAGTCATCGAGGGGTGTTTTTTTTACCAGTCGGGGACTTCGATTCGGAATGGGGAGGTAGTCAGTTAATGGTTTCGGTAAGGTATATTACCGGCATACCGTAAACGGTTGAAATACCATCGGTATCAGTTCGCATAAACCACGACCGCCATCGTCTGGTCACTATTCACCGTAATACGATGCTTATCATCAGGTAGAATTAGATACCACTCCTTATGATGACACCTTAAGGGCAATTTAACGTATGTCATATTTGATAATGAATATTCCCGAGGAGTTGGTCCGATGAACGTTTCCAAAATTGCCGTTTTTCTTGCCCCCGCCTTTGCCGGCTGGCTGCTCTGTGATGCAACCATGGGCGTCGGCATGTCCTTTCTCCCGCTTGGAACAGCTCTCATCGTCCATGCCATTGCTGCACCCCTCTTCTTCACGATCATTTCCCTGGTCTACTTCACCAAGTTCCATTACACAACGCCGCTGCAGACGGCATCCATTTTTGTCGGATTTGTCGTACTGGTGGATTTTTTCGTGGTGGCACTCCTGATCAACAAGAGTATGGACATGTTCACCAGCCCGATCGGCACCTGGATCCCATTCGCCCTGATATTTTTATCCACCTATTTAACGGGAATCTTCATCCAGCAGAGGAAGGGATTTATCAGCCAGTCATAAGAACCTGGTTGACCGCGTGTCCGGGGTGATATACTGCCCGAATGCCAATTTTAAGTACCTGATTTCAAATTCCGAGGTTATATCCATGAGGACCCTTATCATCTATGATTCAGTTTATGGGAACACAGAAAAGATAGCCCAGTCAATCTGCAGTGCGCTTGGACCGGGTGAGGAAATTGGTTTAATTCGGGCAGGTGAGGCAACAATAGGACAATTATCAGGATTGAATATACTGGTGGTCGGTTCACCCACTCAGAGGTTTATGGCAACCCATGCGATCAATGAACTATTCAAAATAATTCCAAGAAATAGTCTGAAGGGTGTGAAAGTGGCTGCCTTCGATACGCGCTTATCATTGAGCGACATCGAATCATCAGTGGAACGTTTTGCCGTAAAGGTCGGAGGCTATGCTGCGAAGGGCATCGCCAACCGGCTCAAGAAATGCGGAGGCAGTCTGATCGTTCCGCCTGAAGGGTTCATTGTAAAGGGTATGGAAGGTCCACTGATGGAGGGGGAACTGGAAAGAGCTGCGGACTGGGCACATCAAATAAAATCCCTATCAGATTGAGGATGATATGAGAAAAGCCACCAGAATCGTTGCTTCCACATTGGGTATCCTGGCTGGGATCGCAGGATTGGAGCATGGCTATTTTGAAATCCTGCAGGGAAATACACGTCCGTTAACCCTGATGTTCCCCTCGATGGGGTTTCCCTGTATCCCTGAAAAAATATGGCATGCCTGCGAACCCGCCATGACGATCCTGCCCAACTTCCTCGTGACGGGCATCCTGGCGGTGATGCTCAGCCTGCTGGTATCGGTCTGGTCGGCGGCATTTGTGCAGCGAAAATACGGCGGCAGCCTGTTGATCGTGTTCTCGGTCATCCTGCTGCTGTTCGGCGGCGGTTTCTTCCCGCCCCTGATCGGAATCGTCGGCGGCATAGCCGGCATCAAGATCAATCAGCCGCTTCCCGGTAAACCGGCTGGCAAATTTATCCGCTTCGTGGCCGCCCTGTGGCCCTGGCCGCTAGTCATCCTGGTGGCCTGGCTGTTGGGACAGTATCCCATTGGCTTCATCAACAATGACTTTTTAAAAAGCATCATTGGATTAGGCCTGCTCCTGATCGTGGTCATGCTGCCACTTTCGGCCTATACTGCATATGCAAAAGACATACATGTTCCCCAGAAAGGAGATCTATATGGAACAAACAGATAATACTCGTGTAAATTGGACCGCCTTCTCTAAGATCGGTGGTGTTGCTGCCCTGGGCACGGTTATCGTCGGGCTGATCGAGATGATCATCACGTTTCTACCAGGAGGAAATACAACCCAGGCAACGGTGATTGATTGGTACAAGTTGTTTCAAACAAACGCATTCATGGGGTTGCGCGACCTGGGTTTGTTGAACATGCTTCTGAACGCCCTGGCAGTCCCGATCTACCTGGCTCTTTTCGTTGTACACAGGCCGAATCGGTATCAACCTTATGCGGCACTGATCATGATCTTCGCCTTCCTGGGGATAGGCATATTCTACGCGACCAACCGGGCTTTTCCCATGTTTGCCTTGAGCCGGCAGTACGTAGCTGCCACAACCGATTCACAACGGACGGTCATTGAAGCAGCAGGGCAATCCATGCTTGCCGTCGGTCAGAGTCATACGTCCGGTACTTTTTTGAGCTTCTTATTCGCAGAAATGGCGGGAATCCTGATATCCATCGTGATGCTGAAAAGCGGCATTTTTGGTAAAGTTAACGCCTGGGCGGGTATTGTAGGGTTTGGAGCATTACTGGTTTTTGAGTATTTCTCATCGTTTGTCCTGGGTCTAAGCTCTGCAGCCCTTCTATTGGCATTGGTGGGCGGTCTTTGCAGCCTGGTCTGGGATATCCTGCTGGCAAGAAGGCTGTTCCAATTGGGGAGGAATCCCATCGAATACCCAAAAGTATAAGAGGGTGGATTCTTGAATTTCACTTGGACAAATTCTCAAAATTCGTTTGCTGCGCGTGGACAACCTTTTTACTCGGCTCGCAATGGCAGTTTTCATTTATCGTCACAAAGGAAGGAACCTATGAAATATAAAAGCGTGGTCGTAACGAAAAGGGGCGGTCCGGAAGTCATGGAAATTATTGAAAACGATCTGCACGAACCGGCTACCGGGGAGGTGCGCATCAAGGTCCTCGCCACAGGCGTGGGACGCACCGATGTCAATTACCGTTACGGGAAATCACCTTTTTCACTCAAGGTACCTTTTGTGCCGGATTACGAAATAATGGGCATCGTGGATGCGCTTGGTCCGGGAGTCTCTAAAGTGGCTGTTGGTGAACGGGTGGCTGCGCTGACCAGTCACGGCGGGTATACCGAAATAATCTTCCTTGGCCAGGAACACGTTGTTCCCGTGCCCCAATCACTGGACCCTGCCGAAGTGGCCACCCTCGTCCTGAACTATGTGTCGGCATACCAAATGCTGCACCGGGTTGCAAAGGTCAAACCCGGGGATAAGGTGCTCCTGATTGGTGCAAGCGGAGGTGTGGGAACGGCTTTGCTGCAACTTGGCAGGCTGGCAGGTCTAAAAATGTATGGAACAGCCTCTCCACTTAAACACCACCTCCTGGTGGAAATGGGCGCAACCCCGATCGATTATCATACGCAGGATTTTGTTGAAGTCATCCGGCGGGCTGAGCCCAGCGGGCTCGACTTCGTGTTCGACGGAGTCGGCGGCGAATTCAGCGAGCGCGGACTGGCCGTTTTGCGGCGCGGCGGCAAGCTGATTGGGTACGCCGGTCCCACGGGATTATCCAACCTGCTGGGGAGCCTCATCAAGATGATATTCGTTAACCTGATGCCGAACGGTAAATCCGTCGAGTCTTACGGCATCTCCGCACTGTATGCCCGGGACAAGAAACCTTTTATGTCAGATTTACCCCTGCTTTTTAAGTTGCTTGAAGATGGCAAAATCAAACCAGTCATCGACCGGAAATTTCCCCTCCTGGAAGCTGCCAGGGCCAATGAACTGCTCGAGAGCGGCCAGGTGACCGGTAATATCGTTTTGCTGACATCATAAGTAAACTTGAAGGAGAGCGAAAATGAAAGAGAAGAAAACCATGGGGTTTATTGGGGGCATGATCGGAGCCATTATCGGGCTGGTGATTGTGAATACTGTCCCACTTTGGAGCCACCTGACCCACGGCGTCATCCTGGAAAGCTGGGTCAATATTCTTTGGGCTGCCAACTTTTCGATGGTTGCGCAGATCATTGGGAATGGTGTGCTTGCCGTTTATCGCCCGGCGCGCCTGTACTCACTCGTGCAGGGCATTCTTGCGATCGCGGGGCTCGTTTCGGTTATTGTGTTTTTCAACGTGTTTCCTCTTGATTTCTCCCAGGTTGTTGGAAGCTGGATGAATATTTTTCTTAAAGCTGTCCTGATCCTGGCAATGTTTGGAACCGCGGTGGGAATACTAATTTACCTGGTCAGAGCCGTAATCGGGACCCCATATACTCCCGCGGCGAATCCATAAAGTCCAACGGAAAACAGGTGCAGGCGGTGGCTGACCGGATTTTGCCACCACCTTGCACCCTCTTTTCCCGGGTGGTTTTGTCAGACGATCGCATCGATAATTGTACTGGCTGCCGGATCCGTTGCTGCCAGGGGGAAATATGTCACCTTGAATCCGAATACATCGGAGCCATCGTTCGTTAATATGGATGAAACGATCATCTCGATCTCAAGCAGGCCACCAGGGGGAAACCGTTGCGCATCACAGGTTGATCGAACAGCTGTGTTTTAAGGAGAAAAAAATGAATTCCATTAAAAATACCGCAAGGATCGCAGGCTTTTTTTATCTCATGTTTATCGCCACTTCCATCCTGGCCGACAGGTTGGCTAGCATTGGCTTCGGAGATGTTGCAGCCATAGTCGATAAGATAATGGCTCATGAAGAGCTGTTCCGCCTCGGTTACGTAACTGGTCTGCTTTCAGCCTTGTTTTTTCTTTTAGCGGCCTGGGCTCTATACGTTTTGCTGAAACCGGTCAATGAAAATCTCGCTTTACTTTTCCTGCTTTTAAACCTGGCCGGCGTCGTGGTACAGTGTTTCAGCATGCTCGCTCTTGATGGCGGATCGATGTTTTTGCAAAGCGCTGGTTACTTAAACCTATTCCCGGCGGATCAGCTGCAGGCGCTGGCAACGTTTTTTATCAATTTATATAAAAATGGATTTATGATCGCCCAGCTATTTTATGGCACCTGGCTCTTGCCTCTCGGGTACCTGGTTTTCAAGTCGGGCTTCCTTCCCAGGATCCTGGGGATATTGTTGATCATTGACTTTTTCGGCGTCCTGATCTGGTTTTTCCAATTTTTCCTCTTCCCGGGCTACACCGTAATCTCTTACCCGGGTCTTATTGCAAGCGCCATAGCGGAATTTTCACTTACATTGTGGCTTTTGATCATGGGTGCAAGGGAACTGAACCAAAGTTAATTAGGACCAGCTGACGCCCAAAATGTAATCGAATGGCATCAAAATAAAAGGAATGGTGCCCAAATGAAAGCACTTGTATACACCCAATACGGATCCCCGGATGTTCTCCATCTCAAAGAGCTGGAAAAACCTACCCCAAGAGATGACGAAGTCCTGGTTAGAGTAAATGCAACCTCCATCAATTCGCGTGACTGGCGCCTGATGAGAGCCAACCCATTTTTTATCCGCTTTATGGCCGGGGGTCTCCTGAGACCCAAAATTAAGATTCTTGGAGTCGATTTGGCGGGAAAGGTCGAGGCGGTCGGAAGTAACGTAAGCAAGTTCAAACCGGGAGACGATGTCTTTGGATGTTTATTCCGGTATGAGGGTCGCACGTTTGCTGAGTATGCCTGCGCTGTGGAAGATGAAATCGCGCTGAAACCGGGCAACCTTTCGTTCGAGCAGGCTGCCGCGGTACCCTTGGCTGCTCTCACCGCCCTGCAGGGACTGCGCGATAGGGGGAACATACATCCGGGCCAAAAAGTATTGATCCAGGGGGCATCGGGTGGCGTGGGGATGTTCGCCGTGCAGATCGCCAAATCGTTCGGGGCGGAAGTTACCGCAGTGTGCAGCACGAGGAACCTGGAGATGGTACGCTCGATCGGGGCCGATCATGTCATCGATTATAAAAAGGAAGATTTCACCCGCAGTGACCGTTGTTATGACCTGATCCTGGCTGCCAACGGATATCATCCCATCTCGGATTACTTGCGAGTACTAAGCCCTGAGGGAACCTACGTCGTCGCCGGAGGAACCATGTTTCAGCTCCTCCAGGCAGGGATTCGGGGAAGGCGGAACAAAACAGCCGGGGGTCAGAAGGTGTACGTCGTATCGCTGGTAAAAAGCGAAAAGGACCTTTTATTCATGAAAGAACTTCTTGAATCCGGGAAGGTGGTGCCTGTCATCGATGGAAGTTATCCGCTTGGCAGGGCATCGGATGCATTCCGTTATTATGAAAAGGAGCACGCCCGGGGAAAAGTAGTCCTTACCATGTAACACAATGGCAACTGGCAACTCAACCCGGAGGTAATCGAAATGAACGATGTGCAGATAAAGCTTTCAGTATTATGGGCAGCGCTCATGCTTACTTACCTGCTGGGGGATGTGCTGCGGATCTACAGCGGCGACTTTGTTGCAGGGGAAATCGGCGGAATCAAAATAACCCGCGGAATGTGGCTGATGATCGCCATCCTCATGGTGATACCGGTAGTTATGGTTTTCCTTTCCGTCGTGTTGAAGCAGCTCTTGAATCGCTGGGTGAACATTATCGTTGCCGGTTTCTTTTTTATTTTTAACCTCGTTGGGCTGCCCAAATACCCTTCCGCGTACGACCGGTTCCTGATCGTGGTTGGCCTTGTGTTTAATGTCATTACTGTTTATATTGCCTGGAATTGGGTTTAGACCAGGGGTTTGGATCGGATTGTTCATGGTTGTTACTGTATCGAATTTCCATAGAACAGGGAAAGAGAGAGGTCAGCGGCCATAGATCAGCCGGTGAAGGGAGCGGACCCAGGGTCGATCCTGGTGCGGTCCCTGAAAGGCAGGCACAGAAG
>JBEKFY010000116.1:0-4227 GCA_050013095.1 Anaerolineales bacterium | reverse complement strand
TCAAGCAGCGCTTTTTCCTCTGCGCTCAAACCCACCACATATTTCTTGACCATGGCTGTCTCCTTCGTGGAGACAGGATTATACAATTTCACCTATCAAAGCATGTGTGACAAACTACTAGCGGTTAGAGGCTCAAGTCCTATTGACATACATTTTTAAACACTCGAAAAGTGAGGAAGCAAATAATAGTTCTATCATTTACCCTTTTTAAATTTTGCTAATTGTCGCTCTAATTGTTTTACTCTTCCTTCTAAGACGACCAATGCTCTTGAATTCTCTTGGAGTAAATAGGACTCAAAGCTTCTGATGTCGTCCTCAACTATATGACCATGAGAGTCAAGCATCCTTATTTCAAGTCTTCCTATATCAGGCTCATAAGGTCGCGTTATAAGTCCGGTCTGGATGGTATGCCAAGCAGAAATAATTATTGGTATTAGAGAGCCTAATGAGGCAATTGACCCTGCAACATATAATATCTCCAAACCCCATTCATGCTCTACTAGAATAACTTTATTACGTTTCTTGTCTGTAACCAACAATGCTTTTCCTTGAAATTCACCCGTAATCTCTTCGGTTCTTAGATTAGTACCGCTATTTAGGATTCGATCAACAAGCTCGACATAAGTGGAATCATTTGCATTATCACGATATTTTAGTGAAACGATATTTTGAAGAGATTTGCCGCCTAAATATTTATTAGCACTTGAAAATTTTCGGGTGAAAGCATCTTGTATTGTATCCATAATTGGATCCGGATCGGACAGAATTTATTTTCAGATTGCCGTTACTCTTGATCTAGCGGTTAGAGGTTCAAGTCCTATTCACTTACATTTTGTCTCAGTACTATATCGCCAACGGTTGAGCTAAGCTGCGTGGCGGGTTGACAGGGCTACCCAACCTACCTGAACCATTTCTAGCAATTCGAGCCTGTTTTGGGTACCCGATTAGCCATGTCAGCTCGAGAGATTTGTTGGGCCGTAGTAGCCTGTTCAGCTGCCAATCTACATTTATGGCTTTGACCTTGTCTCATGTGACCATAACAGAATTATGGTAAGTATGATGACCAAGCTGTCCAAGCAGAGAAGCACTTTGTCCATTGTTGAAAAGCTGGTTGCTTGTAGAGAGACTAATACGGTTAAGAATTGTGTACCACAGAGGATCCCGAGCGATGCGAAGCGTGCCAGGTTCCCGATCTTCCCCAAATCGCGCTTTGGTGTAAGGAAATGCTCCCACCCTATGTTGCCCAATCTGCCTTCTATTTGTTCTCTGATATAGATTCCCAATTGTCCAATCCGAATATCGCTTTGAACCCATGCGATTGACAGAAATAGTGCCAGAATCGGGTAGGTCAGCTTTACGGTCACTGACTGAATTGCTAGAAAGGTTCCTGTTGCAATTAGTGCAATCGAGATTAGTTGATGTTGTATCTCGGTGCGTTTAAGTATCTCATCTCGAAGTGCAGCATACTCGGCAAGCAAGAAGTCCGATATCCCATTGGGAGATGGGTTTGTCACTTCGGAAGTCATCGAATGTATTGGTTCGTTCATAAGGATTTCCTATCTGTGTAGGAATGGAAGGGACAGCCTTAGATTGTTACGGCTTTGACAGCGAGCAGTCTAACTATGATTCAATAAAAATATTTACATAACATAAAATTATACTTGTTATATAAGTGCGATAATAATCAATTTCCCTTGAAAGCAATAACACTTTTTCGCCTAAGCAGATCAGACATGGGGATTAGGTTGATAACCTAGCGGTTTGAGAGTCTAGTCCTAGAGAGGTACATTTTCAACAACACAAATAATTCTAATTCTCGATATCAAGGTGAGTATGTAATATCTAAACGTATTTGCTGATTTGGATCTGCAGTTTGTATTGGAATAATATAAACTTTATTCTGATCAGACGGAAGGATGTCATTCAGATCATTATCTTGCAAAATAGCAAGTTCTGTTATCCCATTGGGCACTATCCAATTTAAATCGGCTTTGTTAAGGGATATGTCAATACACTCAGGTGTTGAACCGTATGTGGCTTTGCCGCCTGAAGTAAAAGTAACCGCGTTAAAATCATTAGCCGTAAATTGGTCACTTGCCTGAGATTGAACGATATGAATGGTACTGTCTCCCATTGATGCGGATGGGGTCGGCACCATTGGCTCCGTAGAGCATAAGTGAAGCGAAGCATTGAGAATTGTTGAATTCTGTGGTAATTTGGATGTGTCAAAGTAAAGGAAGATACGGGAGATTTGATAATAGCCCTTGTATAATGAGGCGTAGGTTACAGGCATATCGTTCGGACCGTATTTTACATCTGCAGCTGAAGCTTTGTGGCAGGATATCCAATCTTTACAATTCATTCTGACTAGAGAACCACCTCCGGATGGATAGAATGAGTTCTTAATCGTCTGAGAGGTTTTTATGGCCGGGGTAGTAGTTGGGCTTTCAATAACTGGATTTACGGGCGTTGGTACAAGAGCTGTAAGAGCAACAGCCGTTTGTGTTGCATGTAGTGAAGCAGAATAGGGACCTACCACGCCAAGGTAGCCAAAAATAGCAGCTATTATTACGCCGCTTGTAGTTATTACTGCAATGGTTACTGAATTATCTTTCCTTGAATTGCCTGTTCTCCCCATTGGAAAATACTCCCCATATTCATCTATAGCTTATATTTATATTATTGCAGAAAAGAACGGAAAGCGCAATATGAGGATTGCACGTTTCGAAAAAATATAAAGCCCCTCGCCGAGGATTTTAACTACGAACCTGGCGGATGGAGGTTCAAGTCAAAATGAACTGACGAAATAGGGCTTTTCGGATAAAGTTGAGGTCTCACCCAACAACTTATGCCGAGAAGCCCATGACAGACATTCTAGCACTTTTACAATGCATAGCACCTCTGATTTCGAAGACGACTTTGCGCCAGATGAACCGGGTCATTATCGGGATGCTGATGATGACCGGGCGAGTAACGATGTTGGGCATCTCACGATGGACCGATAAAGGTGGCAGTTACCGCACGATCCAACGTTTCTACCACACCCAGATTCCCTGGACAGATGGGGTGTGGACCTTCTTCCAGAAATGGTTATGGGATCCCAAGGACGAGTACCTCCTGGCAGGCGACGAAGTGGTGTGCAGCAAAGCGGGCAAAGAGACCTATGGATTGGATCGCTTCTTTTCGAGCATTCAACAACGTCCGATCGCTGGACTGGCCTTCTTTGCATTTTCGCTGATCAGTGTGCGAGAAGAGAAATCCTACCCGGTGAGAATTGATCAGGTTGTGCGGAGTGACGAAGAGAAGGCTGCCAGCCAAGCTAAGAAGCAGGCCCAGAAGAAGGAACCTGGGGAAAAGCGCAAACGCGGTCGACCGAAGGGCAGCAAGAACCAAAAGAGCCGCGCAGTCGTGTTGAATGCCGAATTACAGCGGATCCAGGTGGCATTGAAGGCATTTTTGGAGCAGATTAGCAAGGTTCTATCGCTCAGGTACCTGGTCATGGATGGTCACTTCGGCAATTATCCGAGCGCCGTGATGGTGACCCAGGCTGGATTGCAGTTGATCTCGAAACTTCGCCAGGATGCGGCTTTGTATTTTACTTTCACAGGTACTTATCCAGGGGTTGGGCCTCATCCGAAATATGGCGACAAAGTGGATGTTCACAAAATGGATCCGAAGGGTCTGAAGGAGAGCAAGCTCGAGAAGAATATCCGTACCGATATTTATCAGGCTGAACTGCTCAATAAGGAATTTGCTCTACCCCTCAATGTGGTCATCGTCCTAAAAACCAATCTGGATACTCAGGCCCAGGCCCATGTCATTCTGTTCAGCACAGATCTGGAGTTGAGCTACGAAAAAATCATCAAGTTTTATAGCCTTCGTTTCCAGATCGAGTTCAACTTCCGCGATGCCAAACAATATTGGGGCCTCGAAGATTTCATGAACATCGAAAAGACTGCCGTGACCAATGCTGCCAATCTGGCGTTCTTCCTGGTCGATCTCTCACAGGTGCTCTTGCGGCGTTTTCAACACACCAATCCGGAATTCAGTATCCTGGATTTGAAGGCGCACTATCATGGCTACCGATATGCAGTCGAGACAATAAAAATGCTTCCGGAAAAACCTGATGCGATTATTTTGGCCGACATTTTTGAGCAGATCGCCCGTTTGGGCATGATTCACCCGGCTTTAGAACCTTCCGTTCCAACATAATTGGCGAAGGTATTG
>JBEKFY010000115.1:0-4201 GCA_050013095.1 Anaerolineales bacterium | reverse complement strand
AAAGCCTGGGCAAACGCAAGCCCAGCCGGCAGACGTTGGAGGCCCGTATTGCCGAGGCGCTGCAGGAATCCCCTCTGGCCGAAAGCCCAAAATCGCTTGACGACCAATCCGGGTGAGCCGGGAAACAGACAAGCGTCCTTGAAGGTGGGCCACCTGTATCCATCAAACCCTGAAGAAACAGGCAACGACAGCGCCCAGAATGACTAGAACAATTTCTGGTCGAACATTGTCAGACCTCCGAATCCGAACCAAATTGATCTTGATGTGTCTACGCTGACAGCTTTCTTCCAACAATTAAGTGCCTATCTGAAAAGCGGCCAAATCCCGCAATTGGGCTACTGGTCGTATTTCCTGTTGGCAATCGCGGTGGCGGTTGAGGGGCCCATTACCACACTATTAGGTGCAGCCGCCGCCTCAGCTGGATTCATGCGACCGGGATTGGTTTTTCTATCCGCAGCGATTGGGAATTTGACGGCTGACAGCCTATGGTACACCCTTGGATACGTCGGGAAGATCGAATGGGTCCTCCGCTTCGGTCGCAGACTTGGCGTTCGTCCCGATATCCTGGAGAAACTTGAACACGGCATGCGCAAGCATACCATCAGGATTTTATTCATCGCGAAGCTAACAATTAGCTTCGTTATTCCTTCCTTGATCGCAGCCGGGCTGGTGAAGGCTCCTTGGCGAAAATGGTTTCCGGCGATCTTCGGCGGTGAAATGATCTGGACTGGTTTCTTGGTCTTGATCGGATACTATACAACCGAGGCGATAAAACGCTGGAGGAACGGCTTCGAATACCTTGCATTGTTCAGTGCTATTGCTTTTGTCGTGATTGTGCTCGTAGTGGGACGGCGGATGCTGAGAAAGCAGTATACAGAGGAGCCTGATTCGCAGAACGAAAAGTAATTGCTGAGGGGAGAGCTTAATGCGCATTTTGATCGCAGGAGAATCGCAATAAAGTATTGCGGACGAGATGCTATATTTGTTTATACGTTCCTTCCGTTGTAATGATCAGAGCGTCCGTATCTCCCGGATATCCTGCCACCCAAGTGCCAACGAAAGCCGATGATGAAAAATAAGATTGAATTTCATTGAAATGCTTTCTTTTTTTGAGACCCGTAATCTATAAAAGTTATACCCTGAGGGGATTTCAAGAAGAGTGTAGTTAAGATAATCATAAATTGATGTCTCGTGTAGGATAAGCGCACATTCCCATGCTTGCTTATCTTATCTATTGAATTTTCCCCCTTCGATTTCCTTCAGAATTTCATACTGCCGGGTTTGCCGAATTTCATTTACCCGTCGGTATATTTGCTATGCTCAAAATTATTGGCGCTGGACTCTTCGCGAATCACTCTTCTAACTGGTTTGTGGAATCGCTCTTCACCCAGACGCTGGTTATTCACGTCATCCGTACGCACAAAATCCTATTCATCCAGAGCCGGGCCAGCTGGCCGCTGATCGTCAGTTCTCTGATCATCGTTACAGTGGGCGCCTGGCTGACCGTTTCACCTCTGGCAGGAACGCTCGGATTTGTGGCCCTGCCGCCCCTCTACTGGCTACTTCTGGCAGGGATGATGGTGTGATACGTAATCCTGACCCAGTTGGTGAAGACCTGGTTTTATTAAAAATTTCGGTGAATAAGGACGGATCAGAAGGTGGATTTACCATCGCTGGGGATGGTTTTCTGTCGTGAAAAAACAAGAGTATTTCAATTCATAAAGATTCAAACCACTCAGGGTTATGCCAAACAGCCCCTTGAAATAGTACCTTATAACGTGTTTGTTCTCCGGGAGATCCTACAATCGTTATGAATACAGGTCCGAAGGTATTTTCATTCAACTTCAATATATGGCTTTTATCACTTAGCTGCTGCACGTAACCATTTACTGTCAAAGTTGCTTCGTAATGAGGTTGTTCGGAGGGATTTTCAGATGGCACGAGAGAGATATAAACCGTTGCTTCCGCAAGGATTTCTTTGTTATCCTCGTCGAGTAAATAACCGTTTACTTTTTTAGTTTGTTTACGCATATACCCTCCGGCGAAAATTGGGTTAAAACTAGCATCTTCCACCAAAGAGGGAATTGTCAAGAGTATTTCATCTCACAAAGATTGTAGCCATTCAAAACTACGCCAGACATCATCCTCGAAGAAGAGAGTGAACCGCGTTTGTGTTGCGTCGAAATCCGCTACAATCGTTGGTGTCATTGTTATAAATACTCTCCCCGAGATTTTGTCACCTAACTTGAGTATGTAGGTTTTGCTACTAAACTGCGGCTTGTAGCTTTTTATTGTCATAGTTGCTTTGTATTCAGGATGCCCGGCTGAATTTGGAGATGTATTGAAATTTATGTCAACCGTTCCCTCGGCCAAGAGTTCATTGTTATTTACATCCAATAACTGACCGGGCACACTTTTAGTTAGGGCAGACATACTCCCTCCGGTGGGAATGTCAAGGGAAAGTAAGAATCCCCGTGCCATTATCATGGCGGCGCGGTCGATTACCTGTCCCGATTAAATCAAAGTCTAATGTGCCTCCTCCACGAACGGCACAGTCTTCCGGAGCCGTGAGGGCGACCTTATCACCGGAGGCCTGCGTTTCGATGGAAACATATGCCCAGATGGCAAAGCGGATCATGGTCGCCTACAAATAGTTGTACCGAGTCTTTTGTCCAGACATTAAGCGTAAGCAATCATGCCGGCTAACTCGCCCATTTAATCAACAGTGATCACGACGTGGCAGAGAAGAACAATAAATCAGTTTTAATGTGCTTCCTGCGCTGAAAGCTGCATTGCCTAAGCTCACAGCGTTTCCCGTTGCTTCCTGAAATAAATTCTTCAAGAACGCGGATATGCTCTGGTAAGTGCTCAAGGTGGTGGTGACATCCTTATAAATACTTGGACAGGGCCTCCAGTGAAGTTTCCGCATGCGATCTCTTCTCCGATTTTAAGACAATCTGAGGCCTCCAGGTTATAAGCCGCTTTCCTGTCCCCGCACGATTTTCACGATTTGCTCGTTTTTTTACTCTGCACTCGGACCCGCATTGGAAATGAACCCGAAGAAGTTTGATTGGCTGAGCAGAGAACTCTTTTTAGCCCAAAAGTACAGATGTTCTAATTATAACACAACTTTCAGAACGCAAGTTTTAAATCCAAAGTTCAATCCTCAGTTGGGACTTGATAGTCGCCTTGAAATCCCTTAGTATAAAGTTTTTACAACCTACGAGATTGAACGCTCATTCTAACTGAGACATCAAAAACTGTAGGGTTGTTTATACGCCTTTCTCCTTGATATCTGCCCGGATAGGGTTTTTTACACCGTAAGGGTGGATCGATCAAACCGACATGATCTGAGCGTCTTCCAGATCGGATTGCATTTTATCGATGGACGCCTCGTGGATGCTCTTTCAAGTTTCGTTGTGTTCCTACTTGTGAATCAAAACTGTCGCTAGTCCAATAAGTTATGATCGAATTAGATATCGTGCTTGAGCATGAGGCACACGGCATTCTTGTCTTGCAAGTGTTTCTAGTATCTGCCCCTCAGCATCTGTAAGATTCAACCGAATTGGTTAAATGTTTTCGCTCATACGACCTCCAAAAATAATAAGACGGCTTTTCACCGTCTTTTATTTGCCTTGGGAGGTCTTTGGCTTGCACGCATTTACACGAATTGTTTTAGCCAGTACTTATTTTATTTCTTCTTATCTTCATAGCCTCCCGGAAGTTTTTTTCCGCCTTGTTAATTTCAATCTTATTGTCAGGCCCTACATTTTTGGGTAGGAAATCTGGGTAATCCCTTTGCACTTCTTTCCAAGCTGCGGTATCGGTCAGATGACGATAAACGAAGTATTCTAAAAACCATTTGTTGTAGAGTTCGTCATTTGACAGACCAGGTCTTTGAGCTAGTCCCTCATTGATTCTTTGCTTTGCAGCAGCAATTCTTTCAGCAAATATGTATGCCATTATTGAGGTGAATATTATTCCATAAATGACGCCGACAAAAAAAGTTGTGATTTTTTTCATGCTGCCCTCTGATTCAAAGTTGGGAATTTCAATAAGGCAAATTTTTTCTCAGATTCCTAATCGAGTTATACTCCTAATCATATATTCTTTATTATATCACGTAGGGTGCAAAAACCTCATCAAGATGGATTTATAGGTGGGCCCGGCAGGATTCGGGCCTTTAACCAAGCGTTTATGA
>JBEKFY010000114.1:0-13521 GCA_050013095.1 Anaerolineales bacterium | reverse complement strand
TACGACGACCTGATTGAGATTAACAAGCACCGTATTCGCATCTTGGAGCAGATGGCACAATCTGTCTACAGCGAGTGGTTTGGGTCGGTGGATGCAAAATCACTTCCTGAGGGATGGGATGTTGCGAAGTTGTCAGATCTCGTCGAAACGCAGTATGGCTATACTGAAAGTGCGAATGAAATTGAAGTTGGACCAAAATTTGTTAGAGGAATGGATATCAATAAAAATTCCTATATAAAATGGAATGAAGTGCCATATTGCCCAATCAGCAAAGACGAATTACCAAAATATAAATTGAGCGTTTGGGATATTCTGGTTATCCGTATGGCTGACCCAGGAAAAGCGGGGATTGTAGAAAAAGAAATTGATGCAGTTTTTGCTTCATACCTTATTCGCTTGAAGATAAAGTCACCAAAACTGTCTCCTTATTTTCTGTTCTATTTTTTGCTATCAAATCGTTACAAAGATTATATAACTGGTGCTAGCACAGGAACAACCCGCAAAAGTGCTTACTGATATCGACATTTTTATTCCACCAGACCATCTTCGCCAAAAATTTGAAGATCACATTTCATTTTTGCGCCAACTGTTGAACAATTTGCTTGACAAAAATGTAAACCTTCGGCAGACGTGCGATCTACTGCTACAACGCTTAATGAGCGGAGAGGTGGATGTGAGTGAGATGGAAATTGTATAGGACTTAAAAAATATGAACCGGCTTTATAACGTTTATTGCGACGAAAGTTGTCATCTGGAGAATGACCATCACCCGATCATGGTTTTGGGCGCCATCTGGTGCCCCGCAGAAACGACGGGGGGTATTTCAGAAGAGATACGCGTCATCAAGGATCACTATAATTTATCCCCCAAGTTTGAGATCAAATGGACCAAAGTATCTCCGGCAAAAATCCACTTTTATTTGGATTTGGTCAATTATTTCTTTGATCAACCAGATTTGCACTTTCGTGCTCTGATCGCATCAAAGATCGGCTTACGGCATGAGGATTTCAACCAGGATCATAATACATGGTATTACAAGATGTACTTTGACATGTTGAAGATTATCTTCAGCCCGGAAGATAGTTATCGGATTTATTTGGATATTAAAGACACTCGCGGGGGAATTAAGGTGCATGAATTACATGAAGTTCTTTCAAATAGCATGTATGATTTTTCATATGAAATAATTCAGCACATACAAATAGTGCGTTCGTCCGAAATTGAGATTTTACAGGTCACAGACCTATTAATTGGTGCTATTTCGGCAATTAACCGCGGAAAAGTTAATAGTGCTGCCAAACAAGCGATTATCGATCTGTTACGAGATCGAAGTGGTTATTCATTAACACGAAATACTCTATATCGCGAAATGAAAGTCAATCTTTTCAACTGGCATCCTCGGGGAGTTGAGTAAAATGCCTCCCACATGGTTACCAGCGATGGTAAATACGGATGGCATCTGGGATAAATTCGTAAGCCGTCTTTATCAGATATTCAAAAAGGATTTTATTCGACAAAAATGTTACTATAATAGCCAACTTGTCATTTGGGATAACCGCAAGCTGTCTGGTGAAAAATATGAAGAGGGTTTTTGGCATTTGATTACCCGGGAAGAAAGGAGTACTGGAAATCGGTTATTTGATCCACCACGTGCACAACGATTGCCCTGGTGTAAACCGACCATTGAAAACGGCAACGATCCTGTAGTGAAAGTGTGGGAATATTTAGAAAGTAATAAACGTGTAAATACCTATATTTGGCTAGAAGCTGAAAATTATCTCGTAATTATCCAAAAGCGAAAAAGTGTTATGTTTTTAGTATCTGCATTTGTAATAGATGGAGAAGCTTCAAAGCGGAATTTAAAGGGAAAATATCAGAAACGAGTGAATTAAAACATCAGTCGCCCTTTCGGGCGACTTCAGATCTCTTTCTACACATGGTAGATGAGACTATATATAGTATAGCCTAGTTTTCTAAAAAGTCAAACAAGAGTTTTGTTATATTATTTGACTGTAATAGTTCAAAAAGTATGTTGTTGGTAGATCAATTCGGTAAAAAGGTAATTGTAAATGTATTTGAGCGAGCTGGTTGTAGCTAATCTATGCATATACTTGGGATTGATTTCACAAGTGCACCAGGCAAGAAAAAGCCAATTACTTGTGCACGATGCATGATGGATGGGGAAATATTAAGACTGGACGATATAAGCTCTTTGTTTTCCTTTGACACCTTTGAAAAATTCCTTATGCAACCCGGTCCGTGGATAGCCGGGATAGATTTTCCCTTTGGGCAGCCGCGCAAATTGATTGACAACATCAGGTGGCCTAAAACTTGGGAAGGCTATGTACGTCACGTAGCGGGGATGAGCAAAGACGAATTTGTCGCTTTGTTAGGGGAGTATCGTCAAGGTCGAAAAAAGGGGGATAAACAACATCTGCGTTATACCGATGAACTGGCAAACTCACGCAGTCCCATGATGTTATACGGAGTTCCGGTTGGAAAAATGTTCTACGAAGGTGCTCCTCGCCTGTTGAGATCTGGTGCTTGTATCCAACCATGCCGGCCTATTGATGATCCACGAATTATTGTCGAAGCTTATCCGGCCTTGGTTGCACGGCGTTGGAGCGAGGGCCAGAGCTACAAATCGGACGATAAGCAGAAACAAACGGCTGACCGTGAGACGGCTCGCGAAGGGATCCTCTATGGTTTACGCACAGATGCAAGAAGTCACTTTGGGTTCGATCTTCAAATTTCCGATGATTGGTTGAAGCGGTGTATTAGGGACGGTAGCGGTGACCAATTGGACGCTCTCCTGTGCGCCGCTCAGGCCGGCTGGGCATATTCTCACCGTGACCGTAATTACGGCATCCCTTTGGATTGCGACCCATTGGAGGGCTGGATCGTCGATCACTTTTAGCGTTGTGAATATTACCCCGCCCACTGATTTTGGAATATTCTAATGTACCGATGGCAATGCGAATGGTTGCAATGGAATTGCATAGCCGGATATTGCTTCCTGCTGTATTATCTTAAGTAGTATGTCGTGATCTAAGCATATCGATTTCTGTTGCCTAGATCAATAATGTCATAAGGTATCTAACACAGAGTATTTCTGAGAGGTAGCTATAAAATAAGAATTTGATACACGGACAAGAGAAATCCTTTAATTGAGAGAGAAAATATGTTCTCAACATATACCGAGGATGCCCTGGTCGAACAACCAGCTATCGCCATGCTCCAAAGTCTGGGCTGGGAGCATTTGGACTGCTATGAGGAGACCTTTGGCCCCGGAGGTACTTTGGGACGGGATACACCCTCTGATGTTGTTCTGGTTTCCCGTCTGCAGTCAGCTCTTAAGAAGCTGAACCCCACACTCCCTGCTGAAACATTTGTCTCTGCCATTGAAGAGCTTTTGCGCGATCGTTCGCTGGTCAGTCCTGCAGAAGCCAACCGCGAAACCTACAAACTGTTGAAAGAAGGGATCAAAGTCAAATTCCGCAACAAGGATGGGGTTGATGCAGATGCGACAGTAAATCTCATTGATTGGAACCACCCGGAGAATAATGATTTCTTCCTTGCCTCCCAGTTCTGGGTCACAGGGGAGATGTACAAGCGCCGTGCTGACTTGATTGGCTTTATCAACGGACTGCCACTGATATTCATTGAGCTCAAGGCAGCCCATAAGCGATTGGAAGCTGCCTATCAAAATAACCTTAGGGATTACAAAGATACTATTCCCCATCTTTTCTGGTACAACGCCCTGATCATCTTGTCAAATGGCAGTGCCACAAAAATCGGTAGTATCACAAGTGAATGGGAGCATTTCAACGACTGGAAAAAGATTAACAGCGAAGGTGACGAGGGGATTATCTCTCTTGAGACCGTTCTGCGAGGTATTTGTGACCCTTGGCGGCTGCTCGATATCATCGAGAACTTTATACTCTTTGCCGAAGCACAAGGAGGGCTACGTAAACTAATCGCCAAGAACCACCAGTACCTAGGAGTAAATAGGGCTTTTGAAGCTATTCAGAAGGTCGAGGAAAATCAAGGCCGGCTGGGTGTCTTCTGGCATACCCAGGGGAGCGGCAAATCTTACTCGATGATTATGTTCGCTCAGAAGGTCCTACGTAAACTGCCTGGCAATTGGACTTTTGTGGTTGTTACTGACCGGGTCGACTTGGACAAACAGATCTACAAGAACTTCGCTGGTACGGGGGCTGTAACCGAGCCAGAAGAACGTGTACGTGCGGGAAGTGGAGAGCTTCTCAAACAATTACTTAATAAGGAAGACCATCGTTATGTCTTTACTCTGATCCAGAAATTCCACATCGAAGGGAGAAGGATTTATCCTAAGCTCTCCGATCGGTCCGACATAATTGTGATGACCGACGAGGCTCACCGCAGCCAGTATGACATCATGGCGCTCAACATGCGCAACGCCTTACCAAAAGCAGCCTTTATCGGTTTCACCGGCACCCCACTCATGGCCGGAGAAGAGCGCACCCGCAAGGTCTTCGGGGATTATGTCAGCATTTATAACTTCAAGCAGTCGGTGGACGACCAGGCTACAGTTCCTCTCTATTATGAAAACCGCATTCCCGGTTTGCAACTGACCAACGAACAACTAACGGAGGATATCGAGAACCTATTGGAAGAGACGGAGGTCAACGAAGCCCAGGAAAGGCGACTGGAGCGTGAGTTTTCGAGAGAATATCTCTTGATCACCCGTGATGATCGCCTCGAGACGGTGGCAGAGGATATCGTCCAACATTTTATCGGGCGGGGTTTTTCAGGGAAAGCCATGGTCGTTTCCATAGACAAGGCTACGGCCGTGAAGATGTTCAATAAGGTGCAAAAATACTGGAAGATACACTTGAAATCGCTACAGGACAAGCTCGAGACTTCCGACGAGATGGATCGTCCGGACTTGGAAAGCAAGATAAAGTTCATGAAAGAAACCGATATGGCCGTAGTCGTCTCCCCGGGACAGAATGAAATTGCTAAATTAAAAGCCAAGGGTGCAGACATTTACCCCCACCGGTTGCGCATGAATAATGAAGATCTTGATACCAAATTCAAAGACCCGGATGACCCCTTTCGCATCGTTTTTGTATGTGCTATGTGGATGACTGGCTTCGATGTCCCAAGTTGCTCGACTATCTACCTCGACAAGCCGATGCGTAACCACACCTTGATGCAAACCATCGCTAGGGCGAACCGCGTTTTCCGGGATAAGGTCAATGGACTGATTGTTGACTATGTTGGTATCTTCCGCGACCTGCAGAAAGCTCTGGCAATTTATGGCTCGGGTTCGGACAAGGGAATCCAACCTGGTGAGACGCCGGTCCAGGCCAAGCAGGCTCTCATCGAAGAACTGCGGGCGGCAATCCAGGAAGTGCGTACCTTCCTAGTCGACCATAAAGTGACACTGCTTGACCAGACAGAGGCGACCAAGGGCTTTGATCTGATCCGCCTCTTGGACGATGCGGTGGATGCTTTGGTTGCAAGCGACGATATCAAGTTCCAATACTTACTGCTGGCAGGTAAAGTAAATCGCCTATTCCAGGCAATCCTCCCCGATGTCTCCGCGAACGAGTTCGGTCTGGACCGAAAGACCATTGTCGTCCTGGCGGATAAGATCCGTTCCTTAACACAGCCGGCCGACATTACGGAGATTATGGTTGGAGTAGAGAAAATCCTTGATAAGTCCGTTGCCGCAACCCAATATATTATCCTTGATGGCGAGCCTGTGGTTGATTTAAGCAAGATCAATTTTGAGGCGTTGAAGAAACACTTTGAGCAAAGTCGCAAACACACAGAGATCGAGAAATTGCGCGGTTCGATTAACAGCAAATTGCTCCTTATGGTGCGATTGAACAAATCCCGCATGGATTACTACGAACAATTCCGGCGGATGATAGATGAATACAATCGCGGTGCTATCAGTGCGGATGCCTTCTTTGCCAAACTGGTTTCCTTTGCCCAAGAACTGACCCAGGAAGAACGGCGAGGAATTGCTGAGAGCCTTTCCGAAGAAGAGCTTGCAATTTTCGACTTACTTACCCGTCCTGACATTAAACTCAGTAAATCTGAACGGAAGCAAGTCAAGAACGTTGCCCAAGAGTTGTTGAGAACTCTGAAGGTAGAAAAACTTGTACTGGATTGGCGCAAGAAACAACAAACACGGGCGGCGGTGCTATTGGCAATCGAACAAGTCTTAGATAAACTTCCCGACACTTATTCTCCTGATATCTATCAACAGAAGTGCGGGATTGTATACCGACATATTTATGACGCATACTTCGGTATGGAGAAGAGCATATATGGCTTGGCGGGATAACTAGTCGACTTAGAGGTATAAATTAGGATCGTAAATCCATGTTTGATATTCAGATTGAGGGGTGGACCTTTGCTCATTGTGAACTTGATGAGAAATGTCAGTTTATGAGCTAGAAGAGGTTGAGAAACTTAGGAAATCATATGAGGCTGTTATGGAATTTTTGACCTAATTGTTTGCATAATAAGATAGATGGGCCAAGTTTACGTAGCTTAAATGAATCATGAAATCAACGAAAAGACAGGCTTTCCTACCACCACTCATTGTTTTATTTGTTGGTCTAGTAGTAGCTATTACTGGGCTATATATTGGTTTGGATACAAAATTCCTTTATATCAAGCCAATGCCGTCTGTGACACCGTCTCTATTCTTGCCGATGACACCAATAGTAACGATACAAACAAACAGCAATAACGAGGTATCAGTTCAGGAACAACTAGCACAAATCGATACCGTCTTGCGTCAAACAACAAATGCAAGTGTTGCTTACAATGCTCCCCAAACGATGAATGTCGATGAAACTGTTACAATAGATTTGTTGATAAACCCATCTTTACCTCCTAACCAATTAGCAAGTCAGGTTACGGGGAAAGGTACAGTTACTTCTGCCACGATAGATATCACTCCTCAAATGAAAGCGATATTAGTGGCGGCAGATAGTAGTGCGTTTACTATTCAACCAATACAAGATAATCCTGAGCAACTTATAAGTAGTACAGAAACGACTAATTGGTTATGGTTAGTTACCGCAAAAAAAGCCGGATTGCAAATAATGACACTAACCATTTACCGTCTTGTCAAATATGAAGGTCAAGATTATTGGCGTGAGGTAGAAACATATACGAAGTCGATAAAAGTTAAGGTAACTTTATTGCAGCAATTTAAATCACTAGATTGGGAGTGGATTGTCGGTGGTATCGTCGCTCTCCTTCTTGTTCCTCTTTTTTGGCGCATATACGATAAGCGGCATAAGTCAAACGCACCAAAATATGGTGGGGAGTGATTGCACTTCACTATCGTGGATTTTAAAACCGAAAGGAAATACGGCGATTACAATCTCGGAACGCTGACTTGATGTGGCGCCGATACGATGCATATGCGTTTATAAAAAATTATATATTGAAGTGATGCGATATGGTTATAAATGATTGCTGGAAAGAAATTCGAAGACTTAGGAACCACACCTTGCTTACTCCGGACCAACGCAAGCCATTTGATGTTGTGGCTGTTACAGAGCACGCGGTCATTGTTCTTCCTCATAAAACTCACACCGAACGACCGATACATCGAACAGGAATTGAGAAGGCCTATCGTCGGTTGGTGGTCACTGGCAAATTGACACGTAGTGAATTACCTGATGGTAAAAGGCACTGGCATCAACGACGAATTCCGGGCCGGGTTCTAGAACGGGCGAGAATATGTCTATTGAATGCCAATTTGGCTGAATGCAAAACCTTCAGCCAACTCATTGAATAGGTATCACAAAAACTTGAGGCAATTAAAGGAATCGGACCTCTCACAATCTATGATATTTCCCGTCAAATAAGGTTGTACCTTGGTCCAGAACCAGATTTGGTGTACCTAGCTTGTGGAGTCTGCAGGGGTGATTCAATAGGAGGACTCCCCTCCCCCGCAACTGTTAAAAGATCAATGGAATCTAGTAAGACCAACCCAAACCGGGGACAACTATTGTAAAGCCCCCTTATCAATAGAAGTTTTTGACAACACATAAGGAATAATAAACAGGCTGAATGCGCTTTTCAAGAATTCCCAACCAGAGTTCGCGGAACATCCTGGTTGTCTGAAGCAAATCAACACCAGCTGTCTCTTAATCAGTTGGTTCGGGGTTCAAGTCCCCGGTCGGTCACCTAAATATGGCGGTATAAACAACAGCCGGCCCCCAAATATGGCGGGTCGGTTCGTTTTTCAATTAATGGTAATGCAAATTTAATGCAATCAGAACGAGCCGGCACTATTCAGATTCCCGGGTAGAATTGATTTTAAAATCCATGGATTATTGAAGGTAAAGAATGACAAAGAATGACAATGAATAAATTACCTGAATTTATAAATTCCGAGAGGCGTCGGTTTGCAGATAAGTACAATAATATATTTGCTTTCTCTTTTGGACAAATTTTGTATAACTATCAATATCTTAGCGTTATTCATCAGCGTTACGATGAAGAAAGTAGAGAGTTTTTGAACATAGTAAAAACACAGCAAGCACTAATGAAACCGGGAACTCGTCCAGTTACAGATGAGGGGATGAAATTACTAGTTAAGTCTCACGAATTAAGTACCAAACTTCACCTTGATATTGAGTCATTTTACCTGTTCGCAAAAATACTTCTGGACAAGTCGGCACTGGCAATCGAGTTCTATTTTGGTCAGGCTAGAGGATTAACACTCGCATCTCACCACAAACTGATTAAAAATATAGCAAGTTTTTCAAAGGCAAAAAATCTTAACCTGAATGAGGCGTTACTAAATATAGCCATAAAATTACAGGGTGATGTTTCGGATCTTAGGGACGATCAAATTGCACATGTGCCAAGTGAGAGGAACACAAGACTTACTAGATCAATTATGTGGGACGGGAAAGGAAATACAAAACTTGTACTTGACCCGATATATCCAACTGAAAAAGACAAGCATATCGAAACTCGTTTAATGCAAGAACTAATAGCCGACATTGATAAATACCTCGACGAAATTATAGATTTTGTTAGGAACAATGGGTCGAAAACAGTACTTCCCCTCGAAGAAGTAAAATAAATAATAAACAACCCAATCTTTGTTTTAAACTCGCCGGCGTTTATAGTTTCTTCTGATGTGGTTTGATATATTCAAATAAGACCTGATTTACCCCCCTCCCCCTACCCCCGGCCCCTATCCTTCTTTACTACCTCTTTCTTTTCCTAGTCTCCGTCTTCGCCCGTTTTTACTTCGGCGAAGCAAAGTGACTTTTATTTTTCCATAAATATGGATAACGCTCTTTTTGCTTCTGACACTTTGAAATACTCTTCCTCGTTTTTAAACATCACTCTCTTACCAAATACATTCTTTCCATATCCATAATAGACTCTAATGTACCATTTGTAGCCGGCAGCCGAGGCTAACAGTCCATATATTTTTCTCCAATTGGCAAAAGAGGATACTCTATACCTCACCAGTCTATTTTTCTTGTTGTAGATGCGTACTGTGATTTTCATAAAAAAAACCGCCCGGTAGTATCGAGCGGCTTTGTCTAATTATAAGTCTTTGCGTAAAGTCTCATCTAGATACTACCTAGTTACCTGAAACTTTATGCTTTTCCAACCACACTGTCAAGTCGGAAAGTTTTATCCTTACATTGCGATTAATTTTAATATGTGGTATTTCCCTGCGTTTCACAAGGTAATACATTTTTGCTTTGCTAATCTGCAAGTATTTAGCCACATGAGGAATCGTCCATATCTCGTCCATTGATCGCCTCTATCACCGCTATCATGTATAGTGCCAGTATTTCGCCTTTTAACTTGCCGGGGAGATCCCGGTATTCCTGTAGATTTATTTTTGGCAGATTTTGTAATACCAAAACTTTCGGTTCAAAGCCGTCCAAGCCCTCCTGCAGGCATTGAAAGATGAAGATTGGAGTGTACGTGGGACGGCAGCCTCAGGCCTGAAGAAAATTGGTGATCAAATCAAAGATATAGCCACATTGAAAGATATCGTTGCCGGCCTATTCCTCGCCAGTGAATGGGAACATTTGGAGATTGTCACTAATCGACTGGAAACCTTACAGGCCGGCCAGCGCCCACTTCCAGATCCATTGAGTGAGCCGCCGGTTTCAAGCTGGCAGCGATCATCGGCGCGGTTCCGGCTCTGGGTAATTTGGTTAGTGGTCGATGTGATCCTGGGTTTGATACTACTCATTTCGGCTGTGCTGGGCGATTTGCTTAAGGCGCAGTGGACAACCACTTTGCAGACCTGGGCCGCAACGCATCTTGGAGCGTTGATCGGTGTGTTTATCGTTCTACTCCTCATAGGAGGATTGCTGACCTTAGGATTAGCTGCCTTACAAGATTTGCTCAAGAAAAAATAAGAAGGATTCCTGTTAATTACATAATGATAGGGGGAGTGTCAATCATGATAATTCATATTGGTGCTCAACATTGAACGCACATCTTAACTTTCGTGAATTTAAGACCTTTATTCAGAGTCACCTTTCGAGTTTCGGGTGCAATTGTGGTGCAATTGGGGTACTACGCTGTAGAAACTATAGATACAGTAGACAAATTCACCCCCAAATGTGGGACTGGGTAGACGCTGTACCACTCTATAGACGCTGTAGACATCCGACCTATAGTCTCTTAATCAGTTGGTTCGGGGTTCACCTGTGCCTGCGGCCCGGTGCAGGCAAGCCCCCGGTCGGTCACCTAGCCCCTCTTAGAGGGGCATTCTTTTATTAAAGGTATTTGCACTTTATAAAGGACGAATGCAGAATACGGTTTATGGGGAGCACACAAAGACCTACCAGCAGAATGACGAGAATGACAGTCACCAGGAGAACCACCTTCCTATTGGTTTTTTCCTTCCGGGTTGGCCTTTGTCGGGGTGGTACGTAAGCATTACGTCCTTCCAGCGCTGCGATCCGCTCCAAGGCTCTTCGTACGCGTCCGTCAATGACCCTGGAATTGACTTTTATAATTGTAAAAACCGACGAACAATGTGTGACTCATGTCATATAAAGTAACAAGCCGTCCGGGATGAGGGGGGCATCCCAGTCAGCTTGTCGTTATCAGTTTTAATCGGATGGTATGGGAGAGTCAAGGAAACCTTATTATTACCGGTCCTCGGTGTTTCGACCTCCCTCCCAGCTGTCCAACATACCGGGATCGGGGTGGCCAGCACTTTGATGGCTCTTCCACCGGTCTTTATGCTGCCGATTAGCTACTTTGTCTTCAAGTGCCCTGTCGAGGCGGGCAGAACAACCTGCCGAGCCTATGCCTCGCTCCAGAAAGTGGTTCCTTCTGCGGTTACTTTTCACTGGCCGGAGAAAGAGCAGCTTCCTCCTTGCGGTCTGAACCGGTTGCGAGAAAATGGAATACAACCGCCATCAGCAAGAAAGGAACAGCCAGGCAGACGCTTCCTAACAGCTTGGAAGAGAGTGGATAGGCGGGGTCTGGATATAGAGCAATGAACAAAAAGAAGACGATTCCGCTCAAGCACATGAAAAACAGGCCGCGATAGATCCATCCTTCCATCTTATGCGGCGGGTATAGCAGGAAAAGGCGTAAGAAGAAATTACGTTCGCTGGTCTTGACTATGGGCTGTAGATGAGATTGTAACAGGATCGGATCAAGGCTTTTCTTGATTCCATCCAGTTCTTCAGCTATGCTCTTTTTGATCATGGCTAATTCCTCTCCAACTTCGGTTTGTTCGCGCGCCTGCAGCCAGTTTGAGAGGAACGATATTCTGCGCTGAGCAAAGTCAATCTCTTCTTCTTTGCGCGCCAGCCTACTGCGCTTGTCGAGCCAATTTAACAAGGCAGTGGCAATGAGCGGTATAAGCCCCAATAATGATGCTAACAAGGTTTCTAAGAACTTGTTCTGTTCCATTGTGTTCTCCTTAATAAATATCCGCCTATGCTTATCTGAGATTCGGATAATCGTAAATACTATACTCAAAAACAACGCCCATTACAATTAGCAATAAAACACTTCTAATCCCCTCTCTAGCCCTTTATTTTCAATAAATACAACCGACCCTTGGCAGTTTTATGGACTTTTACTTCGTACGACGAGGAATCGATAACTCTAGAAAGCTATTAAAACCTGGAAATGCCAAAACAATGGGAAAAATATATTGATAAGGCCCTTCAACATGATATCGTCCTGTGTAAATCCACCCTGAATTTATTTTGTTTTCCTCATTCGATATGGGGATCGATGGCAGTTTCGTTGATCGCGTCATACTCAAACGGAGGTACGAATGCTCCAACACACTACACTTGACAAGCTTCAACGCTTTCAGGTTGACCAGCTCTTCCTCCATCCTGAGCGAGTAGCCATCCATTAAAGTTGAAGTGGCACGCCCGCCCACGAGGACGGGCGCAACGATGATGCAGACATGGTCAATCAACCTCTGCCGGACAAGGACCGAGTTCAACGTTCCGCCCGACTCGATCACCATATGCTCGATGCCATATTCCTGTCTGATGTGCACAAAAAGGTCAGGAAGATCCACCTTTTCCTTATAATAGATGACTTGGATGTTTTTGTAGTCAGAGCGGAGGTCGAACGCGGGATGTCCGGGATTGTCTGTAACGATGAACAGCTTCCCGATCCACTGTGCCAGATATTTTACGCCATTCTGGTTGAGGTGGGGTTTGCGGTCAACGATAAAAAAGGTGAGGCGCTCGTCCTTCTTAGGTTTCTCGCGGCGTGAATTGATGCCGATCTTGGCCATGACCCGTCCGGTGTTCAGCGAGTTCGCGGCGATAATCGATTCGTAGTGATAGTATTGCTGCAAACCTTCTTTGACCCCCTGGATCCTTTTCCAGTCCCGGTCGGAATCGAGATTGTCGCTCTCCCCACTGGTGATTTTGCCATCGACGGACATGAGCAGGGAAAGAGTGGTTTCTACGCGCGCAGTATTTGTGTTCATAGGAAAAAAACCTCGATATAGAGTATACCCAAAAATCCAATACCATAACGCGGAAGAGGTCTATAGTTTTTGAGGTTTTATGGTCCTGCCACCGATGATGAGCCAATCCATTGTGTGCTTCACAAGAAAAAGATAATTACATCCAATAATCATGATTCAAGAAATAAGCCTAGTCACGGTCTTCATTATAGGAGGTCTATGTGGTAATCCGTGGATGCAAATCTAATTTCTTCTTATCAAGCTAATTATTGTAAAGGGCAGTTATCAATAGATGGTTAAAGAGGAACTGAGACAGGAAGACTATTTGTCAATCTCCCCTGAATTGTTGCGCGGTTTTGATAAACTGCATGCCGGCTTTTCCAATCCACTTCATAGAGTGGCGTTAGAGCAATATAACAACACCCCGCCTGGTCGATGAACTGACCCCCTGAAACGAGACACGAAAAGAAAGTACCCCCTGTGAGAAAATAAGACACAGGAGGTACTTTTATTATGTCAGGGAAAAAGGGAATGAGAGTATATCCAATAGGAGTGAA
>JBEKFY010000113.1:0-3515 GCA_050013095.1 Anaerolineales bacterium | reverse complement strand
ATGAATCAGAATCTTTGTAAAGCTCACTTGGAGGGATCAGCAACCGCCGGGTTATGAGAGTCTGCCTCCCACCGCACACTTCCGATCAACGGGCTGCTGATTCTGCCTGACCCGGCGGTTTTTGATCCTTCAGGGCCCGGCGAGATAAAAAGGGGTAAATCAGCAACGGAATTTTAACACCAAAACACCCAGAACGCAAGTTCTAATTCCTTAGTAGACAAAGGAGAGACATTATTCATAAATCCAGATTTCCAATCCAGCACACGTTCTCAATGGCTTCTGCAAGCGGTTCATCGGCGGTTAAAAGTGGGATTCCCAATCGGGTTGCCAGAACAGCATAGCAGGCGTCATAGGCTGTGATGTTCCGTTCTGCAGCAAGCAGCATTGCATCTTCCATCAGCTCTGCGGTTGGAGTGACCCTTAAGGATAAACGATTAAGGTCGGCCAAGTCTGCCCTGGAGTCTTCCAATGGCCGCCCAAAACGGCGGACGTATTTCAGCAGGATATTGGCACACTCGATATAGAACAAATCGGGTACAAAGAGATTCGCGGGAGGATCGGCAGCAAGCTGCTCAAAGAGGGCATGCACCCGATCAGAATATTGCTCGTCAACAAACAGCTTGATCCCCACGCTTGCATCCACAACAAAGCGAAGCGGAGTTTCCATTACCGGCGGCGATCCTCGCGTAGAAGCTCATAGCTTGTTTTAGCCTTTTTGGGGGGAACAAACCGGCGGCGGCGGATGGAAGTCATCACACCAGCCTGTTCCTTGCGGTGTTCTTCTTCGTCAAGGGCATCGTATAACATCGTAACGACCTGCGCGCTGAGCGAACGGCTACGGGTTTGCGCCAGTTGTTGAATCCGATCATAAAGTTCATCGGGGACACTGCGCACATGTAAAGTAGGCATGCTATTTCTCCTTCAAGAGAGATTATAGCACGATTGGTTGCATAATGCAACCGACCATTAAGACAACACACGTCTAAGCTGGGGAAAAGTCTTTCGTAGGAATCGATCACCGGTTAATCTATTCATTTGAGTTAAACCATTTCCAAGTCCCCCTGAATCAAAACCGCCGGGTTACCAATCTTCATCGGCCCGGCAGTATTTGCTTCGGTTTTAAGTTGGAATGGCTGGACTTTTCGCTAGTCAGACTTGAGGGAACCAGCCACCTCCAGGTTATGAGAGTCTGCCTCCCACCGCACACTTCCGATCAACGGGCTGCTGATTCTGCCTGACCCGGCGGTTTTTGACTATTTAGGGCCCGGCGATCAAAAATGATTAAATCAGCAACCAAATTCTAGCACTAAAACACCCAGAACGCAAGTTCTAATTACTTCCGTCTTTGTATCGTAAGCGCCTGCCGAGTTTCGAAAATGGTTAGGGCAAAGCGTCTCTCTTTAGAAATTCGGTTTTCAAGCCAGTCATTTATTCAAAATGGTTTGATCTTGATTCAATCGCGGTAAGGAGTCACCCATCATATTGCCATTGCACCTTTTTTCTCTTTTCGAGGATCCAGGCCGGTAAGACGATCGACAACGGGAGAAGGACATCGGTTATCAAAGGGTATGCCCAATAAGCACAGATCTTGATCGATAAGAGAGATAAGATCCCCGACGCGCAAAAACTTAATGCTAACGCCAACCAGCGTAGATCCCGCCGATCCACCAAGAAAAAAAGACCAAGAAAAATAAAAGGAATCCATGTGGCTACGAACAGCCAAATTGCCGATGCAAGCGGTCCAGTCGTAATCGCATAAAGATTGAAAGAGTTCTGAATCCAAGCTAAAACTATTGAATCGTGTATTTCAAAGGTGGATTGATAAAAGAACCAGATTCCCAATACCGTGAGCAGGCAGGCATAGGTCACGGAAAGGAGGTCGTGGCGGATGTGCCAGATCATCCACACAACAAACGAGAGAAGCAGGAGCAGAATTAGAGAAGGCAGTATCCATTCCACCCAAGGTCCCCCTGGCGATGGTAAGGAGTAATACGAGAGATACGTGATTCCAGGTATGTACATGGAAGTGAGTGCCCCTCCCTGGTTTTGGATACCGAAGATCAGTCCTGGTAGCCCTGCCAACCAAACACCTAATATCATGATCCAGTACAGTTTTAGGTAAAGGGACCGTCGTAAGAAACTAATGGCCACCATCAGGACGCAGAAGATGGAGTAAGTGATAACAATTCGAACGAGCATCCCGGATAAATTCAACAATTCATTGGTTAGGAAAGATCTATCAAGGATATAAACAACCAGGGTTGGAATCAAGATTAATAAAAAGTCAACCAGCCGACCAGGCCGATGAATATCTCTGAAACCCGTTCCCATCTGCTTCGGCGAACCCATTTCGGACATCAATTTCTGCCTTCGCCGTTCTACCTCCTTTCCCAAGGCAGTGTCGTCCTCGCCGCTCTTAATATGGGTGCTGATTTCTTCGATCAGGAGATCTTGCTCTCGAGGCGAAAAGCCTTTTAATTGGGCCCGCAGCGCGCGCAGGTAATCCTCTGGATTCATAGCGCATCTACCTCTTTAGCTTTCACCTGAAAATTGCAATGTTTTGAATAGATGGGTCAAGAAGTTCTGCCACTCAATCCGGCTGGCTTGTAAAGCCTTCTTGCCTTTCGTGGTGATCGTGTAATACTTTCTCCTTCTAGTACCCGGTTGACCCTGCCACTCGCTCTCCAATAACCCTTGTTCTTCCAACTGGTGAAGGGTTGGATAGAGCAAGGCGGCGGTCATCGTGAAATATCCATCGCTTCGTTTCTCCAATTCACGCATGATCTGGTAGCCGTAGATTTTCTTGTCCGCCAGCACACTCAATATCAGAAGGGGAGTGCTTCCTTTGCGTATTTCTTGGATTCTGTCCATGCGACCCATCCTATTTTCTTATAAGACCAATATATAAAAAGATTATATATAAGAACCTTATACATGTCAAGGCGTAAAAATGGCAGTATTGGTAACATAATCAATTAGCGAGTTTGCATCTCCCAATTAAACAAGATATGGATCGTTTGGCTTATGATTATGTCTTTGATACGACTTCTTGCTCGATATAAAAAGCTCTTCCTGTTTATTTCCACAGGAGGAGCTTTCTTGTTCCTTGTCTTGTTTTAGAAGTTCAGTTCAATAAGGCTATGGTTCGTAAAAATACACTAAATAACCTATTAGTCGGAATTAGCCATCGCCGGGTTATGAGAGTCTGCCTCCCACCGCACACTTTCGATCAACGGGCTGCTGATTCTGCCTGACCCGGCGGTTTTCGATCTTTTAGGGCCCGGCGATAGAAAATGAGTAAATCAGCAACCGGATTTTAGATATTCTAAACTGAGTCAAGAGTTAGAGGTATATTCAAACGAATAGCAATTTCTTCTGAAGCCGCGCAACACTAACCTCGTCTATCAGGCAGGTATTGAAATTTTCTACGCGCTTGCTACAATATAGTTGAGGAAAAGCCAGCACGCTTGCAAGTTTGAGAAAGCCTTAGGGCTTGTCTCTCACCTAACTTGGGG
>JBEKFY010000112.1:0-14640 GCA_050013095.1 Anaerolineales bacterium | reverse complement strand
AATTGGAAGTGGAACACAATTAAACTTAATCTTAAGTATGAAAAACCAGCCAGGATCATAAGAGTACTGGCTGGTTTTGTTTTATACACCAATCGAAGCTTAATTTCTGCGAGTCTTTTAGGCTTATGTATTCAACCCAACGACCTCCGGGTTATGAGCCAGAAATCTGAATCCGGACATTTGATCGCTATACTCGTGGATTCAACTGGTTATGACAACTCTGCTACCTTTCAGTTTAAAGGATTACGATCCGAGGTAGAAAGAATATTTGGCCTGGGACAAAACATCGTTACGAGGACGATTAGGATAGGATCCGGATAATCCTATTATCCGGAAGTTGATAGAAGAGTTCTTTTATAAGCACCTATTTATCGACGACATTAATTGTATAAAACTGCTTTAAAAATGAGAGTTTTCAAAAGGAAGCTCTCATTGGGCGATATTTCTAGTTCCCGTTTCTGTATGAATGAACGCCAGATGTGCTTTAACTGATAAAGATACGAGAGGCGTAATCAAAGAGAGTAAGCGCATCCAAATCCCCGGTAATACACAATGCACTCTTCGCGCCATTCGGCCAGCGCCAGAAACGCACCAGGGGTGTGGGTGATATCTCGATATAATTCACGAGTTCCACTTCATTGGTCAGTTTGCTGAGCGTGTCGTTGTCAAGAAATATTCCACAAGATCTGGCGGTCTCACTAGCATCTAGTATATATCCTTGATCCCGTAAAAAAGATACCGTGCGTTCTGGTGCATTGGCCGCAATACCCACAAACGGGCGGGGATTCGTTGAGATTTCTAGTACATTCGATTGCAACCTGTGATAGTCGCCATCCCAGATTGGCGCTGATCCGATGGTATCTGATCCTCGTACCAGGATAGTTGCACGCGGGGTACAGGTAAAATTGAGACGCAAGCCTGTGGTTACAGGGGTAATTACAATCTTGAAGCTGGCCTTCTCCCGCCACCAATCGCTGACCTCGCGCAGCCGGGCGACCCAAACCGGAAGGTGAAACTGGCTTGCCCTGCGTAGCAGTGACTTGAATGGGACTCCTAAGAACGCGGATAGCTCGGGGTGAAACATCAGGGTGAACAGTTCGCCGCGCTCATATATCTGATCAAGTATTTTGCCCCACTCTTGGTCTATCCCTTCGGGCCCAAGCCCCATGCCGTCGTGGAGTTGCAGGTCATCTGGTACGCACACCGGGATCTCGATCAAGTTTGGACGTGTTGACGGCAGGCACACGTTCTCTGAGAAGAGCTTGCCAGAATAGAACCGGCGCACCGCCTCAAAGAACTCGCTTTTGCCACCGGCAACCTGGTTGTCAAGCTCGAAGCAGATCGCCTCGTTGCTGCTGTAGTCAAACATTCCGGCCGGCAACGCGTCTCGCAATTCTTCGCTCCAACCCAGATATGGGCAGCGGAAGCCGCGAGCTTCGATCCCAAAGTGCTCAAATGTCCGAATGGCTCTCTCGAGTTGCTGCATAGCCATGGGCACTGGCAGTGCGCCGAGATCGACGTGCTCGTAGCTGTGCACCGCGATTTCTACCCCCCTTTCTTCGAGGCTTCGGATGAATTGCGGATAGCGCTGAACGACATTGCCTGGCGTCGGAAATGTGGGCGCACAGCCCAGCCCGGCCAGCGTGTCGACACACTCGTTTAGACGACGGATGGCTATCGCAGGCGACATGCCGTACCTGGTCAAGAGTTTAGTCCCTCGCAGGAAGATGAAGCGAAGACCCCGTGCCGCATACCAACTTCTAAGACTCATTTTCAAGTTCCCCTCTATGATTAGACCATCAGCTTCCAAAATGAGGGAAATTCTTCCCCTCCCCATCGATTCTTATTATCTCGCAACCCCTTTTCATTCTTCAAGGAACGTCCCATATCGAGAACTTGCATTCCATGCTCGCAATCCCAATAGATAGCTTCCCATAAAATAAGATCCATACCGAATAAATGACGTCCCTCTTCATTTGACGCAGAGTATTTGTAAATTAGAGTATGGTTCCGATGTTGCTCCACAAAAATTCTCCATTGATTTGTTAACAAGGTCCGGAAGATTTGACAGCTCATGTTCGAATAAACCTTCTCATTATTGCATATCCAATCTTGCTAAGATTCAGCCTTATAGGTGCATGAATGTAGATATTACGACCGTAGTTCACCAATCTACCACCAAATTTGGCTTTGAACTTTCGAGGACCATAATCTTCGCTGGGTTTACCGGCACCGCCGAAATCAAACTGGCGAAAGTTATGGTCTTTGCCCCATTGTAGAATCTTCCAGAGAAGCAACTCTTCAGAATAAAAAGAAGAGAAAGCACGATTAGAACCACCATACCAAGCAAAGAGTACATCTTTGAATATTAATAGAAATTGTGTGCCAATATAGTGATCATTCGTGCGAGCCAGAAAGATTTTGAACATACCCTTTGGGGCGAGAATGTCGTAAGCAGCCTCAAATAGGGTGGGGCTTGCAAGAGGGACATGAACATGGGTAAAGGTTTGTTGTAATATCTCGTTGGCGATTGTCACCTGTCGCTGCTCATTTACTTCCTCTATTATTGTGTCCTTTTTTTCTGACGACCGTGTGTGTTTTCTGAGGGCTTTGTCAAAATTACCCCAGATCATTTCTTCAGGTAGGTTCAGATCAATCAGGTAGTTCAAGTGTTCCTCATAGACGAAACCAATCTCATTCAACATAGGTTGAATATCTGAGTGGTCAGATACGTTTCGCATTTCTGTAAAAAGTGGAAAGCCTTTGACCTCACGTATATAAAATTGCAGTAGCATCCCCAAAGCCTCTTGACCTTCAATCCCCGGAGCACAAAGTACACCTCCGTAAACGACCGACCTGGTAGTAAATACCCTTAAAGGACCCTCAAATAAAGTAATTTGCACAGGGAGAAATAACGATAATATATTTTCACCTTTAGTTATAGCCCATAACTCCGGCCGATATCCTTTTGTATGGTTAAAAACCTGAAACATCTCTGGTGTGTGAAAGATATTTCCCTGCGGGTGCTGAGCTACAAAAGCTTGCCAATCACCCTCTGGTAGAGTATTAACAATCCTTACGCTCATTAGACGCCTATGCTACTCTTAATCATTTAGTTTCTCCAAAACTGCAATACACCATAAATTTAATTGTCTGATTGCATTCACAAGGAATTTCTGAGTACCTAGAGAAAGGCGTTCTTTGCGCTAGTTATTTCTTTCTTCGAATAATTTTATGCATCAAAGGCGCCATTCTGCCTGACGAAAGATGGGGAGACTGGTCAGACAGCAGAGAATAAGTAAGAGGAGTTTCATCGGTGCCCCAACGATTTTTATATGTTCGCAAACCTTCATTCTTGAAGTCACTCCTCCCAAAATCGAAGATTTTAAAACCGTTCTCACAACCCCAGCGGACAGCTGTCCAAGTGATTAAATGGTTAGGTCGTAGGGTTTGCTCACTTTCGGAAGAAGCTGCGTACTTGTAGCAAAGGATTTTGTTCCAATGCAAAAAAAGCCCAGCAGCCAAGCATTGATCATCCTTATAAGCCAATAGGATAAATCCAAGTCCTTGTGAAATTATTCTATTTATGAGTAACTCAAAAAAGCGCCACTGTTGGACAGGGAAACCCTGCCGGTGACGGGTAAGACATTGCAGCCGGTAAAATACGCGCAGATGATCCAGATCTTCTCCTCGTATTATTTGCACGCCATTTTTCTCGGCGGTCTTGATATTCTGGCGCTGAGTGCGATGCAAAGATTTAGAGATCGACTCAATATCTTGATCAAGATTCAGAGTGTGATGAACATAATGGGAAAAACTTTGGATGGGTGGGCGTGCTGGTAATTCCCAACAAACTTCAATACGGGGGGGTTTTTATGTTGGAATAAATCCACCAGACCCAGTGTCAGGCTTTCGAAAGCGTTTCGATCATGATAGAGAGGTTGACAATAATCAGTAAATGGGAGGGATGTCCAGCGCCTGCCTGTCAAGGCGCTACTTACTTCCAATACAGGGAGACCCGCGCATATCGTTTCATTCTCATCGATCAAAGCAATGATAAATGATCGATAACCATAGCACTCAGCCAATAGGTTCGCCCAGGCAGGATGATGAAAAATATTAGCTTGTGGGATTGACTCCACAAAAGCAGCCCAGCGCGCATCCAGAGGATCCAAGAGACTTATCTCTGCTCTAGCCATTCTCGCCACTGTCCATAATAAGCTCTTCACTACACCCGTAGATCAATGATTCCATCCTCCACCGGGTAACGCCTCTTGCACACAAGGCACATGTATTCATGTTTCTCATCGGATACGCTCCCTCCACATGAAGGGCATTGAAGTAAATCGACTATTCCCCTGACATCGACGAGGCTTGTGTTTCCCCTGGAGACTGCTTGGCAGAGAATCCACGGGGCGATCTTGTTCTTCGCGAAAAATGGAGCTAAATACTCAGCCACCGCCATCCATCTTCCCGCAAAACCAATCCTGCCTGCGAGCCGATCCAACACACCTACACCATAATATTGCATACTCGTGAAACCAGACTCACGCAGCATGTCATGGACAGCCTTTGGATGGTGGCTAATAAATGTTGATCCCACCCCAGACGGCTCTGTGGTAAAAGGGTTTTCTTTATGAGCGCCTAGCAACCATCGCATGACCCTCCGGGCGTTTTGCTTGTTACAGTAACTGAAGACGAACCTCCCATCATTGCATAGAAGTCGATGCAATTCGGACAGACAAGCCCGAGAGTCTTCGATGTGATGAAACACGCGGATCATCAGTACAGCATCGAAAGATGCCGTCCGAAATGGTAAATGAGTTACATCACTTGCAATATATATCGCTTGTCCTCTCGTCTTTTCAAATGCTTGATGCAGTAGTGATATTGAGCCATCAACTAGGATGACCTGTTGGAAACGCTCCATATAGCACTCAGCTAAGCGCCCGTAGCCACACCCGACGTCAATAATTCGGCGACCCGAAAGGGGGAGCAGGTTGCCCACAATAGCATTTTCGAGTTCGTCAAGTTTGCGCTTTTGCGATCCGTTCCAGAACTGCTCGTAATCTACCCCTTCGTAAAGACTGTACGGATCTTTTTCAAGATCGCTCTCCACTGGCAATCCTCGTTGCATTATCCAGTTCCTTTTATAGATAGATGTCTGTTCATCGAGTTGGTCGTTCCTGTTGTCAGAGTACTACTTTCCGAAATTTGCGATTTATTTTGCTGGTAGTCTTCCGGAAGCAAATGATCGGCTCAGACGCCCAGCGAGGAGACAGAAGACGGTACATAAGCATCATCGAATATCGGAATGCCAACGCTTTAACCTTGGAGGAAGCATACAATGCCTGATAACGAGTGCTGCCTCCCGGTAAAGCTAGATAAACAGTGTCCGGAATGAAGCCAAAGGAATTCACAAACTCGAGTAACGTTTTGTACGTAAAGTATCTAACATGGGCGTAAAACTCGTAGCGTATTCGTGAGGATTTTGATAGCGGATCATGAAAGGCTTTTCCTGTTAGTAGAAATGGCAGCAAAAAAGCGAGGGACGTATAGTTGGGTGCTGTCAGATAGAGATACCCGTCATTGTTTAGTATGCGATGTATCTCACTCATAAAATGATCGACATGCAGTAGATGCTCAATAGTGGCCAGTGAAATGATGGCGTCGAAATGCCCATCAGGAAACGGAAAAGGTCGTTCCTCGTCGTCGAGATCGAATGACACAGTCCGTATCCCAAGCTGCTGAAGGATTGTCAGACAAGTGGGGGTGATATCGTTGCATAGTAAATCGGCTGGATAATTCTCTTGAATTCTATTTGCAGCGCACCCCACTCCTGCTGCAACGTCGAGAATCGTTTTATGTTGTCGATCTTCAAAGATTGCAGGAATGACCCTGTGCCTTTCGTGAAAGTCTGGATAATCCTCTATGCTCCTAATGCCCAGTAAACGCGTCTCTTCAAGTTGAACAGCGTCTTTTCTCATCGGACTCTCCTATGTAATTTTACGAAATCTTATCGGATAATTGGTGATAGTCCAGTAACTAGAGAATCCTCTTGGCAAGGTTGATGCCTCTCCGCAAAAATGGCTTGGGATCTTGCTTATCCCAGATCGCAAACACATGCGGGCTACGGTACGGCTGGATATACTGAGATAGAGAATAGCCCTCCTTGCGAAAGTATTTCAAGCTGTAACTGATGTCCCTGAATATATCAATCCAGTAAATGCCCGTCCGATAATCTCGGGCCGGTGGCAGTTCGCCGCAGACGAGGTGTTTATACTGGATCCAGGGGAAGTTGATGCCACATTTCACAGCAAGGAGTCCAGACCGGTTATGGCGACCATTCACCTCCATAAGCTTATAAATGCCATCACGCGCGTCTTTTTTAAATTCGGTGCAAGAATAGCCATAGAACCCCATGGCCTGAAGGATCTTGCGTCCCGGCTCCAGCACTTCAGGAATATACTTGCTAACTGCAACGCGGGGAGACCCCAACTCTGGTGGAGCATTCCTGACCTTCTCCGCTGTAAATTCGCTCAAAGGTTCACCGTTCCAAAAATAGGAATTGTAGTTCACGCCCTGTGCGTCATCGCCAGGTATCAGTTCCTGCAACATCATCTCCAGATCAGCATCAGCCGCTTCCTGGTATGCAGCAAGCATTTGCTGGAAGCTCTCAACTCGGACCATCTTCCGTTTGAACCGATCGTGGTAACGTTGGCTCTGACAGGGTTTTACTAGACAAGGATAAAGGACGGTCTTGCTATATCTTTCCACATCCTCAGCGGAGTGTGGAACTATTGTCTTGGGTGCCGGCACGCCGATTGCGTCGGCCAGGGCATAGGTATACTTCTTGTCGATGAACTGCTCGGTGATGTTCCATTCTGTACAGGCCACAAGGTAATGACGCTCCAGAAGGGTCTTGTGGCGTGAGATCGCACCCAAGATCTCGTCGTCTGTTGGAATCAAAAGACTACCACTGAAACGGGCAGCAGATTTCACAAGCAGCTCTATGAATTGGTCTTCGGACTTTTCTGGATGGGGAGCTGGTATCTTTTCAGTCACATACTTAGAAACATAGCCCATGTCTTCTCTTTCATCATAGACTACAACTATGATCGGCACCCCCATAATACCGAGTGCGCGTATCACAGCCAGGCCCATGACATGGCTGCCAATAACGATAGCTGGGACTATTCTCTCATTCAAGTATTAGCCTCAATATACATTATAGAACTTGGATTGGCGCAGAGTATCGTGCTGTTTTGCCCAGGTTCCTTCAGCATTGTGGTGGATGATGTCAAACATTGACGCATAAGATGGGAAGTAGACCCAGATAACCCTCGAGAATTTTTACTCATATTTGCCTTGTATTAGTTGATTTAATAGTGCTAAATATTTTTGAACCTCATTTTCCCAACAACACTTCTGAACGAATTTCTGATCAGCTTTGAGAACCAATTCTTCACGAAGAGATGGATTTTCATAGAGTTTAATAACACATTGAGCAAATTGATTTACATCCTCTGGTTCAAACATCATTATGGATGAATTTCCAAATATCTCTTCCATAATTCTCAATCGTGAAGAAATTATGGGGATGCCCATGGCAGCATATTCCAATACTTTAGTTGGCGTGGCGATATTCATATGGGCATCACAAAGAGCTGGATAGATTCCGATATCAGCTTGTGCGATTCTTTGCGGCATTTCTTCATTTTTAGCAAGCGGTAAAAAAACCGTATGAGAAGATAGGCCTAATTTTTCGACTAATTGCTTTAATTGTTCTTTATGCGGTGCTTCGGGACCAATAATGACTAGCGAAATATTCGGAATGCGAGTAACAAGAAGTGGAAGAGCGCGAATAGCAGTTTCAAGTCCATAACGCGGCGCAATTGTACCAGGATAAATCAAGGTAAAGGCCTCTTTTCTCGCTTTTCGAGCATTAATATAGGAGGATCGATTAAATATCTTTAGATCCGGATAGTTATTTATTACCGTGATTTTTTCTGCGGGTGTACCTCTTGCAATTATATTCTGTTTAAAAATCGAGTTGGCTGTTATAACTGCATTGGCTAACATGCAGGAAAGCTTTTCTTGAAGCACAATAAGCCGATATATCAATTTGTGTGCTCCTTCTCCATACTTGGATATAAACAGTTCCGGCATGGGATCGTGGATATCCAAGATTAGAGGAGTGCCAAAAATCCTGGGGATCAAGGCAGAAAATACAAGAAGATCAGGCAAGTTGTGGACGTGGATGAACTGATACTGATTCTTAATGTGTAAGAACATCAGGTAAATGCAATATAAAAAAAATGACAATCCATATTCAAGAACATAACCGATTGGACCTCTTTGACGGTGATGGATGGGAATCGTATATACTTTCAGTCCTTTAATGACCTCAAAAGACTTTTCATATTCCTGTGGTGGGCAGATTACATCAACTTGAAACCCACATTTTAGAAGCGATTCAGCATACCGACGGATGCGGGTGTCGAAATAGTAATTCTTATGAACGATAATGCAAAGTCTTTTCAATTCTGTCCTCACAACAACCCATCCTATTGAGAAAAGAAAATATCTTCGGTTTAGTAAATAAATGTAGGAGTTCGCTCCAATTCGCTTTACTGTGACCGCCGTGATGAAACCGTGCTCAATTCTTGCCATCCGGCACTCACTATACCCGAAGAACTTATCGGTACGTTTCTAGGAACAGCAGGAAGCGGTACCTTTTCCATCGGCATCCGCTTTACAGACCTAGATACCACAATCTTGATTGTATATGCTCTTTCATAGGGGCTCATCGACTCGAATCCCATTTCTCCTAACGATGTGTGCTGGGACTCCAACCACGACACAGTTCGCCAGCACGTTCTTAACTACGACAGCATTGGCTCCCACCGTCACGTTGTTTCCCAGCGTGACACCCCCAGCACCTTGGCCCCTGCCCCGATTCGCACATTGTCACCGATAACCGGGTGTCCAACATCGTCAATACGATACCCGACGGTCACTTGCTGGTTAATGTAGGCGTTTGCTCCAATTCGCTTTGCTGTGACCACCGTGCTGAAACCGTGCTCGATGTAAAGTCCCGGGCCGATGCCCTCCTCGATGACGATTTATAGCGATTCGCGCGTTCTATATATGAGGCCTACAGCGCGCTTAGCCACCCTGGCAGCCAGGTTCCCTCCGTGAATTCGGTAGAAATATACGTTCCTAAACTCCAGAACCTCGCATAGAAAGTATAGCAGACAAGTTATCGCTGAGCTGGCGACCATTCCCCTCAATTCTTGCCATCGCCGGACATCCTGCAGGATCATCTCCTTCTGGTCGGTCAACAGAAACGGAAGCAGTAACGGCAGTTTGGGCACCTTAGTTACCCACCAACTTTTCTAAGCATGAATCGCTCCTCTCTCTGTACTAAGGTATATTGATCCATTCCATTGGTATTGCTACGTTTGAGCGGGTCAAGGTCACAATAGACAATTGTCTTTCGGAATAATCACTCGCTTCGACCAACGCCTCGACCTCCAGGCACGCACGCATCCTTCTCATAGCAATTGTTCTGAATGAACTTCACAATTCGCCCGTAGGCGGTGCGTTTCATCATGCCACCAATCCCTCTAAACGCTCCAGAGTACTATGCTCCAGGTTTAACACCACAAACGGGAATTTGCCGTTTGCCAAGCGTGGAATCGCATCGACCACCTCAATCGTCACATCGACCTGGCTGCCTAATTTCTGGTGTGCCGTTTCTATCAGGCTGGCTTTATCAGCAGGACCGTAGTCTGTGCGCGGCACCACCCGGATGCAGACCAAACCGGGCTCGTTTTGAACGAACTGGGCTTCCTTGATCCGCAGAGCGCTCTTGAGGAGACAGTCGACAGGGCCCAGGCGCCGGCCGTCTCGCCCAAGGATGAAATTATGGGTTCGTCCCGAGATCTCACTCACAATGGGCGTCGTCCGTCCGCAGGAGCAGAGCCCCTCTGCTGCTGTCGCAGTATCGCCGATCCGATAGCGAATCAGGGGCATGGCGCGCTCGACCAGGCTTGTGCACACGAGTTCGCCCATCTCGCCCGGATGAGCCGGATTGCCGAGCGAGTCCAGCACCTCTATCACGCATGTCTCCGGCACCACATGAAAGTTGCCCCTCTCGCACTGCAGAAGGTGCCCGGTATGTTCTCCATTGCCATATGAGCTGTACACCCGGCAACCGAAGGCTTCTTCGATCGCTTTCCGCTGGTATCCCAATAGGTTCTCGGACCAGGTGAACACACTCTTAGGCCGGATATCACTCCTCGCTGTCTCGATCAGGTACAGGGCCATGAGATGGATCGCTGACGGGAATCCGCAGATAAGAGCCGGCCGATAGTTTGCGAGCGCGCGAGCGTATTCTGGTAGGGCAGCGGGTGTCATGTGCTGCGTAGAGAATACCAGCTCTTTTTCATACCTGTCGAGCACCCAGAAAGGTGGGCGCAGGCTGTCAGGCAGCGCTACCGGCTGTGCACCAAAAAGCGCCCAACGTTCTCCCCACTGGATCCCAGCCCAACTTATGTGAAACCACAGCGTCGCGTTTTGCCGCTGACTGGCCTCTTCGGTGATCACTCCCTCCAAGGCAGTGCCCGTGGTGCCGCTTGTTTTCCCCCTGATCGTCCTGCTGGGTAGCGGAACTGCTAACAAACGGTCGGCCTGGCTGCGAACCATCTCTTTGTCCAGCAGGGGCAGGCGCTGCAAATCCGTCAGTGCGCGGACCGCATCTGGCTCAAAACCCACCTTGTGAAACACCTCGCGGTAATATGGACAATGCACGCCGGCATAACTGAGCGTCGAACGCAGCCTCCGCAATTGATCAGCAGCATGCTCTTCAGCCGTCCGGCCAGCATTGGCCTGCAACTTGGCAAGGTGACTCTGGAACACCCCTCCGAATCGGACCCGGTGCCGTTTCATGGAGTAGACGGCTGCCATTCCTTCTCGCATAAAGTTCGGCAGCGAAAAGTAGATGCGCCGCAGCCAGGGATCACTATAGCTGAGTGCCATGTGACTTCTCCTTGTGTTCGTCTTTCATCTCCAGGGATGAATTCGCCTGGAAACTGGTGCATGAGCAGTCAGGCACTTCCTTCCCTCCATCACCATACGGCTGCAAGGTCTCGGCGCCACCGATACCTTGCAGCCGGTCGTAGATAGCAACCAGCTGAGTCATAGCTGCATCGGGCAAGTAGTGGTCGCGAATGAGGCGCCTATTGGCCAGTCCCATCCGCTGTCCCAGAGACTCGTCTCCCAGGAGCAGGATAATGCGCCGCGCGAGCGCTGCATAGTCACCTGGCTGTATCAAAAAACCGTGATGCCCTTCCTCTATGATCTCAGGAATTGCGCCGACGGTGGTGGTGATTACTGGCAATCCGACCGCCATCGCCTCGAGCAATGAATAGGGCAGGCCCTCCACGTAAGATGGCAGGATAAAAAGCGTGGCCCGACGAAAAAGGTCGAGCTTGGCCTGTCCGGTGACCTCGCCCAGAAACTGCACCGCATTCCCGAGGCTGGCTTCGGCGGAATAGCGTTGCATCTCCTCCAGAATCCGGGCTTCGTGTGCGCCTCCGGCGAACAAGAAAACCGCATCCTCGCGCGAGGCCAACACCAGAGGGACGGCACGCAGAATATCAAATACCCCTTTAGCCTGACCCAGGTGTCCGACGAACAGCACTACCTTGCCACTTTGGCGGGAGGCGTAATCGTCTTGCTCCGCGGCTGCCGCGAACAGGGTATCGACGGTGTTTGGCATGACCACAACACGAAGGTCCGACCGGACCTCGTCGATCAGGAAGCGTTGCCATTGCCCTGATAGGGCAATCACCACATCGGCCCGCCTCAGCACCCAGCCAATCAGGCATCGGACGGGGCGGGGACGTTTCCTGTAGTACTCGCGCATGGAGCCACCGTGCAAATGCGCCACACTCCTAATTCGAAACGCTCTTCCGATCAGGAGGAAGACGCCTCCCTTCCAAAATGACCACCCGGATGTCACTGCAATATGCATCACCACGGGACGCTGACGGACGGCAACCAGTACGAGCCGGCATATCTGACTCAGGAGATACGAAAGGTTACGCAGCGAGAATCTGCCCGCTGATGCAACGTCTTCCGCCACCCTTGTTGTGTCCAGGCGGATCAGTTCGTATTTCTCTGCCACAAGGCGGGACGACATCAGGATCCGAATAAAAGTCGTTACACCGCCCACCTGGGCCGGGCCTGGCCCAACAACCAGCACGCGCGGGCGGCTGGTGGCCGCGCGCTTTCCGGGTAAGGACGTTTCTGCGGGTGCAGGGGCAGTCGGACCCAACCTTACCTTGCCAGGATCCCTGTCAAGTCGATCTTCAGCCATCAGACGACCTCTTTGTTGAGTAGTTACCGGTTTTCGTCGACCATCAGTCTGCTTGCGCAACTCGCTCTGCAATAAGCCTGGGTACTCTCGGGGCAACCAGCCTGAACTTACCATATTTTTCATAACGATTTTCTTACCTTCTCGCCATCGCATTTCACGATATAGGCAGGTACCCCTACAACGGTGCAATTTGGGATGGGTATAAGATGCAGGATTGCCGCCCAACAAGAAGCTAGCCGCGTTTCTATAGTAAATTCTCCAGCTAGGTCGCCAGATTTGCCCACTCGTCGACATATTAAAATCGTTCTTTCGCATCGTTCCGAAACTTTTTGACGCGTGCAGGATTACCAGCACAGATAGCAAAAGACGGAACATCTTTAGTGACGACGGCTCCAGCTCCAATGATAGATCCTCTGCCAATCCTGATTCCTGGTAGGATGATGACCCGGGCTCCCAGCCATACATCATCCTCGATGACCACAGGGGGCGCATCTTTAAATCGTTGCAACCGCATCGGTATATTAACGTCGTCGAACCTGTGATTCCGACCGATGATGAGCACATCGGGTCCCATCATCACGTCGTTCCCAATTCGAATGTTGGCTGGGACGTGGCAGTCCACACCTATGCCTGAGTTATCGCCAATCTCGACAAGACAACCTGATCCGAAATAGGCACCATGTTCAACATTCACGTTGCGCCCCATGGAGTGAAAGAACTGCTTGCAGACAAGAGCTCGACATTTCTTGGATAGACGTCCGAGCAATGAGTAAGAATAGGATGGAGGAAGATTGCGTACGCCCATGTAGTAAAGAGTCTGGAAAAGGAATACAACTAGCTTACGAAGCATCACAATGTCTCCGATCTCTGGCTTTCTTCAAGCACCTTGAGATAAACCTGCTCATTAAAGCACACAAAGTTGTAGCGCATGGCTGAGACCCCCAGGGCTATTGGGGGAACCAGCCATCCGGTCTCATCCGGGCTCACACACCGGCTGATGTCATATACATTGGTGGCCACCCGCCAACAACTAATGATGGCTACCTGCATTATTTTTCTCCTTTACGCTGCCGCCTGTGTGACTTGAGTACGCAATCGTAAAGCAGCATCACCTGATCTGCGCCCCAAGCCGCATCTGCCTGCCTGACCACGCGCGCTCCACATGTTCTGCTCCCGCGCGCCAAAGCCAAACCCAACTTTTCCGCAATGTCTGATGGCTCGCGTTTGCATAGGTAGCAGCCTTCCGTGTTTTCGATGATTTGACGCACATCTCCTACATCCACCGACACGATCGGGAGATTGCATGCCATTGCCTCTCGAAGCGCCATTGGCGACCCTTCGTGCTCTGAAGCCAAAACCATCACATTGCAGGCGTTCATGTATTTAGCCACGGTTTCATGGGGCTGATCAATGAGCGAGACCAAACGCACCCGGTCGTAGCTCTGCTGGACAATCCGAATTGCCTCTTGGACGAGATCAAACCTTTTCACTGGTCTTTTGGGATTCCACGGGAACAATACCAGTTTCTCGTCCAATGCAAGTCCCAACTCGCACCTGGCGTCCTCCATAGGGTAGGAGGTGAAGAGATCCAGATTAACCCCAAAAGGAATTATATAAGCATCGTCCCGTTTTGCGGTCCGTTTCATTTCTTCCGTCTGAACAATAATGCCGTCAGCTATTCTGGCAACTATTTTCCCAATCCCCCTATCTTTGGAGTCTAGCAGATCTGAGCCGAGGAAGGTGACAATGATTGGATATCTGGCTTGCAGCCGAGCAAGTAATCCGCAGTGTCCATAGTAGGCATGGATGAGATCGTATCGCTTACTTTGGAATGACAGCAGCAATATCCTCCATGCAGCTTCGGCATAGCCTCGTTTGCCTCTATAAATATCTACGTACATCAGGTCGACTTCAACACCCCTCGCTTTCAATGCGTCAATCTGGTCCCGAATTTGAGGGGTATCTCCCGGCTTTTCAGAGGTCGGAAACGTATTGGTCACAACGAGTATGTGTAGCTTATCTGACACGACTGTTCTTCTTTCTGTTAAGATAAAATCTCTCGGATATAAGAAGTGGGGAAGAGTGCGTTTTTAGTACTCATATGCTCCAATACTATATCCTGCTCCTCGAGGACGCGCATTACCATCAAAATCACTGTCCGGCGCGTTCAAGGGCGAGCCGGCATCAATGGCCGGTGAACCACTCTGTAGATGGAAATCCGCTCCAGTTGGATTGACAAATTTCGGGTCTCCAAT
>JBEKFY010000111.1:0-4981 GCA_050013095.1 Anaerolineales bacterium | reverse complement strand
GATCTTCAAACCCATCGCCGCGGTATTGCCGTCCCCGGCGGATGTCGTGCAGGGTGGTGGCCGGGTCGAGACCGAGCGCCGTCCAGATCCGGGTGGTGACCAGCGCGCCCATGCCCGTACCCCTGTCCACTCTTTTCTGTCTAATTTAAGGAGAGATGCTCATGGACACAATCTATTTGGTAGCCAGCGGCGACCTGCGACTGTCGGCCAATCGCAATTGCGAAGCGGCGCAGGCCACGATGGAACAGCAGTTGGTCGCTACTATCGAGCGCGAAGGAGGCAAGGTTAAGCGCGCGCATTCGTTTGATCCCATGAAGGGACACGGTTTCATCGACAGTCAGAAGTACGGGCTGGAAGTCTTTCGCAAGATTCCGAAAGATGCTCCGATAATCATAGCGGAAGCGGTATGGCAGTACACGCAGCACGTGCTGCCCGGCTTGCTGGGGCATCGCGGTCCGGTATTGACCGTAGCCAACTGGAGTGGCACGTGGCCAGGCTTGGTAGGCATGTTAAATCTCAACGCCAGCCTGACCAAAGCGGGCCGCAAGTACAGCACCCTGTGGAGCGAAAATTTCACCGACGAATTCTTTCTTGCTGGTCTGCGCACATGGTTGAAGAACGGTTGCGTCGAGCCAAACACGCCACACGTCCACAAGTTCGATCCCACTGAATCACCCGCGGCAGCCGTGAAGACCGGCATCAAGTTTGCCAAGGAATTCCACAAGCAGTGCTCTATCATGGGCATCTTCGACGAGGGCTGCATGGGAATGTATAACGCGATCGTCCCCGATGAATTGCTCTTCCCACTTGGCGTGTATAAAGAACGGCTGAGCCAATCGGCGTTGTATGCCAAGATGCTGACCGTGGCCGATACAGAAGCTCACGCAGTGTACGATTGGCTGTTGGCGCGCGGCATGAGATTCAAGCTGGGCACCGATGAAACCACAGAACTGACCAAAGAGCAGGTGCTGATGCAATGCAAGATGTACATCGCGGCGATGCGCATCGCTGATGAATTCGGCTGTGCCACGATCGGCATCCAATACCAACAAGGCATGAAAGATTTAACGCCCGCCTCCGATCTGGCCGAAGGCTTGCTTAACAATGTCGAGCGTCCGCCAGTCTATCACGAAGTGACAGGCAAAGAGTTGTACGCGGGCAAAGCCCTGCCACACTTCAACGAAGTCGATGAGTGCAGCGGCATCGACGCGCCGATTACCAATAGATTATGGACAAAGCTGGGCTTCGCGCCAGAGACAACTCTGCACGACGTACGCTGGGGTCGCTGGTTCAGCGGCAATGGCATCGACGACTTTGTGTGGGCGATGGAGATTTCTGGCAGTGTCCCGCCCGCACACCTAAGCGGTGGCTTTGCAGGTGCATCGGGCGAACGCCAACCCGCGATGTACTTCCCAAAGGGCGGCGGCACGATCAAGGGTGTAAGCAAGCCTGGCTGGGTGGTGTGGAGTCGTGTGTTCATCGAGAACGGCAAGCTCAATTGCGACATCGGTCTTGGTGAGGCAATCAAACTGCCGAAGGCAGAAACCGAAGAACGTTGGCGCTTGACGACCACGCAATGGCCGATAATGCACATGGTCATGAAAGGAATAACGCGAGATCAATTCATGGCACGACACAAGGCCAATCACATTCAGGTGGTCTACGCGCCCGGTGAGGCAAATGCACGCAAGGCGCTGTACGCCAAAGCCGTAGCCATGACCGAGCTGGGCATCAACGTATCCGTGTGCGGTAAAATCTAGGTCAATAAGATGAGCCTTTAGCCTTCGCTGTTCATGGCGATAAGTCTACCGGTATCTTTCGTCCATTTTATTTAATTGGTAAGGGCAAGAATTACTACATGTATTTTGATATCTCGTCCTGAGGAGACAGATTGTCTCGAATTCTCCTAACCCAATCAGAATCATGCGATAGATGCTAGTAAACCATGCATAACAAAGACTTTTTTAAAGATCGGTACTTCAGTTTGGATCATAGCGTGCGGTACATATCACACTGCCTTCAGTCAGCTTTTGAGAAGGGAGCACTTTGAAGATTTTGCCGAAATGGCCAGCATAGAATTTTTACGCATTCACCCGCATACCCATTTGGATCAATTCATTAAGGAGTTACGCGGGAGCGATCTTTACTACCACCTCGCTCAAGGGATTAATTAGAAATGACAATTGCCAAAAGAAAACTTTCTTCCGTTTCTTTCACCCAGATCCGTTTCACCGACACCTTTTGGTCGCCCCGTATTGAAACGAACCGCATTGAAACATTGCCTTATATCTATAAAAAGCTGCAAGATACTGGACGTATTGGTGCCTTTGATCTCAACTTCACTCGGCCTGTACCTTCGCCGATTGTGCTCATTTTTGGGGACTCGGACCCCGCCAAGTGGCTGGAGGCAGCCTGCTACTCCCTCGCAATCCATCCCGATCCGAATCTCAAGACACTAGTCGACCATACGGCAGATAAGATTATCGGCGCCCAGCAGCCGGACGGATACATAAATACGCACTTTACAACAATCCAGCCGGAAATGCGCTGGAGAAATCTTCGGGACTGGCACGAAATGTATTGTGCCGGTCATTTAATTGAGGCGGCTGTTGCCCACTATCAAGCCACAGGGAATAGGAAACTGTTAAACGCGCTTAGCCGCTACGCAGACCACATCGATGCGACTTTCGGTCGGGAACCGGGTAAGAAACGCGGCTATTGCGGACACCCGGAAATTGAACTGGCGTTAATACGTCTGTACCATGCCACTGGCAACGAGCGTTACCTGACGCTGGCTAGCTACTTTATCAATGAACGTGGGCAACAATCACCGGAGCAACCGCACTATTACGACCTTGAGGCGAGGGCACGTGGTGAAGATCCACAGAAATATTGGGCGAAGACTTACGAATATTGCCAGGCGCAGGTTCCTGTCCGAGAGCAAGAGAAAGTTGTTGGGCATGCTGTTCGGGCTATGTATCTGTATTGTGCTGTGGCAGATCTCGCGGCAGAATTTGAGGATATTACCCTGCTGGAAACATGCCAACGAGTATGGGATAACTTGATGCATCGCCGAATGTACATTACCGGTGGAATTGGCCCATCCAAGCACAATGAAGGCTTTACAGAAGACTATGATCTACCTGACGAGACTGCATATGCCGAAACGTGCGCAACCATAGGTCTGATACTGTGGAACCATCGTCTGCTCCAGTTTGAAGGTGATCGCCGGTTCGCTGATGTAATGGAACGCGGGTTATATAATGGCTTTTTAAGTGGGGTGTCAATGAAAGGCAGGCACTTCTTTTACGATAACCCTTTATCCTCTGTCGGGGACAAGCATCGTGTTGAGTGGTTCGAATGCCCTTGCTGTCCACCCAATTTGGCCCGCATGATTGCCAGTATTGGGAATTATTTTTACTCTACAGGAGCAAATGACTTGTGGGTACATCTCTTCGCCAATAGTAACGCCGATATCAAACTGGGTGGTAAGCAAATTAACATCAGACAGACCACACGGTATCCATGGGATGGAGATGTTTTATTTGAACTGGGGGTAGAACAACCAGAAACCTTTACCCTACACATCCGTATCCCGGGTTGGTGTGAAGATTTTCAAATAGAGGTAAACGGTAAAGCGATGGATATGCAACCGGATATTAATGGATATCTCAGCCTGACCAATGAATGGAAAAACAGGGACCAGATCTTTTACTCAATGCCGTTGCCAATCAAGGCCATTTGGGCCAACCCAGCCGTCCGAAATCTCGAGGGCTGTGTGGCCATCCAACGTGGACCTCTCATTTACTGTCTTGAAGGGATAGATCACAACAATCTTCCACTCAATCGTATTGCTGTTAATCCGTTTCAGATCGAGCGCGACTTCATCGCTGAATACCGCCCCAATCTGCTAAACGGGGTCACCGTAATCCGCGGCAAAGGAACAGCCATTGACGATGCTGGTTGGGGCGAAACGCTTTACCGGAGCCGATCGCCAAAAGTAAATGAGATTGAATTAACTGCCCTACCATATTGCCTATGGGATAACCGCGAACCAGGTGAGATGCGCGTTTGGCTGAGAGCTTCAGCTCGTTAATTAACGTCTGATGTGAAATCAACTTATTGACAAAATTGGGAACGTTCTCGAGGATTAAGGCTCCACCTCAAAAGCGGTCTATTTTGGTAAGGAGGTGATCTGATGATCGATTTTCGCGATTTTGAAGTTTGGTTTGTGACCGGCAGTCAGCATTTATATGGCGATAAGACGCTTAAAAAGGTGGCAGAAGATTCTCGAAAGATCGCAGCCGGCCTGACCCGTTCGGGCAAGCTGCCGGTCAGGGTTGTATTCAAACCGGTCGTGACAACACATCGGCTTGCGCACTTCTCCCCAACGCTGGAAGATCTCCCTTTCGCAATATAAACACTTCTTCGGACCTCCGACATATTATCGCATGACAACGGGCAGCCGCAAGGTCACAATAGACATGACGAGCTCCTTAAAGTGGCGACTGCGACAATCACCATCTTACAAGAAGCTTGTCTTTTTTTAACAAAACCCACGTAGATAAATTCGTCCTTTCCCTCCCTACCTCCCGTCCAGGCGCGCCTAGGCATAGCCGGTCACCGTGATGACCCCTCCCCCCTGCAACAGAGACGGCAGGAGCGGCGAGAGATCCGCGGTTACGCTCACCGCCACCACCCGGGTGACTTCGTCGAGGCGGATGCCGCTCACCGAGACAGGGATCGAACGGCCCGCGAGGTAGGCGGAGTTCGCACTGGCAAATCCCTGGGCATAAGCATATACATCCGGCAGGAACAGGATCTGTTCGGTATCGCGGTATTGGGCGATATCCACGCGCGAGGCGGCCGCGAGGGTCTTACTCCAACAGGGTGTGAGGGTCGTCATCATCACGCTGGGAGAAGCAGGCGCGCTGGTGGCAACCTCCGAGCAGATTCGGCGCGTGCCCGGCTTTCGTGTGAA
>JBEKFY010000110.1:0-10732 GCA_050013095.1 Anaerolineales bacterium | reverse complement strand
CTGACGAACCTTTCGGTCTCGAGCAACCAAAAAGCGAATATTAATATCACATCTTCTGGGGCGATCACGGCTTCAAATATCACCGCCAACTACTCTTCTTCTGATAATGGCGGGTATTTTGATAATCGCTATGCCAAGTCCCCCCAGAATATCTCCATTTCGAGTGGGGATTTTGGAGGTTCTCATCTCAACGGGTTGGTTGTAAACACCAAAGGCAGCGTTACTTTAAACGATATCCAGTCTAACGGGAATGGTAACCAGGATGGGATCAACGTGGATGCGACGGCTGGAACGGGAACGGTGACCGTCCTGAATACCCTGGGCCAAAATTCGGCCAATTCAAACCCACGTTATGGGCTCGTCGTTTTTGCCAAGGGGAATATTTCGGTAAATGGTATCTCCGCAGCGTCTGATCATTCGATGGGCATTGATCTCGTGAACACCTCTGGGACAGGGAGTGTCACCCTCAACAACGCGGAATTGGATAACGATGGGACCGCTGCAAGCGATGATGCCCTAAACATTTCGTCGAATGGTGCGATTTCCGTCCTCAATTCAACCAGCGAACATGACCATGGCAATGGAGTGTGGTTGTCCAATCAAGCGGCTGCGTCTGCCCAGTCCGTCACCGTGACGAACTGTACTATTAGTGATAATAATACAGATGGCCTGATCATTCTCTCAAAGGGCAATGTCACCGTGAGCGGCAGTTCCTATATTGAAAGCAACAATCAGATCACGGTCAATGATGGGGGCCTGTTTATCGATAACACCTCAGGGAACGGAACTGTCACCGTCTCGAATACGCATGTTAATAATAATAATAAAGGGATCAACATCCTGTCAAAAGGCAACATCCTGTTGAATACCTCGGAAGCAAACGGCAATGTAAATGAAGGTGCGATCCTGACCATGAATACGGGTTCGACCGCCACGATCACCGTCAACAACAGTATCTTCAATTACAATGGCAGCTGGGGGTTGAATGCCACTGCGAAGGGGACGATCACCCTGACCTCAATCTATGCGGATGGGGACAATACGACGGGTTCCCATCCCTACAGCGTCAACCTGGATAATTCCGGCGGGACAGGCGGGGTGGTGCTCAATGGAACAGGTAATACCTGGAATTACATCGGCTATAACACCACTGGCGGGTTAAACATCGCTACCAACGGAGCGGTGACAATTAATTACATTGAGACTCAGACAAACCAAGGAATAGGGATCAATATCCATGATACCGGTACCGCCGCGGTAACCCTTTCACATGCCGATTCATACTCCAACTCTGATGCGGGTATTTATATCATTGCAAAGGGCACCATCACCCTGAATAACCCGGACGTCACCGGAAATCAAGGGGCGACCGCCGGAGTTTATCTGCACAACGACACGGGGACAGGCGGGGTCATTGTCCAGGGGACCAGCACCGACTGGGGGGAAATCGAGGATAACTACAGCACGGGAAATCTAGGAGAGGAACTGGATATCAAAACCAAAGGTGCGGTCACAATAAATTACCTTGATCTCTCTGACTCCCCCCAAGAAGATGGATTATATGTGGACAATACGGGTGGAACAGGGGCTGTGTCGATCAATCAGGTCTGGTCTTCTTCCAATGGCGGCAGCGGCGCCGAAATTCTCAGCAAGGGCTCGGTCACTGTTTCCGGATTGGAAACGAATGATAATGGAAGCTGGGGGTTGAACGTGATCACACATGGGACCATCACCCTGACCTCGATCTTTAGCAACGATGACAATTCAACTGCCAGCAATGCCTACGCCGTCAACCTGAATAATTCAGGCGGAACGGGAGGAGTAGCGATCAAGGGAACCAATAATGGCTGGAATGTGATCAATAATGACTCGGAGGGCGGCGGGTTATACATCAACACAAAGGGAGCAATCACCATTAATTACATTGAGACGGTTGGAAACGGAGGAAAAGGCCTCGAGATCAGCGATACCGGTACCGGCGCGGTCACCATTTCAAATGCCGATTCGGTGTCCAACACCGATACGGGCATTCTGGTCAATGCGATGGGCACGATTACCTTGAATAACCCGTATGTTGAAAACAATCAAGCGGCGAACGCCGGTGTTTCCCTGAACAACACTTCTGGGACAGGCGGGGTCGTTGTCCAGGGGACCAGTGCCAATCACGGGGAGATCATCAACAATTACAAAGGTTCAGCGGGAGATGAGCTGGACATCGTAACCAAGGGTACCGTAACGCTGGGTTACCTCGATCTCAGTCAATCACCCTTGGTGGGATTATCCATTAATAATTCGGGTGGAACCGGGGCCGTGTCTCTCAATACCATCAGTTCCAATACCAATGGCAGCGAGGGCGTCCAAATTACCAGCCATGGGGCAGTCACGGTTACCGGACTGAATGCCAATAGCAATCACCTCTTCGGTCTATATATCCAGAATAAGGATGGCGCGGCGGCCAATGTCAGCCTGTCGAACGTGACAACCAACAGCAACGTGGGTACGGGAATGGATATCCTGTCCAAAGGCGCTGTGACCCTGACCGGAATCACCTCGTCCTACAATACTTCCGGTGGATACGGGGTGTCGGTAGACAACACTTTTGGGGGCGGTGGAATCACCCTGACCAACAGCGGTTCCGCAATGAACAATTTCGATCAAAATACCGCCAGTGGGGTCTATTTCAACACCAACGGTTCCGTAGTCATCAATAATACCGAGGCGGACCAAAATACCCAGTATGGGATATCCGTACCCAATGCTTCCGCAACCGGCCCGATCACGCTGAAGACGGTAAAAGCCGGATCTAACATGTACGACGGCATTGACCTGTTCACGCAAGGAAGTGTGACGATAAGTGGTGTGGATGCAAGTCACAACACTATGGATGGGCTTTATATTCTCAACGCTACACTCACTGGCAATGTGACCATCACCAACGGCAATTTCTATGATAACAGCGGCTCCTTGAGTCTGAATGTTCTTTCAAAAGGTGCCATCTCGCTGACGAATGTCACCGCGGATGATAACAATTCCGGCTGCTTAATAAGCTGCTATGCGGCCTATTTGAGCAATTTCGGTTCTTCAGGTACCCCAGGTGTCACGGTACAAAACTCCGGCACTCTGATGAACTCGTTTGGATATAGCAAAGCCGGACTTAATATTCTGTCCAATGGTGCGGTGGTGTTAGGAAACATCAACGCAAACGAAGATACCAACACCTCGATTTTGGTCGATAATACTTCAGGAACGGCAGGGGTAACATTAACGAATATCAATGTGTCGTCGAACAATGGTGATGTTTTAGATGTGGTGACCAATGGGGCTGTCACCGGAAGTAAACTCTCCAGTCAGGGTAATGGAAGTAACCATGCTATTTACATTGACAACTGTCAACTGGCTGGGTCACTTTGCGCTGGTTCGGGCAATGTGACCCTCACCACCGTGACCGCAAATAACGGTGGAACTGGGCTTTATGTGTCCAGCAATGGCAGCATCAGCGTCAGCAGTTTGACTGCACAGAACAACGGCGGTGGATTTGGCGCAGACCTCGAAAATTCGTATAGTTCGGTCGCTGGTTCCGTTTCCGTTTTGTCGGCGTATGTGATCGACAATATGCAGGACGGCATCCATATCGTGTCCAAAGGCAGTGTCACCCTGGATGGCATTACTTCCAATGGAAACCAGAGTTCAGCTTATGGCGTTTATGTGGATAATTCCACCGGCACCGGCAACGTGAGCGTGCTGAACACCAAAGGCGCCAACACATTTAATGATAATTCCGCTGACGGCCTCTACATCAATACCAAGGGAGCCATCATAGTCACCAGTGCGACGGCGAGCAATAACGTAACCAACGGTCTTAACCTGAATACTTCAGGTACTGCCAAGACGATCACGCTGACCAACGTTACCACATCACACAATGGGTATGATGGTATCCTGACCCTATCCCACGGCGCGACAACTTTCACTAATATCAAGGCATTCAATAACGGGGACACCCTTGGCTATGATGGCATCAACGTGACCACGAATGGTTATGATTTCACCCTCTCGAACAGCTACATCTCCGGCAATGGTGAGAACGGGATCTATGCCATGGTGGGAGGAACCGCCCATAATGTGAAGGTGATCAAATCCTATTACTTCGGCAATGGCCAATTCGGCAGCACGGATGCTCCGGACATCGTTACGGATGGGAAACTGACATTTGCCTAAATGATCGTGCACTTTCTGAACGCACAGGCTGCACCACTTTTGCGAGTGGTGCAGCCTGTTTCTTATCAAATATGGTCCCGGTACTGAGGTCGACTTATGATGAAAGCCTCTTGTAGACGAAATTGGACAAACCGCTGTCAGCATTCAAGGGCGTAACTGCCTCAATTAGCCGAGGATTTTGTAAGTGCCTGAAAAGTAGATAATTTCCTTGAAACATTCTCAGATTCCCGTGGTACTATATAAAAACCCAAGAAATCGTGAAACCATGAAATAGTTCTAGTGGGAGGGATTTACTATGGCTAAAACGAACTGGCATTTGCTCCTGGCAGCGCCAATCGCTCTGCTGGGAGTATTTTTATTCGTCAGCAGTGTGTCCGCCGATGACGGCAGCACTGCAACACCCGTTGCCCAACCCACCGTGGTCGCCATGTATCCTTCGACACAAGCCACGGATGCTATTTCTTATGCTATGATTAAAGGGAACAGTGTATTAAACCGGTAATTATTGAGATGCCACTCTGAAAGATAGAACTTCACCATCAGGCATGAACATCTACTTCCAGACAAACTCGATGGAAGCCTGATGGATCGGGAAGGAGAGATGTTCTATGGCACCCAAACGCCTAACTTTTCGGTCTGAGTCCCAGTCGATTTTCATCACGTTGGTTATCTGCGCTCTGCTTTTGACGAGCTGCGGTCTACCGACTACCAGCCCCACCACGGTCTCCACGCCCGTGCCGCCCAGCCCGACGCCCCTGGCGGGCCTGGCTACGCCAACTTTCATTCCTCCCAGCCCAACACCCCAAGTGCTCACGGACACGCCGACCTCCATCCCCCCGAGCCCCACGCCCGTAATGCTCCCGGAGACGCCAACGCCCGTTCCCCCCAGCCCCACGCCTCAGCTGACTTCCACCCCGCTAATCCCAGTCGGGAACTTCGCGGTCGCATCGGGTACAACCGCGGGAGTCGTGGGAGGGACCATCAAGCCCGGTCAGGTCGTGACGTATACGCTGGGAGCCGGCCAGTTCCAGCCCCTGACCCTGATCATAGGTTCCCCGAACAAGGATGTAACCCTGGGGGTCGCGGAATCGAATGGGAACATTCTGCTCAATCCAGCCCTCAAGCGGACAGCCTGGCAGACGGCGCTGCCCAGCACCGAACTGTATACAATCCAGGTGATCGGCGGGGCGAATACGGAGCAGTATTCCCTGACCGTCAAAATCCCCCAGGTGATCAATTTCGCCTCCGGCACCTCCTCCATCACCTTGAACGGCACAACGGTAAATGGATATCTCTATTCCTACGCGTTTGCTTGCAGTGCCGGCCAGACTATGACCGTGAGCCTCACAACAACCTCCAGCAACGCCTACATCGATATCTATGGGCTTTCTAGCGGAACCCTCTTGAGCAGCTCAGCGGCAGCCAAGACCTGGACGGGGTTCCTGCCGCAAACTCAGGACTATGTGATCGAGGTTGTTCCAGCTGGTGGCCAGGTGGCAGCGTATTCACTAACGGTTTCCGTTACAGGCACGGCGGCGAGCACTTCCTCCACAGGGGGGAACCTTGCCATCGCACCCGGGACAACCGCGACGGTCGTACAAGGCACGATCCAACCCGGACAGATCCAGACGTATACGGTCCAAGGGGGAAAAGCCCAGCCGATGATCCTGTTCCTGGAATCCCCGTACAAAGACGTCACCCTGGGGGTTTTTGAACAGAATGGCACCACGCTGCTCAGTCCAGCCAATAAATGGTTGTACTGGCAATGGCAACTGCCCAAGACCGATCTGTATACGATCCAGGTAATTGGAGGGGCGAAAACGGAAAAGTACTCCCTGACCGTCAAACTCCCACAGCTGGTCACCTTCCCCAAAAGCTCGACCTCCATCACTCTGCATGGCAATACGTATCCAGGCTACGTCGTTTCCTACGCTTTTAGGGTCGTTGCCGGCGATGTCATGACCGCCAGCCTCAACGTGCCCTCCAGTGAAGCATACCTCGATATCTTCGGGATTGCGACCGGTACGCTCGTGAGCAGCAAGGATCAGGACACCACCTGGAAAGGTACTCTACCGGAAACGCAGGAATATGTGGTCGAGGTCGTTCCACAAGGCAACGGGTCGGTGGTTTTTTCACTGACGGTTTCATCCCCCTAATACTCTTTCTCCTCGAGCAAAGCTGAAGGGCTGGTATCCATGAGGAAGCCTGAACTTCAAAGCAAGGCCAAAATGCATGCTGGATAATGCCTCTCGACGATCATCCTGCCTGACTTAAACCAGCAGTCCGCCCTCTCGGCTCTGTATTATCCATACACAAGTCCCCTCTTGGGGGCTTGTGTATGATGGTGGTAAATTTATCAGGGTGGAATGGTCCTGATGATCACGCGAATGAGTCGTTGTGTAGGTAACCTGGAAAATCCCAACCGCGCCGCGGGAAGCACTCATTTCATCACCCTTTGATAAGACGGGTGATTGTGATTCCATATCATCGATTTCCCAAACCATGAGGAAACTTACATTTTCAACGAGATCATCTTTGAAATACAGGATCTTCTGAGAAATAAAATAAAAAAAACGGGATGATAGTAGTATTTCCCGTTAGACTTAATATACTTGTGCGTGCCTTTATATAAAAATACTTTTAACAACTTATTCCCAATTTTGCGAATGCCGAGGAAAGTGTCCGTTCCGTCCGGTAAAAATAATCATCAGTCATTTTATCTTCCAGACCGTACTTCCGATACACCCAATCAGCATAGTGATAGTTCATCCTGTCAAGAATCACATAGTCAGCCTTTCCCCCAAGGATTTCCGCGAGGCTTTCTGCCCCAGGAAGGATCGGTGCAATCATGGCGTAAGTTCTTATCCCGGCCTGGTGTAATTCATCCAGTGCCCTAACCCTTTCTTTTATTGAGGGGGCATTGGGTTCAAATAGTTTCCTGACACTATCGTCGGCTGTGGTGACGCTAAAACCGACTTCAAAACCTCTTCCTTTTATTAAAATATCCATATCGCGCAGAACTAAAGGTGATCGGGTTTGGACGATAACCGGCCAGTTATTCTGTGCCAGTATTTCCAGACATTGACGTGTAAGTTTATATTTTGCCTCTAGCGGTTGGTAGGGGTCACAGACTCCGCTGATCCAAACCCTCCCTGGTTTTTTCTTGTTAATTTCTAGCCTTAATAAATCAGGAGCATTCACCTTTACATCAATAAATTGCCCCCAGGGTTCCTTGTGCCCCGTAAATCTTTTCATAAAATGAGCGTAGCAGTATGAACAATTATGCTGACAACCCGTATAAGGATTAATGACATAAGGGTAGACTTTCGATATAGATAATATTGTTTTTGAGTATATTTCTTTTATGATCATATTTTTATTATAAGCGTGATTTTCTTCGCTATATTTTATCCACCGGTGACTAGCCCTCTTATCCAGGTTGAATCAAGCGCAATACATAAAATCGGATTACTGGACATACACCTTGCATTGCGGAACGATCAACTAGCCACCGCCTGAAATTTCCCCGCCCACACTAGGCGGGGTTTTGTTATAGCGCTGTAATACCGTCCAATTAGGTGCGGGCGATAATATTAAGTGATGGTGTGATACGCCAAAAGCAAATCCGACAATAAGGAGTGGACAAAATGAGATATTTTGAGAAGAACCTTGAACCGGGCGAACAAGTCACCCTTAGAGCTAAATCGCATTGGGCAATATTCATTTTACCGATCATCGTGACAGTACTGGGATTTCTTGTAGCATTTTCCGCCTTTTTTAGCACTGATCAGTCCGCCATGGCGATTATGTGTATTTTTATGATTATTTTCCTCGCGGGCATGATAAGCCTAGGCATCGCTCTAATCATCTATCAACCAACCGCGTTTGCAGTTACCAACAGGCGAGTAATTGCAAAAACAGGCCTGATTCGCCACCGTACATTAGAGCTGTTGCTTACAAAAGTAGAGAGTATCGATGTCTCTCAGCCAATCATGGGTCGTATTCTCAATTACGGCACAATCACATTTGTCGGTACTGGTGGCACCAGGGAGAGCGTTCACAATATTTTTGGACCTATGGAGATCCGAAAACGGATCGACGCTCAAATCGAAGGAATGCATAATTGATAGGCAGGTTACAAAAGACTCCTGGATGTTATCTGGTAAGATTCCAACGGACATTAGCTCCCCCGCCCTCACCCGGCGGTTTTTTTATTTAACCCAAGAAAAGTTGTCAGCCGGTGCGAATTTCTAAATTTACTTGTATTGTGATAAATGGCGCAGTAATATAAAATAACGGTATTCAGAAATCTCAGTCAAACGATTTAACAAGTATTCTTCAATAAGGACGAATTCTTATTAGGTTAGACCTCCAAATATAATCGATCAGTAATGAGCTCAAGGAAGGAAAGAACCATGGGGTCTATAAAAAGGCAGCTTTCCAAATACACACCCATTCTTGTAGGATCTTTTATTCTTTTGATAGCAACTAGCGCTTGCGGGTCGGCTGCAACCCCTACTTCTGTGGCTACTACTCTTCCGCCAGTCGCTTCGACGATGGACCTAATCGAAACGCAGGAGTATCAGACCATCGAATCCAGTATTGCTTACAATGCTCCAAATACGATGCAAAAGGATACACCTGTCACGATTGAATTGTTGTTAAACCCATCTTTATCTTCCGCTACAATGGCAGCTCAAGTTACAGGAACTGGGCCAGTCATTACTACCGGAATAGAAATCACTCCTATAACAAAGGCAGTTCTAACATCACCAGATAAAGATGCATTTACTATTCTATCAATAGATAGTCCTGAGCAAGTTGTCAGTAGCACTGAAACGACTAAATGGAGGTGGTTTGTTACACCTAAAAAAGGGGGATTGCAATTATTGATACTAACTATTTACCGTCAAGTCCATCTTCAAGATCAAGATTACTGGCCTGAAGTGGCGACATATACATCGTCAATAGATGTTAATGTAACATGGGTGCAGTGGATTACGTCACAAGATTGGGAGTGGGTTTTTGGTAGTGGTGGTTTTGTTGCTCTTCTCCTTGCCATTTATATTGGGCTGGTCAAGCCCTGGATCGATAACCGTAATAGGCCAAAACACGCAAAATCATAGACGACTTGAGACCATATATATTTATCAGATGGAACAATTCACTAATAATTCTCAGCCACTCGTCCTTTCCATATGCTGGTGTTGATCTTCGATCAAACCGATAGCCCCTGCCATCACCCCCGGCGGGGGGTTATTTTTCTCCAGTTATTCTCCTGCGCGCGGTACTTGACAAAATCCTGCCAAAACAGGGGATTGAACGGAACAAGTTACCTTATGCGTGTTCGTGTAGGGGAATTCAGGACAAAAGCGGCGATTAACCGTTTGAAGGATTCGGTTTCGAATCGGCCATCACCCGTCAGGCCATCGAACAGCTGGTAGGAATAATTTCCAGCCGTCCTTGTGGTAAATCTGCGTGGTATACTGTTAAAACAAACCAGAATGAAAAAAATATAATAATTCGATATTCGTCAGGGAGGGGATTCCTATGAATATTACGAAAACGCATTTGCTCCTGGCAGCGCTGCTCGCCTTGCTGGGAGTCTTTTTATGTGTTGGCCGTGTATCGGCCGATGACAGCAGCCCGGCGACACCCGTTGCTCAACCCACCGTGGTCGCCACGGACCCATCCACACAGGCCACGGATGCAATTTCGCCCGCGACCGCCGCACCAACCCTCGAAGCGACCACCGATGTCTCGGCGCCTGAGGCAACCGTCACACCTGCGGTCCCCACGACCCCGGATGAAATCCCAACGGCAATCGGGACCCCAACGCCAGAGGCTACGACCACCCCCGCTGACACCCTGACCCCTGCGCTGGATCTTAGTGCCACCGCCACCACGGATGCAACCGCCGAGGTCAGCGCGACCCCGGAGGACACCACCCCGCCTGAACCTGCCGCTGCCACAGCCGCACCCACAACGGACGCGGCCTTGCCCACGACACCGGTCAGCCTGGTCAATATCAGCTCTTCTGGCGACCCCTATTTCAAGGTGGGCGCGGTCGAGTATGCCTTTGAAACTGCGAGTGGGTTATGCCCTTCGGGGACGATCTTAAACACCACTTGTTTTGTAAGTGCAACCCCCATCACCGCAGCCGTCAACTACATCAAGAATAACGGCCTGATCCCCACAGACAAGAAGGTCTATATTGAGCAGGGCAGCTACACGGAAAACGTCAGCATCGATGGCTCGAGCAGCGTCCCCCTGAGCCAGCTGGTGGGCTTGATCGGTGTGGATGGCTCCACCTTGACCACCCTCAATGGCAGCGTGACCGTCACGAACACGAAAAGCGGTTTCACCCTGCAGGGGTTAAATATCACCGGTAATGTAGCCAACGGCCTGGTCACTTTCGATGCAAATACCGGCGCCCTGCAGATTACCGATGTGGTGGCCAAGAACACCAATGCCAGCGGTGATGGGATTGTGGTCACCAATCAGACCGGCGCGG
>JBEKFY010000109.1:0-3064 GCA_050013095.1 Anaerolineales bacterium | reverse complement strand
CTAGTAGTTTGTCACACATGCTTTGATAGGTGAAATTGTATAATCCTGTCTCCACGAAGGAGACAGCCATGGTCAAGAAATATGTGGTGGGTTTGAGCGCAGAGGAAAAAGCGCTGCTTGAGAACATGTTGAGGTCTGGAACAGAGCGGGTCCGCAAGATGACCCATGCGCGGATCCTTTTGCGAGCGAATGATGGTTGGGCAGATGAAGACATTCAGGATGCGCTGGATGTGAGCATTCCGACCATCCAGCGAGTACGGTATCGATTTGTTGAGCAAAGCTTTGAGGCGGCTCTGTGTCCACGTCCAAACCGGCGAAAGTATGAACGTCTGTTGGACGGAGTTCAAGAGGCATATCTGGTTGCCTTGGCGTGCGGTGCGCCACCTGCTGGTCATCGACGCTGGAGCTTGCGTTTGCTGGCGCAGGAAATGGTACGGTTGGAATACGTGGACGAGCTTTCCTACGAAACGGTCCACCGTGTCATGAGAGAAAATGTGTTGAAGCCATGGCTCAGGAAAGAATGGTGTATTCCGCCGGGCAGTCAGGCAAAGTTCGTGTACTACATGGAAGACGTATTGGATATTTATCAACGCTCTGCCGATCCGAAGCTTCCATTGATATGTTTTGACGAAACCCCAGTTCAATTGGTGAGTGAAAAGCGCCAACCGATACCGATGAAAGCCGGACAACCAGAACGCTATGATTACGAATATCGCCGGGAAGGAACGGCTAACCTGTTCATGTTCTTTGCCCCGCTTCAGAACTGGCGACATGTCAAAGTGACGGAACGCCGCACAAAAGTGGATTGGGCGATGTGCATGCATGATCTGGTTCATGTCCATTTTCCAGAAGCTGACCGATGTGTCATCGTCGAAGATCAATTGAATACCCATGCGCCATCATCGTTGTACGAAGTGATGCCTGGGAGACCGAACGCAATACAAACGGCGCAACCGTTGATTGGCGTTTTACAACCGATGATGCACGGATCAAACTTAAAAAACTCTACCCATCAATCCATGTGTGACAGAGTACTAGACTCTAAACACATAAAACCACCTGGAGTGAGTTTATTGGTTACTGCTTTTCGTTTTACTCTTTGTTGCGGGCGGAGGTATTAGAATTTCTTTCATCGCTTCAACATCTGGAAAGCCATAAAGAGAAAGTGGCTTTTGATATTTGTTATTGGGGTTCCTGATCTTTATTTTCTTTCATTTCATGTTTCACCTTTGAAAGGAGGATGATCAAATTACAATATCTGCAACCTGAAGTGGCTCAATATCCAATCCGAAACACTAGAAAACTCCTGGACAAGATTGGCCAGGAGTTCATGGATATGACAGCTGCAGAAGATAAGGCCTAGGTTTTTTCCCCGACGGTAAATGTGTAGAACGGCACCGGGTTCGTCTGCGAGCGGATGGACAGCCCGGTGTCTTCGAACATGGCCTGCACCTGGGGCCGCGAGACCGGATGGCCATGGTGCGCCAGGCTCATATCCGCCAGGATGAATAGCCCTCCCTTGCGCAGCACGCGCGCCGCCTCGCGTATGCCCTGGGCCTGGTCGCTCCAGTGGTGGAAAGACGCCGTACTGGTGACCAGATCGACTGAGTCATTCTCCAGGGGCAGGCGCTCGGCCGGCGACTGGTAGATCATGGCCCTTGGAGTACGCTCGCGTGCCTGGGCGACCATGCCCTCGGCTACATCGACCCCCACCAGACGGGCCGTTGGCCAGTACGCCTGCATTCGGCGCAGCAGCCGGCCGGTGCCACAGCCTATGTCAAGAATGCCAGTGGGGGAGAAGCCGGCCGGGACACGCACCAGGACTCCTCGATGAATGCGGTCGAAGAGGAGCCACTGCATAAAAGAGCGTTCGTAAGTCTCCGACCAGCGGTTGAAGTGCTGGCGTCCGTTGATGTCGCGGGATCGGGTCATGGGGTTACCTCAGGCTTTCAGGAAACGAAGGACAGCCGCAGGCGACGGGAGGGGATTAGTGGAGGAAAATGGGGTCGCCTGGGTGAACATGCTCTGGGTAAACTGGGTAATCGCCAACCCCTGAATAATGGCGATGAAGAGTATGACCAGCTCCTCCGAGTTACCCTGGGTCACCAGGCCCTCGGCCTGGCCCGCCTCGATGAGCCCGGTCAGGCGCTCGTTGAGCTGCTGAACAAGACTCGCAAGAACCTTTCCGGCTTCGGGAGGGGTATCCTGGTTGATCAGAGATTGGACCAAGACCAGCATGTATTCGGGGTGGATGACCAGGCCTTGGAGCATGCGGTCGGTGATCAAAGTCAGACGCTCCCAGGGGCCAGAGTCGTGGCCGGCTGTATCGTCGAACGCTGCCAGCGCGCCGGTCATGGCACGTTCGACTACGGCCGTGAACACGTCTTCTTTGCTGGTGAAGTAGTGGTGGATCAGGCCCTGACTGATGCCGGCCTGGGCGGCGATCTCGGCGATTTTGGCGGCCTTGAGTCCCTTGAAAGCGAACACCTTGAGAGCAGCGTGCAGGATTTGGTCACGGCGCTCGTCTCTGATTTTTTGGTTGGACAGGCTTGTTCTTGGTGACATAAGTTGTCATTCTATTGGTTGATTATTCATTCAACTAATAATACTATCGTTTTCCGACCCGTGTCAAGGGATACGTCCCATACCAAAATCTCAAGTACTCTGAAAAAGATAGTGAGGGAAAGGCCGATAAACGCCCGGAAAAGGGTGGGTGGTTGTCTAAACCTCCTCAGGTAAATAAACCAACTGCCGGCCGCGTGGCGCCTCCTCAAGATTGAGGATCCCTCCTAGATCTGGATCGACCGCCCGACAGTGCAGACCATCGAGGCGCGCTTCGCCCCGCCCGGGTCGGAGGTGCCCTCCTTCACCCTGGCGGACGGCGTGAACCTGGCCATGCGCATGTCGCCGGACTACCTGATTGTGGGGAGGTGCGGGACGGTTTCGCCGCCGAGGCGATGATGAGCGCCCTGCAGTCCGGGCATGCCGGCTGCTGCACCCTGCACGCCCGCTCGCCCGGCCACGCCTTCGAGCGCATCGCCAACCTGATGGGCATCGCCAAGCA
>JBEKFY010000108.1:0-2945 GCA_050013095.1 Anaerolineales bacterium | reverse complement strand
GAACAATACGCAGATCGCCGCAAGGTTGACCGTCAGCCCCTCCACCGTCAAATCTCACGTCAGCAACATCCTGTCCAAGCTGGCCGTCGCCAGCCGCACGGAAGCCGTCACCCTGGCGCTGCACAACCGGCAGGTTGTCTGAGCCCCTCCCCGCCTCCCCCAAGTGGCGTAGAGAAACACTCCCCGGCAGATGGATGCGCCCCGGGAGTGTTTGTTTTAATATGTAGTAACGATACTTATTCGCGCGCACGAGGCGCTTGACCGATCGGTACAAACAAATTGAGACGTTGATCGAGCTTTCACTGAAAGATTCTGGGCTTCGGTATCACCGCGTGTTTGAAGCGGCCCGATATGGAATTAGCTGACAATCAGAAAGTGGAGAAGGTATAGCGCCCTTGGAAGAAAATCGGTAACTGCTCATGGTTCTTTGACAACGAAACACGATTACTGGGACCTCATCAATAAGTAAACTTTTCAGGCGGAAAGTACGGTCAAAATCCTCTAAAGTGTTTACCAAATTATGAGACAGTCAGGAAACCTTGATCCATCGTGGGTGTGTCCGGTCTTAAAGAATCGAAAGGATTAACGATGTTGGATCCTATTCTCGTACCCTTAGATGGTTCCCCGCTCGCCGAATGCGTCTTGCCGCAGGTAGTCGCCATGGGTCAGGCATTCAATGCAAAAATCATGCTGTTGCACGTCCAGGATAAGAACCCGGCAGATGCTTCAGCACAAATACTTGATCTCTTAGACTGGCAAATCAATAAAACCAAAGCAAAGCTTTATCTGGAAGGTATTGGTGATCGACTTGAAAAATCGGGTTTGCCGACTAAGGCCATCGTCCTGGAAGGGCAGGTGACCGAATCGATCACAGAATTTGCTCAAAATCAGGAAATAAAATTGGTCATCTTGAGCAGTCATGGCCACAACGGGTTGAGAAAATGGGGGATCAGCAGCGTCACACAAAAAATCATCCTCAGCGCACCAACCACCGTGCTCATCGTCCGTGCACATCAGCTGATAGAAAAACCTTACGGGAAAATTTTGGTACCCCTGGATGGTTCCTGGCGGGCAGAAAATGTGCTGCCCATTGTCACCCTATTGGCCCGCTTTCACAAGTCACAGATTCAAATTGTACATGTGGTGAAAACGCCGGAAATGGCCCGTCATATGCCTCCCGCGCAGGAAGATATCGATCTATCCAATCGAATGGTAGCGCGCAATCGAAAAGAAGCCCTTGATTATCTCGATCAGGTCCAAATGGATTCGTCCCTGGCCGGCATTGATGTCAAAACCCACCTGCTCACCAGTGACGATGCAAGCGCAGCCATCCATGAATTGGTCGATCGGGAACAAATCGACATGGTGGCGTTGAGCGCGCACGGTTATTCGGGGAATAACCAGTGGCCCTATGGCAGCCTGGTCAATAATTTTATCCTGTATGGTAAAGTGCCGCTGTTAATTGTTCAGGATCTGCCCGTAAAAGAAGAAGCAAGTCTGGTGTATATGAAAGTGAAAGATTATCATCTGTAAGCTTGGCGCTGCGTAACTGGCTGGTCGTCTGAGAGCCCCTCCGGCTCTCCCCCAAGTGGACTAGACAAACACTCCCCACCCGTTGGATGCGGCTCGGGAACGTTTGTTGTAGTATGAATTCATGACCCGCGTTTTTCTGGCCGATGCCCAACCCGATGAGCGCTCCGCCCTTCGTCTACTACTACTCGATCTGAAGATGGATGTGGTTGGCGAAGCCGGGGAGTGGTTCACCACGTTAGCTCAGGCACCCCTCCGCCGCACGGATATGTTGTTGGTGGATTGGGATCTGCTTCCCAGTGCGCCTACTGCTGCTCTTGAAGAGCTCCGCAAGGCCTGCCCGGCCGCGCTGGTCATCGTCCTCATCAGCCATCTGGACGCCCGTCAGCAAGCCGCACTCTCCGCCGGCGCCGATGCATTCATCAGCAAAGGCGAAACCCCCGAGCGTGTGGCTGAACGCTTGCGCACCGCCGGCTGCCCCGAGCGCCGGCGCAAACTGGGACAGCTTTTTCAAAGCATCAGGAGGATCGAACGATGAACAAAGATATCTTCGAAGGCCAGTGGAAACAGATCCGAGGCGAGGCCAAAGGGTGGTGGGGCAAGCTCACCGACGATGATCTGGATCGGGCCGCCGGCAAGTTCGACGTCCTGGCCGGTTTGCTTCAGGAAAAGTATGGCTACACCCGCCAGCGCGCAGAAGAAGAGATCGATCAGCGCGTGACCAAGTATCAGGCCAACCTGAAGAGCAAAGCACCGGTCCATAAGTCGTCCGGCTGATCTCTGAAGGTCATGGGTTACTTTCAACCACGGTCAACCCAAGCAAATGATCGGTTTTCTCATTTGGATCCTCGTAGGAGCAATCATCGGCTGGATCGCGACTGAACTCATGCATGACCGCTCGAACCTGCTGATCAATATCATCGTCGGCATCGTCGGCGCTTTCATCGCCGGTTACCTGCTGACCCCCCTCTTCCACATCAGCACCATCAACCAGGGTGCCTACAGCATCCCGGCACTGCTCGTCTCGCTAGGCGGCGCGATCATCCTGCTCTTCGTCGTCAATCTCATCCGGGGTCGCGGACGCCGTTAACGCTCGGTTCAAGAAAGTTCCTCTAATATGGGCCGGTTGCACCCGTGGCAGCCCTGTTCCAGAGTTGGGCAGATCAACCGGCCTGTGTAGTTTCTTCGCTCAGGAAGGTCAAAATGACCAACAGCAGAATATCCGAAGTTCAGACCACCCAAAAAGAACCGGAACGAGAACGGCGTATCTTTACCTTCAAAGCCACCCAGATCGTCTGGCTCGTATTCGGCATCCTCGAAGTCCTGATCGCCCTGCGCATCGGGCTGAAGCTGATCGGGGCCAACCCCGCCAGCCCGTTTGCCGTTTTTCTTTATGGGTTCACCGGCTTTTTCCT
>JBEKFY010000107.1:0-2830 GCA_050013095.1 Anaerolineales bacterium | reverse complement strand
ATCGCTGTCCACGCGGGCGGTCAGGATGATGATCGGGGTGTCGCGCTTCGACCGGTAGGCGCGCATGAACTCGTACCCGTCCATCACCGGCATCATGAGGTCGAGGATGATCAGCTCCGGATCTTCACGCTGGGCGATGGACAGGGCCTCGGCCCCGTTGGAGGCGGTGATCACGCCGTAGCCGTTCTGGGTCAGGTAGGTCTCCACCAGGGAAACCAGCCGGGCTTCATCATCCACAACCAGGATCTTCTTCTGTGGCGTTATCATTAAGACACTTACATCCATTCGGAAGGATATGCCGGGCATGGGACGGTCGACCGACCTTTTAAGTGCGGCCGTCCCATGCCCTAGAAAGCTCATAAAACTAGGATGAGGTTCCAGCCCTCTTCTGCAGGAGGCTGATCAACGCATTCATCAAGGGGGTTGGGATCCGGTTGGCAGATTGCGCCCGGGCAGCCTGCAACGTAGCGATCTGGGCTGGGCTGCGAGTTGCGGATGCACCGCCCGTGCCACCGGCACCGCCGGCGCCACCGCCGAAGCCGCCACCACCACCGGCAAAGCCACCACCCCCACCCGCGAAGCCGCCACCAGCGCCCCCGCCAAAGCCGCCACCGGCGCCTCCGGCGCGCGGGGTGCCGCTAAATCCGGGGGTGCCATTCGCCCCAAAGTTGGACAATCCCAGGGTGCTCATGGTGGTCAGCATATCCTGGCGGGTCAGCTTCATGGCGGTGATCGCCTGGGTCTGCTGCGGGGTCATGGTGCTCTGGACCTGCGAGACGACCGCATCGATCTCGGCCTGGGCGGCCGTGTTGCTGGAGGTCAGCTGGGCATAGGCCTGCCAGAGCGGGATCAGGGAGGCGGCTTCCTTTGCATCCACGGCGTTGGCCGTGCCTTCCAGCTTGAAGGTCCCGACCAGCAGTTGCTCGACGAGGGGTAAAGGCTGGTTCGTATTGCCACCGGGGACCGGGGTTCCATTCGCGGAGACCGCACCGCTTGAAGCGCCGCTTGACGTTGAGCTGCTGGTAGCAGTCTTTCCGGCGCAGGCCACCAGGGCCAGCACGAGCGCCAGGGAAACAAGGGTTAAGGAGAACAGGATCTTTTTCATTCAAACCTTCCTCGAAAGAGTAATAGTTATGGGTAGATTTCGTTATCGTTATTCGTGCCGCAGGGCCTCGATCGGGTCGAGCTGGGCCGCCTGATTGGCCGGGTAGAAGCCGAAGAAGGCGCCGACCGCGGCCGCCGAACAGAAGGCAAGGATAACTGAGCTGGGGACGATCACCGTCCGCATCCCGCCGAACGCACTGAAGATGTAGGAGCCTCCCACCCCGACCAGGATCCCGACCACCCCGCCCACCAGGCTCAGCAACAGGGCTTCCGACAGGAACTGCCAGCGGATGTCACTGGGGGTCGCCCCGATGGACTGACGCAGGCCGATCTCACGCGTCCGTTCGGTCACGCTGACCAGCATGATGTTCATGATGCCGATCCCCCCGACGATCAAGGAAACCCCAGCCACCCAGGCCAGCAGGCTGCGGAAGGCTGCCGTGGTCGAGCCCTGGGTCGTGATGATGTCCTGCTGGGTCGTGATGGTGAAATCGGGAGCAGCCGCCGTAACCTTGTGGCGTTGCAAGAGCAGCAGGTTGATCTGCTGGATGGTCGCCGTCATCTTGGAGGGATCCGCCACCTGGACATAGATGGTGCGCACCGATTGGCCGAGGAAACGGGCGAACTGGGAGGGAATGAAGTAATGCAGAATGACCTGAATGGGCGTGTACAAACGCGCATCGTAATCCACATCGCCCACCATACCCTTCTTGGCCAGCACACCGATCACGGTCAAGCGTTGAGATCCCACCATGACCGCCTGGCCGATCGGGTCGGTCGTCCCGAAGAGGCTCTGCGCCAGGCTGGAACCCAGCACGGCCACCTTGGTGTAGTCCGTATTTTCTTGCGCCGTGAAGTAGCGCCCGCTGGCGATGCTCATATCCCGCACGCTCAGGTAATCAGGCAGGGAGCCCAGGACGGCGACGTTGCTCAGCGAGACATTGCCCGCTACTACCGTCTGCGTGGTACCCTGCTCGACGCTGACGCCTGCCACATTGGGGATCTGCTGCTGGATGGCGGTGGCATCGCTGTAGACTAGGCCGCCGCTGGTCTGCTGGGCCCCGCGCTGCGGTCCGTTGCGGGTTAAATTGGCGGTGATAAAGACAAGGTTCGCACCCAGGCTGGTGATCTGGTCCTTGATGGTGGCTTCCGTGCCGCTCGAGATGGCGATCATGATGATCACCGCCGCCACGCCGATGATGATGCCCAGCATGGTCAGCAGGGTGCGCACCTTGTTCTTGAGAATAGCTTCCCAGGAAATACGCAGTACTTCAGACGGATTCATAAGGTAACTCCATTTCGATCGGTTATTGTTGATTTCTGATTTATTAAGCCACTGGACGATTCCAGTTTCTTACTGAACAGGCTGGAGAGGTTTATGCCCGTTATGGACCACCGTGTCAATACAGCCGTCCTTCAGGTGGATGACGCGCTGGGTGTGCTGGGCGACGACCGGGTCGTGCGTGACGATCACGATGGTCGCTCCCTGCTCGTTCAGTTTCAGGAGCAGCTTCATGATCTCTTCGCCGGACTTGCTGTCCAGGTTCCCGGTGGGCTCATCGCCGATGAGCAGAACCGGATCGGTGATCAGGGCGCGGGCGATCGCCACGCGCTGCTGCTGGCCGCCGGACAGCTCCTGGGGCTGGTGGTCCATGCGGTCCCCCAGGCCGACGGCTTCCAGCATTTCTTTGGCCTTCGCTTCCCACTGCTCGCGGGGGACCTTGTG
>JBEKFY010000106.1:0-3089 GCA_050013095.1 Anaerolineales bacterium | reverse complement strand
CTCGAGTAATTGCCAAGCTAACCAGTCATGCTCTCAGGCACCTGCTCCGTATCCAGTTTGGTATTAAGGTCCTGTCTTTCGAAATCGGTGTATAAAACCGTCAATTCACATCAGACGTTAATTAATAATAGCATCTAAAATGGGCCCGGCAGGATTCGGACCTGCGACCAAGCGATTATGAGTCAAAGGTATATTTAGCCCCCAAACCCTTCAACGAGGATTTTAACTTAAGACCTCCAGGTTATGAGATGATATGCTAAGAATTGAAAATGTGGGTCGTTTCTGGTAAGCTCCTTTTAGGCCAAAACTATTTTAGAAAGGAGCTCGGATGAAACCAGAAACGACTCACAAAGGAAAGGATACCACTTTTTCATCGCACCTACATGGCAATGGAACTCAGCGATACCCAGTGGAAGCTTGGGTTCAGTATCGGCTTTGGACAACAGCCGCGCCTACGCGACGTGACCGCCCAAGATCTGGCCGGACTGGTCAAGGAGATCCGCCTGGCCAAACAACGCTTCGAACTGTCGTAGAGTACGCCAGTATCCAGCTGCTACGAGGCTGGGCGGGATGGCTTCTCCCGGAAGGACACCGGGACGGTGTGGTTGCACCGGTACCCGCAAACACAAGCGGTCACCAACCTGGTGGTGGATTCGGCCTGCATCGAGGTGAACCGACGTAAGCGGCGGGCAAAGACCGACCAGATGGATGTTGGCAAGTTGCTAACCATGCTGATGCGCTACTACCAGGGCGAGAAGAAAGTCTGGAGCATCGTGCATGTCCCCAGCCCGGATGAAGAAGACCAGCGCCAATTGCATCGCGAACTGATGGCGGTCAAAGCTGAAGGAACCCATCACATCAATCGCATCAAGGGCATGCTGGCCAGCCAGGGCGTGAAGCTGCCCATCAGGAAGGATTTCCTCTCCCGTTTGGAAGAGGTGCGCTTGTGGGACGGCTCGAAATTGCCAATGGCCCTGCAGGCCGCTATAAATCATGAATATGAGCGTTATCAGCTGGTCAATCTGCAGATCAATCAACTCCAACTCAGCCAAGTACAGGCGGTCCGCACTTCGACCGCCCCGGAAGTGGAGCAAGTACGCCAATTGCTGCGGCTCAAGGGCATCGGCATGAATTCGGCCTGGGTGTACGTGATGGAGTTTTTCTCCTGGCGCGGTTTCCACAACCGGCGAGAAGTAGGCAGTTTGGCCGGGCTGACCCCAACCCCCTACCAGAGCGGTAAGAGTGCCCACGAACAGGGCATCAGCAAGGCAGGCAATCGTCGCATCCGCGCCATGGCGATCGAGATCGCCTGGACCTGGTTGCGTCTCCAACCTAACAGCCAGCTCAGCCACTGGTATCAAGAACGTTTCGCCAAAGGCGGCAGCCGGATGCGCCGCATCGGCATCGTCCGCCTTCAAGCGAATACACCATTGGGTGTCCGGTCCTCGACCGACACGGATAGAAGGTTGTTTTGAGGGATTTTCTCCTCAACGCTTCACGAAGCTGCCAGGATTAAAGTCGAAAGTGGGACCGAAGAGCAGGTAAATGTTGTGGATGGAGGGGTTCCAAAAAGGAGTTCGGCCGCTGGCGGTCGGTGAGTTCGTCTTCGACCATCTGGCGGTTCACCAGAAACGACCCGTTCAAGGCCTGAACTGACCCCCTGAAACGAGACACGAAAAGAAAGTACCCCCTGTGAGTGCAGTGAACCCATAAAAACGGACAGAAAAAGAAAGCCCTCAATGGCTAAACAGACTGGCACCTGAGCTCATAAGGTGTCAGTTTTGTTTTAAGCTGGATCCGTTCATAGTTATAGAAATAGATATAGTCGTCGATCACCTCCTTGGCCTGAAGGAAAGAATTGAGTTTGGTCTGGCGGATGGCCTCTTCCTTGAGATGACTGAAGAAGTTTTCGATCGGTGCATTATCCCAGCAGTTGCCTGGGCGGGACATTGATGGGGATAGGTTGCTGCTCTGAGTGAGGCAGAAATATGGGTGAGAAGTATATTGTTTGGTTCCATCGGAATGCAGGGTGAGTCCAGGTAAGGTTTTTTCCGATTGTAGGGCGTGCTTCAACGTAGTTACCACTAGATTGAGCGCATTCTGGGTACTTGTATGATACGCCACAATAAAGCCATCATACAAGTCTTTGATCACGGATAAATATAGGGTACCCTGGCCCGTCTGAATATAGGTCACATCCGTAACCCACTTTTGGTTGGGACGCTCGGCTTGAAAGTTACGGTTCAGTGAGTTAGGATAGCGGTGGAAGGTGGGCAGATCATCCAAGTGTCGGTAATGCTTGCGTTTGCGGGCCACGGAGCGGATCCCCAAGGCCTGCATCAGCCGCAAAACCGCCTTGTGATTGATTTGGAGCCCATATTCACGCCGGATCCAATCCGTTACTCGGCGGTAACCATAGGTGCGGTGGGATTGCTGCCAGGCTGTTTCCACCAATTCTTTTGTCGCGGAGTTGCGTTCGGTCTCTGCCATATGCTCGACCCATTCATAGTATCTCGAGCGAGACACTCCAAAGAAACGACACATCTCCTGTACCGGGTAGCTTTTGGAATAATGATAGATCACTCGGTACCGGCTTTGTCTTTGGTAAGTTTCCGCAACTCCGCGTGGAATTTTTTTAGCAGCGCATTCTCCATTTCCAAACGCGCAATGTAAGCCGCCTGGTCTTCCACCTTCTTGCGCCGCCCTTTGGCCTTATGCAATCCCAGCAGCCCTTCCTGCCGATAATCGTGAACCCAGCGCTTGATCCGATTCGAATCTCGAATCTCTAACAGGTCAGCGATGGATTGATAGGCCATCCCTTCTTCGAGGAACATCCGCACCGCTTGTTCCTTGACCTCGGCCGTGTAATGTGTACTGCCCCTTTTTCCTGTCATAACGAAAACACCTCCTGAGTGATTATCTCACGAGGTGCTTTCTTTTTGTGTCCTGCTCAATGGGTTCAGTCCAGAGAAAATAAGACACAGGAGGTACTTTTATTATGTCAGGGAAAAAGGGAATGAGAGTATATCCAATAGGAGTGAAATTGGAAGCTGTGCGACTATTTTTTGAGGAGGGGAGGAGTAAAGCGG
>JBEKFY010000105.1:0-3167 GCA_050013095.1 Anaerolineales bacterium | reverse complement strand
ACAAACTTCTATGAGAGTGATTCTGTCAAGGCCAGGGTGAAACAGGAAAGCCCTGCGGACCGGCCTTGGACGGGTCGTTTCTGGAAAGCCGCCGGTCGATCAGCAGAATACTCAACGACCGCCAGCGGCCGAACTCCTTTTGAGCGCCTATCCTTCAACAGCGATCCCTAACTCCCGGTCCGACTTCTTTCGAATGATATCCTGGCAGCTTCATGAAGCGTAGAGGGGAAATTCACTCCTACAAACTAGTTACCGTACAATCGGAATAGATGCAAAAATGGGGTAGAACAGAGATGGGAACCAACCAGGATCTGTCTACCCCATTGGCACTAGCCTGGGAATTAGGGCCCCCAACAAACAGCGTTGTGAGCGCCAATAGAAGACTGCCCCCCAGGTAGAACCGGCAGAGTGTCAAAAACGTGTTGCGCCAGGAGCGCCATAACTAGAGGACATCCACCGGCCAGTGCCCCTCCAGGAATGCTCGAGGAGGTTCTCGTGAGAGTATACATCGGAATCGACTGGAGCACACAGAAGCACGATATCGTTTATTTGAACGAGGAAGGAGGGATCATTTTATATCAGACCATTCCACATTCACCCGCAGGTTTTGAGGCGTTTGATGAGCAGCGCATGAAATTGGGGGTCAGTGTGCAGGACTGCCTGGTGGGCATAGAAACGGAGCATAATCTATTGATCGACTTTTTAACGTCCCAACAGTATCAGCAGATCTATGTTATTCCACCGAGCATGATTAGAGATTCTCGAGGCAGGTTTGGGGCCAGCAAGGCCAATAACGATCGCAGCGATGCCCATTTGATCGCAGATATGCTGCGCACGGATCGTGCCCGGCTACATGCCTGGCATGCGGATATGCTGCTGACCCAACAGATTGCATCCTTGGTCAGTCTGGAGAGTTTTCTCACTCGCACGATCATCCAGACCACCAATCGTTTACGTAATGTGCTGTGGCGCTATTATCCGAATGCAGCGAGGGTATTCAGCAGCCTGGATCAGCAGATTGCGTTGGAGTTTATCTCGGCCTATCCTACTCCGGAAGCGGCTGCCGGTCTGACAATTGAGGAGTTCAAAGGCTTTGCCAAGCGTCATCACTATCCTCGACCTTCCAAATTACCTGCCTGTTTTGCGCGTTTGCAGAAACCCCAGCCGGATGCCAGACAGCAAACTGTTCTCACCTATCAATCAGAAGCTGTCCGCCTAGCGCATTTAGCTCTGCAGGCAGTGCAAGATAAAGCCGCCACGCTCAAAGAGATCCAGGAGCTGTTCGTGGACCATCCGGATTATCCTGTTTTTTCGTCCTTACCGGGAGCTGGAGCAATCCTGGCCCCGGCGCTGCTGGCAAAGTTTGGGGATGACCGTCAGCGCTATCCGACCCCCCAGGTCTTGCAATGTGTGGCCGGAACCTGCCCGGTCACCAAAGCCAGCGGCAAGCATAAATATGTCTCTTTCCGCTATGCCTGTGATCACGAGTTCCGTAGGATCGTGCAGCAATGGGCTAAAAGCTCGACCGACTCCTCGGTATGGGCGAACACTTACTTTCAAACCATTCGACCACATTGTGACTCGCTCAGTCATGCTTATCGTCGATTGGCTAATCGCTGGCTCGAGATTGCCTGGAGGCTTTGGCAGGATCGAGTCCCTTATGATGAAGAACGCCATTTACGCCAACACGCTTTGCGTGTAAAACCAAATTGATCTTGTTCTGAGCATTCTGGATGCACGGGTCTGTGGTTGGTTCCCACGAACGTTCAGCACAGCTCGGGTCAACTCCTAGTTTTGACACCGCTATTTTGCTATGCCTTTTTGAGGTTTCCCCTCTTGACAAAACGTGTCTTCTATCCGTGCCGGTTCATAACCGGACACCCGATGGTGTATTCGCTGGGAGGCGAGTGAAGCTCTTGGGGAGCTGCCCCATCTATTGATCGGTCTCCAGAGGAAAACCCGTTTGTTAGCCGGGCAGCTCGCACCAGGGGGAAGTGGTCCAATAATGAGCATGGGGTCTTGGAAGCTGTCCGAGATCAAATGGGTTTCAAACGGGCGCCCTGGGGAGGGATGTCTGTCTGGAGATATTTCCACAGCTCGACCAACAGCTTGCGAGCCAGAGCAACGATCCCGATGCGGCGTGCCCGGTTACCGCCTTGGGCAAAGCGTTCTTGATACCAGCGACTGAGCTGGCTTTCAGGCTGGTAACGCAGCCGACACCAGGCGATCTCGATCGCCATGGTACGGATGCGACGGTTGCCTGCTTTGCTGATACCCTGTTCGCGGGCACTCTCGCCGCTCTGATAGAGGGTGGGAGTGAGCCCGGCCAGGCTGCCCACTTCTCGCCGGTTGCGGAAGCCGCGCCAGGAGAAGAACTCCATGACGTACACCCAGGCCGCATTCATGCCGATGCCCCTGATCCGGAGCAATTTGCGCACTTGCTCCACAGCCGGAGCCATCGAAGTGAGGAGCGCCTCTTCCCGGCAGCGTTCGAGTTGATCGATCTGCAACTTTACCAACTGACAGCGCTCATACTCTCGCTCAATGGTAGCCCGCAGATCGGTGGGCAGCTTGGAGCCATCCCACAAACGGACCCCATCCAGGCTGGAGAGGAAATCTTTCTTGATGGACAGAGCTACACCCTGGCTGGCCAGCAGACCTTTGATGCGATTGATATGGTGGGTTCTTTCCGCTCTGATCGACATCAGTTCGCGATGCAGTTGGCGCTGATCTTCTTCTTCCGGGGTGGGAACATGCACAATGCTCCAAACCTTCTTCTCGCCTTGCTGGTAGCGGATCAGCATCGTGAGCAGCTTGCCAACATCCATCCGATCGGTCTTTGCCCGCCGTTTGCGCCGATTTACTTCGATGCTCGCCGAGTCCACCACCAGATTGGTGACACCCTTTGTCTTCAGGAAGCGATGTAACCAGAAGCCATCCCGCCCGGCTTCGTAGCAGCTGTATACTGGCGTATTCTCCAAAAGGCCGAAGCGTTCTTTGGCCAGACGGATCTCTTTGACCAATTCTGCCAGATCCCGGCTAGCCAGGTTGCGCAGGCGGGGCTGTTGCCCAAATCCGATACTGAACCCCAGCTTCCAGGCTTCATTACTGAGTTCGATCGCTATGTAAAGGTTCGGTGGAAAAGTGGTATCCTTTCCAATGTGGGA
>JBEKFY010000104.1:0-3396 GCA_050013095.1 Anaerolineales bacterium | reverse complement strand
ATCGCTGTCCACGCGGGCGGTCAGGATGATGATCGGGGTGTCGCGCTTCGACCGGTAGGCGCGCATGAACTCGTACCCGTCCATCACCGGCATCATGAGGTCGAGGATGATCAGCTCCGGATTTTCACGTTGGGCAATGGCCAGTGCCTCGGCCCCGTTGGAGGCGGTGATCACGCCGTAGCCGCTCTGGGTCAGGTAGGTCTCCACCAGGGAAACCAGCCGGGCTTCATCATCCACAACCAGGATGTTCTTCTGCGGGGTCATCATTGAGACACTTTCATCCGATCCAAAGGATGTACCGGGCATGGGACGGTCAGCCATGCACGTCGGCGTGGCCGTCCCATGTTCTGGAAAGCCCATAAACCTAGGAGGAGGTCCCAGCCCTCTTCTGCAGCAGGCTGATCAGCGCGTTCATCAAGGGGGTGGAGATCCGGTTAGCGGCTTGCGCCCGGGCAGCTTGCAGGGTGGCGATCGCACCGGGGCTGCGCGTTGCGGCGGTGCCGCCGGCGCCACCGGCGCCACCGCCGAAGCCTCCACCACCTCCGGCAAAGCCTCCGCCTCCACCGCCACCGAAGCCTCCACCGCCGCCGCCAAAGCCTCCGCCACCTCCAGTACCTCCAGAGCGCGGGGTACCTCTAAATCCGGGGGTGCCGTTCGCTCCAAAGTTGGTCAAGCCCAGGCTGCTCATGGTGGTGAACTCATCCTGCCGGGTCAGCTTCATGGCCGTGATGGCCTGGGTCTGCTGCGGGGTCATGGTGCTCTGGATCTGCGAGACGACCGCATCGATCTCGGCCTGGGCGGCCGTGTTGCTGGAGGTCAGCTGGGCGTAAGCCTGCCAGAGCGGGATCAGGGAGGCGGCTTCTTTGGCATCCACGGCGTTCGAGGTGCCTTCCAGCTTGAACGTGCCGACCAGCAGCTGGCCGATCAGGGGCAAGGGCTGGGTCGTACCGCCGCCCCCACCGCCGGGGACAGGGGTCCCACTGAAGAACCCACCCCCGCCGGAGGAACTGACCGGCGTTGGGCTGCTGGTCGCAGCCTTGCCGGCGCAGGCCACCAGGGCCAGCACGAGCGCCAGGGAAACCAGGGTCAAGGAGAACAGGATCTTTTTCATCAAAACCTTCCTCAATATGGATATGGGTAATGTTATTCGTGCCGCAGGGCGTCGATGGGATCGAGCTGGGCCGCCTGATTGGCCGGGTAGAAGCCGAAGAAGGCGCCCACCGCGGCTGCCGAGCAGAAGGCCAGCAGGATCGAGCTGGGGATGACCACTGTCCGCATGCCGCCGAACGCACTAAAGATGTAGGAGCCTCCGACCCCGACCAGGATCCCGATCACTCCGCCCACCAGGCTCAGGAGCAGTGCCTCCGAGAGGAACTGCCAGCGGATGTCACTCGGGGTCGCCCCAACCGACTGGCGCAGGCCGATCTCGCGCGTCCGTTCGGTCACGCTGACCAGCATGATGTTCATGATGCCGATCCCGCCGACGATCAGGGAAACCCCTGCCACCCAGGCCAGCAGGCTGCGGAAGGCCGCCGTGGTCGAGCCCTGGGCCGTGATGATGTCCTGCTGGGTCGTGATGGTGAAATCGGGAGCGCTCGCCGAAACCTTGTGGCGCTGTAAGAGCAGCAGGGTGATCTGCTGGATGGTGTCATTCATCTTGGAAGGATCAGCGATCTGGACGTAGATGGTGCGTACCTGCTGGCCGAGGAAGCGGGCGAACCGGGAGGGGATGAAGTAATGCAGGATGACCTGAATGGGCGTATACAGGCGCGCATCGTAATCCACGTCGCCCACCAGGCCCTTCTTGGCCAGCACCCCGATCACGGTCAGGCGTTGAGATCCCACCAGGACCGTCTGGCCGATCGGATCGGAGGTCCCAAAGAGACTCGTTGCCAGGCTGGAACCCAGCACGGCCACCCGCGTGTAGTCCGTATTCTCCTGCGCAGTGAAATAGCGCCCGCTGGCAACGGTCATCCCGCGCACGCTCAGGAAATCGGGCAGGGAGCCCAGGACCGCGATGCTGCTCAGCGAGACATTGCCGGCTTTCACCGTCTCCGAGGTCCCCTGCTCAACGCTGACGCCCGCCACGTTGGGGATCTGCTGCTGGATGGCGGTTACGTCGCTGTAGACCAGGCCGCCGCTGGTGTCCGGGCCGCCGCGCTGCGGGCCGTTGCGGGTGAAATTGGCAGTGATAAAGACCAGGTTCGCACCCAGGCTGGTGATCTGGTCCCGGATGGTGGCTTCCGTGCCGCTCGAGATGGCGATCATGATGATCACCGCCGCCACGCCGATGATGATGCCCAGCATGGTCAGCAGGGTGCGGATCTTGTTCTTGAGAATGGCCTCCCAAGAAATGCGCAGGACTTCAGACGGATTCATGGACCTTTTCTCCTTCACTAGGCTGAGGGGGATTTTTACCATTACCATTATGAACCATCTTGTCGATACAGCCGTCCTTCAGGTGGATGACGCGATGGGTGTACTGGGCGACGACCGGGTCATGCGTGACGATCACGATGGTCGCCCCCTGCTCGTTCAGTTTCAGGAGCAGCTTCATGATCTCTTCGCCGGACTTGCTGTCCAGGTTCCCGGTGGGCTCATCGCCGATCAAGAGGACCGGATCGGTGATCAGGGCACGGGCGATCGCCACGCGCTGCTGCTGGCCGCCGGACAGCTCCTGGGGCTGGTGGTCCATGCGGTCCCCCAGGCCGACGGCTTCCAGCATTTCCCTGGCCTTGGCTTCCCACTGCTCGCGGGGGACCTTGTGGGTCCGGTCGTAGATCAGGGGCAGCATCACGTTGCGCAGGGCGCTCGTGCGGGGCAGCAGGTTGTAGGATTGGAAGACGAAGCCGAGCTTGGAGTTACGGATGGCGGCCAGCTGCACCTTGTCCAGACCGCTGACGTCCTGGCCGTCCAGGAAGTAGGTTCCGGAGGTGGGAGTGGACAGGCAGCCCAGGATGTTCATCAGGGTGCTCTTGCCCGAGCCGGAAGGTCCCATGATGGCGACCAGTTCCCCCGCCTGGATCTGAATGCTCAACCCGTCCAGGGCGGTCACACTCACATCGCCCATGCCAAAGACCTTTTTCAGGTCCCGGGTTTCGATGATCGTGCGGGTGGCTGCGCTCACGGTGTCGTCGTCCCCGTGCTGCTGCTGTTGGCCGTGGTCGCCTGGATGCCAGTGGTGACCACGTCCCCCGCCTTGACGCCGGTTTTGATCTCGGCGTAGGTCGGGTCCTGCAGGCCCACAGTGACGATCCGCAGGGTCGGCTTGCCGTTGACCATCACGAAGACCGCATAGTTGTTCGGCGAGAGCTCGTGCAGCGCCTGGATTGGCACCTCCACCACATTCTTGGCCGAGGCTGCCACCACGTTCACGGAGGCGCTCACCCCCAGCGG
>JBEKFY010000103.1:0-3787 GCA_050013095.1 Anaerolineales bacterium | reverse complement strand
GTGGACAGCGATGACAAGCTGGCCGGCTTCGAGCTCGGTGCGGACGACTACATCACCAAACCCTTCCGCCCGCGTGAGCTGATGGCGCGGGTGAAGGCCGTCCTGCGCCGCGCCGGGAAGATCGGGCCTCCGGCACAGGTTCTGCATGCCGCCGACGTCACCCTGGACCGGGAAAACCACCAGGTACGGGTGGGAGATCGCTATGTGGACCTGAGCCCCTCGGAATTCGAACTGCTGAGCACTTTGATGACTGAGCCGGGACGTGTATTCACCCGCCTCGACCTGCTGGACATCCTGCAGGGCGTCCGCCTTCAAGGTATCGAGAGGGCCGTCGATCTACAGATCAAGAACCTGCGCGCCAAGATCGAACCTGTCCCCCATGCACCGCGCTATATCGAGACGGTGTATGGGACCGGCTACCGCTTTGCCAGACCATGAAACTCCTGCGTTCGATCACCTTTTGGTAATGAGCGTGCTCAGTATGGTGCTGATCGGGCTGTCGACACCTGAAAGATCACATTAAAGTGGTCAAGCTGGCTTGAAACATGCGCTCTTGCGATATGGGTTATCGTTCTTACTGCTGTAGTTGAGGACAGACGGTTCGACACGATCCGGAAGGGGCGACCCCGGCAGATTAGACCGAGCGGAATCGGTGTGTAAAGCGCATGCAGAACAAACCGCTTGAGCCCCAAAGGCGACCTATAGGGGGAACCTTGCTGAGCTTAATTTCTTGATCGAGAAAGGTGTGGTCCGATCCCTGGAGGCACGTCGAGAGATCGAAATTTTGGAAGGCTGTGGTCGATATTCATGAAAGGGGCTTTCATTATCTTTTGGCGTTCAAGGATGAAAGTGCCTGGACGAGCTCCCGGCAGAAATCCGGGATATCAGCCACCACACGACCCCACACGATGTTCCCGCTTTTGAATGCCGGATGGTTTTTCCAGATTGCCCCGGCATTGATCAGGTCATCTTTTATCCCCTCACTGCCGGTAGCTTCGTGACCGTGAACGATCCCTGCGCTGATGCCTACCAATCCTGCATGACAGATCATGCCCACGATCTTTCCAGAAGTGTAGATCGATTTTACAAATGATTTAATCGCTTCCGAACGACGTAGTTTATCAGGCGCCCAGCCACCCGGGATGACCAGAGCATCAAAATCCTTGGGATTGATGGCATCAATGCTCACCTCCGATTGCGCCGGAAGTCCGCCTTTACCAATGTAAGTTTCGTTGGATTTCAGGCCGACGATGGTTACCTCAGCGCTTTCTTCTTGCAGGCGCATATAAGGCACCCAGAATTCAAGATCTTCAAAACCGGGACCAACCAGGTAAGCTATTCGTAATCCTTGTAAAGCCATCTGAAACCTCCTTGTGGTAAGGTCAGTAGACAACGATTTGTTAGCAAGCCGTATCATAAGCCTTTGGATCTACAGCGTCGCTGAATTGTCCCAAGCAGATGGGAGTTATTTTTTTACCGGGGATTTTGCAAAGGAATTTAATGGCTTGACTCTCGAAATCCATTGCTGTATTCTGTGGTTGGATTTCGATAACTCGTTTTTGAAGAAATCCTAAAGTACTCAATAGATTATTGAGGATGCTCATTCCGCAATACAATGTTCAACGGTTGGGGAGGGGTGCACCGATGCCATTGGCCGGTGGTTGGCTGATATTTAGGTTTTCAACACGAGATTGGAGTCCGCTACCAACCTGTGATAAACTGCCCCCATTCGGTATTGATATCCAGGTGTCGTCCAAATAGGTAATGGGCGTTGGCGGACGGTTCCTTGGGTAGGTGCAGCAAGGACATATGGGCTTCTTCCAGCCTGCGACCGCCTTTATGATGGTTGCAGGCTGGGCAGGCAGCCACGACGTTGGTCCAGACATGTTTGCCACCCAAATGTTTGGGCAGGACATGATCTACGGTCAGGTCTGAGGAATGCCTGCCGCAGTACTGGCAGGTGTAATTATCCCGTCGAAAGACCTCGCGGCGGGTCAGCTTGACCCGCAGGCGAGGCCGATGGACCATTTGATCCAGCCGGATGACAGAAGGTCGCGGGATGGTCAGTTTGACCGTGTGAATGTAGCCACGCCCGTTCATGACCATACCGGCCTTGCCAGCCATGATCAGGCCGACAGCTCGCCGGGTGTTGCAGACGTTGAGCGGTTCAAAGTTGGCGTTCAAAACAAGGACCGGCGCTTCCATAAGCGTTTCCTAATGGGCTGTATTATAGCACAACGGAGCTAGGGCTATGCGCGTACTCATTTCCGGTGGAACAGGCATGATCGGCAGGGAGCTGGCTGCCTCTCTCCAGGCGGACGGGCATTCAGTCTGGGTCTTAACCCGTAGCCCGAGCTCGGCGCGCGTTCCACCAGGCGCGCAAGCCTTGGGTTGGGATGGTCGAACGACCAAAGGTTGGGGAACCTTCATCAATCAGACCGATGCGGTGGTGAATCTGGTCGGTGAACGGCTGGCTGGGTGGCCTTGGACACCGGCTCGTAAAGCTCGTTTCTGGACCAGCCGGGTGGAGGGCGGACGGGCGATCAGCGAGGCGATCCGTCTGGCTTCTCACCGCCCGCAGGTGCTGGTGCAGGCCTCTGGGGTCAACTACTATGGGCCACACGGCCTGGCCCCGGTGAGCGAGACGGATGCGGCCGGAGATGATGAGCTCGCCAGGTTGTGTCTGGCCTGGGAGGATTCCACCCATTCGGTCGAGGCTTTAGGCGTGCGTCGGGCGATTGTCAGGTCTGCGATCGTCCTGTCGGCTGTGGACGGGATATTACCGATCATGATGCTGCCAGTGCGCTTGTATATGGGCGGACCGTTGGCGGGTGGACATCAAGGCCTTCCATGGATCCATATCAAGGATGAGGTGGCTGCCCTGCGCTTCTTGCTGGAAAATGAGCAGGGGCGGGGTCCCTTCAACCTGACTGCCCCGCAGCCAGTGTCAAGCGGTGATTTTCTGCGTACCCTGGCGAAAGTGCTGCGCAGGCCTTACTGGTTCCCGGTCCCGGCATTTGCCCTCCGACTGGTATTGGGGGGGATGAGCGCCCTGGTCTTGACCGGTGAGTACCTTCAACCTCGCCGGCTCCTAGAGCTTGGATTTAGGTTCAAATTCGAAAATGTCGAGGATGCCCTATGGGATCTTCTGACACCAGGACTGGCCCTTTGATGCCTGCCGAGTGCTCAAATGGGTCTGGATAGTTTGGTGCCAGTCCTATTCTGAAAGGTACGAGTTCCGTGGTTATTTTTACCTGAATGGTATTTTTAGACGAATATCCGTATAAAAACAGAAGCGGGAGGGCGGATCCCGCGACTGGCACGCAACTTCGATCCGGTGGACGTTTGGGATGCACTGGTTTCTGACCGGCTATAGCGGAAGGCCTGGCCTCAGGATAAGGGGCTTACCTTTATCCGCGCGCACGAGCCACCATTTATACCCAAGAAGGGTCGAGGCCTTCCTGCAACAGGTCACAAGCAGTGCTGCCATCCACGCGTAGAGGATCAATCTTTAGAGGCAATCCCGCCTGTGAGCGTGTTTCCTTCCCCGTCGAAAAGTTTTGCTGTATAATTCAGGCATGCCATCCGTTTTGAACGTTTATGATCGCTATTTTTCCTAACCGCCGCTGCGGATGGGTCTGACGCGCCTGCCGCAGCAGGCGCGTTTTTGATGTGCGCCCAGCATGGGCGTTGACTAGAGAGTGAAAGTCTCTTGCAGAGGAGATTGCGCCAACTGCTAGTGGAAGGCAAGGGCGTCACCGTGAGGTGGGGTCCAGAGGAAGCCGGA
>JBEKFY010000102.1:0-4004 GCA_050013095.1 Anaerolineales bacterium | reverse complement strand
GAATTGCTTCCTCCCCACATCCACCTAGGGTACTGCCGATGGGATGGCAGGTCTTGTCATGGTAGGACTATGCAAGACAGTCACAAAAACAGCCTCGTGTCGCACCGAAGCGCTTAGTTCAATGTGTATTACCTACATACCGTAAACGGTTGATATACGGTCAGATCCAATTCGCATAAACCACCACAATCGTCTGGTTAATGGTCACCGTAACTCGATGATAGGAGAATATACCAATACAGTGATAGCCTATCCTTTTTTGTTTTCCATAGATTTAGGGTTAATTATCCCCGAAGGCAGTCTGTGGACAGCTTCGGGGATGTACATAACAGGTCTTATTTATAATCCCAGGACTTCATTTACTAGGATCAGGGTTATCTGACGTTTCAAAACAGGAGCCTCGCGTTCAAAAATCATCAGCTTGCCAATGATGGTGCCGGGACCGCCCATTTTTTTTACTTGTTCATCCACCAGGGGGGTAACATACTCTCGCACCCGCCGAATCGCCTCCTCCAGGTTCGCAGTGATCTTCTGCACACCCGCCACCCAGATGACATGATTGCTCGAAAAGGCATACGCCGGCAGCTGGCTACCGGTGGCGCTGGCAAAAACAATTTCACCGCTTTCAGCCAGTGCATTAACACTGCCCAGGTAATAATCTGAGAGGGTGGCCTGTTGGCGCAGAAGAAGCTGTTTAAGCCGGTCTTTTTCCGCCAGGATCTCGGTCTTGAGGTTTTTCCAGGGGTGTTCTCCCGAAATAAAAATGTCGTCCAGGCCGATTTCGGTCAGGGTTTGTGATGAGGCCGTGATCACCGACGCGCCCGCCGGAATAAGTTGTTTTAATTGGGCAAGGGCTTCGGCTTTATTATTAACCAAAATAACATTAATACCGCGCGCCTTAACCGCTTCAATGGTTTTTTGCACACTTTCAGGTGTTGGCAATGTATTAAAACTCATCTTCATCCTCCTATCCAATACTAAGTATGTCATTCAATATTATCATACCGCCCCTGTATATATTTATCATCAAGAATAGATTACCTGTATTCCATATTAAATCAAGCCCATAACCCTCCCTATGACAGGAAGGCTTCTATAATAGAGAAACGAGCCTGCTTTGCAAAGCGACTGACGGGCACCGTTAGCCAACTAGGAATTTCTGTGGGAAAAGGTTATAGTACTGTCATAAACATGCCAACAGCCAGCTCAACAGGATTATAAAATTATATGAAAAGCTCTCAAGACGCTTACGGACTTCAATTGCTCGCGCAATATCAACGCCAGACGCCGACCGCCGAAATCATAGAAAGGGACGACTGCTACATTGAAACCGGCTCGGATCCTGGAATGTACTTCCGCGATTACAAACAATGGCCGCGAATAGAACGTCGCGCGATTAAAAAAGTGAAAGGTAGGATCTTAGACATCGGTTGTGGGGCAGGGAGGCATTCTCTCTATCTGCTGCAAAAGGGTCTTGATGTGACCGGCATTGACATTTCGCCCGGCGCGATCAAGGTATGCAAGTTAAGAGGTTTGAAAAAAGCAATGGTCCGATCGATTACCGAAGTCGATAAATTTAAACCTGACTCTTTTGATACGATCCTGATGCTCGGTAATAACTTTGGATTGTTTGGCAGTACTGATGGAGCAAAGCGGATCCTTAAGCAGCTACATCGAATTACTTCAATAGATGCTCGGATCATCGCCGGCACTCGCAACCCTTACGCAATCGACAGCCCGGATCATCTGCAATATCACCGATTAAACATCAAGCGCGGCAGACTGCCAGGGCAAATTAGAATGAGAGTGCGATTTGAGAAAGCTGCAGGCCCATGGTTTGATTACCTCTTCGTTTCTCCAGAAGAAATGGAAGAACTTCTCAGAGATACCGATTGGCAAATCGAGAGATTTATTGGCTCTCAGGAGGCGACCTATATCGCCGTCCTTCGGAAGAAATTTGCGGCTCATCCAGATAGTACACAGCAATAGGTTGATCAGTGGGGCTCTATGTATCTTTTTGAAAGAGGCTTTGTGTATTTTGCCATCCGTAGGCGACTTCGACCTGTCTTTGGTCACCGATTTCGATTTCTTTCTCTCGCAGGAACTGGCCGCCTAGGCTTTCGTAGAATTTACGGGCCGGATTTGCCGCCAGGACCCAGATGAGCAAGGAGGTTAAGCCAACTTGCTCTAGTTCGGTTACCGAGGCCATGAAAAGCCTCTTTCCAATGACTTGAAGTCTAGGAATTTATACTTTTACTCAGGTTCTGTAAGGACCGATTCAGCCTTCCGGGACAGCTCTTCTCAAATTTCCATCGATGCGTAAACCGTCAATAAACCCTCTAAAACCGGACTGTTGCAATCCATAAATGCCTTGCGCATGATATCTGCAAGGAAAATTGAAGTGGGTGTGTAAGGATGGACTCAGGTATTGAAGTTGAAGGCGAGTTGTTGGTAGCGGGTGGGGTGAGCTTGCTGTAGCTGCCTCATTGAGGGCTTGTGGGTGTGGACATTAGAGAAAGTATACGGCTTTCGACCTTTCGGTACTAGAGTCATTCGGCCTGTCTTCTTCAGCCGTTTGACCTGGACAAAATATCAAAATCAGGAATCACTCAAATTTCCCGCCCTCCCCCCCAACTTATTGAGATGATACTCCCCGGGCTTATTCGACCCGGGGATTGAGCATCAATCCAAGATCAGCTTGGCCCGCTTGAAGCGCGCCAGCGTGGCCAGGATCAGGATCACATCCAGGAGCGTCAGACCGACCCCCGCACCGATCGCCAGACTGATAAAAGAAGTTTTAAGGATGAAAGGGGTAATAGTTGCAAGCAACGCGGGATGCAGAAGTGAGATAACCAGGACCGGGATGAGCAGGACGGCATTAGCAATAGTAAAAGTTTGCAGGGCCTGCCGCACTGAGGCGGCCCGCAGCGAGACCAGCACCCCCAGCACGGAAGCCAGAGTCGAGACGAGAAGCACTAAAATCACAAGCCCCAGGGCGATCGGTATCGGATAGAGTAGTAGGCCACCCTGTCCATCAACCAGGTTGACCGTCACCAGGCTCACGAGCATACAAAGGAAGGTGATTGCAGCACCGTAAAGGATCCCGGCCAGGATCTTACCGAACAGGATTGCCCGATCCGAAAGGCGACTGGCGAGCAGGGTTTCGAGCGTATGGCGCTCGCGTTCCCCGGCGAACGAATCCACCATGGTCGTACCGACCATCATGAACGGCAGCCACACACAGGGGAGCATGCTCAAAAGTGACTGGACCCATTCCTTGCCGGCATGCCAGGGCAGAAGGATCCCGAACACTGACAGCAAGATGATCAGGGTGAACAGATTGGTGCGGGAGTTATCTTTGCGCAGGTAGGGAAGCTCCTTGATTTCCTTCATGGCGACGATGAGAATATCGGTGATCATTTTGAATTTCCTTCTTCTTCAATCAGCGTTAGGAACAAGTCCTCCAGACTAGCTTGACTTTTGCGGGCTTCTTCGACATCTGCGCCGGATTCCACCAGCAGGCGGATCAGCGGCGCGCACCGGACGCCAGGACGGAGTTCAAGAACAAGTTTCCCGTCTTCCTCAGCCACGTTCTGGACCTCCGGCCGGCTGCGCAGGTCCGACAGCACTCCTGCGCCGAAGCTGTTTCCTGTTACCTGCAGGCGCGGTGTCTCGTTTTGTGCGCGCAGCTCATCCAGCGTACCGACCGCCACGAGCTTGCCTTTATTGATCACTCCCACCCTTTGGCAGAGCTTCTCGGCCTCGGACAGATTGTGCGTGGTCAGGAAGATGGTCACACCCTCACGGGAGGCCAGGGCGGACAGGTCGTCACGCAGCGCTGCCGCTGCAATCGGATCGAGGCCGGCGGTCGGTTCGTCCAGAAAGACCAGTTCCGGCCGGTGGAAAAGGGTGCGCGCTACAGCCAGCTTTTGTTTCATGCCGCGGCTCCACAGCCCAACGGCCTCCTTGCGGCGCTCCCACAACCCCATATCAGTAAGTAGCGC
>JBEKFY010000101.1:0-4864 GCA_050013095.1 Anaerolineales bacterium | reverse complement strand
CCCACCGTCTGGATTGCGCCCGGGGAAGTCAGGGATGAACGCGAATTGCCGCGGACCCGGATGGCGCTGTGCAAGATCCGGGTAGCTCTTAAGAATCGCATCCACGCCACACTGGCCAAGTACAACCTCTCTTTAGAAACTGCTAGTGATGTTTTTGGGGCTAAAGGGAGTGACGAGTTGCGAGAGGTTATGCAGTCATTACCCGCAGAGACCCAAAAGTGCGTCGAGCAGGAACTGGAACTCCTCGAAGGACTCCAGGGGCAGCTCAAAAGCATGGAAGAACGGATGCGCGAGCGTATTTCCATGACACCTACTATGCAGTTGTTAAAAACCCTTCCCGGAGTGGGCGACATCTTGAGCATCGTCATCGGATGCGAGATCGGATCGATCTAACGCTTTGCCAGTGCGGAACAATTGGCCAGCTACGCTGGGACGGTACCGACGGTGAAGAGCAGTGGAGGAAAAACCCGGTATGGCCATTTGCCTCCACAATCCAACCACTACCTCAAATGGGCTTTCATCGAAGCCGCCAATGGAATCGCCCGTCACTACCAACACCCGAACTGGAAACCAAAGCACGTTACCCGGCTTTATGAGCGCATTCGCCAACGCAAAGGACATACGATCGCGGTGGGTGCTGTGGCACGTCACCTGGCCGAAGCCACTTATTGGATGATGACCAAGAACCAGCCTTACCAGGAACCTGTTTTCAGGAAGGTTCTACCAAGACAGGAGTGAGCGCGTTATCATACTGTATCCCTCGATGTATCCGGTAGGACCGGATCGAGTTTGCGAAAAACCCGGATCAGGTTTTGCAGTAGAATGATCATCAAGGAGAACTTTTCAAACCCTTGACAACTGCAGCGTTTTCATAGATGTATGATATTACATATGTTGGCAGAGAGGTATCTCTTGATTTTTTACCTTAAATGTCTCTTAAGTGTTTTGACACGGAACATGCCAGGGATTGAGAGGGTTCGTTACGAAACACATCCGGGGAGATCGAACGAAACTGAGGCTGACCGGAGGGGAGTTGGAATCCATCGACATTCCTATCCATGAGAATGGCATTCTTATTTACATCCGGGAAAGTCCAGCTTTAAGACGGATTTATGCCTTTCTAAAGAGGCCTTTGGTCGTCTCTCTAGTCACGACCATTGTCTTCTTCGTTGTATTCCTGGTATTCCTGCACCCCGGTTATGAGACGGATGACGATATCAGCATCATCAGTCTTGCATCCGGTTATCTGGGCGGCAAACCGATACCCTTCCTGGTATTCAGCAATGTTGTATGGGGTCTTCTTCTCACCTCTCTATATGCCTTGCACAGTCGGATCAACTGGGAGGTCCTGCTCTTTTTTGTGCTTAACTTCATTTCAACCTCGGGCCTCATCTACTTGGTTCTATCCCGCCCGTGGAGGGAGCTTCACAAGCTGTTCGGGGTACTGGTCATTCTGCTTGCGGATGCCTATTTTTTGGTGAACATCAACTTCACGACGATGGCGGCCTTTGCTTCCATCTCGGGTTTTTGCCTGCAGCTCGCCGGAGTGAGACCCCATTCCAGTTTGAGGAAAGGTTTGTTCTTCTTGGGATCCGGGTTGGTGTTAGCTGGCTGCTTGATCCGGATCGAGGCCATGTTTCTTGCCCTGGCTCTGGTCCTGTCGTCTCTGGTGTTTTGCGCTGGCTCTTTCAAGCTGAAGAACTTGATCCTGGCCCTGGCCGTGACGGGCGGGCTGGTAGCAGGCAGTTACGTATTTGACCGGCTCTACGTGCAATCCTCCCCCGAATGGAATACCTACTATCTTTATAACCAGACACGTTCCATGCTCCATGACACCCCCCGTCTGGTGAATATCGGCACGCTGTACCAGAAAGTCGGCTGGAGCCAGAATGACCTGGTGATGTTCACCCATTGGTTTTTCCCGGATGTGAAGACCTATTCGCTCGAACACCTGCAATATCTGGTTAAAATTGTTCCTAATACACGGACCAACCTGTTCATAACGCTGCGAATATTCGTTGGTAGCTTGCTAGAGCCAGCAACCATCCCTTACCTTATGATGATTGCTGCGATCTGGTTGGCAGCATGGGTCTACAGGGCCAGGAAAAGGACTCTGCTGCCTCTCCTCACGCTCACAGCTATTTCCTTTGGTCTGGGAGTGTTCCTGGCATGGTCCATGAAGCTTCCCGCCCGGGTCCTGTTGTCATTATTGGCAGCACTCTCCATTGATGGTCTGTTTATTTTAGATTGGACGGGATCGTTCGAGCAGCAAGTCGCCAGCACTTCCCTCAGGAACCGTTCTTTCTCACGGTATGCCAAGTATTGCATCGGGCTGTTCATGTTAGCCGCGGTTGGCCTCGTAACGTTTCAATCCATCCAAGCGGCCAGGGTGTATATTACCAGACAGGCAGCCTATGAACGGATTTTAGCCGATCTGGAGGACCTCCAAAACCAGGGGAAAATTGAGGAAAACGCACTCATCGTATCTCCTGCGTCTGGCATACCCATCGAGTGGTCCAATCCTATGATCTTAGAACTCCCGAGGATCCAATATCTTCCCATGGGCTGGCTGACTTTTTCTCCAGTTTATGAGTCTGTGCTGAAGCAATTTGGAAATGGTTCCCTGCCCGATGAGCTTTACCAGAAAAGAAATGTGTACCTTCTGACCCGTCCTAATTTGATGTTCGGGGTCCGCCAGTTCATCCGCGAGCATGCCGGGATACAGGTCACCACCCATGTGATCTATCAAATGCCAAATATCAGCGGCGAAAGCGATTATAAAAACCTCGTGCTGTATTCAGTCATTCAAAAAGGTAAGTGAGGTTCCTTCAGGGCCTTACGGAGATCGGTCGGTAATTCTATCTCGTACATCTTCCGAATCAGGAATTGTTCTGCCAGGATTGGGACGTGATCTGCAAGGTCGCAATGATTTGGGACGATGCCGCCCACAAAAATGGGTTCTGTTTTTTTTCGTCACCATAAAAAGGCGACACTACGTTTGCCCAGGATCTGTTCATCAAAAATCAGTTCAGCCGGCTTGTCCGCCATGCCGAGACACACATTCAGTGGCAACAAATGCTCTTCCCGGGGATGGCAGTAGCGGGCGGAGGGTGCTTTCTCCCATTCGATTAGGCGTTGTTCCCGCTCAGACTGGAGTAGCGGACCGGCGCACACCTCGATAAGCCAATTTTGAAAGGCATCATTGGTCGGATCAGGCGTACCGAGCCCTTCCCATATAAAGGCTCTCATGTTATGAAATGAGAATCCAGATCCGATCACCAGGATATTCTCGTTCCTTAATTCTCGTAAAGCTTTGCCAAGGGCAATATGCGCGCTGGGGTTCAGACCGCGCAACAGCGAAAGTTGAAGAGAGGGGATATCTGCTTGAGGGTACATCAGTTTCAGTGGGATAAATAAGCCATGGTCAAATCCCCGCTGAGGGTCAACGCGAGCTGGTATCTTATTTTTTCCCAGTAATCCGGCAATTCGATCAGCAAATTCAGGGCTTCCCGGGGCCGGGTACGTGATTTCATAGGCTTTATCGGGGAAACCGTAATAATCATAGAACATTGCAGGGTTTTGTGCTCCCAACAGGGTTGCTTCGCGTTCTTCCCAATGGGCGCTGATGACGAGGATAGCCTCTGGTTTTTTAAGCCGCGATGGAAGCCGTGTCATGAAATCTATCATCGCCTTGTGGCCGGCGTCACCTGGAAAAAGATCATGCTATCCGATCCTCCCGACTCAGCCTACCCAAGTTTGGTCCCCGGCGATCTTAGCCTCTGCGGTGAATGCGGAGATACGGTTTATTACGATCTCTTGCATATGATCGTCGTCCGTGGCGATTACCCCATGGAAATTCCGAACGGCTCAGTGAACGTTTCGCTCTCGACGGATTTGGGTAAAACCTGGAAAGATCAGACCCTCCCACTTCCTGGCCCGGCGTTCGCTGGTGACACTGTGCTCCCCTTGCAGCCGGTGTTTTTTGATGAAAAAGATGGGCTTTTGCCATTTGAGGTCATCAAAGATAACTCCGATGGCTCGCAGTCCGAGGGACTGGCGGTCTACGTCACACACGATGGAGGTCTGACCTGGATTCCCAACCCGACCGTTTTAGGAGATGTGAGCAGAGAGAGTATAGTGGATTTCGTTTCGATGCAGGACATTTTTGCAGCCTGTGGCAGCGATCTATGTGCCACACACGACGGGGCACACACCTGGCAGCCGTTGCATTCAAACCTGAATTTTGATACCGATGTTACGAATATTGACTTTATCAGCCCGTCCACCGGCTGGGCACTTAAAACCACAATCGTCGAAGGCATCTCATCCAACTATTTATGGGAGACAACCGACGGCGGGGCCGCCTGGACACAACTTTCCCCAACCGTCATTCCTTGAACCAGCCTCCTCTAGGAGATGGAAACGGCAATTCCCAATGAACCTCCGATGTTCAAAATCTTTTTCCGAGTATCTATAGGTTATCTGCAATGACATTGAGAAAGCCATGTGAGCATTAAGTGCGTCCCGTTTCCCTCAATCAGTCTTTTCCAGTCGGCTCGTGAGCCGCCGGGCGGGTTCGCTATTGGCTTGTTAAAGTGCTAGGGAGATTTATCAATTGTTTGGCATGGGAATCAAAAACGCCCATCAGATAAGATGGGTGTCCAGATTCCCATGCCGCGGGAAAGGTTTTCTACTCTTGAAAATAGAGAGGGTGTTCCATAAAGTCGTCATTTCCAATTCATGGTGACGGCTTTTATAACACCCAGTTATATATACTAGGCTGTATAAGGAAAATGGAGTAAAAGAACGTGGTGATGACGCCAATCATCCCACATCTTCTACTCCATCGACCTCTGGTCTGGGA
>JBEKFY010000100.1:0-6960 GCA_050013095.1 Anaerolineales bacterium | reverse complement strand
AATGGTTCTGCTCATCCGATCCGAGGGCATTCCAGACCATGCGAATCGTATCCTGCACATCTTGGGGGAAATGATCGAGAAATTCGTCAATTTGGGACATAGGTCCCTTTCATTGGGGAGACGGACACTCTTATGACGTATGATCCGGCCAGTGGTTTCTCCCCCCACCAGTAAGTCGGAGAGACATCACTTTAGGGTTGGCTCATCTGGATTTTTTCTTGAAACCCTCTGGTGAGTGTTTTTATACACTTCTGCCAAGGTAGGCAATCGCCGCGGTTGTTATCACCAAGTTGGGCTTTGCGGCGTCCCTGGCTATGCCCGCCAACACCCCTAACGAGCCGTGTTAGGTTCATTAAGCTATTGCGCGCTGCGGAGATACCCTGCTGCCGAAGCTGTGCCATAGTTCTAGCCATTCTGGGTGTAGTCATCGCTTGTTCCTTCAGAGTTTGGTGGATAGAGGCGTCTCACCTTCAACGGTGACAGGCGGAGGCGATTGGAGTGCCACGGAAGGTTCAGCCGGTAGAGCCGTTTGAAGAATGGGTTCAGCTTTCTCGATCAGATGGGTGAGCCGTCCCATGCTACTGGTCACCAATGCCGGAGGCGGTTCATTCATTGCCCTGATGGTGTCCCACACGCGTGCTTGCCGCTCTTTGAGGTCTGAAACCAGGGCCGCAGCCCCTGAAACAGTGCGGCGGCTAACCAGTTGGCTCCACAGGATTTGGATTACAACTGATAATGGTGGCGCTATAATGATGCCGATAAGACCAAAAGCGTCAGCCAGTGCAATGAGCAAAACTACGGTCAGAATGGGATTTTCCAATCTGCGGTTGAAAAGCCGAGGCTTGACCCATATTCTCAAAGCCACCAAGATGACGAGCGCATAGAGAGCCGTAAACAGGCTAAGCTGCACACTGGTTAGCAGCCCCACCAAAAGCACTGAGATAATTGCCAAGGCTACCCCAACCACGGGTATCAGGCAGGCCAGAGCGCCAGCCAGAGCCAAGAGCGCCGGGTATGGGGACCTGAGCAGCCAGTAACCAAGACCTAACAACAGACCGGCCAGGAGACTTTGGATTACTTCGCCGCGTATATAAGCGCCGATGTCGGGCTCGATTGTCCGCCAAATACCACGCGCCTGTTTGCGCTGTTCAGACGGAAGCAACGACAGCCAGAGTCGTTCAAAATGAATTTGATTGGTGCTCCAAAAAATGCTCAAGAGCAGAATGACGAGTAAGCCGCTTGCGACGCCGCCGATGCCCTGAGTGAAACCGAGCAGGGCCGGCAGCACGTTCTGCCCTTGGTCGCCGGTAACTGCTTGGAAGAGCTTACTCGGCGGTGGCAGCCGTGCAACCACCACTTGCTGGAACGAGCTGCCCTTCAACCATATAGGCAACCTCCACGCATCCTGCAATGACACAGTTTGGGCTAACTGTTGAATCTCATTGACTGCGTTTTCACTGGTTAAGAAGAGTAAGAAGCCGAAACTGCTCAGAGCCACGAGGTACAGTAGAATCCAAGCCACGCGCACCATGAATCTTTGCCCGACCAGGCGGTTCACCAATGGGCGCAGCGCAGCTGCAAGCGTTAGCGAGATCAACACGTAAACGACGACAATACGGAACTGCCACAGCAATATCAGCGCCAGCAACGTGGTCATAATTGCTGCACCGAACCTTACGAGTTTCTTCGTCATGGTGCATCTGGAGTATGGACCTGAGCCAGTAGAGCATCAAGGTCTGTCGTAATGGCCTCAATCTCATCCATCACCTGATCGATCTGCTTGACCCTTGGGTCCGAGCCCCCTTTTTTGAGCCGCGCCTGCCTGCGCAAGCCTCGGGCCAGGACTTGCGTTTCATAGCGCAGCCGGCTGGCATAATTGCGGCCGGCCGAGACCTCCGATTCCATCGCTGCTGGATGAAAGACGAAGCGATCGAGTAAGAGCTGGATCACGGCCGCAAGGGGAACAGCTATGAGGCCGCCGGCAATGCCAAACAAAGAGGTAAAGGCAAAAATCGCCAGCAGGGAGACGAATGGATTGACCCCCACTGCCTTACGCATGACGCGCGGCGCCAGGAGGCTGTTTTCCGCCTCCTGAATAACGATCGTGGCGACGATCACCCAGACCAACTTGGAAGGCGCTATGGATAAGGCAATTACCCCCGCGGGAATGGCGCCAAGCAGCGGCCCGATCATCGGTACGGCCTCAAATACGCCTGCCACGAGCGCCAGCACCAGGGCATTGGGTAAGCCGATGAGCAGGTAGGCAACCAGCGCTAGGATGGCGATAGCCAGGCAAAGGACGGCTTGTCCGGCAATGAAAAACCCCACCTTGGTTTCCATTGCGGAAATCAATTCGCCAATGCTCTCGCGCTGGTTCTTTGGAACCAGCTGTAGCAATGCATGAATGGTCCGCGGCCCATTGAGCGTCCAATGAAAGGCCAATAGCAATATAACGGTGGCGATAAAGATGACCTTAGCCGCCAATGCTATATAACCCAACGCTTGCCCGGCGGAAGCCAGCATCTGCACTCCCGTTTGCTGGTTCGCCTCCAAGCCCGGTAGTGTCTGCGGAAGGAACTGACTTAAGCGCATAATCAATTGATTGGGATCATTAACCATCCATTCATGCAGGCTTTGGTAGAAACCTGGCACTAAGGCAGCGATCCTTGTCCCTTGCTCGATGATCAACGGGAATAACAATAGCACGAAGCTAATGAGCAGGGCAAGTAGCATGAGGAAGACAAGAAGGACACCCGCTATCGGGGGGAGTCCTCGCCTATGCAACCAGGTTACAACCGGTCTGATCACCGTGCCCAGGAGGATGGCGATAAACAAGATCAAAACGACCTGGTTGAACCGGTAAAGAAACCAGAAGCCGAGGGCAACAAAAACCAGGACAAGTGTCGCCCCCACGACCCGCCGGAATGTCCAGTTATAAAGTTGCGAAGGTGGATGGAATGCTGCCATGTTTCCATACTCTTTCAGCACATTATGGGAACAAGCTAAACCAGATGACGCACCCGGCCTTCTTTCGGACGAATCTCATTGCATATTTGAAACTCCACAAGGTGTCCGGAAATCCCGGGTAGACAAGCAGGATCCTTAACGATATCTCCCTCATTCATACTCCTTCAAAGAGCCACCAACTACCAGTGCTAGGGTAGGACTCTATCATGGGCTTCCCAATTTTTTAGATGAGAAGGTGGCTATAATCGAACCGGTGTCCAACAAAATTGTTAAGCCCTTCTTCCACAAGAAGTTCTCCTAGATATGGGGTGAGATCGCCTTTTTACCGCTTAATGCCATATGTGGGTAGCACTTTCCCATTAGATCTAAACAAGTACTTGGAACTGATGGCCGAATTGAACTATCTGGGGCCTTAACCCATCCTATAACAAACACTCCCGGACTACATCCATCGCCCGGGGAGTTTTGATCTCCGCCAGTTGGGGGAGGCTTCATCAGAAGTGCAGTACAAGCTAATAGGGATCCACCAGAGTTGCGAGAATCCCCCACACCCCAAGTACTATCCCTGCGATGACATCTCTAGGATAGTGCGCGCCCACGTAGATCCGCGTAAAACCGACCTGGGCTGCGACTCCATACAGGGCAGCAGTGGTTATAATTCCAAAGGAGAGATTTCATATACCATCTTGATGAAGTTTTTGTGCCTTACGGGTAGAGGGGGGAGGGTCTCCTGCATCTCGGAGCTCAGTTTATTTACAGTTCAGTAATTCGATAAAGATACTAATTGCAACATTATCACTATGCTTAGCCCCCCTAGAAGGCTATATATTGACTATAATCACTTCGCAGAAATTTGCTATAGTTTTATGATAATGCTACGAACATGACAAACTGCACTTTCGTATATGAACTGCTTCGAGTAGATTCCTAATTTAAAATGGGGCCGTCTGGTATAGCATAGGATTGGTCTGATAACTCACAAATGCCCATTGAGAATTTTTACGCTGATCCATATTCTCAGAAGATAGATAGGAGATCCTAGTGGAATCCCTTGCACTTCTTGCCATGTTTCTCACATTTCTCGGTTATGCCCTCAGGATGAAAGAACAGCCGACGCCCCAGGGGATTCAATCTGTCTTGCTCCATATTGGATTAGTAACAATGGGCCTATCCATTCTTCTGCTCTTTGGGAGGTAAATCAACTATGTGTGGTTGAACAGCACCACCGCCAATAGCTACAAGGAAGTGACGGATGAAGGGCTGTTCTTGTTTGGACACAGCAAAGATCAATACCCCGACCAGCCGCAGGTCAAAGGTATGTTGTCGATCCTTGACCTCTAGGGGATGCCGGTAGGGGTATTGGTTTCGGGGGGAAAAGTATTGGTCTTTGTTTAACTCTCCTGCTTTCAAACCACAAGGCGATTGAAGAAGGAGCGGTAGTGCTGCAAGGCCTTGCGGAGATCTTCAGTAGAGGCATCGAGGCCCTGATCCCACTGGCTCTCCAGCGAGCGATGTTCGTTTGCAAACATTTGGGTGATCTGCGCGACCACCTCAGATACCAGCGCATCTGCCTGCTGGACAGCCGTGCGCGGTTCGTCCACAAACTTGCCCTGGATCTCATTCCAGCGCGTGCGGAAATGTTCTGATTCCTCACGTTCGAGCAGGGCCGCCGATGCTGCGGCATTCGTGCCGGTAGAGGCTTCGTGGGTGATCGTCTCGCCCCTTGGAACCTCCTGGATAGGAGCCGCATCCACCGGGACTTTGTCGGCAGCAGGATCCGAATTTACTCCCGGGCTGATCGTGTCATTGTTGGATCCCTCAACGAAATCTGAGGCATTCATTTCTTTTTCCCTTCTGGGACGACGTCCTCTGATTTGAGGAGTTCATCGAACAGGGACCGGTAATAGATCATGGCCTGTCTTAATTCTTCGGTATTTGCCGTTTTGTGCTCGTTTTTGATCGCGATCTCGCGCGCGGCGCGGTAATTACTCACCAAAGCAGGATATTGGACCGAGATATCGGCGGCCCGCTGCTCAAAATCAGAAACTGGATAGGCACGGACCTGCATGACTTCCATGATCAGGTGGTCGGCCTCTACAGTCGCCTGTCCGGGTTGGTCGACAAATTTGGCCTGGACAGCAGTCCAAGCAGCCAGATAACGATCGCGCTCGCTCGTGGAAAGTGGACGAATGTTCAATGTCCCAACATGCTTCTTTCGTTCATCCAGCTCTGTTTGTGCTTTCTTCTCGTTCCCCATGGTCTTTACCGTGCGATCATACTCAGGTCCATATTGATCATGGAACCGTCCCGAACGTTGACGGCGAGCGAAGATCGGCGCCAGTATGGCGGCCAGGATCACCAATACCACAACAACCGCGATGATAATGATCAATGTAGTAGTCACAAGGAATCTCCTTTGTAATACAAGAAAATGCTCCTGGAAGAATTATTCACCTTGCGGTTTAGCAAGATGAAGTCATCATCCACTTCGACGATCAGACTCAGTCTGATCGTCGAAGTGCAAGAGGTCTACATCACCCCAAGAAGATGCAATATGATGAGGATGACGGCGATAACGATCAGAATGTGAATCCAACCGCCAGTCTCCGGGAAGCCCGAATATACTCGCCGACCGAAAAAGCCGAGCAGCCACAGGATTACCAGAATTACGATGATCGTCCACAACATGAGATTTCTCCTTTTGAATGGTCTATTGGAAGCCACCTGGTCGCCTGACCGGGTGGCTTTTGGCCTAGCGGCCCGAGCAAGATGAAGCCGTCATCCGCTTCGGCAGACCTGGTCTGATCGTCGAAGGGCGAGAGGTTTAGATCACCCCGAGGAGGTCCAATATGATGAGGATCACGGCGATGACGATCAGAACGTGAACCCAGGGGCCGAAGTGCGGGAGGGCTGGGATTACGGCCGGACCGAAAAAGCCGAGCAGCCACAGGACTATTAGAACTACGATGATCGCCCACAACATGAGATTTCTCCTTTTGAATGATCGATTGGAAGTCACCTGGTCACGCGACCGGGTGGCAGTGGACCTAGCGGCCCAGCAGGATGAAGATGCCGGCTGCGATGGCGAGGATCGCCAGGATTATGGAGAGGCCACTGAGAGCCGGGATCAACGCAAATAGACCCCAGGCAATGAGGAAGATGGCCAGCAAGAGCATGCCGATATTTCTGGTAAATTTCAAGGTGGTTTTCTCCTTTCTAATGTGAATGAGGGGCGGCTGTCGGGTCCAGCGACCTTTGGCAGCCTCTAAAATGATCTCAGGCAGCCTCAACCGCCTTTTTCCCATCGTCGAGAGCGGTGGACGCCCGGTCCAGCTGTTTCACGAGCTGATCCTGGCCCAGTTGCTTGAGTTGCCCGGCCTTCTCCTGAACGCCGGCCGTGATCTCGCGGGTGTTGAAACGGACTTGCGCAAGTGCATTTTTTACGGTGTCGGTTGTCTGATCCCGCAGCTGGTCACTTTTCAGCTGAATCTGGTCGCGCGTCCGCTTCCCGGATTGGGGTGCGAACAGCAGCATGGCGGCTGCGCCGACCAGGCCGCCGATCACGAGGCCGATGAAAATGTTCTTCGCATTATTCATGTCGTAGGCGCGCTGTAGGCTGATGTTTTCCATGATGTCATCTCCTTTGGTTGCCGAACAGTAAAGTGAATGCTCCTTGCAGTTTGTGCGAGGGGTGGAGCTGAATATCTAGAAACCGGTTTATCCGTCGCGCCCCTCGCTGCCCAGATAGATGCCGGCCCTCGATCGTTCTTCTTTTGTGAGCGTAAAGAACCCGATCAGCCGGCTGACGAGAATCCCCTGAGGGTCATCCACACGGCTGAAAAGGGATCCGGTCGGTTACTATCCGATCTGGATCGATCCGCCGAAATTATTCCGATTCCATTTTATGGATGCGTGTGCTGATCGGTGGTGGTGGTTTGGGTGACGCCCACCACGGGTGCACGCGGGCGATAGAAGATCACCCAGATCAATCTT
>JBEKFY010000099.1:0-6613 GCA_050013095.1 Anaerolineales bacterium | reverse complement strand
CCGGTCAGTTGTTTGGTTTCGCGGTGAAACTGCTCGATCTTCCAGCGCAAGCCGCACACTTCTTGTACGACCTGCGTGTTATCCTGAGCCAAGTCGTTCGTCACGACATAGTCCGTGCGCTGGGTAGACAGCACCACCCGGAAGAGTTTCACCTTATACGCACCCGGAAAGCTTTTGATCTTGATCAGCTTGCCATGTTCCTTTTCGCTCTCGGTCCACGTCAAAGAATCCACTCGCCGGTAAGGCTGGTCACCGCTCGAATCGTCGACCTGGCGGTTATCCTTGAGCGGACAGTAGAAGATCTTGTGCAGCTGATCGATGGACAGCATCATCTCCTTGGTGGCGTACCAGCTGTCCATCAGCACCGCCCAGAACGCCAGTTGCTTCTGGTACACACAGTTCTTCAGCATCTCGTTGGCATGCTCCAGCCTGGTCTTGCCGTCTCCGTCCGGATCATAGATGCGATAATCAATGATCCAGAACTTGTCCAGGATCGGGTTGACATACACACAGGTGACCACCCCGATCCCTTTGATCACCTCATGCGCATTCCCACTGTACTGCTTCCGCACCAATTCGATCGCCTGCGAGAAGTTTTTGTCAATCACCGTGTCGTCAATCACCAGAAACCCTTCCGGCGTTTGCTCGACTTGACCTTTGACATTCTCCCAGACCAGGTGCGGTCGGATTTGCTCTCCGGCCAAATAGCGGTTGGCAGCATCATGGCTGAACTTCTCCGCATGTTCGGCAAAATTCGTCAGCGTATAATTGATCTGGCTGACCAGCAAATACTGACAGTAATCCAAGCGGCTGACAGAGTGGCTCTTGGGTCTCATCACTCCTTACCTTACCCATTTTCGCCTTCCCTGTCAATCAAATCTTATTTTGCCCAAGTTCTGCTTGAGGTGGAGGAGGAACCATAATGAACCGCAGATCTGCTTACTTGTCGAGAGTAGTTTCCATCATTGGATTGATCGTTGTTCTGGGGGTGGCCTGGGGTTTTGATACGTGGATGGAATTCCTGAGTCACCGTAATGCCCAGACATTTTCATTGGTCTGGGTGATCTTCTGGTCGTATCCCCTGATCGCCTTATTTTTGGCAGCTATATTGTTACTTTTGGCTTGGTTTGTGCTCAGCCAAGCTCCTAGGAATGTCTGGATTTCTCTGGTCTTCTTAATAGTCGGACTGTTCATTGTGATTTATCCAGCTCTTGTTTTCACTCCAGCGCTTTGTTGCTGGGTGCCCTATATTGGGCCTTTACAGTTATCACGAACTATGTATTTGTTTTCCTCCGGAGGTTTCGTGGCGATCATCGGTTTATTCGGCTTGATCCTGCCCAATAAGGACAGGAACGACCTTCCCCGGTAAATTCGATTACATCCCGGTCAAAAGAGAATCGCTAGTCCACCCACACCCAGCACTGGACAAAATAAACTTACTAGTCCACCCACACCCAGCACTGGACAAAATAAACTTACGCAGAATATACATTGACCCACCAAATATGATGTTATAAAAGGCGTCATACCCAGCATAATTTGAGGTTTTGCGTAAGTCCTGCTGTATAGACTCTATACCACCATATAGACGCTATAGACTTCCACCTTTTAGGCTCTTAATCAGTTGGTTCGGGGTTTACCTGTGCCCGCAGCACGGTGCAGGCAAGTCCCCGGTCGGTCACCGGATATACCGTATATGCATGGACGGTATTTCTATATCGTAACATAAGAGTTGGATCAGTTTTTGGGGCACAGGTCAAGGCCGCCTATTGGCGTGGCTCAGCGACACGAGCGGAGCGGCAGGACTCTTTATTAATTATCCATCATTTCTGGCAGCAAGCCGTTGCCTGCACCGAGCGTAGCAAGGTTTCCGCCGGTGTTGGGCAAGATCTTGAGGTAGATGGCTGTCAATTAAACGCCGTTATGCTCGCAAACTGGGAAAGTAGCTGATTGATTTCCTGCTTTGCGGAAGCCTGGTATAGATTTTCGATCCGAATGCCATCCGGTAGCTGGATTATTAATTTTAGATATTTACCGCCTTCGCCGCCTAGAGATAAATTAACGATTTTCTTCAACCGGATATAGTCCCATACTTTCCCATATTCAGCAAGCGATTTTTGATTATCTTCTTCACGTATGAGGATTAACTCTCGGTTGGTCAAGATACTCAAGTGGGCGGGGGAGATAGCCTTGCAGAATGTCTTGCCAAGGAACTTGAACACTTGCGCCTGGATTCTGGGTTGTAGAATAATCTGAAGGACCTTTTCTCCTCCCAAAAGGCTACGTCTTGCATAGTTCATGAATTTATAGTTCAACTTCTCCAAATAATCGAGCTTTCCTATCTCAGAACCCAATTCTCCGCCATCAGAGTTTATCGTAGCTCGCCGTATTTTTTCTAAAATTGGTGTAAAAAGTTCTTCCGTGGCAGTATTGAACTTGATGGGGATCAACGCGGGGAGACCATCTTTAGTTATGCCGAATATTGTTATCTGTGAGACCAATAAAACAATTCTTACCTCAATGCAACTGATATCATCTAAAAGATAACCACATATCTTGACGGTGTCGGCGCCTCTTTCCAAAACACAGATTTCATCATCAAAAACACAAACGAGCTTTTCGGTGGTTCGGGATTGAAGTAACCCTTCAAAGGTAGGAGTGAGAATCGTATAGGGGAATGCTTTCCCCTCCGTTAGGAAAGGGTAAAAGAAGAATTTATAAATATCTGGTACTGCATCATACGATTCTATGCGCTTTGCCCATGATAGTTTTTTCAATTCCTCAGCACTAAGCGATGGCTCAACCAGAAGATTATAAAATTGTCTCCAGCGCATCTTCATGGTATTACCCATGTTTTCCAGCATGGTATTCCTTTCCCAAGAACTTGCCCAACGTGTTGCGCTTAACTTGCACGCCTATCCTTGTCAGTCTAGCGCGAACCTTCGGCGAGTCAGATTGAAGCGCTTGTTCGATGGGCATGTGTCAACGCCGAATCGCGGTCAGAACTCGTAGCGGAAGTGCTGCATCGACCTTCGGTACCACTCCCAGCGCTCCATCCGCCGATAGAGCCACCCCTGGGCCTTCGAGTGGATGAGGAGCGGGACCATCTCGGGCAGCGTCAGGAACGACACCGCCGAGACCAGCCTGAGTCGGGGAACCTGCTCCTCGATCTCGCGGCCGTCCTTGATTGGCCCGTACAGTCTCAAGCCGGTTCGTTGAAGCCTGAGCACGAGGTCGAGCACCCCGAGTGTGGCCCGGCCGTAAGCGTCGAAGATGATCTCGCCGCTCGGGAACTGCTCGGTGATCCTGTTGAAGAGGGCGCCCCGGTCGTCCACGGGCAGGTATTGCACCAGCCCCTCGGCGACTACGAGCACCGGCGTGTCGCCCGGTATCGAGTCGAGCCACTGCAGGTCCGCCACCGACGCCGCGATCATCTCGTAGCCGGGGCGCGCGGGATACAGCTGCATGCGCAGCTCGATCACATCGGGGAGGTCGACATCGTACCAACGGACGGTGGCCGAGGGGTCGATCCGGAAGACCCGGGTATCGAGGCCGCATCCCAGGTGCAGCACGGTCGAGCTCGGGTGGGCGTCCAGGAACTCCCGGGTCCACCCGTCAAATTGCTTTGCTCGGAAGGGCAGGGTGATTGCCGCGTCGCCCCCGACGGCCAGCTTCTCAAAGTCGAAGTGGATGCGGCGGATGGCCTCCTCGGCATACCTGTCGCCGAGGATTGGGTGCTCGGCGCGTGCGTCCAGCGCCTTCCCGTAGATTGTGGAGAGGTAGGACTTCCTCTCCTCCGGCACATGGACCTTCTCGGCGTCCATCCACTCACCTTCCATCGGTGCACCCCAGTCGTCACGCATCAACGAACGGTTTGGCTCACCCGCAGTGGCCGCCCACATCGAATCTACCAAGCCCCACCGTGCCCTGCGGCCGATGTCGGGTGCAGCCGCGTGTTGGGCAGCGTTGCCGGAGTCGTGTCTGCGAAAAACTAAAGGCCTCGGCGGACAGACGGTTCATGCACATTCCAAGTCTCGCACGTTGTACGAACGCAAGCGTCGCCATTATCACTCTGATTATCTGCCGGGTCGGGCATCGAGCATTCAGGAAACCAGCTCATAGTGATCGGCACTTCCATACGCCGATGAGCAGTGGACTTAACCCAAAAAATCCTCCGGCCTGTATCGCCTCGTCGATGGCGCCAAGAATCCGCTGCCGGCTCGCCTCATCAGCAATGCCCAGCCTTTGTGCCATTGGAAAGATACTGTTGTAGACCGCCTGAGTCAGGTCCCCGACTGCTATCTCATAAAGTAATGCCGCGACATCGGTGCCATCAGGAGCGCCCAGGCCCGCTTCGATAAAGTACGTGGGCAACTTGAAGCCGAGCCGCGCGTCATGTCCCACTCTTTCCGCAACTGTACGAAACGTCTGTATTGCCTCACTCATTTCATCGAGCTTCGGGTAAGCTTCCCACGACTCGAAGTCGTACTCCTGCACCACGATGATACCACCAGGCTTAGTCCATTTCATCATCTTACGCAGGAACGCCACTGGTTCTTTGAGATGGAATAACGTGATGCGGGCAAACGCGACATCAAAAGGACTGCCGGGGACCTGGTCACTTGACTCAACGTCCATCTCGTGGAAAGCGTATTGGCCACTGGCGGTCGACCGCAGCACATCGAGCGCCTCCCTGCCAATATCGCCGTCCACATCGACGCCCGTCACGGAGCCCTCCGGGCCAACAACCTCACCCATGAGGCGCATTACCTCGCCAGGACCGCAGCCTATGTCCAAACAGGACATGCCCGTATGCAGCCCGGCCTTGAGGAGTACGCGTTTGGTGGCTTCTTCCCAAACCTTCGCCTGCGTGCGTAAGCGTTGGTATTCCGCGGATGTTCTGCCCAGGATGTAGTCATCAGTGGGTGTGCCCATTGTAAACCCTCCTTTCTGTGGACGGATCAAGCTGCCCAACGGTGTGGCTCAGTGGCGCGGAGCCGCAGGCGAAGCGTCCACTGGAGCCGTTGTTGGGCGGCTTTTATCCTGCTTGGCTGTCTCCAGCGAGTTGAAGCCAATATTCGAGCGGTTTCTCTTTTCCCAATTTTATTAACTCTGCTGTCATATTTCGTAATGCTGTGACTGCGCCAATAGGATGTGCGCTAATGACAGACGGTAGTTCATATATGCGATGCATATTTCCACAATAAACCTTATGCTGACAATCTGCATATATCTCTGCTTCAATTTTCCATTCCTGCTCTGTTGGAAAGTCTCCAAAAATCCAGGTGGGTTGCAATGACACTATAAAAGAAACGCAGTGGTCGCCATCAAGCCCTGTTTCAACAAAACTACTGATTTCGATTTGACCTGACGGAGACCAAGTAAGTTCGAGACTTGTGCCTTCCCAGCCTGCCCGATTTGAACCAAAGAATTTTGCGAATTCAATTAACAACTCATCTGTGCTGCTCAAGATTTTCCGAATCTCGGTGTCATCTAACTGCGTTAGGATACCGAACACAGATTGTAATCTTGGGTTTAGTTTTTTTATTGACGAAGATGTTGTCATAATTTTTACTCAAGTAGGCCTCGGAGTCTGCCGCCCAACAATTAGTATACGGAAAAATTCAGTATATATAGCCCATTTGATGATTTATACAGAATGTTTATATGATAATAAACCTCTCTCAACAAATCAGCAACATGACCAGCCTCCATAGTTTGTACCAGCTCTTAAGTGAGACCTGGTGATGGAATAGGTCCTGGAACCAGCAACCTGGCAGAATGTAATTCAATATTAAAATCGCCTTCCTAATTTCGGGTGCAATTGTGGTGCAATTGGGGTACTACGCTGTAGAAACTATAGACACAGTAGAAAGATAAACCCCTAAAAATGGAACTGCATAGACTCTATACCACCATAAAAACGCTATAGACTTCCGCCTTCTAGGCTCTTAATCAGTTGGTTCGGGGTTCAAGTCCCCGGTCGGTCACCTAAAATACCGTATATGTACGATATTTTTATTTCTTAACCGCCATATATGGGGGAAGATCAAGATCCAGGGTGAACCTTATCCAAAATCGGGTGCAGTTGGGTCCAGATGATTCTTTATTCCCCGGTTTTTGTCTCAAATGTTCTGAGGACATACAGTAAGAAAAAAGATGCCCTTGCATGTTAATTCGCGTGAGAGTAGAATCTTTTCAATAGGTCTGCTTACTTACTTTCCCGCTATATTCCGGAGCGCCGGTAAAACACCTGAAGTTCGATTAGCGGACCTCCGCCAAAAAACCCCCCACACAGTTTGCGGCTGTAAGGGGTGGCGGCGACCTAGTGTGTCTAAGTCGCACTAAAATTGGAGCACGCGAGCTGCACCAGGTCAAATGCCTGGTGTTTTTTATTTTAAGGCTCGATGGAGGAAAAAAGGATGCCCGAATATTTCTGGTGTGTTAACTGTCATCAAGCGCACTCGATGCAGGAATGGCAAGGGTCGGGGACGGTGATGGAAACGAGTTGCCCTGGATGTAATAGGGTATCTTTCTATGACCTCCAATTAGTAATCCGGTGGAATAAAGTTCGAAGCATTCATCCAGAATATCCGGAAATTCCGGAAGAGGG
>JBEKFY010000098.1:0-5350 GCA_050013095.1 Anaerolineales bacterium | reverse complement strand
GATCAATTAGGGCCCGGCGAGAAAAAATGGTGTTTATCAGCGACCAAATTCTATCACTGAAACACACAGAACGCAAGTTCTAAGATTGACCCGCCCTCGGATCACTTATACCATGCTTAAAGGATATGATATAAAATATTTACTGATCGACTTATAGTAGGCGTCTAATATTAGTTATGAAGCGACGCTAATCTTGGATATGGCACATTCGAAGGAGCAAAAATTCTATGGAAAATGAAATCAACTACAATCCTGATTCCGCACCACGTTACACTGGTCCTGTGACCTTCATGCGCATGCCGGTGGTCCGCGACCCCTCCAAGTTGGATATCGCCCTAATCGGTGTGCCGTACGACGGCGGAGTAGAGAATCGTTCCGGCCCACGTCACGGGCCGCGCGAAATCCGCAACATGTCAAGTTTTATGCGGACGGTTCATCATGTCACGCGGGTCAACCCATACAAGCTCTGCCGCATTGCTGACATGGGTGACGTAACATTTACCAATCCTTTTCAGATCGAGACGAGTCAAGCCGATATCACTGCGTTCTTCCGAAAAGTTCACGTTGCTGGCGCTGTGCCCCTGAGCGCCGGAGGCGACCATTCAATCACCCTGCCGATCTTACGTGCGCTGGCAACGGACGGGCCAGTTGGTATGGTGCATATAGACGCCCACACCGACACTGCCGACGAGGAACTGGGCTCCAAGCTTTCCCATGGCACACCATTTCGACGGGCGGTAGAAGAGGGGATCCTCGATCCCAAACGAACGGTGCAGATCGGCATCCGGGGCGCTCAGAACTCGGAAGAAGGATGGGAGTTCTCCCTTAAATCCGGCATGCGTGTCATCTTTATCGAGGAGTTTACGAAATTAGGTGTGGAGGCAGTGATTGCTGAGGCTCGCCGTATCACAGGCACTGGCTCTACTTACATTTCCTTCGATATTGACAGCCTCGACCCGGCCTTCGCTCCAGGCACAGGGACGCCGGAGGTTGGTGGGATGACCCCAATCCAGGCACAGGGGCTGTTGCGGGGCCTGCGTGGTCTTGATTTGATCGGCGGCGATGTGGTCGAAGTATCACCGCCATTCGACCCGTCCGGGATCACAGCCCTAGCCGGTGTCACGATGATGTACGAAATTCTATGTGTTCTGGCCGATGCGGTCGTTCAACGAAAAAGTCGATAAAGAAGGACGCCTAACAATTCGCTGGAGCGGACCGGGGAGTACGGTGGGTTTACAGATGACCATGTATGGTAGGCAAAGAGCGTGAGCAGCCGACATCGAACCCCCCGGCCGCTCAGCTCAAAACCGTTCGCTGTTCTCAATGATCCTCTAAGCCATGTCCTTTTGAATCGCAAACCGCCGGGCTCACCAATTATAACTGGCCCGGCGGTATTTACTTTAATATGCATCGTTAGGGTTAAACGCTTCCCGATTCAGTCTTGAGGTTACTATCGCTCTCCGGGTTATGAGAGTCTGCCTCCCACCGCACACTTTCGATCAACGGGCTGCTGCTTCTGCCTGACCCGGCGGTTTTTGATCACTCAGGGCCTGGCGAGAAAAAAGGGGTAATCAGCAAAGGGATTTTAACACCAAAACACCCAGAACGCAAGTTCTAAATCGGAAGTTCAGACCAAAGCCAAGACTTCAGTCTCTCTTTCGAATCCCTTCCTAGGAAGTTTTTTTTAGGCCATGAATGTCTCATAACTCCCTCCTCGACAACGCCGACGTAGATGCTGCCCCCACGCGGCTTCAAGTGCCTACGGCTAATAAAGCCCTTATGCTTGGCGTATTCCTTATTTGACCACGCAAACTATTCGCGGAACTCGGTGTCCTTGCCTTCCTTTATTGGCGGAAAGTGAATAATGTTCACAAACACAGTCAATCTCAGCTAGGAATTATTTCAAGTTGATCAGCTAGATGTGCCAATCGCTGATAGACATCCCTACCAATATTTTCATCAACTTTTTCGAATTCTTCACTCAAACTCTGCTGATCTTCCGCATTCAGAACTTTATTGGACATCGGGAATGCAAGGTAGTCTTCTTTCCAGATATGGCCCGGATAAAGATTCGTTATGCCCCGCATATTTTTCAGAAGAGCCTCTTTAGCTGCCGGATCGCCCTTCTGATAACCTTCTAGGGCCTCGGCCAGTCCTTTGACGAGAGCCCGCCCTGTCTGGTGGTCGTGAATCAATACCCCTATCGGACAGCCTTGCACAGGCACACCTCTTTTTTCTAGGAGAGGAAATAGCTGAGCCTCCTCTTTGCCGTGATGGCACTTATCGGCAAAGATACGCATGAATTCCACTATGTTCTTCAATGTTTCTGGCTCTACCCGCTCGCCCTTCTCCAATGATTCGGCCATCACGGTCATGGCAGCGATCACCTTTAGAATGTAGCGGTGCTCATCCTCAAGCACATCTGTTGGTTTTTTCTCCATATCAATACCTCCTCAGAAGATTAGCGAACGCGGAATATCGGTCACGATCTCGTACCCATCCACGTTAACCCGGTTTGTGGTATGGTTTTCTGAATGCTGAATGAGTTTATCGGATCGGTCAGGCATGAGAGATGCCGGCCGTCTTGCGAGCCTCCTGCTTCATCCGCCGCACATACGTGCGCTTCCCCTTGGATGATCGTTTGGGTTTCGCGTTGTTCGACTTGCCTGTCTTGGTCGCCACGGATATCAACTCCTTATTATGTCAATTAATCCACCGGTCGGGTACGACCGGATGATCAACTCATACTACAACATACCCTTACCGGCCACATCCATCTGCCGGGGAGTGTTAATCTAGGCCACTTGGGGGAGATTATAGAGGAGGCTTTTCGTAAACGACGGTTTGGGCGCGACCAGCCAGTTTGGCAGTAAATAAGGCGTAGGATGTAAAAACTACATCCTAAGCGTTTCTAATGAGAAATGCAGTTAAGCTCACCCTAAATTGATGTCCTTTGTAGGATAGGCGCACATTCTTGTGCTAGCTGATCTCGTCCATTGAGTTTCCCCTCTTGCCATGTTCTTCTGAGTTACAAGCCGCCGGGTTTGCCAATTTTTACTAGCGCAGCGGAATTTATTGGTCCATAATCTGTTGTTCAGACCTCAGCTTGGACATTATTATTTCAGCGAAATCACTTCGAATGAGGTTGTTACATACTTCGGGATGTTGACCAACTCCGGGAAGAATTATACGACCCGGCCACCTCCCTGGGGCGCGGGTGGTCATTGTCCTGCCTGATCACCAGTGTCGATGGCGTCCTTCCGTGATACCCCTCTGTCTCATCAGATTTACTCTACGACATTTGTTTGCTGTTATCAGGATCGAGATTGGGAAGGACCGGCAGCTTAAGTTGGGCAGAGCAGGTTGACTGCTCTGCCCAACCCCCAAGTGAGTTTAGAGATCGTTGACGACCTTCACAGGTACATCGTAATAGTTATAGTGCGTCGTTCCGCCATCATTCACCAGGGTGTTATCGGTGACGTACAGTTCGACGGTGAATGTGCATGAGCTTCCCTTCCCGAGGCGATTGTCGGAGTGGACGGTTGAGGCCATGTTGGCAGCGTCCAGAAGGCTCAAATCCCACTGACCGAGCTCGCCCGCATCAGCAGGCGTCGGTACAGGACTGAGCGCCGCTGGCACCCGGGTGGTCGCCCCACTGGTGATCGGATCCGTGACGGGGCTGAACTGCTTCCAGAAATATACGTCGTAATGATCAAAATTGTCATTGGGAGCAGTGACGGGGAAAGCATTGTCGATCAACGGGTCCCAGGCCAGTCCCACCACGCGGATCTTCCCGAAGCTCAACAGCAGGTCCGTGCAGGGGGGAATGTCTACCCAGGCAGATCCATTCCAGCGCTGGAACTTGACGATCTGCCCAAGGATGGGGCGATTGTCCAGCCAGACATTTTGGATATCAAAGAAGTTGATGGCGGTGGTGTCTTCAGCGATCAACAAGAAGCTGAAACGTCCGCTGCTGGCAGCCGCGCTGTTCCAAGAACCCGGACTCAGTTTGTAATAGGTGGTCATCCCGATGGTGAACGTATTCCAGGTGTTCACCAGGTCGGTTGACATGGGCCCGACGCGAGTCCAGGGTTGGTATTGATCCGGATTGGTGTATTCCAGCATCGCAGCCTGGTTTGCGGCTGGCCAGGTCGCGGGGATCGCGGCCCCGCGCGGCGGTTGGGCTGGTTCGCCGCCCGGGACGGTGACCTGGGCGTAGCGGATTTCATATTTCTTTATTTCGCGATTGACGCATTCGTAGATGTAAGCGGACCCCTTGACCGTGATCACCCCGCCGATGGAAACCGGCTTGGTGCCTACCGCCAGCTCGGCGGTTGGATCGAAGGGGTTTGGATTCCCAGCAGGAAGGACCTCGGCAGGGGCCCCGCCCATGCGATTGATATAAACGATCACTTTCAATAGATCAAAGGTAATCGTGCATGTCGATGGCGATCCCCATCCGAGCGGGTAAACCGTCAAGGTGATGGTATAGGTACCATCGGTCAGGGAAGTCGTATTAATACGGCCTAGGTCGCCAGCGACCACCGGCACAGTCCCGGTTGATCCACCGCCCGGATATTCCACAATACCGGGATAGTTGATCATCCCCTTGGTGACTCCCAGAGTATAGCTTCCGAAGGCGGTCCCGGCGGCAGTACCCTTGACATCAACGTACAGGATCCCCTCGGTCGGATCTGGTGTTTCCTCCGTGCAGCCTGACGGGTCGGTGATTTGGCATTTCAGATCTCGTTGGACGCGAATCAGGACTATTAGCCCAACAATCAGCAACAGTTCTATCAACGAAACAAGCCAGGCTAACCAGGACGTCTCTCCTAGATTGCTAAAACGGATCTGCCCGGAACCAAGCTCAGCGATGAAGAGTGCTACAAGGAAGACAAGAAGGATATATTTGATGCATCCAGGTACGTCCCGGGTTTGAGGAAGCGCTTTTCTGGGCGCTTGGCGTTGCTCTCGCATGTCAGCCATGTTCTACCTCCATAAGTATAGTGAAAAGGTAACAGCAATATTTAATTTGGTCAGGAGAAAAGAAATGCTTTCAGGTTCTAATCATTCCTCCCTTCTGTGAATAGGTTAATATATATCTAATTTATAGCATTAATAACATCAAAAGTCAACAGGGTTTTTGGAATTGCACACTAGAAATAAAAACACCACCGGTGTCGTCAATTTTCATTGACCTAGGGGTGTTAGCTTTGCATCCAGGTTGTATGAATCAGAATCTTTGTAAAGCTCACTTGGAGGGATCAGCAACCGCCGGGTTATGAGAGTCTGCCTCCCACCGCACACTTCCGATCAACGGGCTGCTGATTCTGCCTGACCCGGCGGTTTT
>JBEKFY010000097.1:0-5451 GCA_050013095.1 Anaerolineales bacterium | reverse complement strand
CACGGTGAGCGATTGGTATGAACGTGCAGGCAACCATTGTCAAAGAGTCCATGAGCATCAGGTTGAGAACCGTTCGCAAGATCTGCAACAAGTGCAGGCGGATGAGATCAAAGTAAAGGCTCGTCGGGGAGGCGATGATGGGTTCGGCGATAGCCATGAGTTTTACACCGCTCGGCACCCTGGTCTGGCTGGGCGTGGTTATTCTTCTTTCAGTTTTTGCCAGCATCATCCCCGCCCACAACGCTGCCCGGATGACCATCAATGAGGTGCTGGCTTATGAGTAATTATTGGCATCATCGCGTCATAAGGAAAGAACAAGTTGGTGAGGAAGCGGATGTCAGAAAAGGAAGGTGAATGATGAAGAAATCGATTTTCAATTGGATGGTATTGATCGTCATCCTTGCACTGGGATTGAGCGCCTGCGCAAATCAGCAAACACCGAGTACACAGGACAATGCCTCTGGTCCAGGTAGCAATACCGCCCCACCAACACCCGTTGTGAGTGGGGCGACAGCCTCCGGGTTCGTGGTTGCGGACCAGCAGGCCAGTATGGCTTTCAAGCTGGAGGGGAATGTCAAGCTGGTTCAGGTTAAGACCGGCGATCCGGTCCGGGCAGGTCAGGTACTGGTACAGCTGGACGATGCCTCCGAGCAGATCGCCCTGGACCAGGCGACCCTGACCCTGCAGCAGCTGACCTCGCCGGCTGCCCTGGCGGTGGCGGAGCAGACGGTGGCGGCGGACCAGCAGACGCTGGACAATGCGCAGTCGGGGCTGAACAACCAGCTGTACTACACCTTCGATGCGACCGCCATCCAGAATGCGGAGGCGAATCTGACCCTGGCGAACAATAATTTGTCCAATGCTCAGAAAGCCTATAGCAACGTGGGCGGTGATCCGAACAAGGATGCCTTGAAGGCATTGGCGTATCAGCGGCTGTACAACGCCCAGCAGGCCGACCAGTCGGCGATCAACAGTTACAACTGGTGGACCGGGAAACCGGACCAGGAGGAGATTAATTTGAGGACCTCCCAGCTGGCGCTGGCGAAGGCGAAGCTGGCAGAGGACCAGACACTGGTCTCCGTCCTGGAAGGAGACCCGCTCCCCAGCAATGCGACCGGTGCCGGGATGGTCCAGCTGAGGCAGGCCTATCTCGCTGTCGACCAGGCCCAGGCCAATCTGGACGCCACCCGCCTTGTTGCGCCATTCGACGGAGAAGTAGGAAACATCTCGATAAGCATTGGAGATTATATTTCCCCCGGCCAACCAATCCTGGTCGTCAGCGACACCAAGGACCTGCATGTGGAGACAACGGACCTCAGTGAACGGGATGTCCCCTCGGTCAAGATCGGTCAGGAGGTCACGGTGTCCATCAAGGCCCTCAATCAGGATGTCAAGGGAAGAGTGAGCGCGATTTCGCCAGTGTCGGATACGCTGGGTGGGGATGTGGTTTACAAGGTTAACATCATCCTGAACGAGCTACCCGCGGGCCTGCGCGCCGGCATGAGCGTCGACGTGCAGATCAATACAGGTCAATAAGTCATGTCGATAGGTATACATCATCGAATGCTTCGGCTGTTATAGCAGCACTTCTGCCAGGTACGCCGGCTGGTACTATATCGCTGAACCGCGCAGACAGTTTTCTCCCCGGAAGAGGAGGTCGCAATCTATTCAGCAGCTCCATTTGCATGGAGCAACCAGTGGAGGAAGACATTTCATGGCTAAAGAATTCTCCGTCAAATTATTTGGGGCATCGCATAAAGAATACAGCTTTACTTTATACGGTTTTCCTGATGCCTGGGACGAAATTGCTGGCGTATATCTTGTTGCTCGAATGGATAAGGATAACAACTCGATCCATCCTATTTATGTAGGTGAGACAGAAAATCTGAAGAATGAGTTTTCAAATCACCCCAAACAGGCTTGTTTCGATAAAAACAATGTGAATGTTCTTGGATGGATATCAGAATCAAACGAACAAACCAGACGAAGTATTGAAACGGATCTAATGGCTAGCCTCAAACCGCCATGTAATGATTAATTTTCGCCGGCCCCAGAAGCTGCAAGCTTCTAAAAGTATTTTCTATTTTAGATAGAGGCGAACTGGAATAGTTCTCTTTCAACGATACTAGGAACACCCAAAATATGGCTGCTAGCATCCTAAAACGCCTCTCATGGGTATCATAATTCATTCCGATGCAACTCCATTATCAAAATAAATGGTAATATTTTCCGACATGAGCACTTCGGCAGCTTCATTCGCTTTTGAGAGGAAAACTCATTGATGAAACTTACGATCTTTGGCGCAACAGGTGCGACCGGCAGACAATTGGTCGAGCAGGCGCTTGCTGCAGGCAACCGGGTGGTTGCCTACGCCCGCAACCCATCGAAAATCAGCATGAGTCATGAGCACCTGGTGATCGTGCAGGGCGAACTAACCGACACGGCGGCTATCGAACACGCCGTCCGCGGTGCGGATGCGGTCATTAGCGTGCTGGGTCCCCGCCCAGGAGAAGACAGCCAAAGCAGTCCGCTTACAAGAGGGACGGTCAACATCCTGGCGGCCATGCAGAAATCCAATATGCGCCGGTTGATCATTACATCCACCCCGAGCGCCAGTGACCCGAACGACTTGCCGGATTTCAAATTCAAGGTTCTGGTGGGCCTGATCAAATCCGTAATGCGTCCTGCCTATGAAGAAATCGTTAGTGTTGCCCGCCTGGTGCGTGAGTCCAATACGGATTGGACCATCGTGCGTGTGTCGATGCTGAACAATAAGCCCGGGTCGGGGAAAATCAGGGCCGGTTATCTTGGCAAAAAACAGGTTGGGACAAATATCTCCCGCGTAGATCTGGCGGCATTCATACTTGCGCAGGTCCAGGATGCGACTTACCTGCGGCAAGCGCCCGCGGTCAGTAATTGACAACCGCTAACTCGCCTGCGTGGTGGCAAAGAGCGCAACCGCGAACCTTTTACCGCTTCTGTCGTCCATGCTGCAGGGGGAGGGATCGTCACGGTTACCGGCTATGCCAAAGAACGCTTGGACAGGAGGTTGGGGAAGGATGAATATTCATAGGGGGAGTTAACCGCTTTGTTTGCGGCAGAAGTCCTTGGTGAGGGTCTTGGTGGAATATTTATTCGTGACTCATAATCGCTTGGTCGTATGTTCAAACCCTGCCGAGTTTAACATTGCAAATTGAACTTCAACAATCAAAAGATCTATATTTTTTCTTAGAAATCCCCCCAATTGCTGATATTAGGGAATTGTGCGTAAAGCTTTGGATGTACTGGATATGTTCCTTGGATGACCAAATCTTAAGTTTCATATTACAGCTAGATCAGATTTGATTCCAATTCAAATTCCTCAAGGCAAAAATCTGGTATACTTTCTCTGGTTGGTGTTGACAGGCTACCCCCAAACTGTTGACTGGACCCTGTTTAAGAATTCCAATGTACTCGTATATATGCTCAACCAATGGATTCGGCGAAAATGGCAGTACATTGGTTGGGAGAAGCGTAAGCGCAGATTTGTTCTTTTAAGCCATTGGTTGAGAGTTCGAGCCTCTCCACGCTCACACAATCATGATCTGCCCCTTATAGCGGAATTTTATCCCACCCAGACCTGCCAGAAGGCAGGTTTTTTGTTTAAATGTCCCGTTCCGACTGTTTTATTGAAGGGGGAAAATATAATCAGAATACGAGAATTCCGGCGAGCCAATTAAGTAGCCCAACTGGATTTGAGCCTGAATACGCATGATTATAAGTTCATAGAGGGGTTACTTTGAAAGAAGTTTCTATTGAACGGTTTGGCTCAAGCGCAGCGTCGGGACAGGGGAGGAGCCACAATCATTAACGCGCACTTCTTGCCAGGCGCATCCCTCAGCGGCTTCGCCGCTGTCGCCTGGAGCCGGTGTTGGGCGGCGCGTCTAGAGGGGGAGAGGAGAGAAAGAAAAGCCGGGCGCTTGACCCGGCTGCATGGCACGCTGGCGGACTACATGCTTCAATAATTGTAGTATTCGAGCAGCATCTCGTCCCAGTGAGTTTCCGCAGTAAAGACTAGATTGACGCCTTGGTAATTTTGGGCCAGGTAGCTTTTGTCCATATATCGGGAGAGATTGGGAGGGAAATTGATCGCAATGCCGTAGGCCTCACCGTCAAGGTTGGGGCTGTGACGTTCATACAGTGTACTTTCGACGCTGGCCGAAACTGCAGCTGCCTGGCTATCGATTGTCGCATCGTTTATACGGGAAGCTATTTGATCCGCAAAATGATGCAGATCAACATACCAGAACACTCCATTAATGCCCTCAATCTGATGTTGAGCGTTTGACCGCGCACTTTCTACTTGACCGTGATAGGTCGCCATGTTCGCAATTAGATTGACAGAAAGATTGTCAACGGCCGAAACCAGACCTGGCAGTTTGCTTTCATTAATCGCACTGACACTGAGCACCGATTTACCGCTGGTGTTTATATAGAATAAGTAGTAATCATCGGCAATTAGCTTGGAATAGGCCCAGCCGTCCATAGAGGGTTGGGCGGAAAGCTGCTGGAGCATGGCGTCGTAAGGGAAGCCCTCGTCTTGCACGGATTGCTCTGAGGCCACCAAGTAGTTGGTGACAGGCCTAAGTTGGTCTGCAACTTCTGCCATGGACATGAGACAGGCATCAAAGATGGTTACATCGAACTTGCGATGAAGGCTGGTGGTCACAGCCCTCATAGCGTTATTGAGATCGCTGATCAACATCCGGTCATTGCTGGTGGCATCAAAGATGACATCTTTCCAACCACCGCCGTGGTCCCAGAGAACCACAGCATAATGGTTGGCCGGATAGTTCTTGACACCCCATGACAGGAAGCTCTGCAAAACGGCGGGATCGGCCATGTCGGGTTCGCCATAATCACTGATCGTGGTTATGCCACTTGAAGTCACCTGCAGAAGTTGGGCACCGCTGCCGTAATGGTCATACAGAACGATGACGTTGACGTTGGCATCGTCGGTTAAGCCGTTTTTCATTAGATTCAAACTGTAGTCACCCCAAGTGTCTAGATTATTATCCCCATCCAGGTAAACAAGATACGTCCAGGCCTTAAGCCCATGCGCTGCAACCGGTTTTGGGTTTCCCAGGGCAAGAGCGGGCAAGGATACCAGCACCAACGCCAGGGCTGAGATTACGGTCATCATTTTTGTTTTCATTGCTTTCCTCCCAGAGCTCGACTCGAGAATTCAAAATGATCTGGTAGACAATCGTAGGGGCCAAATACACTTTGGTGATAACCAATGTGTCCAGGCCAGGCAAATTGTCGGGCATCTAGTTCAACGCATATGAGATGCGTATTCCGGTGAAATCGTCCACCGATTCCGGTCCATGCCGTCCACCCAATCCGGTCTCATGGCGTCCAGTAAGTGGGGCGAAGCGACGCTGGTGAAATGATTATATATCAGGTGGACGG
>JBEKFY010000096.1:0-5665 GCA_050013095.1 Anaerolineales bacterium | reverse complement strand
TGTGGTGAAAAAACACTATTTCCCAGCCTCCAAGGCAGCTGCTACCGCTTAAGATTGGATTATTAAGGTTCTGTTCAACCACTCGGCCCTGCCGAGAGATTGCCACATAGTCTAAACTCTAAAAATTAGGAACTGCTGCTTTATCCATGTTTCGCGATATATTAGTGGATGTTGTTTCCGAAACAATCCGAAAGCAAATATTCCCCACATAGAAACCAGGTAGTGAGATTGGTGGCGAAGGTGCGATGGCGGTCCCTTTCAGGGATCAGGTCGAAAATCGTCCCCCCGCCCGTGCGCAGTTCCCTTAAGAGCAAAATTCCACGGCTTGATATTCCTCTTTTTTTACTAGAACAACTTCTATGAGAGTGATTCTGTCAAGGCCAGGATGAAATAGGAAAGCCCTGCGGACCGGCCTTGGACGGGTCGTTTCTGGAAAGCTGCCAGGCGATCAGCAGAACGCTTAACGACCGCCAGCAGCCGAACTCCTTTTTAGAGTATATTCTTCAACAGTGTTTCCCTACTCCCGGACCGACTTCTCTCGAAGATATCCTGGCAGCTCCATGAAGCGTAGAGGGGAAATTCACTCCTACAAATTTCTATCCGTGCCGGTTCATGACTGGACACCCGATGGTGTATTCGCAGAGAGGCGAGTGAAGCTCTTGGGGAGCTGCCCCATCTATTGATCGGTCTCCAGAGGAAAACCCGTTGGTTCACCGGGCAGCTCGCACCAGGGGGAAGTGGTCTTTTGAGGGGCAGGGGTCTTGAAAGCTGTCTGAGATCAAAGGGGTTTCAAACAGGCGCCCTGCGGAGGGATCCCAGTCTCGAGGTATTTCCACAGCTCGATCAACAGCTTGCGAGCCAAGGCAACAATACCGATACGGCGTGCCCGGTTACCACCCTGTGCAAAGCGTTCATGATACCAGCGACTGAGCTGGCTTTCAGGTTGGTAGCGCAGCCAACACCAGGCGATCTCGATCGCCATGGTACGGATGCGACGGTTGCCTGCTTTGCTGATACCCTGTTCGCGGGCACTCTCGCCGCTCTGGTAGGGGGTGGGGGTAAGCCCGGCCAGGCTGCCCACTTCTCTCCGGTTGTGGAAGCCGCGCCAGGAGAAGAACTCCATGACGTACGCCCAGGCCGCATTCATGCCGATGCCTCTGATCCGGAGCAACTTGCGCACTTGCTCCACTGCCGGGACCCTCGAGGTGCGAAGCGCCTCCTCACGACTGCGTTCGAGTTGATCGATCTGCAACTTTACCAACTGACAACGCGCATACTCACGCTCAATGGCAGCCCGCAGATCAGTGGGCAGCTTGGAGCCATCCCACAAACGGACGCCATCCAGGCAAGAGAGGAAATCTTTCTTGATGGACAGAGCTACACCCTGGCTGGCCAGCAGGCCTTTGATGCGATTGATATGGTGGGTTCTTTCTGCCCTCATCGACATCAGTTCGCGGTGCAGTTGGCGCTGATCTTCTTCTTCCGGGGTGGGAACATGCACGATGCTCCAAACCTTCTTCTCGCCCTGGTTGTAGCGGATCAACATCGTGAGCAACTTGCCGACATCCATCCGATCGGTCTTGGCACGCCGTTTGCGCCGATTTACTTCGATGCTTGCTGAGTCCACCACCAGATTCGTGACACCCTGCTTCTGCAGGAAGCGATGGAGCCAGAAGCCATCCCGTCCTGCCTCGTAGCAGCTGAGTACTGGTGTGCTCTCCAATAGACCGAAGCGTTCTTTGGCCAGACAGATCTCTTTGATCAATCCTGCCAGATCTCGACTAGCCAGGTTGCGCAGGCGGGGCTGTTGCCCAAATCCGATGCTGAACCCGAGCTTCCAGGATTCATTACTGAGTTCGATCGCTATGTAAAGGTTCGGTGAAAAAGTGGTATCCTTTCGTATGTGGGACGTTTCTGGTTTCATATGTGCTCCTTTCGTGAAATGGTTTTGGCCTAAAAAGGAGCTTACCAGAAACGACCCACGTTTTCAAATCCTCCCCATATTATCTATTGATAAGCAGGATTTACAGGAGTTGTCCGAGCATAATAGTGCCTCGTTTGTGTACGGGGCGCTTTTCCTTGCATTGAATGGACAATATGCTAGCGACTCGACACTTTGATAGTAGAAATGTCGATGTTTGAAATATAACGGACCATTTGCATTACGCGGCATTCCCCCATAAAATGTTAATGACCCTTCCGATGGGATGTGGATATGAAACAGGCTCTCATTTCTGAGTGGACTGAAGAATACATCAAGGCAGTCGAAGGAGAGTGGTCTCTCTTGCGCGTTGGCGACGCCCAAATTCCGCTCGAGGATGTATATGTCATGCTCCAGGCTCTACCAACCCCGTCCCCGAGAGTCCAGGAAAAACGCCTGGAGCTGGGTGTAGTGCCCGAGCGTTTGGAGCATGCCGGTCTTGAAAGAGACAGCCGGTTTCCAATGGCGGCACCGGTCGCCCTTTCTCAGGCACTTAGAGATGCTCATAACCTGGTGTTGCTCGGCGAGCCGGGTAGTGGGAAGAGTACCGTCCTGCAGTTCATCGGGTTATGTTTCGTCCACACCGGTTGGTCTAGGTCTAGGCTGTTGCTGCAGGAAGAGCGCATACCAGTCAAGATAAATCTAAGAGAACATGCAGAGTTGCTGACCAGACCCGGTCCGGGTCTGGAGAAGGCTTTAGCCAATTCGGTGAGAGAGTATCTTCGCCGTAGAAGTGAGGAACAGGCCCTTGAGCTGATCCAAAGCTGGCAAGATCAAGACCGACTTCTGGTGTTATTGGACGGCTTGGACGAGGTCCCGGACGCCTTACGGTCGGCAGTACAGGACGAGATCAATAAATTTACAGCCTCCGAACACGGACGGAAGTGCCGACTAATGGTGAGCTCACGTCCGGCAGGTTATGCTTCCTTGGGAGGCACCTTCCAGGAGTTCACACTTAAACCCTTCGAAAAAGCAAAAGAATCGAAACCTTTTCTCCAGGGCTGGTTGTCCGCGTTCCGCCCGGATTGGCCAAAAAAGAAAGCGGAGAGCGAAGCGAGCTGGTTGTATGATTATATGGCTGCTCGGCCGGCCCTGCTGCGTATTCTGGACAACCCGCTGATTCTGAGATTGTCTGCGCAGGTATACGCCGGCAATGGGAGAGAAAGGATGGCACGAAATCGGGCAGACTTGTACCGGCTTTACACCGACGAGCTGTGGGACCGGGCGGTACATGATCGGGGAGTGGATGTTGATCAAAAAAAGGCTGTTTGGGAGGCGATCGAGTTGCTAGCTTGGCAGTTGCAGCTGGACCAAAAGCCCGACATTCCCGAAGAGATTCTCTTCATTATCCATGAGCAAATGGGCCTTGTGGCCTGGGGTGGGGAGGTGTTGGTTTTCAGCCATACAACATTCCAGGAATATTTCGTTGGCCAGCGGCTTTCACGAGCCTGGCTCTCCAACCGGGTCGGCGCTTGGGCTTTCCTACATCCAAGGCTGCACATCCCTTCGTGGCGAGAACCTATCCTGCTCATGGATGGGTCTCTTGACGGGAAATCAGCCACCGACCTAGTCCATCGGGTGCTGCATGCCAGAAGCCCATTCGAACAGAGGATGTTCAGGGACTGGATGATGGCGGCGTCGCTGATCGCTGAAAATGAGGGTGTAGAAGGCAGAGAACAGCGATTGCTGATGCGGGATTTGCACCGGATGATTAACGGATGGGGGAAATTCGCATGGGGAAAAAGACGGCAAAACTTTCTGCCTGTCTTATTCCGTACATTAGCCGAGATGAAAGTGGAGGAGACCGTGCCCGATCTGATCCGAGTGCTTGAAACCGATCGGGATTGGATAGTACGTTCCGCAGCGGCTGAGGCGCTGGGGGAGATGAGAGCGGAGAAGGCCGTGCCTAAGCTCCGTCAGTCACTTAATGATCGGAACTGGTCGGTACGTTCCGCATCGGCCAGATCACTGGGAGTGATGAAAACAGAAGAGGCCGTGCCCGATTTGCTCTCAGCACTTAAATACGATCGCAGTGGGCGAGTGCGCTCTGTGGCAGCTTGGGCGTTGGGGAAGCTGAATGTGGTAGAGGTCGTGCCCGATCTGCTCCTGGCAATCAAATATGACCCCGATGGGCGGGTGCGTTCCATAGCAGTTGGGGCACTGGTGGAGATGAAAACAGTTAAAGCCGTACCTGATCTGCTCCTAGCGTTGAAGGACGAAGACCGGAGGGTTCGTTCCGCGGTAAGAAGGGCACTGGCGAAGATGAAAAAGGTAAAGGCTCTACCCGACCTGCTTCAGGAGCTAAAGGATAAGGATGAGAGGGTGCGTTTCATGGCGGTAAGAAGTTTGGGGAAGCTGGATGCGGCGTCGGCTGTGCCCGATCTACTGCTGGCACTCAAGAACGATCGCAGTGGGCGGGTGCGTTCTGTGGCGGCTTGGGCACTGGGGGAGCTAAATGCGTTGACGGCTGTGCCCGACCTGCTTGTCGCGCTCAAAGGCGACCCCGATCGACGTGTGCGTCGAGCGGTGGTTTATGCACTGGGGGATTTGAATGCGATAGAGGCTGTGCCTGATCTGCTTTGGGCGCTCAAGTACCAAGATGGGAATGTGCGTTATGATGTGGTTGGGGTTCTGGGTCGTATGAGTGCGATGGAGGCTGTGCCAGATTTGCTCCAGGTATTCAAGAACCAAAGTGGACGAGTGCGTCGTAAGGTGGCCAGAGCGTTGGGGAACCTCAAGGCGGTGGAAGCCATACCTAATCTGCTTCAGACACTCCAGCGCGACCGCGATGGGCGGGTGCGTTCCGTGGCAGCTTGGGCTTTGGGAAAGATGAATGAAGTGACGGCCGTGCCCGATCTGCTCCTGGCGCTCAAAGACCAGGATGGGAATGTACGTCATTCGGCGGCTTATGCGCTTACAACGATATTCTCAACGACACCGATTTCAAATGATGTCTTATCGTCTAGCCAGAAAATCAAGATTATGCGCACTTTGGCTACTCATAAACTTCTGGATTACAGACAACAAAGAGTAATGGCAAACAGCTTAGCGGCTTTGCAAGCGGCCAGATCCAGCTACCAGGATCCGCTCAAAAAGTACCAAGCACCCCCCACACAGAAAGCGGTCCGGTTCGTACTCATTTTTCTTATCTTTGTACTCCTGGTTGCAATCGGAGTGATTCTGGAAACTTTCTATGGAACCGTCCAGGATGCGTTCAAGAACAGTATTGGTCCACTGATTGAGCCGTGGATCAGGGACCATGTGGTTTTGGCAATCGGCTTATTGTCGGTGCTCGGAGTTGTGATCGTGATTGTTGCCATTTACCGTGATAGGTTTGCGGATCTTCTCCCAGGAAAGTCCTCGAAAGGTGCCTGACACAAACCGGTACTTGCTGTCCATCATAATAAACCCTTTCAAAAGAGCTGGGTTTATGCTGAAGCGCTCGTGTGATAATAGGGGATGGGAGTGCCCCTTCAGTACTTTTTAGACCTTGAGCGCCGGTAGTCACTCTTGTTAAACGACTTGTTTCATTCGCGGCTTGACAGCCCCCCTTGCTTACTGAACAAACTTCTATGAGAGTGATTCTGTCAAGGCCAGGGTGAAACAGGAAAGCCCTGCGGACCGGCCTTGGACGGGTCGTTTCTGGAAAGCCGCCGGTCGATCAGCAGAATACTCAACGACCGC
>JBEKFY010000095.1:0-5757 GCA_050013095.1 Anaerolineales bacterium | reverse complement strand
TGCGCGGGCGTCCCATTTTGTTGTGCGGGAAGAATTCCCAAATCAGCAACCATTCGGTATACTTCAAGTCGGTCGGGTAAGTTTGGGTGAATTTGGCCATTCTCCAATCTTACTCGACCACTTATAAAACACTCTCTTAGCAGAAAAACGAAAGCTGGCGCTGAAGTTACTTGACGAAGGCAAGTCAGCCAGTGAAGTGGCGGGTCTCGTTGGCGTTACCATCCGCAGTGTCTTTCGCTGGCGGGAACAGCGAGGCAACCCGCCGAAGAAAAGTGAGCGACCGCCTGGTCGTCCCACCAAGTTGACCAGCGAACAACTGCAGAAGTTGGAGCAAGAATTGTTACGCGGAGCATATGCCCACGGATATGCAGAGGATTACTGGACGCTGGAGCGGATCGGGCACGTGATTTGGGAACTATTCGGAATTCGGTATGTTCCCAGCGGCGTCTGACACGTGATAGATCGCATGGGTTGGAGCAGCCAGAAGCCGCAGCGCCTGGCGATCCAACGCGACGAGGAGGCGATCGTTTCCTGGAAGCAGCGGGTCTGGCCAAGGATAAAAAAAGTGGCGTGAACTGAGGGCTAGGCTGGTTTTTGTAGATGAAAGCGGCTTCTCTTTGGTCTCGCCGCTCAAGCGCAGTTGGTCGCCACGTGGACGCACACCTGCTATTCGTACCAGCCTGCAGCATCACCAGCGGCTGAACGTGTTGGGTGCATTGCTGGTGAGTCTGAATGGCCGAAAGGTCAAGCTGACCACACGTTCCTATCGGCGCAGCCTGCGTGGCGAAGAGGTGGTCGCTTTCTTGAAGCAGGTTTTGCGGATCGTTCCGGGCGAGATCGTTCTGGTGTGGGACAACCATCCCATCCACCAACGTCAGCTTGTGCAGGAGTTTCTTGCCGAGAATCCGCGTATGCATGTTTATAACTTTCCGATCTGTGCTCCAGAGCTCAATCCGGTTGAATTTGTTTGGACACAGGTGAGTGAACACATTGCCAATTTCGCACCGCACAACATGCCTGAACTTTCCACAAGAGTTAACAATGGTGTGGCCAGAACCCGAAATTCCGCCAGACGGTTGGCGGCTTGCCTCGCCAGTTGCGAACTCTCATGGAAATAGTGATCGCTGTGACATCTGTTATTCAAAACTCAATAGGTGGCTTTCGATGCGGCGAAAATCTTCATAACGGCTGTACCAGCCGCCGAAAAAGTCATTGTTCAATTCGTGCCACGAGATCACATCGGGCAAGCAGTCCTGTTGGCTGGCAAAAATCGTGAAGTCCCGATAAAAATCACTGTCGTAAGCGGCAAAATTGGGCCCAACGATCCGGGCGGCCGTATCCATGGACTTGATCTTCTGATAAACGGTCTTCCAGTCCTCGAAGAAAGCCTGTTTTTTGTCACCTTTGTTGTACCAAATCTGATCGGGCTCATTGAAGGGCACGTACGAAAACAAACTGCGATTTGGGCTGGCCGCTGCCTGGCAGACGACTTGCTCCACTTTGCCCAGATAATCTTCCAGACCCAACGAATCATAAAGCCAATTGGGGTAAATATCCTGGATGTAGATTTCTATTCCTTTCCCACCCGCCGCTTTGTAGGTGTTCGAAACGTTCAGAGCATCGCCGTTTGGATGCTGTAACCCGCCTTCCGGCTTTTGCGCCGCCACCTGGGGTTTTAGAGGAGCCAGCATGTTTACACTGGGAATGCCATCATTGCCCAGGCCGTAAAGAAAGCCGGAGGCCCCGTGCTTGAGCGCTCCCGTATTGGAAGACAGGTCTACAGCTAATTGTGGATTGGCCATGATGACCTCGCCGCTTCATTCCATTGAGGACTTGCCAGCGACTTGCATGGTTTTCCTCCATGAGACCTCGCAAGTCTCGTGTGGGAAACGGCCTGCACGCTGAGACGCAGGCCGTTGTGAAATGTGTGGTTGTGCAGGACTAGTCCTAGAACTGGGGCAGCCACCTGGCTTGCGCTTCAAACATCTCGTCCACCATAGCGTGGATCTGCGGCAGGGTACACACGGCAGAGGTCAGCGGATCCATCATGATGGCATAATGCACCGCGTCCTTGTTGCCGGTCAGCGAAGCTTCGACGGCCAGTTCTTGCACGTTGATATTGGTGCGGTTAATCCCCGCCAGTTGCGCCGGCAGATCGCCGACGAACACGCCTTGCACGCCGTTGCCGTCCACCAAGCACGGCACCTCGCAGCAACCATACGGCAGGTTCGTGATAAGGCCATCGTTAGGCACATTGCCATTGATGCGAGCCGGCTGGTTCGTCTCTATTGCTTCTATGATGAACGAGCCATACTCGTGTGTCCGCCGGGTCGGCAGGTCTTTGATGCCTTCGCTCAATTCGCTGAACTCTTGCTCAGCCAAAGCAAGCTGCTTCTGGCAGTGACGCAAATAACCGCCCGTGCGTGCAAAGTCGAACCAAAAGTCTGCCAGGTTCTTGAAGCGCGGCGACAGTTCTCCGTCCACCATCTGAGTGTTCTTGCGGAAGTAGGGCACATATTCGCTGGCGTGGCCGGACGATTCGGTGACAAAGTAGCCGAAATTCTTCATCAGCTCGCCGCGCACAGGTTCCTCGCCCATGATCTCGTCACGTTCCAGGGCCTCCCAGATGCGCGGGTAAAGATCTTCTTGGCCGCGCCGAAATTCGAGGAACCAGGCCTGGTGATTGATGCCCGCACAAAGGAACGAGACCTCGTCATAGGGCACATCAATCCAACGCGCCAGCATCTCGGAGGTGCCTTGCACGCTGTGGCAAAGACCCACATGCGGGCGGCCCGATCCATCAGCCACCGCCCAGCAGTTGATCGCCATCGGGTTGACGTAGTTGAGAAGCAATGCATCGGGCGCTAGCTCGTCCATCTCGTTGCACAACTCAAGCAACACTGGAATCGTCCGCAGGCCACGAAAGACGCCACCTGGACCGAGCGTGTCGCCCACGCATTGCTCGACGCCATACTTGCGTGGAATATCAATATCAAGCGCGTAGGCATCCAATTCGCCTTGCTGGAAGGTCGTGATGACGAATCGGGCATCCTTGACCGCCTCACGCCGGTCCATTGTCGCCTCGACGCGAGCCTTGAGGTCGCGCCGGTCAATGATGGCTTGAACCAATTTGCGGCTGCGTTCCAGCCGCACAGGATCAATGTCCATCAGCGAGATGGTACAGTCTTGGAGCACAGGCGTGAGCAGAATGTCGCTGCACAGGTTGCGCGTAAAGACGATGCTGCCGGCGCCGATGAAGGTGATTTTTGACATAAGGGGAATGATTCCTTTCGATTGCCAGATCTATCTGATGGGCAGGCGGCTGGCCCATTGCCCGAACAAGGGCAGGGAAGTCTGCCGGGCGCTGAGGGCGTTGCTCAGGCCCATTATCCACGCCACGATGCCATAGAGATAAGCGACGATCACGATCGCGAACAACGCAATACTCCGGACCGCCATATAAGGAATCCGGGCTAAAACCCAGCCGACCGCGACCCAGCCGGCTGTAGTAGCGACCAGGAACAAGACCGGGCCGATGGATTGCCGGAGATGATAGACAGCCAGTGAATTCTTGCGCTGAAAGAATAGCACATACAGCCAGCCGATGACGGGGACCAAGTAGGCCAACACAGCCGGGAGGCGAGACGGTCTGTTCATGCTTGCTCTCCGATGCCTTTAAGGTGCAGCTCTGTGGCGAAATGGCAGCTCACAAAGTGCCCAGGTGTACTTTCCACCAGGGCGGGTTCTTGCTGGCTACACTCAGGCTTGGCATAGCTGCAACGCGGGTGGAAGATATAACCGGAAGGCGGATTCGCAGGGCTGGGAACCTCGCCTTGCAGCCGGATGCGGTTGGGATGAATATCCGGGTCCGCCGGCGGAATAGACGAAAGCAGGGCTTCGGTATAGGGGTGTAGTGGGTGCCCAAGCACCTCCTCCGTCTTTGCCATTTCGGCAATCTTGCCGACGTACATCACGGCCGCGCGATCACTCACATGCTCGACCACAGATAAGTCGTGAGCGATGAAGAGCAATGTCAGTCCAAGTTGTTCTTTCAGCTCCTGCAAGAGATTGAGTACCTGGGCCTGGACGGACACATCCAGGGCGGATACCGGCTCGTCGGCAATGATCAGGCGCGGGCTAAGCGAAAGAGTGCGCGCCAGACCGATACGCTGCCCGCCGGAGAATTCGTGGGGGTATCGGCGCATGTAGACGGGGTCGAGTCCGACTTCGCGCATCAACACCGCTACCCAGTCATCCACCTCCTTCCCTCTGGCGATCCTGTGAATAATGAGCGGCTCGCTGATAATGTCCTTGACCGTCAACCGGGGGTTCAGGGAGGAGAATGGATCCTGGAAGATCATGCGCATCTCACGGCGCAGCGGTTTCATCGCTTTCTGGCTGAGGCGAGACAGCTCTATCCTCACGCCTTCCTTCTTGCGGAACCAGATCTCGCCAGCAGTTGGATTGTAGAGGCGGAGGATGGTCCGGCCGATGGTGGTTTTGCCGCAGCCACTTTCACCCACCAGCCCAAGCACCTCACGTTCCTGTAAAAACAGGCTAACGCCATCCACCGCTTTGACATCACCTACCTTTCTCTGGATCAGCCCTCGGTAAATGGGGAAATACATTTTCAAATCTTTTACATCAAGGAGAAGATTCTCTTCTTTGCCGACCATGGTTTTAAACCCGTTTATTTCTCCACTTGGATAGTTTCCTCAGCCATGATAATATCAGGGTCGGTCCATCCCTTTTGCTGCTCCAACGCTTGAAAAGCGCGCCGATACACTAGTTTAACCTTCACTGTCGCTACTTTTCCGGCTGCCAGGTCAAATGAATAAGCCGTAGTATCCGTCGTCATGGGAGCCAATCGCGTATCTTCGACGATGGTTACAGGGCGCCAATAAGCGTTTGGAGGATGGCATAATGGCTATGCGTATTTTTCCTTCTCCCCTACCCCGGCGGTTGGTCATGCTTGGTAGCGGGAGAATGGAGGTGTTGGAAACCATGTTCGTGCATACGGTTGTGCAAGCGGCGGTGAGCTGATGTGAGCACCAGGCGCATGCGCTTGTAGGCCTTGTCCTCGGCGCGCGTTCCGATCGTGTCCAGGAAGGCCAGTGCCCCTTCGATCTGCTCGAGGATGGTGACCGCGTCCGGTGGAGATAGCAGAGGCGAGCCTTCCACGCTCACCATCACCGGAGAGGAGTGGGCAGCGATCATCTCCGGTTTGTCGGCATAATGGCCGCGGACCAGCAATGCCAGCCAGGCGCTCTTCGGGACCTTAATGCTCCAGCTCCCGTGGCTTCCTTTGGGCGGGACTGCTGCGCCTTCGCGCACCTCACCGTTGACCACCAGCTCGATGCGCGAGACCGGGATCGTGACGCTGGCGACTTCCCAGCCCACATCCAGAGTCCCGCCGCCGGCCGGCAGGCTGAGACGGCTGCCCATCGGCTTGCCACCCACGTGAAAGTCGAGTAGTGGCCCGTAGGTGACGAATGTCTCCGCCCGGCGCACCGCCGCCATCCAAGCCTCGTAGGTGAACGGAGTCTCCGGGTCGATATGAGCATAGGTGCGTACCGTGCCAACCGCTGTGGCGGCGTTCATCTTGTCCGTCCCGCCGACGGCGGGCACCAGGTAGCCGCAGTTCAGGTAGCGGTACCAGTCGACCAGTGAGTAGGGGTCGATGCCCAGGTAATGCTCCTCCCAGCAGGTCATCTCCACGGCGTCGATCACGCCCTCGATAATGGAGGCGGCGTGCTC
>JBEKFY010000094.1:0-7863 GCA_050013095.1 Anaerolineales bacterium | reverse complement strand
CTTTATTTTTGTGAGTTTTTATCATTTTTCTCACTTTTATTACTAATAAACGCATAGAAAGAGGCTGTTTTTACAATAAAAAAAACCCTGCAGGCCAGACCGCTTAGGGATCGATGGAAAAATGTTGAGGCGGTTCGGTGGTCATGCGGTGAAAAGCCGTTTAGACCCGTAACTTTACGCTCCTGCGTTTCGACAGGTTTGCCTTTTCTGCGCGTTTATTTAAATTTACTTTTGAATTATAGTACGTTTAATCTGAAAATGTCTCCACAGAGCTGAAAGGGAAGATGTAAATCTGGCCAGAAAATATGATTTTGGCTTTGCAGATCTTCTTAAGAATCCGGCCATCATTTAGGGCAATGACTAAAATTTAATGTAAAGGCGTTGTACACAACCTGATCTTTTGATAAGAAAGTCAGACTAACCCGTTTGGTTTTCAGGTTTTTCAATTCGGCCATTTGGCGGTTGTAGCGCCCCGATTTATCGTTCAGGCTGCCGTTTATTTCACCGTCTGAATTCTCTTCCCCTATGCACACCATGGTCTGTTTTCCCGAGGAGATTTGACCGAAACAGAAAACGGGCAAGGATTGCGGTCCTGGCCTGTTTCTTCTAATATTTTGAGATGATCATACCTTGTGGGGGACAGGTAAGGATAATCTTTCCTGTTATGGTAATGAGGACTATTTCTTCACTTTAAAGGAGCGATATGCGGGTTTGCCCGAGTTGTAAAAGAGTATATAGGTAAAGTTTATAATAAACGAACATGCGTATATCCAACTTTTCCGTTGGATTAAGCTGGATGTACATTTCTTTGCCGGAGGTATCACCGCCTTTTTATTACGTAAAACCGCTACCAATGATGTCGGCTTTTTCCTCAAATCCCATTACGCAGACCTCGACGGCGCCGTTCCCATTGCACCGATCGCTCCAGCAGGTCCAGTGGCACCTTTCCTAAAGACTGCTGACACTTTAGTAGCCGTTCCGTATCCAGCTCAGTCCCCCTGTAAGGAACATTGCTTTTTTCCAGTTCTTGTTTCGTTACTAAATTCTCCAAATTTAGATGAATTATTAACTCACCTTACGCAGAAGTAGCGTAAACTTGGTGCATGGCGAAGGAAAATCTGCTTGATTTATACAGTGACTATCTGATCAGTGCCTTTGGGCAAACGACGGCGACCGGATTATCTGCGCTGTTGAACGGCGAAATCAGTCACGATAGCGTGCAACGATTTCTGGCCGGTGAACGAAAGACCTCCGAAGATTTATGGCGAGTGGTCAAGCCCCATGTGCGCAAGATAGAAAGTCCCGAAGGCGTTTTGATTGTGGACGATAGCATTGCCGAAAAGCCATACACGGACGAGAACGAGATTATCTGTTGGCACTACGATCATACTCAGCAGCGCAATGTCAAAGGCATCAATTTTGTTACTTGCCTGTATCACCATCGCGGCATGTCATTGCCGGTTGGGTTTGAATTGATTGCCAAAACCGAACATTACACGGACCCAAAGGATGGCAAAGAAAAGCGACGATCACCCAAAACCAAGAATGAGTATTACCGTGAAATGACACACCAGGCGCTGCGGAACCGGATCCAATTCAAGTATGTGCTCAACGATGTCTGGTTTTCAGCCGCCGAGAACATGAATTTCGTCAAAAACACGCTCAAAAAGGATTTCGTCATGCCGCTCAAGGCGAACCGCAAAGTGGCCCTGAGTTTGAGCGCCAAGCAGAACGGCCAGTACCAGAGAGTAGAGACGCTGGAACTGGAACCAGTGCAGCCGGTGACAGTTTACCTGGAGAGTGTGCCTTTTCCTCTCCTGCTGATCAAACAAGTCTTCACAAACGAAGATGGCTCGACGGGCACAATGTATCTGGTGACCAGTGATACTACCTTATCTGGTGATGGCATGACCACAATCTATCAAAAACGATGGAACGTGGAGCCCTATCACAAGTCCTTGAAGCAAAATGCTTCCCTGGAGAAATCACCCACCCAAACGGTGACTACCCAGACGAACCATTTCTTCGCTGCATTGTGCGGCTATATCAAACTCGAACTGCTCAAAGGCACTACCAAACTCAACCATTTCGCTCTCAAATCTAAGTTGTATCTCCAAGCTATTCAATCTGCTTACGCCACGCTTCGGGAACTCAACCCCGTTGCTCTAGCTGCGTAAGGTGACTTATTAAGAAAAGTGATTTATCAGGCGTCTCATCCAGTCCGGATTCTGAAAATAGATTCAACTGATATTGTGAATGTGACAAGGGATAATTCCCCCGTATACAATTTAGCTGCGGGGAATAAAATGGCTGAGCTACTCAGGCACTCGCCCTGAGCAGGGCCAGGTGCCTGATCAACGTTACCACATCCAGAACGTAGAGAATAAGCAAGGCGCTGATGCACGCCGCGATCACGTAGGTGACCCATCTGCCGCGCCTTGAGAAAATTTGATAGATCCGGTCGCCCCCTCGGATCAGGAATAGTGAGAAGGCCATCAAGGCGGGAAAAATGAAAATTGCCTTCATCACTGAAAAATCCCGATAGACCAGTGCATAAAGTGCTACGAAGAGTGTGTACCCGATGAAAACGAACGCAGACAGGCCATACCCGGTCGCCTGAGCAATCGTAGCATTCCGTTTAACGAAATTGATCAGGACCTGCCATAGCTCGACAGCCGCCCCGATTAAAAAAATGAGGGTCGGTAAGAGCGCCAGGATGAAAATCCCCCGGCTGATCCAGAAGCCCTCCTGGCCGATGGTTGCCCAGGTTGGGGGGAAATTTTCGAAGTGGGCCGAGTTCGCGCTGGCATATAGCTGCGTCCAGAGAGAAGTACGATGGGTGGGGATATTGTTATTGATGTCCCGATCGAGTGGATTTCGAAGTAGCGAGAAGAATTTAAAAGTGAAGATGCCGTCCTGGATGGAAATAATTCCGGGCCGGCGGGGATAGGTAATTTCGAAGAAATGCGGCAGGGGCGGCCGATCGAGGTTCATTAAAACTGGAGAACCATAGTTCTTATAATTGGCAGCGTACTGATTCAAGGGGTTCAGCAGAGACAGTCCCGCCACGACAAACAGGAATGGCAGTGCATAGGCCAGGGCTTTGTTGCGCTTCCCTCTGAGCATCCAGGCCCAGGTCAGTAAGGAAAGAAAAATGGCGAATGCTGTCACCCAGGAATTGGTCTTGGCAGAGATTCCCAGGCTGAGATACAAAATGATCAGAAGGAAGGTGCTGATTTTCGGTTTTTGAAAGAACTTATAAGAACCGTAGAGAGCCAGGGTCGAAAAAAGGATGGCGAAGGCATCATTGGTGGCTTGAGCGCTGATCCCGATCAGTTGCGGATTGAGGGCGGCCAGTGCAAAAACGACGGGTTTAATCCTCTCCTCCCGGACGGGAAAACCTCGAATAAACATCCCCAAGATTCCTAGGGTGATCACTCCTGCAATGAAATTTAACAACTCGGCAACCAGGGTCTGGATATCCTGGTTCGCCCCGGCTAAACCCAGTTCTTGCAAGGTCAGCGCAACGGTGACGTGGAATAATTTGGGCTGAAAGCACTCCCAGCAGTCGCTTTTTTGGGGGAGCGCATGGATCGCCAGAATGCGGTCGACGACCTCCATGTGGTCGTCATTGGCTTCCCGGTTGACGAATACCAGCGATAGGCGCAGTCCACAGGACAGTACGAACAGGGCTAACAACAGAAGATTGTTTTTTCGCTTCACGGGCATTCGTTGAATCTCCCTGAGGATCTACTTGAAAACGGGGATCGATGGCAAAGAAACCTGCGGAAATTATACACGTTTCTTGGGACCGCCAAATTAGTTCATGGCGAGCTGTCAGGTCGGACCGATTCAAGATTTGCAAATTTTCTTTTAAAAATGGTTAGGATAGGTCATAACTCCCTTATGGAGTAAGATCGACTGGGTTCCTCATGGACTCGATACCGTCATGTGTTTATGGGGCTTGGCTTGATTGGTCACAGTTAGCACCCAAAATTGGGATAAAATTCACTTGTGAAAAAACCCAAACCCAAAGAAAATTGGTCAGAATCATAATTTTGAACACGGAGGCAATATGGCCAAAAAATTCGTTCCTACGCCTTTGAAGCTGCGTCGTCCTGTGCCCTCGGATATCGAGATCGCCCAGGAAGCCACCTTTAAGCCCATCGCGCAAGTGGCGGAAGAAGCAGGGATCAAGCCCGAGGAGCTCGAATTCTACGGGCCCTACAAGGCGAAGGTCAAGCTTGAAATCCTCGAGCGGCTGAAGGACCGACCCAACGGGAAATACGTCGATGTGACCGCCATCACTCCGACCCCGCTGGGGGAGGGGAAAACCACCACCACGGTCGGTTTGAGCCAGGCGCTGGGGGCGCACTTGGGAAAGCGGGTCTTTACCTGTATTCGCCAACCCTCTCAGGGGCCGACATTCGGGATCAAAGGGGGGGCAGCTGGGGGTGGGTATTCGCAGGTTATCCCGATGGAAGATTTCAACCTGCACCTGACGGGGGATATCCATGCCATTACAGCGGCCAATAACCTGTTGGCGGCAGCCATCGACACCCGCATCATGCATGAGGCCCAGCAGGACGATGAGAAGTTGTTCAACGCTCTCTGCCCACCCGACAAGCAGGGCCAGCGCAGGTTTTCACCCAGCATGCTGCGCCGGTTGAAGAAGCTCGGTATTTCTAAAACCGATCCGAATGCCCTGACACCCGAAGAGCGCAGTCGGTTTGCCCGGCTTGATATCGACCCCGCCTCCATCACCTGGCGACGCGTGGTGGACACCAATGACCGCTTCCTACGTACGATAACGATCGGCGAAGGGCCTGCGGAAAAAGGCTTCGAGCGCAAGACTGGCTACGACATCACCGTGGCGAGCGAGATCATGGCGATTCTGGCCCTTACCACGGATCTGACAGACATGCGCGAGCGCTTCGGCAAGATCGTCATCGGCACAAACAAAAAGGGGGAAGCGGTCACAGCGGAAGACCTGGGTGCCGCGGGTGCCCTGACCGTCCTGATGAAGGATGCAATCAAACCGAACCTGATGCAGACTCTGGAAGGCACACCGGTTTTTGTCCATGCCGGGCCGTTTGCCAATATCGCCCACGGCCAGTCATCGATCATTGCCGACAAGATCGCGCTCAAGCTGGCTGACTTCGTCGTGACTGAATCCGGGTTCGGTGCGGATGTTGGTATGGAGAAGTTCTTCGATATCAAGTGCCGCTATTCGGGCCTGATCCCGCAGGTCGTCGTAATCGTCGCCACGGTGCGGGCGCTCAAGATGCACGGTGGAGGACCCAAGGTCGTCGCCGGCAAGCCGCTGGCCAACGAATATACCGAGGAGAACCTCGATTTGCTGCGCAAGGGCCTGCCGAACATGGTGCTCCACATCAAGAACGCCCTCAAGTACGGCGTGAACGTCGTCGTGGCGGTCAATTCGTTCAAGGACGACAAGCCAGCCGAGGTTGAGTTGATCCGTAATGCTGCGCTCCAGGCCGGTGCCATGGACGCCGTGGTCTGCACCCACTGGATGGACGGGGGCAAGGGCACCATTGCTCTAGCTGAAGCGGTCGTCAAGGCTGCCGACAAACCGACCAGCTTCAAATTCCTCTATCCACTCGAGCTGACGATTAAGGAAAAGATCGAGAAAATCTGTAAGGAGATCTACGGTGCGGACGGAGTCGATTACCTGCCGGAGGCCGAGGAGAAGATCAAGCTCTATACCAAACTGGGCTTCGACAAATTACCGATCTGCATGGCCAAGACTCACCTGTCTCTCACGGCTGACCCCGCCATAAAGGGTGTACCAAAGGGTTTCCACATTCCGATCCGTGATGTCCGTGCCTCGGTGGGGGCGGGCTTCCTATATCCACTGGTGGGAGAGATGAGCACCATGCCAGGCCTTCCCACCCGACCGGTCTTCTATGATGTGGACCTTGACTTGGAAACCGGCAAAGTGCTGGGGCTGTTCTAGATCAGTTGAGATTTCTGCAGGGGCGGACGATGGTCCGCCCCTCTTCGTGTGCGCCCAGCATGGGCGTTGACTAGGGAGTGAAAGTCTCTTGCAGAGGAGATTGCCCCAACTGCTAGCGGAAGGCAAGGGCGTCGCCGTGAGGCGGGGTCTGGAGGAAGCCGGAAGCAAATCTGCGGCTTGAGGAACACGAATCCAATCTGAGGCCGTGAGGCGGGGCGAGTTGGCACGAGACAACGAAGCCCGAGCAATCAAGAGCCGAAGCGGTAAATTGGGCAAGCGTGCACTGGGGAGACCTGTTGCCAGGCCAAGAGGCAACCCTGCTTGTGAAGGCAGGCTGAGGCGACAGGGGTCAGCAGAGGCCACAGTACCGGGAGAGAACCGGGAAGGGCCGAACAATGAGAGGATGAGTACGGTGAGCAGTTCGAGGGACGAGCAAGGAAGGCAGAAACCCTTGGATAAAGGGACTACTGAACCAGCGAAGCAGGTGAAGCCTGCGGGGCTGGAGCAGAGCGCCGAGCCGTTCCTGGCACGAGACAGCGGAAAATCCGACGTGGCAGTGTGGGAGGCAGTGTTCGAGCGAGAGAATCTGCGGACTGCGCTGAAGCGAGTAGAGAGCAACAAAGGAGCAGCGGGGGTGGATGGGATGGAAGTAAAAGACCTATCCGGCTACCTGAGAGCGCACTGGTTGGAGGTGCGGGAGGCTCTTGAAAGCGGGAAGTATCGGCCAAGCCCCGTGAGGCGGGTAGAGATACCCAAGCCGGATGGAGGGGTGAGGCAGTTGGGAATACCGACAGTGCTGGACCGGCTGATCCAACAAGCCATAGCGCAGGTGCTGACGCCGATGTTTGAAGCGGTGTTTTCACCCCACAGTTACGGGTTTCGTCCCGGACGAAGCGCCCATCAAGCCGTGCAGAAGTCTCAGGAGTACATCCAAGAAGGCTACGACTGGGTGGTGGATATTGACTTGGAGAAATTCTTTGACCGGGTCAACCACGACATGCTGATGGCGAGAGTGGCGCGAATGGTGAAAGACAAACGCGTGCTGAAACTCATCCGAGCCTATCTGGAGAGTGGTGTGATGTTGAATGGAGTGGTGATGGAGACGGAAGAAGGGACGCCGCAAGGCGGGCCGTTGTCGCCTTTGCTATCCAACATCATGCTGAACGATCTGGACAGGGAACTGGAAGAGCGAGGGCATAAGTTTGTGCGCTATGCAGATGACTGCAACATCTACGTGAAAACGCAGCGAGCCGGGGAACGGGTGTTGGAAAGCGTGAAGAAGTATCTGGAAAAGAAGTTGAAGTTGAGAGTCAACCCGAAGAAAAGCAAGGTGGAACGAGCGAACCGGGTGAAATTCCTGGGGTTCAGTTTCTTCAAGCGCAAGGGAGAAGTGCTGGTTCGCATTGCGAACCGGGCGAAGGAGCGCTTTATGGAGAAGGTGCGAAACCTGACCAAGCGAACCCGCTCGGGCAAATTGGAAGACATCGTGAGCGAGCTCAACCGCTACCTGGTAGGTTGGATAGCGTATTACCGGCTGGCGGATACACCGAGCGTGTATAAGGAACTGGACGAATGGATCAGACGGAGACTGAGGCAGATGCTTTGGAAACGTTGGAAACTGGGACCCACGCGCTACCGGGAATTGGTGAAACTTGGAGTACAACCGGAACGAGCAGCACTTGGAGCCGCTGGGAAAAGCCCCTGGCACATGTCCCTAACACCTGTGATAAACGAAGCCCTGAGTAACGCTTATTGGCGGAACGCAGGGCTGGAAAGCATTGCAGAACGATACTTCAAACTACGTTATTCTTATTGAACCGCCGGATGCGGACCCGCATGTCCGGTGGTGTGAGAGGGGGCGGCTAGTCACCGCTCCCTACTCGATT
>JBEKFY010000093.1:0-6570 GCA_050013095.1 Anaerolineales bacterium | reverse complement strand
GGTTGGTCGACATGAGGTTCCTCCGTTCCTAGATAAGTTCCGCTAAAACTATTCTAGTGGAGGAGTTGTGTCGACCAACCATTTTTTGTTAACGAACTACCAAAGTGTCAGGTGACTAGTTATTGGATTATTTATTTTGTTCTTTCCAAGCCTGATAAGTTTTCTTCAACTGATCGATGTGTTCGGGGATATGACGCGAGTAAATATCAAGCCATTTCTCGAATGTGTAAGGCACATCATATTCAGGATGCGACACCGAATGCATGAAGGCTTGATCACCCAAAGTTTTAAGCAGGCGATAAGTTGTCTGCCGTGTCAACTTCAAAATCTGGAGTGCGTCTTCCACGTCTTGGTTTCGGTAGTCCAGCGCGTCAGCCCATTTAGCTTCTGCGTACGTCATCAGGGTGCTCCCCGGCTCAACAATCAATTTGCGGAGACGGATCGCGCCCATGGTCTCGCTATCCGCCATGTGTACAATGACTTCATGGACGCTCCACTCGTGGGGCGCGGGCTTGAACTCCCACGCTTTACGCGGTATCTCGGCCAGTGCAGCAGTAAACAAATTGAATCCGCGTCCGTACTCTTCGATCTTTTCCTTACGTTCGCTTTGGTTCATTGCGGCTCCTTTTCGTCGAATCCCTTCTCAATCATCCAGGTGGCGATTTGCACCCGTGAATCGAATCCGAGTTTGTTGAGGATGCGCGTGACATAAGTCTCGATTGTTTTCGCACCAACTGTCATCGCTTTTGCGATCTCGCGGTTGGATTTGCCCTGTGCGATCAACGCAGCGACTTCACGTTCCCTTACGGTCAGCCCACCCGGTTTTTCTTTTTGCGAAGCTTCAATTTCTACCGGTTCGTGTTCAGCAAGAGCATAATGAATAGCCTGCTCCAACGTCATTGCCTGGCCTTCGGTCCAAGCTGCCGCGAACGCCTGTTTGCCAAGTGCAGTTCGAAGTCCGGCAATCATGTGCTCGTATTCTGGTCGATCTGTGGCATCCATAACGGATCCCACGGTAGCGCGCAGGGCGGACGCGGCTCCAAAAATAGTCACCGCTGTTTGAAGGCGAGATTGCAGGCTATTCGCCTCTGCAAGTTTTTCCAAGCACCAGGCCATACCACCCTTATCGCCCGTTTCCATACGCACATCTAGGCTTTCACTCAGTAATTTCCTCGTTTCTCTAAAATCATGCTGACGTAATGCCACCCATCCCAATGAACCGAGCGCAATAGCAATTCCCCACTTCTCTCCTGATCGTCGGCTAATATTGAGACTCTCTTTTAGTAAGTCGCTGGCCCGTTTATATTGACCGCGGCGTACAGCCAACTCTCCCAAACCTGCTAGTGCCGAGCAGATTTGACGCAAATCTCCGGATTGACGGCAGGCGATCAGACCTTCATTCAATCGATACTCTGCCTGCTCATAATCGCCGGTGCGCATGGCTCCCCAGCCCAGCATCTTAAGCGTATCACCTATACCAACTAAATCCCCTACCTCTCTATATAGAGATAGGGCTTGCTCATACAATTTGGGCGCAGCGGAATAATCACCTGTTTCAGAAGCAACTTCTGCCAACATTTCGAGCGCATTAGCAACCTCCAAACGCCCGGCAGGTCCTTGTTCTCTGCTTATCACCAGACTTTCCTCGGCCAAGGCTCGGGTTGCTGAATAATCACTCTGATGGAACGCAAGGATGCTGGCACGATGGAGGGCTTGAGCGCGCACAAGTGCTGGCCGCTGCGCAGCCTCTTGAGCCAGGGCGGCCGCCAGCCGCATGCGTCCTTCGCTGTGATAGCCATGCAATTTCCAGAAGATAGCTGTGTTTGCCGCCAGCCGCAGGCCGGTTTCGGCCCGATTCGGGGCCATTAGGCTCCACTCCAACGCGGCGCGCAAGTTGTCATGCTCAATCTCATATCGCTTCAGCCAGAGGACTTGTTCGCCCCCGCTCAAGTAAAGTTCTGCCTTCTCAGCCCATTGGACGAAATAATTCAAATGACGGTTTTTTGATTCATCTCCTTCGCCCGACTCCCCCAACTTTTCGCGCGCATATTCTCGGATCGTTTCAAGCAGGCGATAACGTGTCTCACCACCCTCGGGCCTGCTAGGTGTTACCATACTTTTATTCACAAGATTAGATAAAACGTCCAACACCTCATCCGATTCGACCCCCTCTCCCGCGCACACCGCCTCAGCCGCTTCCACCGTCGCGCCGCTCGCAAATACCGAAAGTCGTTGCAGAACCTTCTGCTCCTTGTCTGAAAGTAGGCTGTAACTCCAATCCAGAGTGGCGGTTAATGTCTGTTGCCGAGGCGGGCCGGTGCGGCTGCCTACCGTTAGTAAATGGAAGCGGTCATCAAGCCTTTCCGCAATCTGCGCGACCGATAGACTCCGCACACGCGCCGCGGCAAGTTCAATGGCAAGCGGCATACCGTCCAAGCGGCGGCAAATCTCTGCAATCCACCCGCCGTTTTCGACGGTCATCGTGAACTCAGATTCGGCTGAAGTCGCGCGGGCGACAAACAATCGAACTGCCTCCGATTGCTGATAGGTTTGCAGAGCGTACTGAGCGCTTGCAGGGTTTTTCCAAGGTTGGATATCAGGCGTCGATAGCGGAGGTACGGTCCATACAATTTCGCCCGAAATGCCCAGCATTTCACTGCTGGTGGCGAGAACTTTGAGATCAGGGCAGGCCTGCAGAAGGTCCTCGAGGATGACCGCACACGGGACGATGAGATGCTCGCAATTATCAACCAGGAGCAGTGTTCGTCTAGGCTGGAGATGCTCCGCAAGCAGGCGGTTCAGTGTGCGGCCTGATTTTTCATGGATACCAAACACAGCAGCTATGCTTTGGAGTACAAGCGCCGGATCAGCCAGCGGTGCCAGTTCCACAATCCAGATGCCATGCTCAAACTCCCCCCTCAATTCATCGGCGACCTTGTAAGCTAGTCGTGATTTGCCACACCCACTGGCGCCGGTCAATGTCACCAGCCGCGACAATCCCATCAATCGTTTCACGTCCCCAATTTCACGTTCCCGGCCGATGAAACTACTGATCGGATGTGGCAGGTTGTCGAGTGGTACCGCCGTAGTGATGGATTGGGCCGATTCGCCGCCCCGCGCAAAATGCATGAAACTCTCGCGCTCATCCGCCGCAACCCGCAGCTGCTCCATCAGTATCTCCGCCAGTTGCTTCGACGGACGCATCTGACCTGCTTCAATTTTTCGGACGGTAATGCGGGCGCAGCCAACCTGACGGGCTAATTCCTCTTGCGTCAGATCCATTTCCCGGCGACGATGTCGAAGCCACTCACCAAAGGACTTCGTTTCAGCCATATCGTCTGCTTTCATAGTAATTATCGCTTTATCTATCCTAATTATATCTAAAAAGGCCTTATATAACCGCCCACTTTTTGGTTTAATGATCGTAGATTCCGAGGCTAAAGGAAGAAGAAAACCACCCAGTCAGTACAACCCTGAAAAACATGCCGCAAAGGAGGCAAATATGAACAACCTGGATATGTACACCCGTGAAAAGGCAAATAAGATCCACCTGGACGAACTGCACCGGGAGGCTCAAAACCACCGCATGCTGCGCGACACGGAGGGGGTGAGAGGCCCGAAATACATCGCCGTCGAACGAAGGCTATATATCCGAAGGCTAGCCATCGCTCTGTCTGTCGTGGCGCTGATCGCCGTGATAGCATTCTTCCTGGTCGCCTCTAACATGGGTCTCCTACACACCTTATGAACCGATCGCAAAAGTATATCGATGCTCCAATAAACCCGGACCGGACACTCATCCTGAGATACGAAGGTGAGGATGATCAATCGTTCTTGGTTTCAGGCCTCAACGGAGCGCACCTGAGCGCGCCCAAGAACCGCCGCGTTCCGAAGCGGTTTCTCGATCAACCCTCGCAACCGCTGACCCCAGCGTTTCGTTTGCTGGCGTTGGCTTTTCTGGGGTTGGCACCAGCCGGGCTGGGCACGCTCGTTCTGGCGCCACTCGCAGTGTTATGGGCACTGGCGATGTTGACCACCCGTTCATTAAGCCGGAGCGACACCATTCGGGTGATTGTTGTTTGGGGAATTGCCGCCGGGTTGCTCGGAATTGCAATCCCCATAAGCGCACTGTTAATGGCGCGTCTCTCGTCTTAGGATGACTCTTATGATAACCCGTGCATTGTTTTTGGCTGGAGCGTGGTTTACCTTCAGCCTGGTGGTAATGTTGCTGGGAGGAACGCACCTGCGCCGGACCCATTCTGGGCTCTCGCTTGTTTGGTTGGCTGTAGTATTGGGGGTAGGCGACGCCTGGGCGCTGACCACCTTTGGTAAACCGCAAGAAGTATTTTTTCTTACCGGACTGACTGCCGCGTTAGGGCTGGTCTTTATATGGCGGTTGCGCGATTGGAATGCTTTCGGCCAGATGGCCTGGCTGACGACGATAATCATCACCCCGCTATTCCTGGTCTACGCCTATTCCATCATTATTTCTGCTCACCTTGCGCGACCCTCATTCCTCGCAGCCCAGATGTTCCTATTCCTTCAATTCATCGCTTCGCTGGTGGCGCTGACCCATATGTTCGAAAACATCGATGTAAGTTGCCGCGTGCACTGGCACCGTCGGATCGACAGGGTTAATCCAGCACCAGGTTTTCTGCCGATGGTTTCGCTGCATCTGCCGGCTTACGACGAACCACCAGAGGTTGTGGAAGAAACGCTGCGAGCCCTCGCTCTCCTGGATTATCCCGCCTACGAGGTGCTGGTCGTCGATAATAACACGCCGGAGGAAAAAACCTGGCGGCCGATCGAAAAACTCTGCCAGGAGCTGGGGCCGCGTTTCCGCTTTATCCATCTGGAAAATTGGCCGGGGTTCAAGTCTGGCGCGCTTAATTTTGCCCTGACCCAGACCTCTCCCTCGGCGGAACTCATCGGCGTGATCGACGCGGATTACCAGGTGAACCCGCTTTTCCTGCAAGAACTGGTTCCAGCGTTCACCGATCCGCAGGTGGCCTTCATCCAGGCCCCGCAGGATTACCGGGATTTTGAACCGGGATCCTTTTCGGAGGCAATGTATTACTCGTACGAATATTTCTTCAAAGTGCCCATGCCGGTCCGTAACGAGCGCAACGCCATCATCTTCTCCGGGACGATGGGCCTGATTCGCAAGTCAGTCCTGCAGGAGATCGGCGGCTGGAGCGAGTGGTGCGTCACGGAAGACGCCGAGGCCAGCCTGCGTGTCCTGAAGCGCGGCTATAAATCGTTGTACTTCCACCGCAGCCTAGGGCGCGGGCTGATGCCTTGCACCTTCGCCGGGTTGAAGAAGCAGCGCTTCCGCTGGTGTTTTGGAAACATCCAGATACTACGTAAACATTGGGAAGCTCTGATGCCGTGGGCACATTGGATCGACCCAGAAAACCACCTCACACAGGCACAGCGCTACTTTTACCTGGCCGGATGCGTGCAATGGTTCTCGGATGCGTTCAATTTTGCGTTTGTCTGCTTCCTGGTATCGGGGGGAATCATCAGGCTGGTTTCGTCTCATTTTACCATCCTGCCCATCACCGGCCCATGGATCAGCTTGGCCTTCATTTTCATTCTGCTGAACCTGTGGCGACTCGTCTGGGTGATGCGCAACGCGCTGAAACTCTCGTGGGGACTGGCATTCCGTTCCATGTACAGCATGTTCAGTGTGGGATGGGTGGTCACCATAGCCAGTTTCCAGGCCCTGATTCAATCCAAAACCGCCTTTCTACGCACACCCAAGACGACAGGCACGGTGCATGTGCTCAATGCCCTATTCGCAACCCAATGGGAGGCGGGCATCGGCCTGTTTTGCCTGGCATTGGGAACGGCGGTCCTCGCACTGGCCGACCGGACTCCCAATTCCATCTTCATCGGCGGTTTGTTGCTCTGGCAGTCAAGTCTCTATCTGACCTCGCCGATATATGGCCTGTTCTATAAAGGCTGCACGTAGCTTCAGTCTGGGGTTAGAACGCTTCTGTAGATTAAAAAATAAGAACAAATAATTGGAGTGGACGCAATAACCGAGTCCACTCCAATAAATTATTTATCACTCAAATTATCATAAGGAGGTTGCCACAGTGCGCCTTCAAAGTCGTGGGCAGCAGGCACAGCGGTACAGGCTGATTCGTGCTGACGTAATCGAAGAACTTGAAGGCTGATTCGGCGAGCTTGGAAAGTCGCAAGATATACATATTCTTCAGCTGGACATGCTCCTCTCTCTCTTCGGCCCGTAGTCGATCCCGGTAAGGTGGATCTGCAGCAGTTTCAAACCTGCCCTGCCGAAGGCACTTGCATAAGCCCTCATCAAAACGGAACATTCTTTATGAGTCCATTATCCCGTCGCTGGGTTTCATGGGATGATAACGAAATCAAGACAGGATTGGACTGCGTAGGGTGTTAAGGACGGGTAGACATTGATTAAGAGGTTACTGTATCGAATTTCCATAGAACAGGGAAAGAGAGAGATCAGCGGCCATAGATCAGCCGGTGAAGGGAGCGGACCCAGGTTCGATCCTGGTGAGGTCCCCGAAAGGCAGGCACCGAAGC
>JBEKFY010000092.1:0-7122 GCA_050013095.1 Anaerolineales bacterium | reverse complement strand
CTGTTGTGAAACCACGTCCTGCAAAGGGCGCTCCAAAGGCTTGAGCCGGATGAGGTGAAAGTCTCAAGTCCGGTTCTTAGGGGAGGGGGCGGTGGTAACACCGCCTCCTTACCCGACCGCAGTTTTCCCCATCATCAATAATTTGCAATAGCTGATCGCGATTTCTTGTCAGGGCTATATTAACTGTGTCGATTTAGAAATCGATACAGGAGAGATAGCCATGACCATTTTGCGCGAAAGGATGATCGAGGATCTGCAACTGCGCGGATTATCAAAGAACACCCAGCGCAGCTATGTGGAAGCGGTACGTCAACTGGCGGAGTATTTTCGAAAGCCTCCGGACCGGATCGGAGAGGAAGAGCTCCGCCAGTATTTTTTGTACCTGGTGAACGATAAAAAGATCTCTTCCAGCGCCCTGTGGGTCAACTTAAGTGCGATCAAGTTTTTCTATGAACGCACCCTGCACCGAAAGTGGATCACGCTGGATCTTGTTCGTCCTGCCCACCAGAAGAAATTGCCGGTGGTCCTGAGTCAGGAGGAGGTGCATCGCATCCTGGTCTGTGTTCATACCCTGCGCTGCCGGGTGTGCCTGAGTACGATCTATGCCTGTGGGTTGCGGATCCAGGAGGGCATCCGACTCCAGGTCAAAGATATCGATGCCGAAGGGGAAGTGATCCATATTCGCAACGGGAAAGGGGGAAAAGATCGGAACGTCCCCCTGACCCAGGGCATCCTGAAGATGCTGCGCCAGTTCTGGCTGACCCACCGCAACCCGGTCTGGGTCTTTCCCACACCCTGGGACACGGAACGTCGTCCGGACCTTGCCAATAAGCCCATGACCGAAAATGCCCTGCGCAAGGCATTCCACGCTGCTTTGCTCGAAAGTCGAGTGCAGAAAGACGCCACCGTTCATACTTTACGTCATTCCTACGCAACGCATTTGCTTGAGGCGGGAGTTAATTTGAGGGTCATCCAGGCCTACCTCGGGCATGCATCCCCCACCTCCACCGCCATCTACACTCACCTGACCCAAAAGGGCAATGAGCAGGCCAAGCTGGTCATTGACCAGCTCATCGAGAACCTATGGCAGTAGAGCTGGCGGAGATCTTCAGGCGTTATGGGAACTCCTATCGCCAGAAGTACGCCGCCCGCATGCCCCCCTCCCATCTCAAGGCGATGCGGGCCATCGAGCAGTGCCGGACGGAAGCCCTGGGAGGACAGGTCTATCGCTGTCCCCACTGCGAGCGGATGCAGTACAGCTACCACTCCTGCCGGAACCGCCACTGTCCTAAATGCCAGAACGAGAATGGGCAACACTGGCTGGACAAGCAGCAAGGTTTGCTCCTTCCCGTGCCCTACTTCCTGCTCACCTTCACCCTGCCCTCCGGGTTCAACGAGGTCGCTCGCAGCCACCAGAGCCTGATCTACGACCTGCTTTTCAAAACCTCCGCCGCAGCCACTCAAAAACTGGCCCAGGACCCCCGCTTCATCGGTGGCCAGATCGGAATGATGGGAGTCCTGCATACCTGGGGCCGCAATCTGGCCTATCACCCGCATATCCATTACCTGGTCCCGTCTGGAGGCCTATCCGAGGATGGAAAGACCTGGCTCCCGGCCCGGCACAACTTCCTGCTCCCCGTGCGAGCCCTTTCCAGGATCTTCCGTGCCAAACTTCGCCAGGCTTTGCAAGCCACCGATTGCTTCCGGCACATTCCTGCCGAGGTCTGGGAGCAGGAGTGGGTCGTGCATTGCGAAGACGTGGGTTCCGGCCTGGGCGCCTTGAAATATCTGGCCCCTTACATCTTCCGGGTGGCCATTAGCAATAATCGCATCCTGAAGTTGGAGAATGACCGCGTGACGTTTCGCTACCGGGATACCGATACGGGGCAGGAACGCCGCTGCACGCTGGAAGCCGAAGAGTTCATCCACCGCTTCCTGCAGCATGTGCTCCCCAGAAGTTTTGTGAAAGTAAGGTACTACGGCCTGTTCAGTCCCACCTTCCGAAAGCCCCTGGCTGCTCTTCGCCAGCAGCTCGAAATCACTACCTCCTTAATCCCACTATCGGAAAAACATCAAAGCGATCCCCCATGCCAGGATCCGCATGCAGAATTCGCTGCCTCTCATTCCACCATCCTCTGTCCCCTTTGTGGGTGTCCCATGCTGCCCGGCCCTCTCATCCCTGCCTTTGGCCTTTCCCCTCCATGAACCCCTCTCGATCCGTGCAGGCTCTTTCCTACCAGACCAGGAGTACCATGATGTTCGATCCTGATCCTGGCTTGGTGTTGCCTCTCGTTAAAAAGATCCAACTCCTATTCAGATTCTTGTCCCTGCCATGAAACTCGACCGACTGTTATCCTGGTTTTCTTGGTCTTCAAGCGGTGAAAATAATATTGAATTCCACCCAGGCCTGATCTTTCCCTGCTTCCGATCCGGCCTCAAATTCCAAATGGATCTTCGATCCCTGCGCTCGGCTTAGTTCAAGTCGGATTCATACGGCGGCTGCTCGCTCGCCTGCCTCGTTCCTCTGCCGTATCACGCGCCGCATGAATCCTTAATATCTTATCAATAGTTGAATACCACTGAAAAGTGGGCTTTCGGGCGGACAACCGGTTCTATTTGACCAGCCTGGTTCGGGTTTAGTAATGATACCGGGCTTGCAAAAAATCAATCCGGTCATCCCGGACAAGATAGACTACGCGATGTTCCTGCGTCAAACGTCGTGACCAGGCTCCGGGTGCCAGGTAACGCAGTGGTTCCGGTTTGCCAATTCCATGATATGGATCACGCAAGATAGCCTCGATTAAATCGAAGACACGCAAGGCAAGTTTCCGATCCGATTCCACCCAATAGCGTAAATCTTCAAGAAATTCTGGATGGAAGACAGCCTCACGCCTCTTCCGATTCAAATCCCACCTCTTGGCGCAGTTCTTCCAGTGTCAACGGCCGACCTTCGTTTTTCAAAGCACGGCCTAACGCAGCCAGAAGCCGCTCAGCATTTTTTGGCGAGCGAAGGAGATATGCAGTTTCTGTCAAACTGGAAAGTTCCGCTGCCGAAATTAATGCTACGTCTTCTGCGCCTCGGCGCGTAATCACCACAACATCACGATCGTGGCTGACCCTATCCATCAACTTGGCCAGCTCAGCCCGGGCTTGTGTATAAGTAGTATGAATTGTCATCTCTCATCCAATCTGTACAGATATACTGTACAGCATTTTATCATAAATGTCAAGGCAGAGAGCTTCCCATCCCCCAAGGGTCGCCAATATACCGACGTTCCATTGTGCTTTTCTCAAAGGAAAGAATGGGACTATCTATAATTTCTCCTCACTATTTGATGCCGGCCGATATTACTGATCTCCTTCCGCGTGTGTTTTTCATATGCTGTAAATTTCTTGACCCTGCGTCCATAACGTCTCGTATATGTAGAAGCTGGTCATATCTTTTATTGAAGGGGTTTTTTGATTAGGGAGGGCGTATCGGATGGATCGTCTGCGAGCAGCCTCTTTCACTTTGTCTTGCCAGGTGCGATCATACTTGGCCGTGATGGTCGTTGAACTATGGCCAATGATTTTTTGGGCAGTCACGAGGTCATAACGATTAATCAAGTCGCTGATATACGTCCGCCGAAAGTCATGCCACGTCATGGGCTCCAATCCGGCTTGGATCCGGCGCTTCTTGAGAATCTTCACGAGCGCATCCGTGGTCAGCTGTACATCCATTCTCTGTAACATTCCCTTGGAGCCGGATCGTTTACCGGCACGCGTAATATAGCAAAACAGCGCACCCGGTTCGTTGCCGCGCACATCCAGCCAGTCCTTCAAGTAATGTGCTGCACCCCCCGTGAGCAGTGGAGTGACTTGCCGCTCCTTATTGCCTTTGCCGATGATCCTCACATGGTACATTAACGCAGGCCCGGCAAGTACCTTGACGTCTTTCAGTTTTAAACCTGCGACTTCGTGTACGCGCGGTCCGATCGAGTAAGCCAGGGCGAACATTGCCCTGTCACGCACGCCGGCAAGCGAATCATCCTTTATGCAGGCCTTCATCAGAGAAGCGAATTCCGTCCTCGGAATATAACGACCCTTGTCGATGCCAGCGGCGCGTTCGCCGCGCGGTTTTTGTGCCTGGAGGGCACGGTCGGCCCGCTCCAGGATCTCGGTCCGACGTTTATCCGTCAACGATCTTACGATATCAGTATTATCGTAAAGAAGGTCCTTGATCGCTCGGATATACCAGCGAATGGAAGCCAGGCAGCGTCCGAGATAAGCCGGGGATTTCTTTTCATCCGACAAAGTGCGAAGATATTCTTCCACCAGACTTTTGGTGATTGGGCGCGAAGCACGCCATTGGTTGAATCGCCGAACATCGTCTCTATATGCGCGTTCGGAATGGTTTGATCCCAGCCGACCGGACTTCTTCAATTGTCCTTCGAGGATCAGGTTCACATCCGGTACATACTTGTCAAGCAGCCCATTACCAGCGGGAATTATGGTAATCGAGGAATGGACATTCACATTGACCTCCCCGTCTCACCACAATTATAGCACAAATTTTCTAAAATACATTGATCAACAGTTTGTTCTACCACGGAAAAGGGGGCCGTCCAGCGTCTGAGGATTCACGGGTTTGATCCTTCTCGGCAAAGAATATATTTTTAGCAGCAGCGTCTAAGTTATGACAAGGGTGCTATAATTTTCCAGAGGCGTACAGTGAGCGATATTCATATTGCTGTTCCAAAGAGGAAAATAGCCGCGTTTTGCCGCCGTTGGAAAGTGGTAGAAATGGGGCTGTTCGGCTCTGCACTTCGGGATGACTTTAACGCCAGTAGCGATGTGGACGTTCTGGTCACTTTCGCTTCCGATGCCCAGGTCAGCCTGTTTGACTTGGCGCAGATGCAATTTGAATTGGGAAGACTGTTTGGGCGTCCGGTGGATGTCCTTGAAAAAGATGCTTTACGCAACCCGTTCCGTAAACGGGAGATCCTGAAGACGGCCAGGGTGATCTATGCGTCCTGAGGAGCAAAACCTGGCATACCTGTGGGATATGCGAGAGGCGGCCAGAGAAATTTCCGATTTTGTCAAAGGGGTTAAGTACAATGAGTTTGTCCGGAATCACATGATCCGATATGCAGTCGAGCGGCAATTGATGGTCATCGGCGAAGCCGCCAATCATGTTTCAGAAAAATTCCAATCTGATCACCCCGAAATTCCCTGGCAGCAGATGGTTGGACAGCGTAATGTACTTGCACACGAATACGGGGACATCAAGGTTGATCGCATCTGGAGCACGGCGACGATCAACATCCCGGCTCTGCTGAAAGTACTTGAGCCGCTCATCCCAGAAGAATGAAACGGGCTGTCCAAAAGAAAGTAATGGACAGCCTGTTGATTTTAATTCATCTCATTGGGGACAACTCGTGTAAACCTAGATTATCAATAGTTTGTCGAGCTCCCATAAGGGGGCTGTCAAGTGGACAACCGGTTCTATTTGACCAGCCTGGTTTCGGTTTAGTAATGGTACCGCGCTTGTAAAAAATCAATCCGGTCGTCATGGACCAGATAGACAATGCGATGTTCCTGCGTCAATCGTCGAGACCGGGTGCCAGGTAACGCAGCGCTTCAGGCTTGCCAATTCCTCGGTACGGATCACGCAAAATAGCTTCGATCAAATAGAAGGCGCGTAGAGCGAGGTTCCAATCCGATTCCACCCAGTAGCGCAAATCCTCAAGAAATTCTGGATTGTGCCCCCAAGGGGATATTGTATATAGGGATAATCCAAAGTTGAGAGGGGGATCAAAGCGAGTCTTGGTAAGCTTTTACTGCCCGTCGCGTGGTATACCAATTCCTTCCCCTTTTCGTGGCTTCAATGCGTCCCAGGCGCGCCAGCAGGCTGAGGTATTCCTGGCTGTAGGGAGTACCAACACAGGCATCCCTCAACGGAATCCATTCCTCCTCGGGTTTGGGAGATTTGATCACCGGTTTGCATGCTTCGATATAAAGATTGAGGCTGTTTTCCACTGCACGCCCGACGAAGTTTTCCAACGCGTCGGTATTTCCGGAATCGGCCTTTGCCAGCACAGAATAATACTGCCTGCGGTTTGCACGCAGGATGACGGTGGGTGGGTACCCTCTGCGCATGAGCAGCAGGTTCATCACCAGCCGGGCGGTGCGTCCGTTCCCGTCGACAAATGGATGGATCGCCACCAGGCGGTGGTGAGCCTGCGCGGCGAGAACGATAGGGTGCATTGACTCTTCTGCACTTGCGACCCAATCGCTCCATTCAGCCATGAGACTGGTGATCTGCCAGGATTCAGGCGGAGTGAAAGGCGCGCCTGCAATGCGGACCTGTGTCTTTCGATAACTGCCGGCATTCTCATCGTCAATGTGTGTCAGGATAAGTTTATGGATTTGACGAACGTGGAATGCAGTGATTGGCTCGGTATTCTGAACCAGATCTTCAACGTACTGGATGGCTTCTTTGTGGTTGGTCACCTCGAAATGCTCGCGCAAGGATTTCCCGCCAACGGTCAGTCCGGTTTCAAGGATCAGGCGCGTTTCCTGGAGTGTGATCGTACTCCCTTCGATCGCATTTGAGTTGTAAATCCACTCGATAAGGATCTCATCCCTCAGACGGCTGATGGATGCTGTCGGGAGGGGGCGGAGTTTATCCAATTGGGCTTTCTTTGCTTCCAGGCGTTTGAGCAATCGAGATTCGATCATGATATCTCTCTATCGGTATCGGATGAGTGATATTGTACCACATCCGATATATTCAGCCCTGTCCCCAAGATTAAAATGGTTTTCCCCGGATTCAATCCGGGGAACCTCTCATAAAATATTAGCCGTTCGAACTGGTGCCCCAAGGGGGTGTTGTATATACGGATAATACAAAGTCGAGAGGGGGACCCTCGCCGATTGAATTATCAACCACCTGAAGCCTGAAGATCGTATCAGAGCAGAGCTTGGAAGTCTGGTTGGATCAGGATCATCCTCCCATTCGAGTTAGCGTCTCAGTCAATGGTGTAAATTCCTCATGTGCTCATGAAGGATGTCATGAATGTCAATGAACTGGAGCGAGTGTAAAGGGCATAGCCTCCGCTGTGATCAACGGTTGAGGATGAT
>JBEKFY010000091.1:0-7223 GCA_050013095.1 Anaerolineales bacterium | reverse complement strand
GCGGTCGTTGAGTATTCTGCTGATCGACCGGCGGCTTTCCAGAAACGACCCGTCCAAGGCCGGTCCGCAGGGCTTTCCTGTTTCACCCTGGCCTTGACAGAATCACTCTCATAGAAGTTTGTATGCATACTTTTGTAGGTTAACTTTGTTACAGCTCCGTACAAACATTCGGTATCAAATGGCTATTTTAACGAGAAAACAAACGATGCCTTTATAAGGTGAAATTTGTACCCGGTGCATCTCAGTTATTCGAATATTTTATTACACCCCCATTGGAAAAGAAACTCAAAGTATGAAGAGAACATGTAGGTGAAGCGCTGATCCAATTGGAAACGAACAAAGGAATTAACCTCGAAATATTACAGTCCGATGAACGCTTTATATCAATTGTTATGCAGGTTACCCTTCGATAGCTATAGTTTTGAAGTCAAACCGAACGAATAACCCATGTGCTTGAGGAAGCGGAGTGCGGTTTCTTGTTGGATATTGGTCACGCCCATGTATCAGCCGAAGTCTTGGGGGTAGATATGCATGATTATTTGAGTAGCTTGCCGCTGCATCGGGTAGTGCAAGTACACGTAAGTGGACCACGAATGCGCTACGGGCGCCTTGTTGATGCGCACGAACCGCTACAGGAGATCGACTATGAGCTCCTCGATTTCGTGTTGGAGCGGATACAGCCGCAAGTGGTTACCCTGGAATACATACGTGAACGCGAAGCTCTTCAAGAGCAACTTTTCCGCCTGCGTGGTCTTCTTGATGCTCACAACTAATCATCTTGAAAAGGGCAAGTCTTAGCATCGGATTCACCCCTTCGTGGTGTCCCCCCTGGGGACATATCGCTCATCGGTAGCGAAGCTTCAACAATAGAATGAAACAAATCCCTACGGTTAGCGTCTCAGTGGGAGGAAATCAGCGCTAAAGCGGATTATCCATGCACGTAGTTAATCTCTTTACTCATGACTTCTGTTTTCTCGTATCCCCAGGGTCGGACCTATCAGAAAAGCAAGCAGTTGTCTAAAAAACTATCATGATGCTTTAAGTTTTAGAACTGCCGACTTGAGTATAATGCCCCCGTTTTACCACAACCAAATTTACAGATAACCTAGAAACAGATGAAACGCATGAGCATATTACGAGTTGCAGGGGAATCCAATCCTGGGACCATGTTCGCTCGGGCATGGGCGGAATGACATGGAAATCTTTACCGATGTCCATCTCATATCGGGGATTACTGGCAACCAATACTTGTTGCGGGATCCCGACGGATTGACGTTGATCGACGCCGGCATCCCAGGCAGCGCCTGGAAAGTGCTCGCCTATCTCCGCCGGTTGCATTATTCACCTCGTGATTTGAAGCGCATTCTAATCACCCACGCCGATTATGATCACGTGGGTGGTCTGGCCGCGCTCAAACAGGCAAGTGGAGCGCGCGTGTATGCCAATGCCGTCGAAGCCCGGGCAATCGCCACCGGCGGTTTTTCCCGCTCCTTAAGGACGGTCAATTCCTTCCTAAGGTGGCTGTTCAACCTGGCGGAAAGATTGGGAACGACCTCCCCTGTCCTTGTGGATGAGACCCTGGTTGAGGGCCAAATACTGCCGATCCAGAATGGACTGCATATCGTGGATTCCTCCGGCCATACTCCGGGCCATGTTTCGTTCTTTGCGCCTGCCGCAGGGATCCTGTTTACTGGCGATTCGATATTATCCGTTAAAAACCGGCTGATCGGTTCTCATGGCGCGGTAACCTGGGACCAAGCTAGAGCCGACCGATCAGTTCGCAAACAAGCCGCACTGAACGCCAGGATCGTGTGCCCCGGGCACGGGTCCGTGGTGATGGATGCAATTGGCAAGTTTCCGCTAAGTGTAGGTCGTTTTGCGGTATCACCGGCGCGAAATTAAAAAAAGAAATCCCGGGGCTGCAGATTCGCTATCATAAAGTCCCCTTAGGATAACCACCACGGGAGCATTATCCCAAAAGGGTGTATCGTGAATATGAATTGTGCAGCAAGGGAAAATTGAGAAAGTTAATGGCAAGATTATCAACCCCATTCTCATGCCTGATCTGCTGAGGCAAAATGGGGTTATTGTTTTTAGGGGATATGAGTTATATACTCCACGTATATATCATGATCAATCGCATGATCTGCAAAGATACTTGCTGAATCACAGTTAGGCAGCCAATCGGCTCTCTACTGAAGGAGGCGTTATCTATATGAGTCCAACCCGCATGTCACGGTTAGAATCAGGCATCCGCGTCGTCCTTGAGTTCAAGGAGGCCTTCAACCGTCATGATGTCGCAGGTATGATGCAGCTCATGAGTGATGATTGTGTCTTCGAAAACAAAGGACCAGCCCCTGACGGCGCCGTGTATTCGGGGAAGGCTGGAGTAACTCAGTTTTGGGAGGACTTCTTCCGCAAGTCACCCGATGCCCACATCGAAATCGAGGAGATATTTAGCTTTGGGTTTCGTTGCGTTATGCGCTGGAGATACGATTGGGTAGATGGGTCAGGAAAAAAGGGGCATATCCGAGGTGTCGATATATTCAAAATGAAGAACGGCTCCATCTGCGAAAAGTTGTCCTACGTCAAGGGGTAGTATGGGTACGAATCATGGACGGGACTCTCAAATGGATTTCACTCAAGTACAGGTATGATCCATGGATAGTATTCCGGGCTGTCTAAGTCCGGCTCCGCGGACAGCAGCTCCACCCCTCGCCACGTGTGTGATTTGGCGGAAGTAGCGCAATATCGATCGGGAGTCTCACCGGTCCCGCAGTTCCATTAAGCCCAAACGTTAGGTTTGTGTCTTGGGAAGGGATGAATCCCTTCCCAGTTCACCCCCAGGTGGGCATCATTTTATGAGCACGTTAAAAAGCGCTCCTCATCGGAGCATTTTTAAATAGGATACAAGAATAATCTCTTCCCATGAACATGCAACCTACGTCGAGGAAGGATGCGGCGACCGGTGCTCATGCCGGGATGACCATCCCGAGGTCGATGAGCCGCCGAATATCTTCGAGAACAGCAGCCGATGCACTCTCCGGGAGGATGCCCTGCTCCTGCGCGGTATGATCCAGGGCATTCCGCAGGTCGATTCCAACGCTTAAATGCTCCACGACTTTTGCAGATAGAACCTGGATTTTTACCTGCAGACGCAATCCCGACGATGAGCGCGCCATGACCGCTTGTCCACCGGGATCCACGGTCATCTCCATCCGCCACGGGACCCACCTTTTGTCGAAAATGTCTTCAGGATGCCTTGGCGCGGATAAGGTATCCTGTGCTGCAAACAGGCGCTGCAACTGCTCTCCCGCCGGGCTTTCCAAGCTGCTGTCCACCAGCGCGGCACAAAACCAGTTGGAACCGGATGTGCGGGAGCGCAGGGTCACAGCCCCCAAGGCGATCCGCTCAATCCCATTGCGGGAATACCAATTCCCCCAGGCTTTCTTCGTCTGGTCAAGTGCACGCGCATCATTTTTGATCTCGCTGTCGATCCACATTTCCGCGTAGGTCTGCACATCCTTCGAACCATTATAGATCAACCAGGCATCAGCCTTGTTTCCTTCAGCTGCCATCCGCATTGGCTGCCACCAGGGTGCTTCGGCCGGGTGGATCCAATTCGCCAAAATGTGAGCGTACCCGCCTTCGCTTAAATGGGCTGGGATTTCCTGGATCAATCTGCGTACACTGGCATCCCCCGGTCGGTCTGTATTGCGGTAAATGACCCATTTTTCCGGAGCGATGACATAGGGCAGGTTGGCCACGATCAGATCGAAGCGACGCCCTTCGACCGGCTCGAAGTAGCTTCCTTGGAGGATTTCGATGTTCGAAACCCCATTCAACTCCGAATTCAAACGCGTGAACGACAATGCCCGCGGATTGATGTCAGTGGCAGTAACCCGAGTACAGTGCCGTGCGGCGAGCAGGGACTGGACTCCACACCCGCAGCCGAGATCGAGGACAGAAGCAACCTGCCTGCGGATGGTCAAACCGGCGAGGTAATGGCCGGCTGGACCAATAGGCAGGACAAAATCAGGAGCCTTATGGCGGTACGGAAAATCCGACAGGAAGACCAACCCCTGGTAGCTTTGCACCTTGAAGTAGCTGCATACACGGCCGCTATCCTCCCGCATCAGTCCGGAGCGGACCAGGGTGTCAAAATCCCGGTCCGGAAGGACCTGGGCCGCCTGGTCCACGGCAATAGCCTCCCCGCGCAGGAAGAGGGTTTTAGCAGTATCCTGAAAGAGGTCTTTTTGCAGTGATCTTGGTTTTTGCGGATACTTTAATGCCTCTGTGAACACATCCTGCTGGAATATCCGACGAAGACTGGCTGCCATTTCCGGTTCCAATTGCGGCACAGAAAAAGAGTCGAGCCTCTCCGCCGGAGTTGTAGGTTTCCGGTGGTCATTCGATCCCACGAATCTGGCTAGGTTCACGCCATTCCATTTGATGGAATGGATTTGCTCGATCCCACGAATTTTCATGCGGGCTGGAGGATTATTCGTTCATTGTTCTGGCCCGGAATCTGCTTTGAACTTGTCGAACTGGTCTTCCCCTTTTACGAACTGGTTGGCGGCATTCTGGTTTGACCCCGGGCCTGGTTCATCTTTGTCGAACTGGTTGGCGGCATCCTGGATTGACCCCGGGGCTGGTTCATCCTTGTCGAACTGGTTGGCGGCATCCTGGATTGACCCCGGGGCTGGTTCATCCTTGTCGAACTGGTTGGCGGCATCACCTAATAGCCCTGGGGTAACTTCGAATTTGGCGAACTGGTCTTCCAGTTTTATGAACTGGTTCGCGGGTGGTGTATTTGGATTGGGCGGCTTGACCGAGCCGTCCCCCATCCCACCGGGCATCCTCCGCCGGCCAGCCCACAGACCAAACCCAACTAAACATACGACAATGATTCCTCCTACACCAAATAACAAGGGCAACGGAACAGGCGAAGTGGATTGTGGCGGGGTCGGTCCACCACTTCCGATACCTCCTGCTTGCGGTGTAACGGTCGGAGTAGGCGTACAAAAATCTCCGGAGGGTGCTGCGTCGGAGGAACCACAAGGCGGCTGAATACTCGCCGTCGGGGTTGCTGTTGGGGTCGCCGTCGGGGTATCGGTCGGGGTCGCCGTCGGGGAAGGTGTAGCGGTGTTGGTCGGTCTAGGTACAAAAGTCGGCACAAGCGTGTTGGTAGGACGAGGCTTGCTGGGAGGACATTTGGGCAATCCCGGCAATCCGCATGATGTTTGCAGTGGAGGACAGGCGCCGTTTGCCGGGCCACAACTTTGCGCATACGCTCTTTGGGGAATTCCTGCTACCCCTATGAATAGTAGTATGATACCTAACGATAACAAGAACAGTCGCGAACTCGGTTTTATTACTTTCCAATTTGGTTTCAGCATGGATCTTTTACCCCGATTGATTATCAGGTAATTATTATCTTAATTATACACTATATTCTCGAATCCTACCAAGGGATTGGGTGGGGATCGCTGCACGCCCCCTCTGGTTTTGCCTCTCATATCAGGTCCGCTTGGGCCTGGTCGCTTTGCAACTTTCCGTAATCCGGGCAAGTAGCATTTGGACAAAAATCCCCCCAGGGGCAAGTCTCTCCATCTCATTTTCCACGCATTGAGCTTGCCAGGATATTGCTATTGTCCACATTATTAGAGAGGTTGTGGATTTGTTCAAGAAACCATTAAGCCGTACCGCTTTGCCACATTGGCATACATCAATTTATGAGCCAATGTTTCAGCTTCTGACAGATTCATATAACCATCATCCACTTTTTCAGATAATACCCTTGCGACAACATACCTCCAGGCCAATAATGCCCCAAAGGATTCTTCTGACGTGAATGCATCGCCTCCCCATCCAATAAGATCGCCCGAATGAACGACTTCAATAAATTCGTGTAAAGCTAAAACTGCGCCTGTTGTGCTGATTAACGGAACCCATACCATATCGACGCTGATATTGCTGTGATTGTGGAGAAGCCCCGCCATTTCATCGTACCAGGGATAGCCGGCGTGGAACAGGACAAAATGGACCTCCGGATAGCGGAGAATAACTGGCTCCAAGAGAATTGGATGAGAACCCGATAATTTCCCCAGTCCTGTATGGATTTGGAAGGGTACTTCGAATTTGGCGCACAATCGACAGAACCAATTGAACATGAAGTCTTCATAAGCGGTTCGGTCAGCTGGGCTGACCTTGCTCGGCGGTTTAAAAAATACTTTACCTGCTGTTTTATGATCGCTCTCTCCATACCGAAGGGATCGGTCGTACGCCGAAGCGGATTTCATCGTGACTGCACCCGCATTATGCCAGCGAGTAAACAAGATTTCCAGGAAATCGAGATAGTCGTCAAAACTTTTCGTGGGCGCCTCAGGGTAGTGGACAAAAGGAGTGTTTCCATCGTGATCAGGCGCATCGGGGTGAAAGGAAGTGACGAACATATCGGTGCGCATGGTGGGTGAGAAGAATTCCGGATGGCCCAAATCACTCCCATAATTCCAATAAGGATCCAGGACCACCCGCCGATATCCAGCTACCTCGCGCAGAATGTCGAGGTGAACTTGATCATTCGAATGTTTTTCAGCAATACAATGAGATATTCGATCCCAATTTTCCGGCATGATCTTTTCATCAAATTGGTAGATATGCTGTAGGGATTTTTCGAGCCACACGAAGTAGCTGTTATAACGGCAATTTCCCAGGAATTCCTCACGGCGGCCAGTGTCGTCTATGGGTATCTGATAGCCCATTCTTTTTCCACGAACGGAAGGAAGGTAATCCCGGGAGGAAAGGCTGGTTTTCCCGGTGCTACCAGCCAAGGTAAATAAATAGGAGTTTTCAAACAGCCGCTCCAGCGTCAGGCCTTTATGGAACTCGTCCGGAAAATGGTGTTCATGACTGGAAACTACCGGCAAGGATTCGATCAGTTTATAGAGAGAAGTGTAAGTTTCAGATTTCATCCCAAACCTCCTTCACAGGTGGATCCACCATATTTCCTTTTCGTTGTTTAATGGGGTGCACTTTAGAGGCCTTGAGACAAGATAGGATTAAACCTTAGGGGACACTTTCAGGTTACCACCCCGTTGAATCATACATCTATGAAAACGCTGCAGTTGTCAAGGGTTTGAAAAGTTCTCCTTGATGATCATTCTACTGCAAAACCTGATCCGGGTTTTTCGCAAACTCGATCCGGTCCTACCGGATACATC
>JBEKFY010000090.1:0-7589 GCA_050013095.1 Anaerolineales bacterium | reverse complement strand
ATCCGGTCCAGCTCAGGAACTCGATTGATGCGAAAGTCGCCAAACTTTGGAAGATCGCTCGGTAACATTTTGTTTTGAGGCAACGATACCCCGAAAGTAACATTTTTCTATGAGGCATCACGCGCAGCGCAGCCTCAAGGTCGAATATTATCCCGGGAACGACACCAGGAGGCTTGCAAGCTTCATATTCAGATACCGGGGCGTGGGCTGGTCAAGTTTGTCAACCGATTGGCGTTTCCAAAAGGGACATGCATGAACGCGAACTACAACCGGCTCACCAGGCCTCTGGCCGATGCACCCTGGGTCGCTGGATCACCCGGCGTGCAGCCTTTACAAGGAAATCGGAACGCCAAAATGAAATGCACCAGGTACGAAACCATGGAAGCTCAATCCATGATGATGCTTCTACTTTGAAGGGATATTGAAGTAATTGTAGGCCGTCCGCGCCAAGACGGCAAACATGGCCGCGTCCTGGTCCCAATTGACCTGGACCGGATGGTAAGTATAGATATTAAGAATAAAATTTCCTCCCGGGGTATAGATAATCCCCACGTCACTGACATGGTGGATAATTCCATTCGAGTCGCTCACCCAACCGTGCTTGTGCGCGACCAGGGTTCCGTCTGGGACTCCCCCTTGGATCAGGTCACCCAGTTTATCCTCCTCAAGGTAGTGAATCATCTGCTGACAGGCAGTTTGATCGATTTGGCCTGGGAATACAGTCACGAGCGTTCCACCGCCGTTCTGAGAGCATTGATAAATGTCTTCCAGCAACACCCCCATATCGGAGGGCGTAGTCTGGCTGTACACGTCGGGGTCCGTGCTGATGTCTGTGCGTGAATTGGCGGGAGTGTTGAATAATTCCAGGACCGGTGCTCCCGGATAGAAATAACCGGCCAGAAATGTATTCTTCAATCCCAATTTCTGCATCGTATCCGTAACGATCAGGGGCCCACGGATCTGGTCTAGGGACATCATCAAGGAATCCGCGGCAGTATTATCAGACTTTTGGATCATGTCAGCCATCAGACCGGCGGTTTGGTCATCGAGCTTCCCATTGGAATTGAGGAAGACGGTCACCATGATTGGGATCTTGATCGTGCTGGAAGCGGTGAAGGAAATATCGGGGTTGATGGAGATGTCCTCACCTTGCTGATAAGCGAACTGGATTTTTCCGCCGGTTTGAAGGTCCTGGAAGAACAGGTCTGTTACCCCATCGAATCCATTCACATCAATAATTTGTTTGAGCAATACTTCCAGTGCATCCAAGGATGGGCGGTCTGGTACACCGGTGACAGAGGTAAGATAGACAACGCGTTGGGTTGGAGACTGCAGGGCGCTTTCGATGAGTGGGACCGCCTGATCAATATTCAGCTTCTGGCCCGGAGTCCCGGGTGAAAAGTTGGGAGTGCCAGCAATGGGTTGGGCCGGGATCGAGGGAGTATCATAGCGCTTCGAGATTTCGTCCTGCAAATAGTTGACCAAGCGCGCTTCGGAAAAAGTGGCGACCAGAGGAACTTGTTGGAGGGACGAGCCTTTGTCCCACAGGTAATCCCAAAACCCGCTCCAAAAAGGAACGTTGGTGCGCTGTAAATTGGCGTCCGCTAACATACTCTGGAAATCCAGCTGGAATCCGATCGTGCTTGGATCCAGGTCAATCACTGCATTCCTATAATGAATTTCGACCGGCAAAGAATACACCTGAAGTAAACGTTGCTGCACATCTTGAGGATTTGTAGCTGCTAGCGGAACACCGCCGATGGTCAATCCCTGTGGAAATGTTGTGCGCTGCAGGCTGTATTGAACCAGTTGAAGCACCAGCAGCACAATCGCTGATAGGAAAATCAGGATTGAAACAACCCGCCAGAAGCGAAATGGATCGTGAGATTTCACACTGCCTCCGAATAGCCGAGTTCGTCCTCCCGGCTCTATTTCCTGGAGCAAAAGAGGGTAGGTTGATAAATCGGTTATTGGGTGAGAACGGATGAGAGATGATCACTAATTATACCCAACGTTTGATGTGAATTAAGTCGAATGCCAGCTCAAAGGCTTGATCGCAGGATCGAAATGGTCATGAACCGCGTACAGGGTTTTATTCGTGGAACTGCGGTATGCCCGTGTTGGAGGGGCTCGTTGAGTCGCCAGTGTCATTGTCCCGCAGCTTGTCGGTGGTATAAGCCTCTTTTTAATTCTAGACCAAGGCGCGAAGACTGGAAAGGAGATGGCATTCGGTCAAAGCATGTTGAAGTAAGATATAATTTCAAAGGGTTACCATATATGCGTGATTGGATAAAAACGGCGCTTGGATTGATCTTTTTGGCCGGTCTGGTGGGCCTCCTTTTGGGGGAGGCATCCTTAACCCGCGTGAAGGCTCAACAGACTACCGATACCACCCCCTCCTATAATGGAACTTCAACGGGTTCAATCATTACGGTCACCTATACGGATGGGGCTAACGTAAGGGCGGGGCCGGGCTCGTATGATTATCCAGAAGTTGGCCCTAAGCTGTTGACAGGGGACACGGCCCTTGCATTGGGCCGATCGCCTGGTGGCGATTGGATTGAAATTGCTTATCCAAGTGCTACGGGCGGTGTCGGCTGGGTCTATGCTGCCCTGGTATCGCTTCCCTCAGGATCTTTGCCGATTATCCAGCCTCCACCTACCCTTACTCCCTTAGTTACCTCGACCATGGACCTGACCATGGTAGCGGCTTTCCCGACCCAGGTCATACCCACCAATCCGCCGACCTATACAGCACCCCCTCCGCTACGAATACCGACCTTCATACAGAATTCAAAGGCGCGCCCAGGGTTGCCAGCTGGATGGATCATTCTTGGGTTGGCAATCGTCGGTGCCCTGGGAGTCGTTATTACGTTTCTGCATCGTGAATAGGATTTTGCTGTGATCAGGCTAGAACGGTTTTGATTTAGTTTGTTAAAACCTCCTTGGGGGAAAATGAATCAAGTTATCCATGTAGTCTAAATACATCAACCATCATTTGAACCCCTCGCCTCCCTGCATCCTATATTCTCAAGATAGAGATGTGCTAAAATCGCTAGGTCGAATTGTTTCTTGGGACGATGATATGAGGTCGGCATGCTTCGATCGAGTTTGATTTACCCCTCTCAAGCTCCATGGGCACAACGCCTTGTGACGGGTTGGAAGTTTTCCAGGCGAGCTGCCAGTCGGTTCATCCCAGGGGATCATATCGAGGAGGCGCTCTTGGTTGTACGAGAGCTTAACCAGAAGGGTATCTGTGCGTCCCTCAATCATCTCGGTGAGTATAGCGTTTCGCCGACTGAAGCCGCGAAAGCAACGGATGACAACCTGGAGCTCCTCGAGCGGATTCACGCCAATGGTCTGAGGGCGAGCATATCGATCGAACTCACCCAGATTGGCCTGACCCTGGACGAAAGCCTGGCCGAACAGAATCTGGCGAGACTCCTCGGACGAGCCACCGAATTGAAGAGTTTTATTCGCATCGATATGGAAAATTCACCTTATACGGAGGCGACCGTCCGCCTGTGCAGACTTATGCGCCAGAAGGGTTTTTCAAACGTCGGAGTTGTCATTCAGGCTTACCTGTATCGCTCTGAGCACGATCTGCGTGAATTAATCACTGAAGGGACCCGCGTGCGGCTGGTCAAAGGTGCCTACCGGGAGACTCGCGACCTGGTTTTTCCGAAAAAAGCGGACACGAATTCGAACTATGATCGGCTTGCCAGGCTCATGATCGATGATGCCCGGTCCGCAGGATCACCAAGCATCAGCCAGGATGGACCCCTTCCGCCACTGGTGGCGATTGGGTCGCACGACCCCTTGCGGCTCGAAAACGCGAAAAATTATGCCCTCCAGGTAGGACTGCCCAGACAAGCCATCGAATTCCAGATGATCTACGGTATCCGCCGTGATCTCCAGGAGCGTTACCTGGCAGAAGGCTACCCGGTGCGCGTCTATGTGCCTTACGGCACTCAATGGTACCCTTACTTCATGCGCAGGCTGGCAGAGCGTCCTGCCAATCTATGGTTCTTTCTCTCCAATTCATTGCGCGCGTGATATTCGGTTAATGATACGGTAAAAAACGCCGGCATGTCTGAATCTGTGGTAAAACAGGGCCATGGCTGAGAAAGAGATCCCCCTTGCCCTGGTGAGCGGTTCCGCTCATCGCTTGGGGCGGACTTTTGCTCTGGCCCTGGCACGCCTGGGATACGCGATTCAGTTGCATTATCATGCCTCCAAGGACCAAGCCGTTGCAACGGCGCGGGAGATACAGGCCCTGGGAGTTCCTGCGTACCCGATACAGGCGGATCTTGCCTCGCCGGAGCAGATCCGGATGGTTTTCGCGACCCTTGATTCAATCCCTCACCATCTGCGGGTCCTGGTCAACTCGGCCGCGATCATGCCACGCGAGGATGTGCGCACCCTGACCGCTTCTGATTGGGATGCCACCCTGGCCTTGAACTTACGGGCTCCCTTCTTGCTCGCTCAGCAGGCGGCTGCCCGGATGGAGGCTGGTGGTTTGATTGTCAATGTGACGGACATCGGCGCGGGAAAGACCTGGAGCGCATTTCCGGCCTACACGGTCAGCAAAGCCGCTCTGGAGTCATTGACCCGCGTCCTGGCAAAGGCGTTTGCACCCAGGATTCGCGTGAACGCCATCGCCCCGGGGTTGGTCATGCGCGGGGAGGCCGTATCCCAGGAGGACTGGGATCGTTTGGTCAAGCGCCTACCGCTGCAGCATCCCGCGGCGGAGCAGGCGATCGCATCCGCCCTCGAATTTCTTCTGAAGAACGAATCCGTCACTGGGCAGATCGTCACGGTGGACAGTGGTTATTCCCTGCTTTAGGGAGATTGTTTTTATCGGCCCTCTTCAGGTTGAATGAGACCGTCATGATCAATTTACGATCCTTTCTGCGAATTACACGCCCACCTTTCCTGATCCTGGCGGCATTGGCTGATGCACTGGGAGCAGGGATTTCCCGTTACCTGGGAAAACCCCTGAACCTGCTGGTCTTCGGCTTGGGCCTTCTCATCACCCTGGCCTTGCAGATCACCGCATTCTTGTTGATGGAAACCTTTCGTCTGCCGTTCACCCCCCTGGCACAGGGCGAGACCCACCGGGACCGCGAGCAGTTGAGGATTCTTCTTCTACAAAGCTCCGGCGCGGCTTTGGCGATCTCCGCGGTCGCGGTTGTGTCCCTGTTTTATCTCCATTTGCTCTCGCTGCCGGTCAGCCTGATCCTGATCCTGCTATTCCTGATGCCGGTTATTTATGCGGTCCCGCCTTTTCAGCTGGAGAGATCGGGTTTTGGGGAGTTTGTGCTTGCTATTTATCTTGCAACGCTCCTTCCGGTTTTTTCCTTTCTGTTGCAGGCTGGCGAATATCACCGCCTCTTGGCGATGACGACCTTCCCCTTGACTCTGTTGGCCTTGGCTTTCCTTCTGGTATTGAACTTCCCGACATTTGCCAGCGACCAGAAGACCGCCCGCCAGACCCTGCTCACCCGGCTGACTTGGCAGCGAGCCATCCCCATCCATCATCTGCTCGTTCTGGCGGCCTTCTTGTTCTTGGCAGCGGATCCTTACTTTGGATTTCCATGGCGTCTGATGTGGCCGGTCTTCCTGGCGCTCCCGTTTGCCGGCTTGCAGATCTACTGGCTTCAGCGTATCGGGAGAGGCGGTCGGACTCAATGGAATTTATTGATCTCACTGGCCTACGCCAGCTTTGGCCTGACCGTTTACCTGCTCACTCTCTCCTTCTGGATCCATTGATCGATCATGCCTGAATTCTTGAAGCTGCTTCCTCCGACGGAAGCCCTTGAGTTGCTGTTGCAGACCTTGCCCGATCTTGGACCGGCAACGGAAATGATCGGCACCCCGCAGGCCCTTGGCCGCGTCACCGCCTCAGACGTGTATGCGCACCAGCCGCTGCCTTCCTTCGCACGCAGCACGATGGATGGGTATGCCCTGCGGGCTCGTGATAGTTACGGTGCATCCGAGTCGATGCCCGCCTATCTGACCGTGGTGGGTGAGGTTCCGATGGGTGCAGCCACCGCCTTTCGCCTGACTTCCGGTCAGGCTGCAGTGATTCACACCGGCGGTATGCTGCCGGAAGGTGCAGACGCGGTCGTCATGTTGGAACAGACTCAGGCCGTCGGGCGAGGGGAAGTGGAGATCCTGAAAGCCGTTGCGGAGGGGGAAAATGTCCTGCTGGTCGGGGAGGATGTTGCCGAGGGTCAGTTGGTCTTGCCGGCGGGCACCCGCATTCGCCCGCCCGAAGTCGGGGGTTGTATGGCACTGGGAATCTCGGACTTGCGCGTAGCCAAAATACCAACCGTAGGGATCATTTCTAGCGGCGACGAAATCATCTCTGCTTATTCTTTACCAGGCCCCGGGCAGGTTCGAGATGTCAATTCCTATTCCCTGGCAGCTTTGGTGACCCAGACGGGAGGTTCACCGGTGCTCTACGGTATTGTCCCGGACCGACTGGAGTCTTTGAGATCTGCCGCCGGGAAAGCCCTCCAGGAATGCGACGTGACGGTGATCACGGCCGGCTCATCTGCCAGCGTCCGCGATATGACCTCCGAGACCATCCGCACGCTCGGGAAGCCTGGCGTGTTGGTCCACGGTGTGAATGTCCGGCCGGGTAAACCGACCATCCTGGCAGTCTGTAATGGCAAGGCCGTGGTCGGCCTCCCGGGGAACCCGGTCAGCGCGCTGGTCATCGCCAGCCTCTTTGTGGTTCCGGTGATCGAGAAACTGCTCGGATTGAAAGTTCGCCGCCCGCGCGCCCGCCTACAGGCGATTTTAATGACGAACATCGCCTCCCAGGCTGGCCGTGAGGATTGGGTGGCTGTGAAGGTAACTTCCTCCGGAACTGGTTGGCAAGCTGAGCCGATCTTCGCCAAGAGCAACCTGATCTTCTCTCTAGTTCAGGCCGATGGGCTGATCCGCATTCAGCCGGACGTTACCGGTTTCTCCGCTGGGGAGGTGGTCGAGGTCTATTTATATTGAAGTTCTGGTTTGCTTAGTTGTGGAATTTGTTTATATAGTACGTCTGATGTGAATTGAGCCTAAAAGGTGGGGACCGCCTCAAAGGTTTGAACGTTAACACCGAAATCGATCAGAAGCAAATAACGCAAGAGATGGCTGGTCATTTTGGCAATGACTCGAGTACACAGGCCGACAATGGTTTTTGCCAGTAACCGTTCGATATTTCGGCCGGTATCCTGGATCTCGTGAAAGACACCTTCGATGCGTTCCCGGACACTGCTCAACCAGTGATTCAAGTTACGAGTATTCTGGACATATTGGTTTGAGCGGCGAGGGGTCCAGATCAGGTTGTTGGTCTGGTTGAAGATCTGGGTCTGCCATTCCAGGCCGAGGAAGCCCTTGTCGGTGAAGAGATCGCAGCAGGAAAAGTGATCGATGATCGTTTCGGCTGCCAGGCGTTCATCCAGGTTAGCCGGAACCAGGCCGTACACCATCGGAATGCCTCTCAAGCTCGTCACGGTGACCAGTTTGTAGCCGAAATATTTGAGTTTCCGGCTGGCACAAATGCCATAACCGGCATTTCCGAAGAAGTCGCT
>JBEKFY010000089.1:0-7830 GCA_050013095.1 Anaerolineales bacterium | reverse complement strand
CGAAAGTTCTGGCTCAGGCCTGGCCTCGGTTTCTTCCACAGCAACTAATTCATTCTCTGGAGGTTCACTGGCGGGGGCGTCTTCAACGAAAGCGACTCCCGCGCTCAAGAGCGCCGAAAAAGCTTCCTCCAATTGCTCGATATCCTTTTCGGCTTCAGGGAAGAAGTGCAGGATATCGTCAATGGTGACATACTTCTTCTGCCGCCCCAACTCGATCAGCCGGGCGATGGGTGAATATTCTTCTTCCACCTCAAGTAATAAACGGTTCTCCATTTTGTTTCCTGATCAAATTAACTTTCATAATTTCACAGTGATCCCCAAAGAACACCCCCTTGACGGACAGTAATCTTATCATATAAACCGTATTAAACAGCGATCGGCTGGATGAGGGGGGCATCCAACCGTTCACTAAATTTTATTATAGCAACAAAAGCGCTCAAAAATCCATGTCGGTCCTTTCAAAATCCTTTCAATCTGGCACGGGAAAGATGGAGAAGTTTGCAAAAAAGCTGAACCCCGGATGTATTTCCAACAAAAACCATACGAGCTATGATGGCCTCGTATGGTTTATTTTGAAGTATGCCCGCGGGCATACTTCGTATTGACGATCGATTTTTACAGAAGGCGGTTCTGACGCGCGACGAAGATCTCCGGGACCGGGCGCTCTGGCGCCTCGCGCGCCCACCACTTGGCCAGGAACTCCATGACCGCCGGAAATTCGCTCTCTGGGATGAGCTGGTAGCTCGGCACCTGGAATTTCTTCTTGACCTCGCTCTGAATGATCGCAAAGGGACTGGCCCCCTTCTTGTGCTTCTCCTTGAGCATGGATCCGAGCACCCCCACCGCGTCGGTGAACTGCTTGGCCTGCTGCATGTTGATGAAATCCGTCCCGACCAGGCGCGCCTCCAGGTTTTTCATACGCTCCTCGAGGCCTTTGAGGCGCGCGCCGTGCTCACCGACCTGCTGGCCGAGAGATGAAGCCTGCTCCATCATGCGGTAGTATGCCTGCTCGGCGGGAGGCAGGGCGGCGTCCAGCTCGGCGCGCATGTCGTCAGGCAGGGTCCGGGCGCGGAAGTAGGCGAAAACGGCGTCGGCCATTTCTTTTTTGAAAAAGATCACCTTCTCCTTCAGGCCGGGCTTCACCCGCTCGTGGTTGACCGTCCCCATCCAGTAGTGAAGCCGCTCGAGAGAGAGGCAGGCCACGTCCTGATCCGAGGCAACCCCGTCTTTGCGGACGACCCGGGCGCTCACGGTAAAAACGTGTTCCTCGAGGACCACATCCCTCTTCAGGCGCTGAAGTTGGCTGCTGAAGTCCAGCCCCAGGGCGTCACATAGTTCATGGATGGGTAGCAGCAGTTTTCTGCGGTCCGTCCAATAAATATCAAAGACTGCATCGGCAAACTGGAACGGGTAGCTTTCCACAACCTTCATGATCAACCATCCTCGGGATCGATTTTTTGGGTTGGTTATGACAACCAACCCAAATTTCGGGTGTATTCATCATGAATACCCCCGAAGTATGCCAATTGGCATACTTCGCCAGGTCTAGCTGCGGCGGACGCGAATCTTGCGCAGGCTGGCGGCGAGCTGCTCCAGGGCATCCGCGGCAGCCTTCAGGTCGTCCGGGTCGCGCAGCAGGGCCGAGAGCTCAGAGGCCACCTCGTCGAAGTTCTGGTCGAACTCGGGGCCGCGCACAAATTTCAGGATGGACTTGACCCGGCTGGCCAGGCGCCGGTGCGGTCCGGGCGCCGAGTGGGGGCCTGTCCCTTCCCGGCCTTTGCGCGAAGCTTCCGCGGCGCGCGCCAGGTCGGCCTGGGTCAGCCGTTCCTCGATCGCGGCGAGCAGCAGGCTGCGCTGGCTCTCCCGGGGGGCGGCCACGATCTCTCGCAGCCGGCCTTCCTCCAGCCGGTACAGGCTCGCCAGATATAGAAGATGATCGTCCAGTTTCAGGATCTGCAGGTGGCGGAAAAGATAAGGCTGGGTGCGGCCTACGATGCGCTCGACGGCCGGCCAGGTGCCGGACGGCAGGCGCTTGATCTGCAGCACCTTGCGGTAATATACCAGCTCGTCAACGTCAGGGTCAGGCTGGATCTCCAGGAGCAGTAGGATCAGGGCCGCGGTCGCCTTAGCCAGGTCGACCGCCGAGAGGTCTTCGCGCAGCAGGTTCTCGGCCACCTGGCGAAACCGGCTGGTCTCCTTCTGCTCGATGACCTGCAGGCGAGGCTCTTCCTGCAGACTGCGCTGCACGGCCTCGAGCACCAGGGACCAGAAGCGGCGTTCTCCGGCCTCCAGCAGAAAGCGCGGGCCTTTCTGGGTCTGCACCCAGGAGCCAGTGACAGGTTCGATCTGGCCCTCGGCCAGGATCGACTCCCCGAGCGAGAGCAGGTCGTTCACCTGGCGGCGCAGAGCCTCATCCCCCTCAGCTGCGACGAGCAGCGAGCGGGCGGTCTCGTAGCAGTCGGCCTGGCCTGCCAAAAAGGCCTGCTTGAGCTCCGGAGGCAGCACGACGCGCGTCTGGAAGCGGTCCGGCAGGATCTGGCTGAGTGGTATCGCCACCACCCGGAATGGTCGCGCCGCGGCCTCGGCGGCGGGCCTTTCTGCGGCCGCGAGCCCCGTGATCTGGGCCTCTTCGTTCTGCCCCAGCCTGCTCAAGTCTTTATTGACGGTTCTTTTCGGCATTGGAAACCTCTTGATGGAAGTATGCCAATTGGCATACTTCAGCGATCCATCCGGCGGCGGAGTTCCTCGGCCACCACCGCGAATTCGTGGGTGGACTGGCTCGCGGATACCATCTCTCTGGACATGCGGGCAGGTTTGAAACTGAAGATATCCAGCCCCTCCGAGACGGCATAGGTGATCTCAGCCCGGCGGCTGATGTGGGGCAGGACCAGATCCCCGTACTCCCGGGTCAGGGATTCCAGGAATTCCTTCTGCTCCTGGTAGCGGAAATCGCACATGGTCGGCAGGATCCCGGCGATCTTCAAACCGGGGTTCTGCTGGCGCTGGACGCTCTGGATGGTCTGCACAGCCTCCGACAGGCCGTCCAGGCTGGGGGCCTCGAGCTGGACGGGAATGAGCACGTGGGTGGCTGCCACCAGCGAGTTTACCGAAAGGTGGGAGAGCCCCGGCGGGTTGTCGATGACAGCATAGCGGTACATCGAATCAATGGGGGTGAGGATCTCGCGCAGCCGGAAAAGCCCGTCCACCGGGTCGCTGCGCAGGGCCGCGTCGACGTTCATCATTTTCTTCTTGGAGGAGGGGATGTAATCCATGTTCCCCCGGGCCCGGAGGGGGATATCCGCCGCGGCGATGATCTCCAGGATCGGGCGCGTCGTCTCCAGCATGAGCAGGCCGGCGATGTTGTCGTAGGGTCCGAGGGGCAGGGAGGCGCGCTTGCCAAAGAAGCCGCCTGAGAGGGTGATGTCGCTGTGGGCCTGCTGGTCGAGGTCGACCACGAGCACGCGCCCGGGGGCCTCGGAGGGCTTCGCCTCGTAGGAAAGCATCAGGGCGAAGGCCGCGCCGAGGTTGATCGTGGCCGTGGTCTTGCCCACGCCGCCTTTCTGGTTGAACACGGAAAGGATTTTCACACTAGTAGCCCCTCAACGCCGCTGGCAGATGCTCGTCCGGGCTGGACTGAGACCATGCCTGATTGTACTGCATGATTTTCATTACTTTGGTCCGGCCCATATTGTTCTATTTTTCACAAGCGCATCCATAAAACGAAGGGTTGCTTGATTTCGATCGTCTTGAATAGTATACAACAAGGTATTTGCCTTTGCAATAGCCATTTGTGCAACTTGTGCCTATACGAGGCAACAATCATGCCAACTCGCAGTTTCCTACCTTAAAATATGCACTCCTCTATTGATTTAAGTCTGGTTTTATGTCATAATGGGCATCAGGGACGCCGCAGGTTGCCTTCCTGGAGCCATCCCTATGTTTCTTTCAGCGGACTCAAGGAGCCCTTTATGGCCGAGGACAACGCCAACGTGTACGGACCCGAATGGCACAGCGCCAAGCTGGCCCGCCTTGACCTGGTCGAGGACCCATTCCAGCTCTCGGCCAACCCGCGCTACCTGTACCTGGGGGATGAGCATCTGGTGGTCTACCGCAACATCCAGGGGGTCATTGCCCGTCGGCGCGGCCTGGCGCTCGTCACCGGGCAGCCCGGGACCGGCAAGTCGTCCCTCGCCCGCCACATCTACAACCAGCTGTACGGCCAGAAAAACATCGACATCGCCTACATCGACACCGGCAACTTCAGCTCGCGCATGGACGCCGCTCGGACCGTCTCGCGCGCCTTTACCAAGATTGACGTGCCATCGGCCCGCTCTTACGCAGAACAGATGGAGAACTTCAAGAAGGAAATCGTGAAGGTGTACGGGGAGAGGCGCAACGTGATCCTTCTCCTGGACGACGCCCAGCTGCTGACGCGCCAGGGCATGGTCATGATCCAGGAGCTTTACAACTTCGACTTCAACGAGAAGGCGGTCACCGTGGTCGCCTTCGGCCAGGACGAGGTGGTGAACAACTTCCGCAAGTACCCGGCGATCAACAGCCGCATCTACATCACCCAGACCCTGGCGCGCATCTCGTTCGCCACCGCCCTGCAGATGGTGGAGTTCCGCCTGCGCGTGGCGGGGCGCTCCCAGCCGCTCTTCACCGATGAGGCCTTCAGCCTGGTTTTTGAGCTGTCGGACGGCATTCCGCGTGAGGTGGTGCGCATCTGCTCGCTGGCCGTGGACAATCTGCTCGCCTCAGACCGGGAACAGGTCACTTTAGACGTGATGAAAGAGGTCCAGGAACAGGACGAGAAACAGGTGGAGAAACAATGACGAAAAATAAAAAGGAAGAACGCACCGCCTGGGTGCAGATGTACCTTGCCCAAAAGAGACAGAGCCAGCCGAAGGCGCAGCTCTCCTCGCGCGGCCGCCCGCCGCACATGCTGGCCCGCACCCGCACCAATGCCATGTTCTATGAGGGCGATCTCAAGCTTCTTCACTTATGGCAGGAGCGCTTCCGCAAGATGCTGGGGCGCAAACCGTCGATCGGAGAGGTGGCCGGCATTCTGGCGCGCATGGCGGAGGGGCGTTTGGAAGTGCTGGGCATGGAGGAGATCCCCGAGAACCTGGAGAAGCTGGCCGAGGGCATGATCGGCAAGTCAAAACGGTATTAAAGTGTGTATTTTATTAGTCGATTATAATACACATTTTATTCAGGGATTAAATGGTGTAAATTCTTCTGCTAAATCACAGCAGTCCTGGAAAACAGACCTTCGGAGAACTCATGACCTGACGAACGGTATCTTCCCAGTAGTGCGGCACCCCTGAGGGTGCCCGGGATAATGGTCCTTTTAAAGCACGTACGCCCCTGGCGGGGGGCGCACTTGCAAATTTGCGAAAACAGGAGTGGTTTCGTGCCGTTTTCTATTGCTGATTATAGTGCGATTTCGGCGCCTGTCAAGGCGTTTACCGGCTCGGGCAGGCCTGGGATGGGCTGCCCCTGCCAGGCGAACGCGGGGGATAGGGAGTAGGGAGAAGGGCGCGTGGAACCTGCACAGTCCTGGCGTTACGCCCTCGAGCAACTCCAGACCGAGATGCCGAAGTCCTCATTCGACACCTGGCTCGCCGACGCGCGCCTGGTGTCCTACGACGACGGCCGCTTTGTGGTGGGCGTGCGCAACGCCTACGCCCGCGACTGGCTGGAAAGCCGGCTGACCAGCACGACCGCCCGCCTGCTGACAGGGATTATGAACCGGGCCGTGGAGGTGCAGTTCGTCATCGCCGAGGACGAGGAAGAGGCCAGAGAGGAGAGTGAGGTCGAGGAGGGGGAGCTCGACTTGCCCGAAGGAGGAGCTGACCCGGAGTTCCAGACCCGCACCGCCTACTGCACGCTATACGACCGGATCGTCCAGCCCAGGACGGTCATCGTGGTCGAACGCTACCTGATCCTGCGCCTGCTGCCCTGGATCGGGCCGCGCGCCTTCTGGATGTACATCGGTTTCCACCAGGCTGCCTGGATGAACCTGCGGGGAAATGTGAACGGCAAGAATGCGGTGACCACCCGCCTGGCCGCACCCAACATCGCCCGCTACGCTGGGGTGGGGCGGGCCACCCTGTTCCGCTGGATGAAGGACCCGGAAACCTGGAAGTCGCTGCGCGGGCTGGTCAAGCGTACCCACCTAGTGGCGGAGTGGGACACCGACCACGGCGGCAACATGCACAAGCTGGCCAACGAGTACCTGGTCTCCCTGACGCCGCCCCTGTCCTCGGCGGATGCTTACTCGGTCTACGGCTGGATGGCCGGAAAGATCACCGCCGGTGCGACGCTCGAAGAGGCGCTGGAGGCGGCCCTGGACGTCCCGAGCGACAGGCTGGTCGGGGAGTTGCTCCTGCCGCTCGAGCAGCAGCCGTCTGCCAGGGAGGTGGAAAAATCCATGCCGCAGCCTTTCCTGACCGTCATGGACATCGCCCAGGACCTTTCCCTGACGAAAGCCCTGCCGGAAAGCGTGCAGGTGGCCGCCGAGCTGGTCCACACCAAGATCGTGCGCGCCTTTGGCGACACGGCCATCAAGGTCTACTTCGTGGAGAAGGTCATCCCGAAGAGCGGGATGACGCCCGAACAGGCCGCCCTGGTCGTGGCCTCCCGCTGCCGGACGTACACCAACGAGTCGACCGGGGAGGTGCGGAACCGCATCGCCGTGCCGCGCGGCTGCGCCGAGATGGGCGCCTGGATCGGCACGCGCCGCGAGAAAACCGTCTGGGAATGGATCAACGGGGAGGTGCGGCGCTCGGGCGGGAAAGGATCGAATGGGAAACGTACCAAGAAGACAGAGAAGGGCATCGGCCCGCTGCCCGGCTTCCTGAAGGTCGAATACCCCAGGCAGGGGGAGGACAGGGTTCCCCGCCTGTATGTGCGCCTGATGGAGCCGCTCTTCGACCTCCCGGCAGGGGGAGGCCTGGATGGCGGAGCTGATACTCCTGCCTCTGGCGGACCTGGAACGTCCGGCAAAGGCGGACTTGATACCCATAGGGATGGCGGATCTGGGACTATTAGAAATGGCGGACATGGCGCGAATAAGGAAGGCGGACTCGGGACGATTAAGAATGGCGGCGGCCATCCCGAAACTAGCGGTATTGAGACTCTTGACTGGCGGACCTGGGATGTTTTAAATGACTTAAAATACCTCCTGACCTCTTTCCGAATAAAGGCTTCTAAATCACCTCGAACCGTTTCGGAAAAAACGGGAGCTGGGGATAACTTTTCTTCCGGGGAATGGGACCTGAAAGAGCTTTTGTTCCAGAGCGAGGTCTACCCCGCTAACATCAAAAAACTGGTCAAGGCTGGAGTTGCTCCCGAGCAGTTCATTGCCTGGGCGCTCTACACTCTGAGCCCTTATGGCCAGCGCATGAAGCTGGACCCGATGAAAACGGTGGTCAAGAGCCTGCTGGAGGACCCCGCCAGTGTTCCGCCTGCATCGGTCTTCATTGCCCTGGCACACCTGCCGAAGCATGTCCTCTTTGAGCTGATTTCGACCACCCCGGCGGGTGGGGAAGGGGTGCAGACCGGAAACGAAGAGTGGGACCAGCACATGGGGCTGATCAATCCGAAGATCGGCGAGCTGCGGAAAATGTTGTTTGGGGTGCCGGTAAAGGGATAGATACAGTTCGAGGGGATATGTCGAAAGTCGCCGTTGTCACCGACAGTTCTGCGTACCTGCCTCCTGATCTTGTGGAAAAATACAACATCACTGTCACGCCTCAGGTACTCATCTGGGGTAATGAAACTTTCCTCGACGGCGTCGACATCCTGCCGGACGAGTTCTACAAA
>JBEKFY010000088.1:0-7994 GCA_050013095.1 Anaerolineales bacterium | reverse complement strand
AACATTAGTCGCCGGGCGGTCGTCAACCCGCCAATCGTAGCGCGTGTTGTATCCAAAGTCGCGTCCTCTCAGGCCGCGAGCGTAGTTACAAGCCACCCGCTTCCAGCGGGTGCGTAGTTGACCATATATAATCTATAGTTGATTTCTGCTCGTTCGATCTCTGCATCATCCGTGAGGAATCGCATGTCTTTTAACCCGAACCGTCTCTCCCAGCGGGACCCGCGCTGGTCCGGACAAACCCTGGGTTTCGATAACACCCTCACGATCGGCGCGGACGGTTGTGCCCTGACCAGTTTGGCCATGCTGGTCAATGGCTACGGTTTTACCGAGACACCGACGACGATCAATCAAAAGCTCCAGGCCATGGGCAGCGGCGTCGGGTTCATGGGCGCCATGATTGTGTGGGGGGCGCTGACGCGGGCCTTCCCTTCCATCGTCTACCAGCGCGTCATTGTCTGCCAGAACCAGCCTGCGCCGCTCACCGACATCAATACCAGCCTGGCCGCGGGACAGCCGGTGGTCGTTCAGATTGACCGTTCGCCGCTCCCGGGGCCTCCGACTCACTGGGTCGTGCTCTATGAAAAGCAGGGCAGTGACTACCTGATGCTGGATCCCTGGCCCTCGCCTGCGGACAGCCAGCCTGTCACCCTGATGAGCCGCTACGGCCTGGGACGGCCCATCCAGAAGGTCATCACCGCGGCAGTTTGGTACCTAGCCCAGGAAGCGGCTTCCAGCACCCCGCCCAGCGGGCCGGGCTTCTACGTTCAGGTCCCACCCGGCCTGGCTTCCGGTCTAAACCTGCATACGGCGCCCTCCACCGCAGCCAGCATCCTCACCCTCGAGAGCGCCGGCACCTGGCTGCTCGTCCTCGATCCGGTGGCAAGCGCCCAGGCCAAGATCGGCATCCAGGACCAGTGGTTGAACGTCAAGGATCCGCAGGCCAACAGCGGGTATGTGGCGGCCTGGTATGTACAGGGGTCAGGACTGCCTCTTCCCGCCCCTGCTCCCGCTCCTTCCACAGGTCCCGCCCTGACCGTCTACGTCTCCGCGGAGGCTGGGGATACAGGACTGCATCTGCGCGACCAGCCGAGCCTGAGCGGCAACCAGATCGCTGTCGAAGCCATCGGCCAGACCCTCACCGTCCTCGAGCCATCCAGTTCCGCCCAGCTCAAGGTCGGGGTATACGGGCAGTGGCTGAACGTCAAGGACTCGCATGGGACCACGGGCTATGTCGCCGCCTGGTACGTGCAAACGACTAGCCCTGCCACCCCTCCACCTGCGCCCCAGCCGCCGCCCGCCTCTTCCACGATGGGGCAGACCCCCGGACAGTTGAGCGTGGTTGTCTCGGCTTCGGTGGGCCCGAACGGCTTGCGGCTGCGGGACCAACCCAGCCTGTCCGGCAACCAGGTCACCATGGAGAGCGCCGGTACACAGCTCACGGTCCTGGAAAACGCCTCCCAGGCCAGCGCCAAGATCGGGGTGCAAAACCAGTGGCTGAACGTACAGGACGCGAGCGGCAATAGCGGCTACGTCGCCGCATGGTACGTCGAACCGGCCGGGGCCTCGGCTGGTTCCGCATCCCAGCCGGGCGGGACACCCGCCGGCCCGATCATCGTCACCGTCTCCAGCCAGGCAAGCGCCGGGCTACGGCTGCGCACCCAACCCGGTACCACCGCCGACACGGTCACAACCCTCGCCTCCGGCACACAGCTCACCGTTCTGGAAGCAGCCTCCCAGGCCAGCGCCAAAATCGGGGTACAGAACCAGTGGCTGAACGTCCGGGATCCGCAGGGCAATGTCGGCTACGTGGCCGCCTGGTATGTGCAGAGGTGAGCAACGAGAATTGGCCGGTCGTTTTCACTTCTCAGTCGAGGCTTTCCATGACAAAGACAAAATCGTTCAAATGCCCGAGCTGCGGCGCGCCGCTGGAATATGAGCACCTCGAGGCGCTCACCGTGCGCTGTCCCTTCTGTTCCAACTCGGTGATTGTGCCCGAGGAACTGCGTCGACCAGGGCAGTTCGCGCAAGCCTCCACCTCCCCCACTCAAGCTCAGCCAACTGACCCCGCTCAGGTCCGCGCCGCCATGAGGGAGACCAGGCGAGAGGCGAGAGCCAAGCGGAAAGCGCTGCGCCACCAGTTACGGGAAATGCGTCATCGTTGAGAATTCCGAACGCGCCCACCGCCCCGGCCTTATCCCGGGGCGGAGAGCAGAACGGTATTCAGGACCTCTACAAAGACCCCCACCATCCTTTCCAAATTGATCTCCTCCGCCACAATGCGGTAGGATTCAACCCCCATCGCCCGCAGCCGTACCGGGTCCGAAAGCGCCTGCTCGAGGGCCCGCGTTAAAGTGTCCACCGTCTCCACCGCCAGGCTCCAGCCGTTCGCCGGTCGGACCAGATCCTCGTTCGTCCCATCCCCCCGTCCCATGATCACCGGCAGGGCGTAGGACATGGCCTCCTGCACGGCCAGACCGCCTGTGCCGGGCAGGACAAAGAGGTCTGCCCGGGTAAAGTATGGAACGAGTTCCTCTCCGTGCCTGGCACCGGGGAATTCCGCCGTGGGATAAATCTGCTTCGCCAGGGCTTCCAGGGCTAGGCGTTCGGGTCCATCGCCCGCGATGACCAGACGCGGCTGGAGTGGATCCGGCAGGCTGGCGCAGGCGCGCAGCAGGTCGTCCACCCGCTTGCGGGCCTGGAGGCGGCCCACAAAAAGGACGGTCGGTCTGTCTTCGTACCGGGGAGGGCGGGCCGGGGGAGGCAGGCGCGGGCGCGCCGCGGCAGCATTCGGAGCCACAAAGATCCGGTCCGGTGGGAATCCCAGGGCGGCATATTCGTCTGACCCGCGGCGGCTGTAGGTGATCAGCGCATCGAATGGCTTCAGGAAAGCCAGGCGCCGGGCGGCCCGCAAACCCGCCAGCGGCCCGGAAGGGAGCGGCGCACCCAGGCCCCAGCCCACCACCGGGCGGCGGCGCGCTTTCATCCAGCGCGCAGCCCTGGAGGTCTTCAGGTAGCGCGGGTTGGCCTCCACGATCAAAGCCGCGGGATCCCAATCCGCCAGCCACTCCAGGAGGCCGCCTTGGATGCACAGGTAGAGCGGGCCGCCCAGGAGGTGGAGATTGCGGGCGGCGGCATGGACCGCCACCTTGAGCTCACCGGCACCGATCGCCTCCATCGGGCGCGGCCGGCCCGCAAAGACACTCAACCCGCCGTCGCAGGCCGCGGCCAGCAGGTCAAAGAACGCGGCACGATAGGCGGGCAGCACGCGCTGCTGGATCGCCAGGCGCCCCGGGAATCGATTCAGGCCACCCATCGCCAATCCAGGAACCCGAGCAGCAGGAAGATCTGCAGCCCAAATGAAACCGCCCACCACCCCAGCCTCAGGAAGCGGTTGCGCATTCCACCGAGGATCAGGAATATCGGGAAGAGGCTGAGCAGGTAGCGGTTAAAACTGTCCAGCAGATGGGGCGGTGTCCCGCGCATGAAGAACAGGGCCAGGGCCAGCCAGCTGTAGAGCGAGAGTGCCGGGTCCAGGCGGCGCAGCCCCAGGCCGAGTAGGACCAGCACCGTAACGAGCGAGGCCAGGTCGACCCAGTCAATGAAGACGCGCGGCGTCGTAACCAACCGCTGAAGGAACAGCCCAAAGCCCGTCCAGGGTGGCACGGTGCGGATGCCCCAGTGCTGTTCCAGGGTGGCGGGGATGCTCCCCAATCCGGACAGGTGCAGGTAAAGGCTGTAGAACAGGAAGGTCAACGCCGGGAGCAGGAGCGCCAGCCAGACCGGATTCTTGAGCGCCGCCCTCAGGCTGCGCCGACCGCTGCGATCTGTCCACAATCCTGCGACCTGCCGCACCTGTTCCAGCGGCCTCGCGCCGGAGACCCCGGCCGCACACGCCAAGAAGGCCCAACCCAGGACGGGCGACAGCACAGCGCCCTGCAGCCGGCACAGCGTCGCCAGGCTGCCCAGGAGGCCGGCAACAAGCCAATGCCGGTCGCGAGCGGCGAGCCAGGTCCCCAGCGCCAAGGCCAGGAAGAGCGAATCGGTATAGGCGGCAAACAGGAAGAAAAAAGAGGGGAAGAATGCAAAGAAAAAAGAGGCCCACAAGGCGGATGTTTCCCCCAGGCCTTCCCGCAGGGCGACCTCATAAAAGAGAAGGATGGTCAGCAGGCAGGCCAGGCTGGAGATCAACAGCGCCGCGAGCAGTTCGTTCCCGATCAACGCCCCTACGACATGCACCAGGCCAGGATAGAGCGGCATGAACGAAACCGTACCGTCCGCAGCGTTGTAGCCAAACCCGGCGATCTTGAGATACCACCCGGTGTCCCAGCGTTCCCATACATTGATCAGCAGGTGGGAAAGCCGGTCCTGATGGAGCAGGGCATCGGCGGCGGTGTAGATCGGGCCGGTGGCGAGCGGTTCCGGGTCCGGCCCGGAGGCGATCACGGCCCCCAGCCCACTACAAACCAGACGCAGGGTCAGAAACAGGCCGATAAGCAGGGTCCATGCCTTTTTCCAGCGCATCATCCGCCTCGAATTGCTGGACTTGATACACAAAATTTATTCTCTCCCAAGATACATTTTATCTTGACCGTTTTTTTGCCCCTGTTCGTTGTGGTAAAGCACCGCTTCCGCACCCCGCGCATCTATGACCGCGCGCCGGGTTTGGAAGTTCGTGTCCGCTGCCTTTAATCCCTTTGCGATCCTGTGGGTAAATTCGATCGGGGTCTGCTCTGCCTACGGGGTATGGGTTGGTGGCCAGGGTGGCGTCGGTCGTGGCGGTATCGGAGTTTTGGTCGGTCCGTGTACATGCACGGTGGTCGGTCTGTGTACCTGCGTGGTGGTCGGCTGAGGTCTCGGTGTGTTAGTTGCTGTAGGCGTCGGAGAGTTGGTTGGAGTGGCCGTCAAGGTTTTGGTAGAGCTGGGTATAGGCATTTGTGCGAAGCGGTTTGTACTTGTCGGCGCGATAGAACTAGCCGTCGGGGAGACAATTTGTATATAGAATACTGTGGCCTTCGGTTCAAGAAAGGTAAAACTAGGCATCCCGTTGTTAAGAATAAACATCAAGGCAAAACTAAACACAATCGCTGCAAGACACGTCAGAGACACTATAAAGATCTTCATTTTCGTTTCCAACCTGTCGCTCTCCTCTCTTGCTCTTTTCCTCCCGATACTTCAGAACATTCGCTTCTGCTTGATATATAAGTGCTGCAAAGAATAAACTTCTACAATCAACAAACCAATTACGCATCAGCAGTTTCATGAAGTGTGGTTGTTAATCTAGCGGTTAGAGGTTCAAGTCCTACAGAGGTATGTTTTTTTCCACCTACTAGGTCATGCTTTATTCTATTACATTATATTACAGCAAATTATCCCCTTTCGGTGATAATAAAAAGATTAATAATTTACATCAAAAAGGTGGGCCCGGCAGGATTCGGACCTGCGACCAAGCGTATTCAGGCTCAAATCCAGTTCGGCTACCATTTGTCGGTTCTTGAGGACCTGTGGTTAACCCGGCAAGGTAGATTATTAATTTGTAGGGAGCTTACTATATGGTGTTCTGATAAAGTAGACAAGCTGGTGAATGGATTATTTCCTACAGGGCATGAAATGGAGGATTTGCGGTTAAAATGCAGATTTGAAATCTTATAAAGCTCTTATTACGGCAAAATATTGATGTGTCATGATCGAACTCGTGCGCTTGAACAAGGAACGGAGAGTTTTCACTTAGATCGGATAGTAGCCATGCTTATGCAGTAATGGGAAATTATCTGCTTTAGGATCAGGTTGATGCCTCCGGGTTAAACCAGTAATTAGTAGAGGCGTAATTTTCGTAATGTGTGGTATAAATTTCTATTCGTATGGCAATGCATTTGAACCATTGGCAGAATTCTGGAGAAAACTCGGTCTCCCGTTGTTCTTCAACTACACCCCTTCATTATAAAGAGAGATTACTACCATGAAGGCTAACCGGACCGTGCCGGCATTGGCACATGCGATCTATTTTTCGCTTGCGGATCACCTCGAAACGATTTTCGTTGCCGCCGGATCCGTCGGGTTGTATGTTTTCCTAGCCTTTTTGGGTCAGGGCGGCCTGGTGGGGACCGATATCCTCGCGGATATCAACATCGCTCTAAACGGCATTAAAGCCACAACGACAGTCTATAACCGCTATTTCTACCTCCTGCTCGAGAGAATCTTCCTGAAAATTGCACCGACCCCTATCCTAGGCGCCCAATGGTACTGGGCGTTCTTGTTCACCGCGTCCGCTATCTTGATCTACCTTTGCGGGCGGCTCTTTTCCCCAAGCAGCCGACCCCTGTATGGTTTGATGGCTTTGGCAACTTTCCTATCCATTGGGGACTTCGGGAACGGAACTCCGGGGGTCGACCTCGCCGCCATGGTTATGGTCGCGTTACTGATCCTGATATATCTCTTGTCCGCGCGGCTGCAACATCGCTCAAGGTGGTTGATCGCTCTTTTCGGTTTTTTACTCTACCTCGCCTTTAGGACCAAAGAGACATGCCTCCCGGCAAGTATCCTGGTATTTGGATTTGGTTTCAACGAGGAGGATCAATTTAATTGGACTGCCCTCGCGAAGAATCTCCTTATCCTTCTGAGCGGCTTTTTGGCAGGCCTTGTTTTCTTTGCCATCTGTATGTGGGTCTTTGTGGGAGATCTTCTGTGGGGATTGCGATTTTCGGAGTTCAAGGCATATCTTGCCTCTTATGCGATTCCCGAGGAATTCGGAGGTCAGCAAACAAACGGTTTGGTGAACTGGTTTAACGGCTATTTCTTCGTCGACCTGCTTCTTCCCTTTGTGTTGTATATACTCAGCGGGCTCAAGACGACCAATTTGAATATAACGCGACGGTGGGTTTGGTCAGTCCCGCTGGCGATCATCCTTTTTGTAACGGTAACGATTGGGAATAGATGGGGATTAGGGACCCGCTTTGTCCTCCCAGCCATTCCCGCCATCTGCCTCTTATGGCCTCAATCGCTGGATCTTCATTTTCCCCGCGACCAAAGGAAGCGGAACATAGCCGGACTATTATTTTGCGGTGGCATGGCGGCGATTGTTGGGATTCGACTGCTCATGCGGGCTTTACTTCCAAAGCTGGGCTGGGATTCGTTAACCTTCTTAAACGTCGTTCTTTACCCGATACTGCTGGTCTGTATCCTGTTCATTTATTTTATCTTCACAAAACCCGGCCTGAAGACATCCATCATCATCTCCCTCTTGGTGATCTCAATGCTCGTCTCCCCGATCGTGGGCAGTTTTAATTCTATCTTCATCAACGGGAATAACCAAACAATCGATAATGTAATTTTCTATCCTTTCTCTTCGTTTTCCAAACAGATTGTCTTTACACCCCAGATGCGCATGTACATTTCCACAGACACCTGGAACGCGGTGGGGAACCCTTATTACACCAAGGACATCGATAAAGTTATTAACATCTTCAATGACTACTTCAACGCCTTCTCCACCAGGGGCAACTTCACCTACACCCTTTTCAGTATCGATGACGCCCAAGCAATTTTGAGCTCAAAATATACCTACATATTGCTTGCCAGGGCAGACTGGCGCCTCATCGCAAAGGATTCAGGTGCAACATCGCTGGTTAAACAAAACTATCAGGTCTTCTTCGATCCCCGAATGGTCATCGTCTTATTGAAAGCACGCTGAAGCAAAAGGTAATCAGGCCGAGACAAGCAGAGCAAAAAAACCGGTCGCAGTGAACTGAACCATGAATAGAGCCCATTTAAAAAAATAAATCGCAAAAGGTAAATTCGTTTTACCCTAATACTTGACGTAAAGAAATAGTTGCCTTTATTTATTTGGGTGCCCTATGCTCCTTATCATTATTAATTACGTCTGATGTGAAATCAACTTATTGACAAAATTGGGAACGTCCTCGAGGATTAGAGTGCCACCTCAAAATCCGAAAGGACATTCCCGATGACAAGTATAACCATAACTGACTTATTAACGA
>JBEKFY010000087.1:0-8282 GCA_050013095.1 Anaerolineales bacterium | reverse complement strand
ATACTGACGGCTTCGGCTGTCATCTGAGAGTTCCTTTCTTTGTTGTTGTGGCTAACTACAATATTGATTGGAACTCTCTCTTTTTGCAACCCCTTATTCTATGGATTTTTATTACTGTAACTTTCAACTTCGAACTCTTGACAGTCTCTTTTTCCGTGCTATCATATATTTAACCGGTCAGTCGTGACCGACGGCCAGGAGGGAGAAATCTCCTGAGCCGACCCGTCAGCCAGACTTCAGGCGCCCTACCAGGACGCCACATTAGCAGCATTTCCGCTGTGGATGTGGCGTCCTTTTTTTTTGTTTTCAGGACGCCCCCATCAACCGAAGAGGCAAGTAGAAAGGAGTACAGAAAATGGCAACACCCACTGCAACCCCCACCCCACCCCGCAGGGGGCGCACCCAGACCCTGGTGAGCATGGTCAACCAGGTCACCCTGGAAGGGTATCTGGTGCGGGCCTGGATCCACGAGCCGTACCGCTACCTGCGGCTGGCGAACCAGCGCCCGCCCGAGCGAGGAGGACAGACCGGCGGAAGGGTCCCGATCGAGTCCGACTACGTCACGGTCCGCCTGGACCCGTCTGTGCCGTTCGACATGCAGCGCGCGACGCGTGGGCTGCACCTTCTGGTGCGCGGGCGCATGGAAGGCCGGAATATTCCCGAGACCATCGGCGAGATCCTCTCCCACTGCACGGTGCACATCGGTCTGCCGCGCGAGATCGCCTCGATCCAGGTCTCCCGGCCGGCCGTCCAGGTCTGCTGCACCACCCTCGAGTTCCGCTATCCCCATCTTCCGGAGGCTGGACGGTCAGATAGACACAGGGACCATAGAGACAGGAGCTCGCAGGAGGTGGTCGTGCAGCCCGCCTGGATCAACGGAGCGGCCCAGGCCTCCTCCGAGCCCTCAGAGGAAGGCATCCAGCCCGGCGAGGACGCTGCCGAGACCGCCGCACTGATCGATACGAGGCGGGCCGCCTCGGGATCCGACAGACTCCCGGAAGCCAGCCTCGATGAAGAGGCGGTCCCCACGCCAGCCGAGCAGGGAAAAAAGGCAGCAGAAAAGCCTGAAAAGAAAGGCAAGGTCAAAAAGAAGTAAGGAAGTCCTACAACCGAATAGGACGGCCCCCCGGCCGCCCACGTAAGCCGATAGCCTCGCTCCGTCCTCGTGACCGGTGAGCGAGATCCCAAACGAGAGAAGTATTTCTTCCCGCCTCCCAGCGCGGGCTTCTCTCGTTTTTTTGTTTAATTACCCTTTTCGTTCGACCCGTACCTTGACAAACCAGCCCGGAAGCAGCGTGCGACTGCCGAAGACTGCATATCGAAGAGAAATGGCGATCGCTCACCCACGCGTACCCACGCAGAGCGATCCCAAAGAGCTGGAAGGCCGGTCCTCCAGGCCATCCAGCAACAGCAGTTCAAAAAACATCACTGCCCCGGACCGCGTGTCCGGGGCACACCCGAGGGTCCAAACGCGACCGTTTGAGCCCTTCGGTGTGCCTCTGCCTTGCAGAGCCACTTTCCCTTCGTGAGCTGGCTTCTTCCTCGCGAGGCCAGGATTTTCGTCAGCAGCATTCCAAGAAGGAAAAATCCACAGAAAAAGGAGATCAAAGTCTAAAACGATCCTAAACCCATCCAGGATGGCGGGTGCCGCAACGCCGGTGAAGCGCGAGGCAAACCGGACGAGCACCGCCGATCCCTTCCACTCCAAAGCAATCCCATAGAACCCAACAGAATCGAGGTACAGAAAATGAGCAAAAAGAATCTGCAAGTGGTGATCTTCGACGGCAACCTGATGGCCGAGCCGCTGCTGCGCACCACCCCCAAAGGGACGCCGGTCACGACCCTGATCGTGGCCAACAACGACGTCCACCCCAACGGTAACGGCCAGCCGGTCGAAACGCTGACCCGTTTCAAGGTGACGGTCTGGGGCAACCTGGCCACCCCTTGCAGCGAGTTCCTGCGCAAGGGCAGCCACGTCCTGGTGTCCGGCAGGATCACCGGCAGCCAGACGGACGGTCCACAGAAAGGCGGACCGGCGATCTGGCAGGCCCAGGACGGCGGAGCGCGCGCCGACTACGAGGTCAACGCCGCCCAGGTCCAGTTCCTGGACCACGCCCCAAAAGATGTCCTGAAAACTGAAGAACCCTCCGGCGAGATCCCCCACGGGAATTCCGCAGAGGAGCCGCCGCTCGAGGGAGGCATCTCATGAACGACGGGATACAGCTCTCTATTTCCCTTGCGGCCTGCCTGAGGGTCAGGCAGAAGGAGGCAAAACCATGGCCACCAGCAAAGCGACGGCGTTCGTCCTTGACCGCCGTCTGAGCGCTTCGCAGGCGCGGAGAAGCGCCGAAGTGAAGCGCATCCTCACGGGCATCCTCAAGGAGGCAGTCGTCCGGGTCCACCAGAAGTACTTCTACCAGGTGGATTTCGGACCGGATGTCCGCCCGCAGGTGCATATCGTTTCCCACGACCTGTTCTGCACCTGCCCGCTGGAAGATGACTGCCCGGCGGTCACGGCGGTCAAGTACTATTTGCAGAAAGAAAAAGGTGCGAAGGCCGAAAGCCCGCGCCCGGGCTATTTCCCAACCGTCCCGCACCAGTGCCCCTCCTGCGGCGCAGGAGCGCACTACGAACCCCGGCTGACCTCGAAGAACCGGGGCCTTGGCTGGCGCTGCGAAAAAGGTGGAACAGGCTGCTACTGGAAGCACCAGACGCAGGCCCTTCAAACGGCCTACGCAGAGAAGTGGAAGAGGCTGGGCCTTGACCCGGCCGCCTTCCAGGTGCGCGCGGTCTTCACCTTCCCAGAGGAATACGACCCCGAGCGGGTCCCCCCTGCCCCATTCCCGGGCTGCACCCTGGCTATTTCCTGAGCCCGACAGATCTCCCCTTTCCACAACCCAATAATGAAGAAGACCGCCTGCGGACTGCCGCCGTGCCCAATAAAGGGTGCGCTTGCGGTACCTTCTTCACAATATTAATCTATGCGCATTAACTCTGGGCTGCCTTCTCCGGTCCAGATGAGAAGCGCATTCCAAACAGAAGATCGTGCTCCCCCTCGCCGGGGACGGATGTCCGCCCCCCAGAGGGATCCATCCGTTCCCGGACCATTCACAGAAAGGAACGGATGATGGACACTCTAATGAAAGTCCCCCCCTCCTATAGACCCACCAAACTGAGATCGCTGCCCCTGCGGGAGCAGCCCGCCTACCGGGTCAGCGCCAATGCCGCCGGCTGCAGCCTGGTCGAACTCCTGGCTGCCGTGATCGGCGGAGCCCAGCAGATCGAGGTGGCGGAAAGTCTCCTCGCCCGCTTCGGTGGAGACATCCAGCGCATTCACAAGGCACATGTGTCCGAGCTCGCCCAGGCGGCGGGTGTCGGACAGCAGACGGCGGTTCGCCTCAAGGCCGCCCTGGCCCTGGGGCTCAAGCTCCATGAGCCAACCGCCGAGCGACCGCTTGTCAATTCACCTGCCGATGCGGCTGCCCTCATCCAATACGAGATGTCGCTCCTGGAGCAGGAAATTTTGAAAGTAATTCTTCTGGACAATCGTAACCATGTCATTGACATTGTGGACGTCTACCGAGGATCAGTAAATTCGTCCCAGGTGCGCATGGCGGAAGTCTTCAAGCCCGCCGTCCAGCGCATGGCCCCCGCCATAATAGTAAGTCACAACCATCCCACGGGCGACCCAACCCCCTCACCGGATGACATCTCCGTGACCCGCGCCATGGTCCAGGCCGGAAAGATACTTGATATCGAATGTCTGGATCATATCGTGGTTGGCGGCAGCCGCTTCGTGTCTTTAAAAGAGAGGGGCCTGGGCTTCTCATAAAAGAAAAAAGCAATCTCAACCGAAAATCCTCTCCGGCTGTCGGAAAGATCGGCATCCGGAGAGGCTCCCCCACAGAAAGAAGGAAACCATGAACTCAAACAAACCCTACCTGCTCGATCTGAGAGCGGACCAGATCGGCTACCTGCCCGGCATGCTCTGTCCAAATTGTGGCGCCGGGCTCATTGCGAAGGAGGGCGTGCTCTACCGCCCATTCCAGGCCCTGACTGGACCCACCCAGGAGTACGACCAGTGCTTTGGGTACCTCTCGTTCGACTGCACCTGTCCTTTGAACATGGGCCAGGACGATAACCCGACCGTGAGAGGCACGCTGCGCGTGGCGCGGCTCGGCGACGCGGTCATCCCGATCGATTTCGTCACCCTCCGTGATGCGACTCTTTCGAAATATGGGATGACCGCCCGGGAGGTCAATGCCGCCCGCGTTCAGCAAGCCGTGCGGTACCTCGCCGCCCATGCTGACCAGGACAGGCTCGCAGGCAGCGACACGCTGAAGATGATCATCTACTCAGTGGCCGGCGGCTCTTCGCCGGATGCCGCTTACGAGATGATCCAGCAGATGCTCGCCGGACATCTCCCGGTCCGGAAGGTCCTCCGTCTCCCATCGGACGCGAGGATACAAATTCCATCGAAATAAATCCCTTGCTCAAGGATAGGCGGGTGCTGCCCGCCTATCCGCTCTCTTTTTCAGGACAGCAGCCGCAAGAGGCCGAGAGATCTCGACCTCCTGCGGGAACTGCTCTGATCGATTTCAGAGCAAGCCTACCCAACCTTAGGCCTGTTACGGCAGGCAACTTCTTGAGCAGTATTTCCAGGAAGGAGGAAATACCCACAGAAATTCAGTAAGTTTCGTCCATAGAAAATCCGATCCCGCTAAAAAAAACAGAAAGAGAGGAAAAGTGAACTACCCCACCGCTGTAGCGGGGAGCTTCCTGGTTCGGTGACCCGCCCTGCTTGCACAGATCTCCCCAGGCGTTTGCTGTAAGTCCTTCCTCTTACAGTCCGTTCGGGCTGTTCCAGCCCTACGTATGATTACAGATCGAGCGCGCCCTTCACGCAGGATGTTCAGGGCTGCATTCACATCCCGGTCATGATGCGCATGACACACGGGACAGTCCCATTCCCGTTCCGCCAGCCTCAGGTCCACCTTGCGGTAGTCGCCGTTGTGGCACCACTGGCTCGATGGGTAGAAAGGCCCGATCGCTTCCAGGCGAACTCCGTACCAGGCGGCTTTGTACTGTAACTGCCGCAGAAATTCACCCCAACCAGCGTCGCTGATGGACTGGGCCAGATGATGATTTGTCAGCATCCCCTTCACGTTCAGGCTCTCGACATAGATCGCTTGGCTCTCGTCGATCAGTCGACGGCTCAACTTGTGAAGAAAGTCTGCTCGCTGGTTGGCAACTTTCTCATGCAGGCGGGCCACCTTCACCCGCGCCCTCTCGCGGTTCCTCGAACCCTGCTCTTTGCGGGAGAGTTGGCGCTGCACCCGGCCCAGCTTCTCTTCCGCCCGGCGTAGATAGTGAGGAGGATCGATCTTCTCCCCCTCGGATGTGACCGCGAGGGTTTTCAGCCCCAGGTCCAACCCAATCTCTTTCCCTCTGCGTTTGAGCGGACGGTCTTGCTCTTCCACCTCGCACAGGATGGATGCGAAATAACACCCCGATGGGCTCTGCGAAATGGTCACGCTACTCGGCGTCCCCTTGACCGGGCGGTGCACCACGATCTTGAGCGGGGCCAGCTTGGGGATGATCAGCCGGCCCTGCTCGGCGTCCAGCACAAAGTGCTGCGGAACACCAAACGATTGCCAGCTGCGCCGGGATTTGAACTTCGGGTATTCCCCCCGGCCTGCAAAAAAGTTCTGATAAGCCGCGTCCAGATTGCGCAAGGCCACCTGTAGGGACTGAGAATTGACTTCTCGCAGCCAGGCATATTCCGGCTGCCGCTTCATGGCGGTCAAGCGTAATGCAGTGTCATGGTAATTCAAGCCCTGCTTCTTTTCACCCTTGTGCGCCGCGTAGAAATCCATACGTTGTTGAAGAAAGGTGTTGTAGACGAAGCGTGAACACCCAAACTGGCAGGCCAGTGCCTGGCGCTGATCCGAGTTCGGGTAGAGCCGGAACTTGAAGGCTTGATAGATGCTCATCGTGCCTATTGTAGCACAGATGTTCTTGAATTCAAGGGGTTTCCGCCTTCGGCAGGGAGGCTTGCATCCACCTGAAGGCAGTGGCTTTACCCCGCAAAGATAAACTGAAGAGCACGAAAGCGGTCTGCTTTCTGGCACATTCAAGCCCTCGAGTACCTCGAGGGTTTTGATGTGCCCTTTGGCGATTCCAAAGGGTCTTCACGTGCACCGCCTCTTCTTAGAGGCGAATCCTCGTTAGCAGCATTTCCAAGCAACCACAGAAACAGGCAAGACTACAGAAAAAGGAGGTTTCGTATGTCGAAATTCAAGCATTGGGCGGACCTGACGCCCGATGAACAGGAAACAGCGCGCCGGGCACGCCAAGACAGGCTCGAGCTCGCCAGACAGAAACTGGCCTCGGGCATCGAGAAACTCGTCGCCTCGGGACGCTGGCGGGACTATCTGAAGTTCCAGGGGAAATTCCACCGCTACTCCTTCTGCAACACATTTTTAATCCTGCTGCAAAGACCGGATGCCACCCTCGTGGCGAGCTACAAGACCTGGCAGAAACTTGGCCGGCAGGTCCGGAAAGACGAGAGCGGGATCAGCATTTTCGTTCCACTCCTTACAAGAGCGCATGCCGACTCGGAATCCCGTAAACATAGAGAGGCCATAGAAGCGACCGACCCCAAGGAGGTGAAAACTGGAAACAGCGGCTCCTGGGAACCGTACCTCCCGGATGACCATGGGATGGAACAGCTCGTCGGGTTCAAGATTGGCCACGTCTTCGACGTGTGTCAGACCGACGGGACCCCCGTGCCCCAGGAACCCGTCTCGCTCTTGCAAGGAGACGACGCTGGCCTGTACCAGGCGCTCACCGACTTTGCCCGCCAGGTCGTGAAGGTCGACGTCGTTGAGGTGGGAGAAGACGTCCTGCCGCCCCGCACGAACGGCGAATGCGTGTACAGCTCAGAAGGAAATCCGGAACACATCCACATCAAGGGCAGCAATCCACCCAGGATGAAAACCAAGACCCTCGCCCACGAGCTCGGGCATGCCCTCCTGCATGACGAAAGCGAGTACAGGGCGGCGAGCCCTCGGTCGCTCAAGGAGCTCGAAGCGGAATCGGTTGCCTTCGTGGTCCTGAACAATTTCGGGATAGACAGTGGCGAATACAGCTTCGGCTATCTGGCGACCTGGGGCGGCGGCGAGGAAGCAGTCAGGAGCATCCAGATCAGCGGCGAACGCATCCGCCAGGCGGCTCACCAGGTCATCACCTGGATCGAAGAGCTGGGCGGCACACCGCGGCTTGAAGAAGGCATCCCCGTCGATATGCCAGCAGCAGAAAGATCGTTGAAAGAGAGGTAAATAGAATGAAATACACCATTGCCTTGATCAACACGGACACCGGCCAGCGGCTGGACGTTAATGCTCCAAGAGCGGTCCTACCGCTCCATGCGGGGTGGGCCGTCTATGAGGAGGGCCAGGTCCAGCCCATGCAGGTCTTCGCAGGGGACTGTGCCGGAGAACTGATGGCCAAAAAAGAGGCCGCAGCGCGCGGTCTCGAGACCATCGACCTCGAAAAAGAAAAGGCTGCCTCCCCACTGCTGGCGGCCTTCGCCCAGAACCGCTGGAAGGTCGTCCTCATCTCCGCCGGGCAGCTGGGCCTGCTCGACGAAATTCTGAAAATGGACGCTGCTTCCTTCGAGGCCTTCGTGCAGGCCTTCTGTCGCCAGTGCGCACGGGAGCTCTACCTGGCCGGCATCGCCCGGACGGTCCTGGCCGCCGCCCGGGACGAACTGCAAAAGCAGGCCAACTACAGCTGCCCGTATGTCCGGCCGAGCCGATGATGGAACATGGCCGGACCCCTGGGGTTCGGTAAAGCCAGGTTGAGAGAGAATCTCCCCGGTATTCAAAAAGCCCTTGAAGAGACCATCAAGGGCTTTTTGGTTTAAGCCTTCTTTCCCAGGGTGTTATGTAAAGAACGTCCTGCCCAGGAGGCTGGAACAGCAGCAATCATCCCTGCGAGAACAAAGATCAATAATAAAGAACCCGTCATATTGTAGATCTCCGTTACTGTATCGAATTTCCATAGAACAGGGAAAGAGAGAGATCAGCGGCCATAGATCAGCCGGTGAAGGGAACGGACCCAGGGTCGGTCCTGGTGCGGTCCTTGAAAGGCAGGCACCGAAGCCTGAGCGGCCTGTGAATATTCTACCTCCAGAAACTGTGTGGTCTGATACGTTCTGGGAGGAGTTTGAAGGGGGAGATAGCGATAGGCAAGGGCGCGCAGCTGGTCGGTATGGCGGC
>JBEKFY010000086.1:0-8284 GCA_050013095.1 Anaerolineales bacterium | reverse complement strand
TCCAATTCAACAGCCATGGCGATGGGGTTCCATGTCCTGACCGTTGCCCGCGCTGCTCAGGAGGGGGCCAATCTTGCTGAGTGCCAGAAACTGGCGGAAAAATGCCGGCAGTACACCGGCGTCTTCTTCGTCGTGGATACCCTGGAATTCCTGCAGCGTGGCGGGCGCATTGGCGGCGCACAGGCCCTGATGGGCACCGCCCTGAACATCAAGCCGGTGCTGGAACTCCGGGACGGCCGCATCGAATCGATCGAAAAAGTACGCACCAAGCGCAAAGCCCTGGACCGTCTGATAGCGCTCGTCAGCCACCAGGTCGAGGGGCGGACCCCGCTACGGCTATCCACGCTTCACGCCAACGCCGAGGCCGAAGCCCGTTCCCTGCTGGAAACCGCCACGGCGAAGCTGCACCCGGTCGAGACCATATTCACCAGTGTCAGCCCGGTCATCGGCACCCACGCCGGCCCCGGGACGGTCGGCCTGGCATATATGGCCGGGATGTAATAACCTTTGGTGCTAGTTGAGATAAGAGTAGCCATGGGTTATCCTTCAGGGCGACGAAACCCAACAGGAGGATCCCATGACTACAGAGGACATTATCCTAAACATCTTCTGTCTTGTGGATGATAACTTGCCGCACAAAACCGGCAATCGAATTTTTAACCCAATTTTGGGAACTTGCCAACCGCCTCGCTGACCACCGCGCCGTGTCCCGGGCAGACGAGGCGTGCCCCCAGGGCGGCCTGTTTGCGCACGGCGTCGTCTGCCTTCGCCTGGTCCCAGTTGTTGGCCCCGCGCGAGCCGCGCAGGCCGGTCTCCTCGGAGACGATCGAATCCCCGACGAACAGGACGCCGGCGGAGGGAGCGAAAAACGAGACGTGGCCTGGGGTGTGGCCGGCCGTCTCGACGACGCGCAGCCCGCCCAGGACCGGCAGCACCTGTCCGTCGGCCAGGATTTCGTCCACCTGGACGGGCCTGGGCTTGACAAGGTGGCCGGTGATCGAGAAGACCAGCTTGAGCAGCAGGTTGGAGGGCTTGAACGGACGTGAGGCATGCTCGGTGGCCTTGAACGGGCGCGAGGCATGCCCGGCGGCAATGGCTTCGGCTTCGATCGCGCTGGCATAGACGCGCGCCCCCGTGGCGGCCTTGAGCCTGGCCAGCCCGCCGACGTGGTCGAAGTCAGCGTGGGTGATGAGGATGCGCTTCAGGTCCTTCGGCGCATGCCCCAGCCCGGCGAGGGCGCGCAGGATTTTCCTGTCGCTGCCCGGCAGGCCGGCGTCGATCAAGGTCAGCCCGTCGGCGTCGACGATCAGGTAGGGATTGGCCGTGATGCCGGGGATCAGGTGGACATTCGGGGCAATTTCCATAGATGTCTCCTCAAGACATGCATTCTGATTCGGCCTAGCTTGTCAACGGAAAAACTGCGGATGGGAAATTGTAATCTTATCTAACATGAATGAGTGACGAGTATCAGGTCCAGCGATCCTTGTCAGCCGCTAAGAGGGATGCGGATTATATGATCTCAGGCAGCCTTGACAGCCGTTTTCCCGGCGTCGAGATCTGAGGACACAGGGCCCATCTCTTTAACGAGCTTGTCCCGACCGAACTGCTTTAGTTCCCCGGCCTTCCCTTGAACCCCTGCCGTGATCCCATGGGTATTGAAGCGAACCTGCGCAAGCACATTTTTTACCATTTTGGTTGTCCGATTGCGCAATTGGTTAATTTTTAGCTGAATTTGGGAGCGCGTCTGTTTTCCCGATTGCGGTGCGAAGAGTAGCATCGCTGCCGCGCCGGCCAGGCTACCGATCAGCAGGCCGATTAAAACGTTCTTCGTATTATTTATGTCGTACACGTGCTCCTCGATATTGTTTCCCATTATGTCATCTCCTTGATTGCTGAATATCGCGAATGCTCATTGCGGTTTGCGTGAAGGGAAAAGGCGGGTATAGACGGGGAAAGACACTGCGATTTCTCTTTGTGTCGTTTTAACTTCTGATATTCAGCTGTTTGACATTTTGATCTCGTTGAGTATGGCCCCATTTGAATACTGAAAGGGCTCATCTTACTACGGCACAAAAAAGGCCGGTTGTTCCGCACAACATTCAACTCTGCAAGAAGATGTCGAATCGCGCCCGGGTAGCAGCCACGCAGGCATCCGATTCGTTTTCTGCCATCACGAACAAAACGACTCTCACACGATACAGTTTCTTTTCCGTTTTTTCTCCTCTCAGTAACAACCGGACGACCAGGGAGAATAGCCAAAACGGTTCAGTTAGAAACGGATAGTCTCTGCCGCCGCTCTCAGACGTTCGGCCGCGCGCTCGGGGGTCTCACCTTTACTGATAAATGCATCGGCGCCGGCGGAGAGCGCGGCCTGCTGACGGGCATTAAACAGCCTGCGCCCAGCCCGATGGAACAGACCGGCGCGGGCTGGATGGGTTAGAGAATGTGCAAGTCGGCGACCTGGCGGAAGTGGTAGCCGTAGATGGCCAGGGTGATCGCCACCGGGAAGAGGCGGGGCTTGCGGAAGAGCGCCCAGACAAACAGCTTCCAGTAATAGAAGCGTTCCTTGCCCAAAATGCCCAGGCGCAGGATGGAACGGAAAAATGCCCGGATGTATTCCGAATTCAGCGGGATAGTAACCCTCGGAGGCTGGTATTCCCTCAGGAAAGTCCGGACGCGGACATAGTAATTCTTGGGGGCATAGAGATAGTCCACCACCCCCCGGTAACCCTTCTGCAGCACGTCGAGGTTCATCTTGGGAATGATGTTCGTCGTCCCGTCGACGTTATCGCCGGTCGACAGACCGCGCAGGCGGCCTTCAACTGCCAGGCGCTGGTACAGGCGGGTGCCGATGGGTGCCTGCAACAGGCCGACCATGGCAGTGACTATGCCGCTTTTCTGGATAAAGTCGATTTGGCGCTGGAAGATCGAGGGGGTGTCGCTGTCGAACCCGACGATGAACCCGCCCTGGACCTGCAGCCCGGCGCGCTGGATGCGCTTGACGTCCGCCACCAGGTCACGGTGCAGGTTCTGCTTCTTATTGCACTCGGCTAGGCTGTCGTCGTCCGGTGTTTCGACGCCGATGAAGACGGTGTCAAACCCCGCCTGGACCATCAAATCCATCAACGTTTCGTCGTCGGCGATATTGATCGAAATCTCGGTATTGAACGCAATACCAACTTTGCCTTTGCGCCATTCTACTAGCGCTGGCAGCAGGTCCTCCTTGAGGTGCTTCTTATTTCCCATGAGATTGTCGTCCACGAAAAAGATGGGCTCACGCCACCCGAGGCGGTAAAGCCCGTCTAGCTCGCGCACGATCTGGGCGGCGGTCTTGACCCGCGGCCGGTGCCCATAAAGGGCGGTGATGTTGCAAAAATCGCAGTCGAAGGGACAGCCACGCGAATACTGGATCGACATGGTCGCATAGTGTTTCAGGTCGGCCAGCTCCCATAAGGGTGCCGGGGTCTGCTGGATATCGGGAAACTGATCGGAAGTGTAGACGCGTTTTGCGCAGCCCTGCTCAAGGTCCCGCAGGAACGGCGCCAGGGTCACCTCGGCCTCATTCAGCACGAAGTGGTCCACATCCGCGAAGTGCTCGTATTCGCTGGTGAAGAGCGGCCCCCCGGCGACGACTTTCAAGCCGGCGGCCTTGCAGCAGCGGATTAACTGGACGGTAGATTCCCTTTGAACGACCATGGCACTGACGAAGGCGTAATCCGCCCAGGCCAGGTCCCGGTCGGTCAGCTTGCGCACGTTCAAGTCGACCAGGCGCTTCTCCCACTCCGCTGGGAGCATGGCAGCCACGGTCAGCAGTCCCAGCGGCTGGGTAGATGCCTTTTTGTGGATGAACTGCAGGGCATGCTTGAAACTCCAAAAAGTGTCGGGGAATTCCGGGTATAACAGTAATATTTTCATTTGCTCTCCGATCGGGAAGTGCGGAAGGATTATTACTTCAGGCTTTCATGCACGCGAAGAAACTCAGGGGCTACCTAGTGGTTCTTGTGTCTTTTCTTCGATCCGGACGAGGGGTTCATCCCGCCTTTGCCGAACGGCATCGCCTTGGCCTTCTCGGGCAACTGTCCCCGCACCCCTTCAGACTGGCTCAAACCGGAAACTGGGCCGCTGCCGCGATTGGCGGTTGCGAGCGGTTTCGATTTTGCTTTGGGTAACTTGCGTATACTGACACCTTTGTGTCCCATATTATTCTCCTTGATGGAATGGTTTTCTGAATGTTGAATGAGTTTACTGATCGGTCAGGCATGAGGAGTGCCGGCCACCTTGCGGGCCTCCGCCTTCATCCGCCGCACATGCTTGCGCTTCCCCTTGGATAATCGTTTGGATTTCGTCTCGTTCGACTTGCCTGTCTTGGTTGCCATGGGTATCAACTCCTTATTCCGTCACGTCTCCAGGGTGATAATTCTCATCCGCACGATAAGACAACCGATACATCACCATGCGGACCCCCTTCTGTCCCATCAATTCGCTGACCACCCGCGCCCACGAAAATATACGTCCCCTCATCCGCTTTAACCTCGCCTGGTTATCATCACGGAAATAATACGCCCCGGTCACCGTATTCCGAAAGACCGAAATTCTCGGCTTCATTTGCCCTGGTCCCTCGCAATCCTCCGAATCTCATCCGCCGTGCACATACGAACATCAGCCCGCCACGTTTCCGAACCACCTACCGTTTTAATTGACCGTTCATATCCCCACTTATCAATTAATCTTTCTACCTCTTCCCACCATATATGACCGCCCCTTCGCGTTTCCCTTATCACCTCGTATTTCGCAAACGACAGCCGAACCCTATCCTCGTTTTTAAAATAAATCACATGCACAACCGTTTCCATATGACCTCACTTTGTTCTTTAAGTACGGCAAGCCTATAGTGCTTTTGCCTTTTTCGACCGGACCCCTTCCTCGTCACCTGCGGGCGGGGGCTCCCAGTCGAAAAAGGCCCCACATCGGGTCGGCAGCCCCCTTTAAACAAGAGCCGCCAGCGCTTGCCGCTGGCGCTCGCTTCTGCTATACTGGCAGTACAGTGGCCGCTCCAACGGCCGTTCGACATCCTAAGGACCACCAGCTTATCCCGTAGGATGTCGTTTATTTTTACCCTCGTAATACTATCACTCATCAATCACCGTAGCAAGTCCCAACGTACACCCAATCCGACGGAGGGCCCGTGTATCTCACCCCTCCATTTTCGGCGAAAATGGGGAAAGCATCCCCGTTTTCGCCGAACGCTGTCGCCCCCTCGCCCGCTTCCTCACTCAAACGACCGACCCCGCGCGCGGCTGGCGCGCCCGCGGCCAGCCGGTCATGAAAAAAGAGCACAGGGGCAGAACGAAGCACAGGATTTTGTGTCTCACATCCCAGACCGGACACGTCCGATGCTCAATAGATTTTTTAAGATTGCTGGGGGACCCCCGGGCGAACAGCATCCTTCTGATTTTTCTCCCCATCTGTGGCGGGAGGGAAGGCATGCCTCCGCGGCTGTGGCGGCAAACGGATGATCACGGGATACGCGCCCTCTCAGGACATTCTGAGGATTTGTTAAGATTCGGGCAACCTTAAATATTTTAATATTTTTAGATAGGCGTAGGCTTGGAGTATTGGAGATCGCCCCTTTCTCTGCTACAATCAAGCACACACTTCTTACACAATCTCGGGACAGCAGGCAGGATTCATCCCTGAAATAACCCGGTACCCCTTAAAGAAATATTCTGATCGACTCCCCACTGCACTTGCGGTGGGCTTGTTTCCTTATACGGTATCATTGGTACGATCATCAGCGGAGGGAATTCATGGAAGCCGAACAAGCCTGGCAGTCTGCCCTCGGGCAGCTGCAAATGGAAATGCCCAAAGCCTCCTTCGACACCTGGCTGCGCGATACCAGCCTGGCCACCTATGAGGATGGGGTCTTCACGGTCGCCGTCCCGAACGCTTATGCCCGCGATTGGCTGGAAAGCCGCCTAGCCACCACTGCAGAGCGCACGCTGATGGGGATCATGAACCGCTCTGTGGACGTGCAGTTCGTCGTCGCCCAAGGCAGTGTTGAACCGACTCCCGACCTGATCCCGGACGAGAATGTCTCCATTGAACCCCCCCGCCCTCGCAGCCTCAGTCTCAATCCCCGTTACACCTTCGAGAACTTCGTAATCGGCTCGAACAACCGCCTGGCGACGGCCGCTGCATGGGCAGTCGCCGAGAATCCCGCCTGCGCCTACAACCCGCTTTTCCTGTACGGGGGCGTCGGCCTGGGCAAGACCCACCTGCTGCACGCCATTGGCAATCACTGCCAGAGAAACGGCCGCAATGTCCTGTACGTCTCCAGCGAAGAGTTTACCAACGATCTGATCAATTCCATCCGCAGCCACACCACCCAGGCTTTCCGGGATAAATACCGCACAATCGATGTCCTTCTGGTTGACGACATCCAGTTCATCGCCGGCAAGGAATCCACCCAGGAGGAGTTCTTCCACACCTTCAATACCCTGCACGGGCAGAATAAGCAGATCATTATCTCTTCCGACCGCCCGCCCAGGGCCCTGGTGACGCTAGAGGAGAGGCTGCGCAGCCGGTTCGAATGGGGCCTGGCCGCTGACATCCAGCTGCCCGACCTGGAAACCCGGATTGCTATCCTGCGCAGCAAAGCCGAGGGCGCCGCTCGAGCGGTACCGGTCGAGATCCTGGAGTTGATTGCCCGCCGCGTCCAGTCCAATATCCGTGAGATGGAAGGGGCCTTGAACCGGGTGGTTGCCTTCGCTCAGCTGAGCGGTATGGAATTGACCCCCCAGCTGGTCGAAGTTGCTCTGGCAGACCTGCTGGCCCAACGCAGCGATGTCCAACCGGAGACCATACTGAACGCGGTAGCCAAAGCCTTCAACCTGTCCGTCGAGCGGCTGCTCAGCCCGGACCGCTCCCACGTCGTGGCTCTGCCGCGCCAGATCGCCATGTATCTGATGCGGGAGGCGTCTGCTTCCCTGCCACAGATCGGCCTGGTGCTGGGTGGGCGTGACCACACGACAGTCATGTATGCCTGCGAGAAGGTTGCCGGTTTGCTCGAACAGGATGACCACCTGCGGCGCCAGGTAGTGCAGATCCGGCAGCAGTTATACGGCCAGCCTGCGGCAGTCTAAGGGGTTCGTCTCGTAAATTGCGATAAAAGATATTCCCAGCCTGTTAATCAGTACCCCCACATGTTTCCCAAAAGCGCACCATCGTAAGAAGACGGTGCGCACATGCTCTTAATCTTTTCCGTCTCTCATATAACTTGTGCGGCGGAAATCACCTGCCTTGGCCTCAGGCCATATCCTGCCGGCGGTTGGATGGCAGATTCCCCATTCTCTTCTCAATAGGAATTATTGGATGACAAGCGCCGTTCGTCCAGCCATTTGTGCTGACAGGACTTAGAGCCAAACCTGGATTTAGCGGGGTTCAACGACAATCTTAATGGCCGTGCGGACCTTATCTTCGATTTCTATATCCACAAATTCCGGGACAGCAACCACATTGATGCCATCGTTCTTCAGGTAGCCAGTAGCCACAATCAGCGCCTTCACTGCCTGATTGACCGCCCCAGCTCCTATGGCTTGAACCTCCGCGCGCCCCTGCTCACGGACGACCCCCGCGATTGCCCCAGCTACAGCAGCTGTACGGGAGGTTGCAGACACCTTAATGAGCGTCATGGCTATTCTCCCTTAAGTCAGTGATCACCCCCCAGAGGCATTGATCTGTTTATTAAGAATGAACGTCACTTGGTTTACGCTCTTACGAACAATTACATCCCGGCCATATAAGCCAGGCCGACCGTCCCAGGGCCAGCGTGAGCGCCGATGGCCGGACTGACACTGGTGAAGACGGTCTCGACCGGGTTCAGCTTCGCCGTGGCGGTTTCCAACAGGAAACGGGCTTCGGCCTCGGCGTTGGCGTGAAGCGTGGCCAGCCGTAGCGGGGTCCGCCCCTCGACCTGGTGGCTGACGAGCGCTATCAGGCGGTCCAGGGCTTTGCGCTTGGTGCGTACTTTTTCGATCGATTCGATGCGGCCGTCCCGGAGCTCCAGCACCGGCTTGATGTTCAGGACGGTGCCCATCAGGGCTTGTGCGCCGCCAATGCGCCCGCCACGGTGCAGGAATTCCAGGGTATCCACGACGAAGAAAACGCCGGTGTACTGCCGGCATTTTTCCGCCAGTTTCTGGCACTCAGCAAGATTGGCCCCCTCCTGAGCAGCGCGGGCAACGGTCAGGACATGGAACCCCATCGCCATGGCTGTTGAATTGGA
>JBEKFY010000085.1:0-8416 GCA_050013095.1 Anaerolineales bacterium | reverse complement strand
GAGAAACCGGCTGGCCCAACCGTCGCACGCCCGGAGCAGGACGTTCCCGTTCCTAACCAACCGGGAGTCTACTCCCAAACGCACCCGGCCACCCCGCTATGAGGGGTAGTGAAATGCTAACACTTATCTCTAGAAGTCATCTCAAAAATGCCTTTAGCCAAGGACGAAGGAACAGACCTATGAACCAGCAGAGTCCTCAAACCAACCCTGATCCGGCAGACAGCAGTACTTCCGCCAGCCCCGAGCCAGACAACTCCGGCGTGCGATTTCCGCCACCTCTGATCTACTTTTTGGCGATCCTGATCGGAGCCGCGATAGACCGGTTTGTCCCCATACGCGTTCTCCCTGCCGGCCTCACCGGTTGGCTTGGCGGAGCACTCGTCCTATTAGCCCTTATCTTAGCTGCCCTCAGCTTTCGAGAGTTCGGAAAAGCCAAGGCAACCATTCGACCTGATCATCCTGTCTCAGCGCTCGTGACAACCGGGCCATTCCGATTTAGCCGCAACCCATTGTATCTGGTCCTCTCGACGTTGCAGGTCGGCATTGGGATCTGGATGAACAGTGTGTGGGTGGTAGCGTTCTTGGTACCTGTATTGGCCTGGGTCAGGTGGCGAGTGATCGCGCTCGAAGAACGATACCTCGTCCGAAAGTTTGGTCAATTCTACCTTGACTATCAAGCCAAGGTGCGTCGCTGGTTATAAGGCCCAAGCTTTTTGATCCAAGCTGCATTGTGGATGACCCGATCAAGGATGGCGTCTGCATAAGTATGGTCGGGGAAGCCAGAAAACCACTCGCCGACCGGGACCTTAGAAGCCGCCAGGGTGGAAACACGCCCAAAATCGCAACTGAACCGAAACCAGGCTGGTTAAAAAGCACCGGTTGTCCACTCGAATGACCGCTTTAGGGGCTAAACAAACAATTGATATGCGGGGTTTACAATGGTTATCCCCGACGATAAGAGCTGAGACTGGGCGTCTAACAGTTACCGCGGTTCCGGATACGCATTAGATCCATCCTCGATTTCGGTTTTCGTTCACTTCTTTGATGGGCGCCGTGCCGGCCTTGAGCTGCGGCTCTGGACCACAATTCCTACGACGACAAGGACGCCGTAAACTAGGATGCCGATCAGGTTGTGCAGCTGAAAGGCTTGCGTGACCATGGAAGCACCGACCAGGGAGGAGAGCAAAATCAGCGTCCAGTCAAAGAGCACAAAGATCAGGATAACTCCCAGGATCCCGCCGATCAACCCGATCACCCAGGAAGGTAGGCTGAGGGGGTCTCCCAACAGATTGAGAAGGCGGACCAGGATATAAGCCCCGCCAATAAACCCGACCAACGCAAGCGCGGCCTGCTCCAAGAACACTGCCAGCAACGCGCCGACCAGACCGGCGCCCAGTGCCAGTAGCAGTGCCTCCCAGGTGGGAAGCGACTGGAGATAACGACTAACCAGTTCCAGGCCGACCGCGAATCCGGTCCCGGCGACCAGGAACCAGAACAACCTGCGCCCGAACACAATCAAGCCGCCCCCTACCAGCGCCTCGATCAAGAACATCGCTCACCTCTGATTCGATCGCTTCCGAACACCACCCTGAAGTCAGTGAAAACCCGCTGGTTACCGTCCCTGGGTGGTTTGATGCACCTTTAATCCGTCACTTTGTTCCGCTCGATCTCGACTTCCTCTGCTGCAGCCAACTCTGCACCTTTTTTCTCTCATTTACGATCATAGCAAGGTTCTATGTCTTCGGTTCCTGTTGTTCCGAAAGGGATGCGGAGTTCATCGCCTCCATTAGGGAGTTACTCCAAGGGATTTGATAATGGGGAACCATAATGGATTATCTCGTAACCGCCATGATTAATGCTAATCCCCACGGGCATGGAGCGTAAAAGATCACTGGAGAGGGCATGAGGCCTAAAAAAAAAGAACTGCCTTTGGGTCGGGCAGCTCTTTGACGGGCTCTTTGTTTATTGCTAGGTGTGTTTATCGATCTCCGGCGTCTGTCCAAGCAGAATTATGGCCACTATTAAGACAAGGACCGATAAAAGTGTTACCAAGATAAAAGTACGCAAGGTTAGGAGCATAATCTGAGTAATTTTAGATATTATATGCTAATTCAAGGACAAGTCAAGGGGCGCGTATCAGGGGCGCGTATCACTTCGCGTTCTCGGTCGACCCCCACCGCAACAAAGTACTCTTTGTGAATGTCCAATCCAAAAAAGCGTGTGGGACCTTCTGCCATATCAACACCTCCGTGAAAATGGATTTGGGCCGGGTGCGTTGATTTATGGGCAAGAACATCACACACTGACACGGGCTTACTCAAAGAGTTTCCCAGGCTAGCGGATCCGAACAGGCAGCCAAACAGTTATACGAGCTTGCCAGAGGATTCTCATATTGCATAATCGGCTGGCCCATACGTCTTATACCCGGAGCAGGACGTTCCCGTTCCTAACCATCGGGAAGTCTACTCCCAAGCGCACCCGGCCACCCCTTTCAGAAGGGGTGTTGAATCTAACAGTTATACCCAATAAAAAGAACTGAGACCAACACCTACCAATCACCATACCGATGGGGGAGGGGAGTGTTCCCATAGAATCACCCACAGCCGGCTGGGGGATATCAGCCTTTATCGCTCCCTGCGAATTTATCGGCCGCCCGCCTGTTCTTCCTTCTCCCGCAGCGAGAGTGGAAGGTGCTCAATTGGCCAATCTTGGCTGACTTTAGCGGACCACTCGAGGCAGTGTGATTTTGAGAGGTATGGGTCGTTCCTTATCCCTGTACTCCGCTGCCTCCTGGCTGTAGACGCGGGTATCGACCGCGCAGGCGCGAATCCGCTGGCTGCCGGCTGCGACGCCGGTCGAGGGGATGGAGCCTCCCCTCTCTCTTCAAACCGGTGAGGAGAATGCGCTCAGCCATCTGTGGATAGGTCAGTCCGGCAGCGCGGGCACAGTTCCAAAACCCTGCATCGGGCGAAAGGTCGGGAAGTTCGTTGACGTCGATCACATAAGGGATGCCGTCTTTGAAGCGGATGTCCACCCGCCCCAGGTCGCGCAAACCCATGGCCCGAAAAGATTCTTCCGCAGCTTTGCGGACGATCCGTTCTTCCTTTGGGGTAAGCTGCGCCGGAACGCGTGCAGGGATATTTTCAAAATAAAAAGATCCTGCCACCCACTTGGAATCGTAGGTCAGGAACTGCTCCAGTGGACTGGCGATCAATGAGAAATCCTGCTCGGAGATGGGGAGACTTTGGATGGTTTTGTTTCCCCACATGGCGACCTCCAGCTCGCGCCCAGCGATGAACTCCTCGACGAGAGCGGGCTCCCGATACGTTTCAATGATATGGGCCACCCTGGCGTACAGGCTGTCCAGATCGCAGACGACCGAGCCCAGGTCGATCCCCAAGCTGGCATCTTCGACCGATGGCTTGACGATGACCGGAAACTCCAAATGGAATTCCCCCCCGGCTTGCCCGAATACCTGGTAATGGGGCGTGGGAATTCCAAACTGCATCAGGCGCTCTTTGGAGCGCGGCTTGTCAATGCACAGCTCAATGGAGTCGGCCAGTGCGCCGGTGTGCTTGAATCCCATGCGCTCGATCAAGCGAATGACTTCCACAGCTGCCAGGTTGTTGCCGTTGAAGCCATCACAGTTATTGAAAATGAAAGTTTCTTTTGGGGAGAACGAACAAAGGCGGTCTTCGAGTTCTTCGAGAGTCCCCCTGACTGCGAGCTTTGTGACCGGGTACTTCAGGCTGGTCAAAGCTTCATGTAAATCGTTTGCTGTCGTTGCCGTTTCTTGTACTGCCAGTAAATCTTGCGGATCGCCCCTGGCGATTGGGCCGTCTTCGTTGTAAAGAATTACTAGATGATCATCGCTATCGTCCATCGACGCCTCAATTAAAATGACTCCCCGTCAAGGGGAGAATAGTACGCCACCGTTTTAATCGGGTCAGCGCTTTGGGGAATTTCACCCGGCATGGTTCCATTCTATCTTCCATAAACGGATTTATCATACTCCAATTTTGAATCTTAAAAAATGTTGGGAACATTGCAAAGAATTTTCAATGTCTCAAGTAGCCGATCTGCCTGAAGTGATTACCGTGAGGATTTCACCATCTGTCAAATTTGGGTCAAAACCCACGTGCCGGATCAACTGATTTACACATAGATGGGGCATGAATTAACTTATAAAAACAAGACAGACACCTATTGAACACAGGTGCCTGTCCTCTTAGCCACTGGTGGGTGTTCTTGATTGTGTCTTGTTTATTGGGTGCGGTTCAATTTGAGCCGTCTTTTTTGGTCATTCAGCCGGGAACCTAAGCCACCGCGACGACCGCGCCGGCTTCCTCGAGCTTTTTCTTGGCGTCCATGGCAGCGTCCTTGCCGACCGCCGCGAGAACTTTGGCGTCAGCGGTCTCAGCCATCGCCTTGGCCTCGGTCAGGCTCAGGTTGACCAGCTGGCGGATCACCTTGATGACCTCGATTTTCTTGGGACCGGCATCCTTGATGATCACATCGAATTCGGTCTTTTCCTCGGCGGCTTCAGCTGCAGCCCCGGCGGGGGCGGCCCCTGCCATGGCGGCAACAGCGACCGGTGCGGCCGCGGAAACACCCCATTTCTCTTCCAGCTTCTTGACCAGTTCAGCTGCCTCGAGCACGCTCAGCGTGCTCAACTGCTCGACGATTTTATCCAGATCAGCCATTTCCATAACTCCTTCTAAATTGAGAGATATCCTTGAATACGGTGGTACCTTAGGCCGCCGTTGGAGCAGCCTTGTCAGAATATGCCTTAAGCACAGAAGCCACCCGGCGACCTGGTTCGGCCAGCGTACGTACCAGCCTCCCGGCAGGGGCGGACAGCAGCCCCAGCAGTTGCGCCTGGATCACAGGTAGCGGTGGCAGACTGGCGAGAGCCTTGACCTGGGCTGGGTTGAGCGTCTCACGGCCCATGAAACCACCCTTGATCTTGATGGCTTCCATGTTCCTGGTCGCCTCGGTCAGGGTTTTGGTAAAGCTGGCCACATCGTTGTTGACGAAGCCGAGCGCCGTGCTCTTGAGCATGTAATCGGCCGGTACGGTATATCCAGCCTTTTCCAGGGCGAGCTTGACGAGCGTGTTCTTGACGACGTGGAACTCACCACCGGCCTCGCGAACCTTCGCGCGGATGCTGTCCAGGTCTTTCATGGTAACGCCCGTGTACTCGACCAGGACAACGGCCTGGCTCTTGCCAAGCCACTCGACATACTGGGCCAGCATGGCCTCTTTCTGTTGCTTTGATTTAGCCAATGAATATCACCTCCTTCCCAATCAAAAGTCTTTGCCCGAGCATTCCAGGCAAAGACTTGACCTCCCGGTTGGGAGGTGGTGTTTCCACCGGTCTTCACCTGGGCAGGGAATTAAGCTCTTTCACCAAACTCAGAGCACCTGCGGTCTTCGGCGAAGGAAACTCTCTCGGGTGTTCAGTTCCTTAAGCGCCTGCCTCCATCGACTGGGCCAGGTTTACATCGAGCTTGACGCCCGGTCCCATCGTAGTGGTCATGGTAATGTGCCTGATATAGTTGCCCTTGGCGGCCGGAGGGCGGGCTTTCTTGATCGCCTCCATCAGGGCAGCAAAGTTCTCGACCAATTTCTTTTCATCGAAGGAGGCTTTGCCGATCGATACATGGATGTTGGCGGTCTTATCCAGGCGGAATTCGACGCGGCCGGCCTTGGCCTCGGTCACAGCCCGCTCCAGATCCTTCGGGTCGACCACCGTGCCGGCCTTGGGGTTCGGCATCAGGCCACGCGGCCCGAGCACACGCCCAAGCTTACCGACCTTGCCCATCATGTCCGGTGTGGCAATGGCGACGTCGAAGTCCAGCCAGCCTCCCTGGATCTTGCTCAGGGTCTCGTCGTCATCGGCAACCGTATCGGCCCCCGCGTTGCGGGCCTGGGTTGCCCCCTCACCGGAGGCAAAAACCAGGACGCGCACGCTCTTCCCCAGCCCGTGGGGCAGGACGACCACATCCCGTACCTGCTGGTCGGCTTGGCGTGGGTCGAGGCCCATGCGCATGTGCACCTCCACGGTGCCGTCGAACTTGGTATACGACGTTTCCTTGACCAGCTTGACCGCTTCCTGCGGGTCATAGAACTTTTCCAGGTCTACCTTGGCCGCGGCGGCCAGGTATTTCTTTCCGTGTTTAGCCATGATTTCTCCTTGGTGGTATTCGCGGGCCGGGTTGCGGTCCTCCCACACCCTTATCCTTCTACGACGATGCCCATATTCCGGGCGGTCCCCTCGATCTGGCGCATGGCACCTTCGAGATCGAGGGCGTTCAAATCCTTCATCTTGAGCTGGGCGATTTCCCGGATCTGGGCCCGGGTCACCTTCCCAACCTTCTCGCGGTTCGGCACGCCGGAACCCTTCTCGACCCCTGCCGCCTTCCGCAGCAGCACGGCCGCTGGCGGCGTCTTCAGGACAAAGGTGAACGAGCCATCCGTGTATACGCTGATTTCGGCCGGCAGAATTTCACCCTGCCGGTTCGAGGTCCGGGCATTGTATTCCTTGCAAAACGCCATGATGTTGATGCCATGGCCTGCCAGCGCCGGTCCGATCGGGGGCGCGGGATTGGCCTTGCCGGCCTCGATCTGCAGTCGAACAATTGCTTTCAGTTTCTTCGCCATTCGTTTCTCCTTCGTGGTTTTAGCGGGTGATTACGGGACACCCTCCCACCGGTTTGCCGATTAAGCTTTTTCGACCTGTAAGAAGTCCAGTTCGACGGGGGTCTCCCGTCCAAAGAACGAAACCATCACGCGCACCTTGGTGCGTTCCATATCGATCTCCGCTACCACTCCACGAAAATCGTTGAACGGGCCGTCGATGATCCGGATGCGCTCGCCGACCTTGAACGAAACCTTGACGGTCGGTGCTTCCGCTTCCATCCGTTTGAGGATCTGGGCGACCTCTTCCGGCCGCAGGGGCGTCGGCATATTGCCCATGCCTACAAAACCGGTCACGCCGGGGGTATTGCGCACGACGAACCATGACTCCTCGGTCAGGACCATGTTGACCAGCACATAACCCGGGAAGATGTGGCGTTCCACCGTGCGGCGCTTGCCATCGCGCACCTCGATCTCTTCCTGCGTGGGCACGACGACATCAAAGACCTTGTCCTTCATGCCCATGGTTTCAATGCGCTGCTCGAGGTTATGGCGCACTTTATTCTCATACCCGGAGTAGCAGTGGATCACGTACCAGGCAGGCCCTTCGGGGATCGATTCGGAGGGTGGCTCAGGCGCAGGCTCTAGGGTGCGCTTGGGCGCAGGCTCGGGTGCAGGGCTGCTGGCGGGTTCAGCTTCAGCTTCGGTTTCGGGTGCAGACTCGAGGGCGGATTCAGCTTTGGGCTCGGGAGCGGGTTCAGCTTCGGTTTCGGGTGCAGACTCGAGGGCGGGTTCAGCTTCAGCTTCGGGCTCGCGCGCAGACTCGGGAGCCGGCTCAGGTGCGGGCTCAGAGGCAGGCTCGGTGGAGGGTTCGAGCGCGGGCTCGGGTTTGGGTGAGAGCGGTTCCTGAGGAGCGGCTTGCTCCTCTCTTAAAACCGGTTGTTCCGAGCGAGCTGCCTGCTCGTCGGAGCTCGTCGGTTCATTTTCGAACTGCTCTTCCGGTTCTTCTACGAACATCCTACAACCTCATCAGCTGGTTCTGGCAGGTGAGCTCAAGCGCCGACCGCGAGGGCGATCAGGCGTGTCGCGCCCAGATCAATGAACCATAGAAACAAGCTGACCGCGGTCATCACGATGATCACAATGATCGTCATGTTGACCGCCTCCTGACGGGTGGGCCAGCTCACTTTGCGGAGTTCGCCGATCGTCTCGCGAAAAAAACGCTGAATGGCGTTCTCACGCCTGGGTCTATCATCTCTTCCAGCCAAAGCCAACTCCTTCTTCCTTACAATGACAACGCCGCCTCGCTGAAATACCCTTGAACTGGAAGCAGGGCGTTGTGAACAGCAGGCCAGGCAGGACTTGAACCCACAACCACTCGTTTTGGAGACGAGTGCTCTACCAATTGAGCTACTGGCCTAAGGTCCACAGGGGTGATGTCTAATCACCCCTGTCAAACGAAATTACTTGGTCTCGCGATGCAGCGTATGCTTCCGGCAACGGGGGCAGTATTTGTTGAATTCCAGCCGGTTTGGATCGTTCCGGCGATTCTTCTCCGTCACATAGTTCTGTTCCTTGCATTCGCTGCACGCCAGGATGACCACCGGGCGTACGTCCTTCTTCTTTCCTGCCATTCGGATACCCTACCTAAAGAATTATTCGACGATCTTGGTGATGACGCCCGCGCCGACGGTCAGGCCGCCTTCGCGGATGGCGAATTTGGAGCCCTGCTCGAGGGCGACCGGGACGATCAGCTGGACGGTCAGGTTGACGTCGT
>JBEKFY010000084.1:0-9032 GCA_050013095.1 Anaerolineales bacterium | reverse complement strand
TGCTTCCGGCTTCCTCTGGACCCCACCTCACGGTGACGCCCTTGCCTTCCACTAGCAGTTGGCGCAATCTCCTCTGCAAGAGACTTTCACTCTCTAGTCAACGCCCATGCTGGGCGCACATCGGGGTAAAATCAGCACAGCAGGTGCTGATTTTAAATGCTTATCCATTCTGCCTCTCAACTCCTGACGCTCTCGGGCGGCCCGCAGCGCGGCCGGGACCTCGGCCATCTGGGGCTGATCGAGGACGGTGCCGTCCTGATCCGGGATGAAAAAATCGTTGCAGTCGGCCCAAGCCTCGAGCTGCGCCGCACCTACCCGAACGAAGCCATCCTGGATGCTTCCGGCTGCACGCTGCTGCCCGGCTTTGTCGACCCGCATACGCATCTGGTCTGGGCCGGTGACCGTGCCGCCGAATTCGAGATGAAGCTGGCCGGGGCGCAATACCTGGATATTCTCGCTGCAGGCGGAGGCATTCTCTCCACCGTGCGCAGCACGCGGGCAGCCTCACTCGAAACCCTGAAAGCCGAGACACGCCCGCGTTTGGACCGCATGTTTGCCTACGGGACCACCACCGCCGAGGCCAAAACTGGCTACGGACTCGAAACGGGTACGGAGATCCGCATGCTGGAAGCCCTCCTGGCGCTGGATGCCGAGGGGCCCCTGGAGCTTGCCCCAACCTTCCTGGGTGCTCATGCCATTGCCCCGGAGTTTAAAGACAACCCCCAAGGCTACACTGACCTGCTCTGCAACGAAATGCTGCCAGCTGTGCAGCGCTGGTGGCAGGAGCACGCCCCTGACCGCCCGCTGCCTTTCGTGGACGTTTTTTGCGAGAGGGGCGCCTTCAGCCTGTCCCAGTCCAGACAGATCCTGGAGCATGCGCAAGGGCTGGGTTTCCCGCTCAAGATCCACGCCGACGAGTTCGAGAACTTGGGCGGTGCCGCGCTGGCAGCCGGGCTGGGTGCCGCATCCGCCGACCACCTGGTCAAGACCTCAGAGCCGGACATTCAGGCTCTGGCCAAGAGTGACACGGTGGCAGTCGCCCTACCCTGCACACCCTTCGGGCTGGGCGAGAGCGAGTACACCCCGGCACAGAGAATCCTCGATGCCGGCGGGACCCTGGCCCTGGCGAGCGACTGTAACCCGGGCACCGCCTGGAACGAGTCGATGCAGTTCGTGATCGCCCTGGCCTGCCGGGCACTGAAACTGACGCCTGCCCAGGCCATTGCCGCGGCGACGATCAATGCCGCCCAGGCCCTCCGCCGTGCCGACCGGATCGGTTCCCTCGAGCCAGGAAAGCAGGCCGACCTGATGGTCCTGGGCGTTCCGGACTACCGCCAGCTCGGCTACCGCTTCGGCACCAATCTGGTCCGCCAGGTGGTCAAGCGCGGTCGAGTCTACTCGGTCGCTGACGCTTACAAGCGCACCGCTTGAAGGGACGCCCGTGAGCTGAAATATTTGGTGCAATCTCATTTCTTGGGGAGGCAGGTATGTCGTTCAATCTTTCCACGCTCACCCTCAGCCAGATCGGCTGGATCGTCCTCGCCCTGGTCCTGGTGGTGGTGGTGTTCATGGTGGTGCGGTTTTTCTTCCATCACATCCTCAAATATCTGATCCAGGGCTGCGCTTTCCTGCTGCTGGTGCTCGTCGCGCTGGCCCTGCTGCACTATTTCAAGGTATTCTGAAATGCCAGATATCGAAACCGCCCGCAGCTGGTATCACTCCGCCGACGTGGTTCACGACTTTGACCATGTCCTGCGCGTCTACCGCATGGCCGAACGCCTGGCCATGGCCGAGGGCGCTGACCTGGAGATCGTGCGCGCCGCCGCTCTGCTGCACGATGCCGAAGGAGCAGCTCCCGGAGCCGGCTCCGTGCGTGAGACGCACCACCACGCTTCCGCCGAGTTCGCCGCCCAGATCCTGTCGCAGGAGGGCTGGCGGCCGGAGCGCATTGCCGCTGTCCAGCACTGCATCCGTTCCCACCGCTACCGGGATCAGTCTGAGCCGCCCCGCACCCTCGAAGCCAAGATCCTGTTTGACGCCGATAAACTGGATGTGTTGGGAGCCATCGGCGTGGCGCGCACGATCGCCTACGCCGCACTCGATGGCCAACCTTTCTATGCCCCACCCTCCGCAAGATTCCTGCAGAGTGGGGAAAAAGAACCGGGTGAGCCGCACAGTTCCTATCACGAGCACCTGTTCAAGCTGCGCAAGGTTCGTGATCGCATGTTCACATCCACGGCCCGGTCCATCGCCGCCGAACGCCTGCGCTATCTGGAGGAGTACTTTGAACGGCTGATCGACGAATGGGATGGGAAACGCTGACGGCTCTCTTGCCCGGTCATTCAATCCAGACTAAAATATAACTTAGTGGAATGAAAATGCCTTCCGGACCCCTGCTCGTAGTTGAAGATGTGCCGAATGTGCTCGAACTGCTCGAGGTGACCTTGCGCTTTAAAGGCTACACCGTCATCACGGCGCGGAACGGTCAGGAAGCGCTGGCGAAAATTGCCGAGGAACGCCCGGCCCTGATCATCACCGACATCCTGATGCCCAAGATGGACGGTTATGCCCTGGCCCACCGCTTGCGCAGCGATTTGAGGACGCATGACATCCCGATCATCTTTCTCTCCGCCACCTACGTCACCCCGGAGGACATGGATTTTGCAATCAGCCTGGGCGCAGCCCGCTTCATTGAAAAGCCGATCGATACTGAGGAGTTCCTGCTGACCATCGCCGAACTGCTGACCCAGGGAGCGGAGCCTGCGCCCGAACCGCTGGGGGACCATGAGTTTTACCACCGCTACCGCGAGCGCCTTGAGAACAAGCTGCGCCACAAGAACACGCAGATCGCCCGCAACGAACACCTGCTGCCCACCCTGCCTCCCAGCCAGCGACCGGCCTTTGAGTCTCTGCTCGAGCAGGCCACCAAGGATCGCGACGAGATCCAGTCCGAGCTGAACCAAATCTATCAAAAACTGGACGAGTTCAAACGCACCCGCCGGTAAGCATGCCGCCCACGCTGCCCGACCTCGAACACATGGCCCGTCAGGCCGGCGAAATCCTGCGCGCCGGCTATGGCCGGGAACACCAGGTGGGCTATAAAGGTCTCATCGATCTGGTGACGGAGGTCGACCGTCAATCGGAAGCCTTCCTGCTAGGGGAGGTTCAGCGGACCTTCCCCGGCCATCAGATCATCTCGGAGGAAATCGGACTGGTGCCAGGCCAGGCGGGGGACCAATGGTTGATCGATCCACTGGACGGGACGATCAATTACGCTCACGGTATCCCCCTTTTCTCAGTATCGATCGCCTATGCGCACGAGGGGGTCATGCAGCTGGGGGTCGTCTACGATCCGTGCCGCAATGAACTCTTCAGCGCCGAGTACCTTCAGGGCGCACAGTTAAATGGGTGCCCGATCCATGTTTCACAGATAGCCGAACTCCAAAGAAGTCTGCTGGTCACCGGTTTCCCCTACGACGCCTGGTCGGCCACGCGCAATAACCTGGATTACTTCGGACGCTTAACCCGGATGACGCAGGGGGTGCGCCGGTTAGGCTCGGCGGCCCTGGACCTGTCTTACGTAGCGGCCGGACGCTTTGACGGTTTCTGGGAGCTGAGCCTAAACCCCTGGGATGTGGCTGCGGGTGGTTTGATTGCAGCGGAGGCCGGGGCGCGGGTAACCACCATCAATGACACACCCGATTACATTACACCGCCCTGTTCGATTTTGGCCGCCTCACCTGCGATGCACGCAAAAATCCTGGCAGTCCTTTCAGAAAATGCCTGACCTCGCCCCTACCGCGCTGGCATCCGTACTCGATGGATGCCGACTCTTCGCCAATGATATAATCATGTCACGCTTCATCCGATCGGAGACCATTCATGGCTGATGCACGTGTTGAAAAACTCGCTCAAATCCTGGTAGACCACTCAGCCCAGATCCAACCCGGCGACCGCGTCGCCATCGAGGCAACCACCGCCGCCCAGGAGCTGGTGGCTGCCCTCTGCGCCACCATCCTCGAGCGCGGCGGGCATCCGCACCCGCTGCTGGAACTCCCCGAACAGGATGAAATTCTATTCAGACATGCCCAGGCTGCACAGCTGGACTTCCCTCCAACCTTCCGCAAACTGGCTTATGACCAGTTCGAATCGCGCATCCGCATTCATTCGGCCACGAACCCGCGCGCCCTCAGCCACGTGGATCCGGCCAAGCAAAAGCGGCGGCAGAAAGCCCTGGCCCCCATCCTGGAGGCACAGCTGCGCCGCGGCGCAAACCGCTCGTTCAAGTGGGTCACCACACTCTTCCCCACCGAAGGCTATGCCGCGGAGTCCGAGATGAGTCTCAGGGAATTTGAGGACTTCGTCTACCACGCCTGTCATGCCGACGAGAATGCTCCGGTGGCCTTCTGGAAAAAAGTCGAGACCCGGCAGAGGAAGATCATCGATCGGTTGGAAGGACACAACCAAGTGGTTCTTGCCGGGCCGAACGTCGAGGTGACCCTGTCCATCCAGGGGCGTACTTTTTTGAACGGCGCGGGTCAGAACAATATGCCTGACGGCGAGATCTACACCGGCCCAGTGGAGGATTCGGTCAACGGCTGGGTGCACTTCGACTACCCTGCCATTTATAACGGCGTGATGGTGGAAGGGGTGGAGCTAACCTTCAGCAACGGCAGAGTTGCCCAGGTCAAGGCGGAGAAGAATCAATCCTTCCTGATGGAAATGTTGGAGTCCGACCCCGGGGCGCGCTACCTGGGGGAATTTGCCATCGGCATGAACGACGAGATCAACCACTTCTCGCACAACATTCTTTTCGACGAGAAAATCGGCGGTTCATTCCACATGGCGCTCGGCTCCGGCTATCCCGAAACGGGCAGTAAAAATAAAAGCATGATCCACTGGGACATGATCTGCAGCATACAGAAGGACGCTCAGATCACGGTGGATGGAGAGGTGATCTACAAGAACGGGAAGTTCATTTCCTGAGGGAACAAAGGCAACCACAGGTTCATTTGGTGAATCGGGGGATGACGATCTCCACACCAGCTGGATGATTGGCGCTACAGGTGTTCCCGGGCAGAACCTCGAAGGCATTTCTGCGCTGGAACCCATTCCCCACCCCAGTGTTTGCTGTTGTTATTTCATCAATCTATTGCCTAAAATCGCCTGACCAGCGAACCGCTGCCTGGACGCCATGCAGATTGTATCCGAGGAGTTATGCAATCCACCTACCGGCGAGTTGAAGACGCCGATGCGGTCGACAGGCAGCTATTTGAGCCAGCGAAAGGACTACAAAGCTTATGACCCATCGAAGAATTGTCATGAAACCCGACAAGAAGATCGCGCTCGTTGCCCACGACAACAAGAAACGCGATCTGTTGGAATGGGCGAAATTTAACCGCGATCTCCTGGCACATCACAGGGTGTATGCAACCGGAACCACTGGCGAGATCCTGGAGCGCGAACTGGGGTTTAAAATCCACCGACTTCAAAGCGGCCCTTTGGGTGGGGACCAGCAAATCGGCGCGAAGATTGCTGACAACGAAGTCGACTTCCTGATCTTCTTCTGGGATCCGCTCGAACCGATGCCCCATGACTCCGACGTCAAAGCGCTTTTGCGAATGGCGGTCGTCTGGAATATTCCAATTGCCTGCAATCGGGCGTCGGCGGATTTCATGATCTCCTCGCCTCTCATGGATGGCGAATATCATCGTCTCGTGCCCGACTACAAGGAATACCGCAATCGAAAGGTGGAATGGGGCGGAGAGACAGCTCACGGGTCGAGTGACGGCGCCGCAAGCGATACCGAGGAGACAGCCGAGTGAGTCGCCATCCGCGTGGGCGCGCCTCATTGAGCGGAGTGCCCCACCAGTCGGCGCATCGAAACAGCTTCCGGCGCGTGCACCTGTTCGCGGGCTGTTCCGTGTGCCTGCCCCACGCCTGCCCTGAGCCTCTCCGTTGAAAAGCCCCCGGAGGATTAAATCCCCGCTAGGGTGAGGAGGGGAGTGATTCTCTGAAACCTTCCACCCCTAAAGCGGGGCCTTTAGGGAGGCTTATGGTGAAGGCGTCGTTAATTAAAAACGATATGGGATGGACGTGCTCATTCCACCGCGGTCACGATTGCCTGCTAATCAGGCCCTCCAGAAGCCGCGCCGCAGCGGCCGAACATCCTCCGAGGTGACAAAGGCATCCCCATCCGTGCTGTGGATGATCGTCTCGACCGTACCGACATCCTTCCGCACCACATCGACGCTCAGGACGCTGACCATGCCGTCCTTGCCGCGTGCCCCAATCTCGGTCACGGCAAAGCCGGCCTGACGCAGACTCTGGGCCAGCTCCGCACCCCGTCGCGGACTGACGATGCTCAGATGGACATGGCCGATCGCCAGGCGACTCTCGATCCACATGCCAACGACATTGCCGGTGGCAAAACCCGCGGCATACCCGACCACGGTCAAAGGATTGTTCGGATGGCTGAGGACCGATGTGATCGCAATGACGAAAATGAGCGACTGGCCAAAGCCGAGCAGCCAGGCGAAGGGTTTCCGTCCGCGCATCACGTACAGCATGCGCATGGTGTCCATGCTCATATCGCAAACACGCAGTGCGAAGATGGTCAGCCCGGCCAGCCAGGCGGAGGGGGAGATTAAAAAACTCAACATTGAATACCTTTCATAAAAAGGGGCGGCCGGTTGGCCGCCCTGTCTGGTTACTTCATGGCAGGGAGATACAACCGTTCGCAATACTCTTTGAGCATGCGCCGTGTTCCGAACTGCGGCGTGATCGTCCGCAGGGATTCCCTGACCATCTTCAGCCAGTTGCGCGGGATGTCTTCCGCGCCGCGCTCGGTATAGTAGAGCGGGATGATCTGGTTTTCCAGGATATCGTAGAGACTCTCGGCATCGGCCTCATCCTGGACCTCGGTATTCAGGTCAGCATCATTGCCGATCGCCCAGCCATTCTGGCCGTTGTAGGCCTCGCGCCACCAGCCATCGAGCACGGAGAAGTTGAGCACGCCATTCAAGGCCGCTTTCATACCCGAGGTCCCGGAGGCCTCGTTTGGTCGGCGCGGGGTGTTCATCCACACGTCCACACCCTGGACCAGGTAGCGTGCCAGGTTCATGTCGTAGTCCTCCAGGAAGACGAGGCGCGCACCGCCCTCGGCCTTCTTGACGATGCGGTAGACCTCCTGAATGAGCAGTTTTCCCGGTTCGTCCGCAGGGTGGGCCTTGCCAGCGAAGATGATCTGCACCGGCCGGTTGGGACGGTTGATGAGCTCAAGCAGGCGGTCCAGGTCGCTGAAAATCAGGTTGGCGCGCTTGTAGGTGGCAAAGCGGCGGGCAAACCCGATGGTCAGGACATAAGGATCGAGCATGGCCCCGGAGGCGATGGCCTGCACAGGGTGGAAGCTGCCCTCCATCCAGCGCGTCCGCACGCGGTTGAGGACGTAGAAGACCAGTTTGCGCTTGAGGTGCATGCGCACCGCCCACAGCTCGCGGTCGGGGATCTTATCGATCTTCACCCAGGTCTCCAGGTCATCCAGGCGCTCGATCCAATCCTCGCCCAGATAGGTGTTGAAAAGGCCGCGCACCCGACGCGCCATCCAGGTGGTGGTATGGACCCCATTGGTGATGTGGGTAATCGGGACATCATTCTCATCCTCGATCTCCGGCCAGAGGAAGTGCCACATGCGGCGGGAAACCCGCCCGTGCAGCTCGGAAACCGCGTTGCGTCCATTGGATGATCGCAGGGCCAGGATGGGCATGCTGAAGGTCTCGCCCCAGGACTGCTGATGGCGGGCTAGGTCCACGAACTGATCGCGACTCAATTTGAGCTGAGGCCAGATATTGGAAAGGTTCTTGTCGATCAACCAGAGCGGGAACTCGTCGTTCCCGGCCGGGACCGGCGTATGCGTGGTGAAGATATTGCCTTTCCGAATCCGGGCGATTGCCCGCTTGAATGTCAAACCAGTGGCGACCAGTTCCCGCGCCCGTTCGAGGGTCAGGAAAGCAGCGTGTCCTTCATTCATATGCCAGACTGACGGATCGTAGCCCAGGGCTCGCAAAGCGCACACACCGCCCACGCCTAACAGGATTTCCTGGGCAATGCGCAGGTCCAGGTCACTCCAGTATAGCCGTAGCGTGAGGTTTCGATCAGCTGGGCTGTTCTCATCCAGGTCCGTGTCCAGCAGGTAGAGCGGGACGCGGCCAACGCGCAGTTCCCAGATGTGGGCTATGACGGCCCTTTCAGGGAAGCCGACAGAAATGGACAGGGGCTTCCCAGCGCTGTCCAATACCGGCAGGACGGGCAGTTCGTCAAAGTTGAGTGGGTTGTTAATCGCTTCCTGCCAGCCGTCTTCAGAAATGTGCTGGGAGAAATACCCCTCAGCATACATTAAGCCGATGCCGACCAGCGGCAGGCCGAGGTCGCTGGCTTCCTTGAGATGGTCTCCGGCCAGTACGCCCAGGCCCCCCGAGTAGATCGGCAGGGTCTCATGCATGCCGAACTCCATCGAGAAGTAGGCGATGGTCTGCTTGCCGTGTTTGGGATACTTATGGGAGAACCAGGTCTCTGTCTCCTTCAAATAGGCATCGAACCTGGCAAAGACCTGATCATAAATTTCAAGGTAAACGGGATCCAATGCGGCCGCATTGATCTCCACCCGACCAACCTGGCTCAGAAAGCGCAGGGGGTTGTGGTTGACCCGCTCCCAGAGAGCATTATCGATGCGATTCAAAAGCCTCTGGGCCAGGGGGTTCCAGGACCACCACAGGTTGTAGGCCAACTCACCCAGGCGGGAGATGCGGCGCGGCAGGTCGAAGTGGTTCAGGATTTTGGTATGAAAAGTGACCATGGATAATTCCCTCCAAGGCGCTAATCATACCAAAATAAACACCGATTGTGCAACCCCGCATTGCCTCAAGTTAAATGTTACTCTAGGTAGGGTCGTTGCCTCAAGAAGAATGTTACCCTACGGCAGAGAGAAAAGAGCTGCCGGAGGAGAACATGATGAGTCGACGAAGCAAGCGGGA
>JBEKFY010000083.1:0-9075 GCA_050013095.1 Anaerolineales bacterium | reverse complement strand
TCCGGTCCAGCTCAGGAACTCGATTGATGCGAAAGTCGCCAAACTTTGGAAGATCGCTCGGTAACATTTTGTTTTGAGGCAACGATACCCCGAAAGTAACATTTTTCTATGAGGCATCACGACCCTGCGGCCCAATTTGATGTAAAATTCCGGACGTAAAGAAACGGTTTGGAATCCGGTTTTCCTCGCGCCGGAATAGGCCCGCCCTTATGGAATATCTCCCCACTCACTCTCTGCCCAAGACGGCGCCGACCTTTCGGATCGGTGCGCTGCCGGTCTACGGGGATGCCATCCTCTCCCCCATGGACGGATTCTCGGACTGGCCATACCGCTCCCTGTGCCGCCGGCTGGGTTCAGCGATGAGCTACACCGAGTTCATCAAGGCAGAGTTCCTCGTGCATGCCTTCGACCAGATGGCTGTCCGCATGAGCTTCGATGAAGCGGAGCGACCATTGGCCATTCAGATCTACGGGGATGACGCGCAAGAAATCCTGGCAGCAGCCCTGCGCGTTCAGGAGAAGCGGCCGGACCTCATCGACATTAACCTGGGCTGCCCGGCGCGGCGGGTGGTCCAGGGTGGCGGCGGGGTGGGGCTGATGCGCAGTCCGCTGAAGGTCGCACACCTCTTCCGCAAGCTCAGCTCCAATCTGGAAGTCCCGGTTACGGCGAAGATCCGCCTGGGCTGGGAGGGCGAACGCAACTACCGGTTGATCGCCCGCATCATCGAGGAAAACGGCGGGGCGGCCATCGCCGTCCACGCCCGTACCAAGGAACAGGGTTTCCGCGCTCAAGCGGAATGGGATGCGATTGCTGAGGTCAAAGCCGCGGTCGGGATCCCGGTCATTGGCAATGGAGATATTAAATTGGCGGTGGATATCGACCGTATGAAAACCTACACCGGCTGCGAGGCGGTCATGATCGGCCGCGCCGCGATCGGAAATCCGTGGATCTTCGCCCGCCTGGACCGGGATCAGGTTCCCCCCGATGCGGTCCGGCAGATGGTTCACCTGCACCTGGAACGAAGCCTGCAGTTCTACGGTCCGCACAAGGGTTTAATCCTGTTCCGCAAGCACGCCTTGCAATACCTGAAGCTGCAGCATCTCCCCAGGGCGCGACGCACCCCTATTCTTCTGCAAGAGGACCCCCATAATTTTCTGAGCCTTCTGGATGAGGCGTTCGTCGGGCTGGGGCAAGCGCCGGCGGGAATCTGAAACAAAACCGGAGGACCATTCTCCGGCGTTGAGGCTCGAGTCTGTTCCAATAGAAAGGCTGCATGGCTGACACCGTCCAACTCTTCATCACCTGCCTGATCGATACCTTCTTTCCGGACATCGGCCAAGCCATCGTGGAGGTGCTGAACCGCACCGGCGTGGCCGTTGATTTTCCCGCAGGCCAGACCTGCTGCGGGCAGCCGGCTTTCAATGCAGGCCTGCGCACCCAAGCGCGACCTCTCGCTGAGCACACCCTGCGAGTCTTTGAGCGGACCTCAGGGCCGGTGATCATCCCCTCCGGATCATGCACGGCGATGGTCCGCCAAGGCTACCTGGAGCTTTTCCGGGATGACCCGGCGTGGCTGGCGCGTGCCAAAACCCTGGCAGAACGCTCCTACGAATTCAGCGAGTACCTGGTCGATGTGCGCGGGGTGACGGACGTAGGGGCCAGGTGGCCTGGCAAACTGGCCTATCATGCCTCCTGCCACCTGTTGCGCAACCTGGGGGTGGATCGCCAGCCGCGGGCGCTGCTCTCGGCTGTCAGGGAAGCGGAGCTCATAGACCTGCCTGGTGACCAGGAGTGCTGCGGTTTCGGCGGGGTTTTCTCGGTGGAACACCCCGAAATCTCAGCCGAGATGCTGAAGCGCAAGATCAGCAATCTCGAAATAGCCGCTGCCCCGACACTGGTCGTCTGCGACGCCGGCTGCCTGATGCACATCCAGGGGGGGCTGCACCGGCAGGGCAAGGGTCAACGCGTGAGGCACATCGCCGAAGTGCTGGCGAACCGTCCGGTCTCCTAAGGTGAAAACCGTGAAGCCGATGCCGATCTTCCTGATCCTGTTGATTGTGGCTGACTGGGTCCTGCGGGCGGGTCTCCCAGCTGTCGCCCCGGCCCTCCGAGGCCACGCTGCCGCCTGCCAAGACCGTGCCGGCCAGCCCGCGGAGGCCTTCAACAACCAGATCAATCAAGCCAGCCTTGCTAGTGTCGAGGGTGGCGGCCTCGGCAGCCTGGGCCAATGGCTTCATGGCTTCCTGCACACCCATTTGGGCCCATAGCCAGAGCAAAGACTCATGAGCCTCAAGCCTTTCCACGACCACATCCGCGCCTCAATCGCCAATCCAGCCCTGCAGGCTGCCCTGGACGGGAACGCCGTACGCCGCACCCAGGGTAGCGAGGCAGCCTTCGCCTCCCTGCCCGACCACCAGGAGCGCCGGGCGCGTGCCCACGCCGTGCGCGCCGAAGTCGTTGCCCATCTGGACGAATATCTGGGGCTGTTCACCGAACGCGTCCAGGCCAACGGGATGATCGTTCACCGTGCTGCCAACTCCGCCGAAGCCGTCGAGATCGTGCTTGCCATCGCCCAGGAACACAACGCCCGTCTCGTCGCAAAGTCCAAGTCGATGATCTCGGAGGAGATCGAACTGAACCACGCTCTGGCCAAACACGACATCCGTGCCGTGGAGACCGATCTGGGCGAGTACATTGTCCAGCTACGCGGCGAGCGACCTTCACACATCATCACGCCGGCAGTGCATCTGCGCCGCCAGGAGGTCGGGGAGCTGTTCCACGAAAAGCTGGGCATCCCCTATACCGAGGAAATCCCGGTGCTGACAGCCACCGCGCGCCAGTTGCTGCGCCAGATCTTCCTGACGGCCGAGGTAGGCCTCTCAGGGGTCAACTTTGGGGTGGCTGAGACGGGTACCCTGTGCATCGTCACCAACGAGGGCAATGGGCGCATGTGCACCACTATTCCTCCGGTCCATATCGCCCTGATGGGAATCGAGCGCTTGCTCCCCACCCTGGATGACCTGGCACTGTTCCTCACGTTGCTGCCGCGCTCGGCCACCGGCCAGAAGCTGAGCGTCTACACCAGCCTGATCCACTCACCGCGCCGGCCCGGGGACATCGACGGGCCGCTGGAGCGGCACCTGGTCCTTGTCGACAACGGACGATCGGATCTGCGCAACTCCGAGCTGGCGGAAGCCCTGTACTGCATTCGCTGCGGGGCCTGTCTGAACGCCTGTCCGGTGTTTCGCGAGATCGGCGGCCACGCCTACCGTGGCACCGACGGCGCCATCGCTCCCTATCCCGGCCCCATCGGCTCGGTGGTCTCGCCGGGGCTGTTCGGCCTGGAGCAGTTCGGGCAGCTGGCTCAGGCCTCGTCCCTGTGCGGGGCTTGCAAGGAAGCCTGTCCGGTGGACATCGACCTGCCTTCCCTGCTGCTGCGCGTGCGCGCCGGGAAGGCGGCGCAAAACCGCGGCGTGGGGGAGGGATGCGGGGTACCCGACGTGGTGAAATGGGGGCTGATCGGCTTCCGACTGGCCGCTGCAAACTCAGTCCTGTTTACCGCGGCCCAGGGAATCGGGGGGCTGTTCAGCCGGATCTATTCACCCCATTCGGGCTATATGCGCCTCCCGGCCTTTACGGGCTGGGGACTCAGCAAGGATCTTCCTCGGCTGGAATCCCGCCCATTCCGCGCCAGGTGGAAGGAGATCAAGCAGGATATCGTCTCCCGGCCGGGGAATGTCAAGATCATGGCAGATCAGGAATTGCCTGTCGCCAAGCCAGTCCCGTCCCTGATCACCCAGTTCACCGACGAATTGAACGCCCTGGGGGGAAAAGTGATCCAGGTCACCGAGCAGGATCTATCCACACGGCTGGTGGAATTCCTGCACCAACGCGGGATCGAATCCGTTTTTACGGATGAAGTGGCAGCCAGGTTCGCACCTGACCTGCAGCGGGCGGGAATCGCGGTTGTCCGTGAACCCACCCCTCAGGTCCGTTGCGGGCTGACCGGTGTGCTGGCTGGAATTGCGGATACCGGGTCTCTAGTGATCGTCGGGGGCAAAGGCCGCCCACTGACCGCCTCGCTGCTGCCCGAAATCCACCTCGCCCTGCTGCGCGTCTCCGAACTGCTGCCTTCCCTGCCGGCGGCGCTCCGCCGACCTGAGATCCGGGAAGCGCCAGCCGCGGTCCTGGTGACGGGTCCCTCGCGCACGGCGGACATTGAAATGACCCTTACCATCGGCGTCCACGGTCCAGGTGAATTACAGGTCTTCTTGATTGACGATTTAGGCGGGGGATGATAGAATTTCGCCCGCTCAAGGCCCCCATCGTCTAGTGGCCCAGGACGGGGCCCTCTCAAGGCCCAAACAGCGGTTCGAGTCCGCTTGGGGGCACTACTCTATACGGATGTTATAAAAGCCGTCACCGTGGATTGGAATTGGCGACTTTACGGATCATCCTCTATCTTTATAAAAGCAGGAAATCTGACCCGAGGCGTGGGAAACTGGACACTCATCTTTCTGATGAGTGTTTTTGATTCCCACGCTAATCGAAGAACCTTGTCAACTAAAAAGCGCTCCTACCCGGCGGCTCACGAGCCGAAAAGAAAAGACAGATTGAGGGAGACAGGGCGTACAAGTAAAGTGTTTTTTAACATTAACCAGGGTTCAAATTCCCTCCTCGGACCCCGGCCATGGCCCTCGGCCATACGAACCGCTTGTGGTTCGTTCGCGATGTCCTGCTCACGCCGGTCTTCCCGGCGAGAGGTGCGAGATGATCTCACGTGACTACCAAAGGTTTTTCCGTTTCACACTGCTCATGATCGTGATGCCGAGCTTGCGTCCTAATAGCGGTAGACTATCGTACGTTCCATCCTACGCAGCGTGGGGACGACCTCTTGCGCGCGGTAAATGGCCCGCCACCATAACGGGAATCGGGAAAACGCGACCTGTTCGCTTGGTCTGAATTCTTTGATCAGTTCAAGCTTCGGCTCAAGCTGCTTGATGTCCTGGGGATCATCAAGCCCCCACTTGTAGGTTGCACCCGTACCCCCAACATTCGAGCCCGTTCTTTTTACAATCATTGAATTGCAGATATCGAAGATCATCTGACCGCCGGGAAAGTGAGCGACCACCGCATTGAGGAGCGCTTTCACTTCCGTTTCGCTTAGGTAGTGCAGCACCCCTTCGGCGATAAACAGCCCGGGTTGATCCCGTGGAACCTCGTCCAACCAGCGTAAATCATTCAGCGGCGCGCCGATCAGATGATAGGAGGCGCCCCGTTCGGGAAACAGTTGGCGGCGCAGGTCGATCACATCGGGGTAATCCACGTCGAACCACTCAACATTGGCAGGCGGATCGACTCGGAAAACACGGCTGTCCATGCCGCAGCCCACGTGGAGCACGGTCGCATCCGGGTGATCGGCAAGATAGTGGTTCGTCAGTTGATCAAAGGTCGCGGCGCGCGTGGCGATGATAGTACATCCGATCTCCTTCCACATGCCCCACGAGGCCACTCCCGTGAGGGTCTTGCTCATATCGTAGTCGATATGCCGCATGGCTTCTTCAGCCCAGGGATCACGCAAGATGGGATTTTTCCACTGGCTCTGAATCGCTTTGCTGCTCAACATCATGAGCATCGTTTCTTTTTCCTTTGTGAATTGGATCTTATCGGTTGTCATTGGTTGCTCCTTGGTGTATCGCCTGCCTGGTGTCCATTGCCTGTTTAATCCGCTCGATCTGCGCGCGTGCCGCGGCGGTAACTTGCCCTACTATGGCTTTACCCGCCTCGCTGTTGCCGCCATCTGCCGGCATTAGCGCGCGATCCATCATATCGGCCAGTGCTTCCATGACCGCATCATAGGGCGGAAACTGGTCAGGCGGTTTGAAATCCCCGATGGTTAATTGGCCGTACGACAGCATTTCGACAATGTGTAAGATCACGGCCGGATCGATATCTTGGCGAATCGCTCCCACCGCTTGCAGTGCCTGAAAGAAACCTGCCGTGTCCACCTCGGAATTCATTTGGGTGAAGAGGTTGTCTCGCTTGCGTAAGTAGTTGCCGATCACATGTCTGTCACGTCGCAGCATGGCGGCAATCAAGGGACGACTATTCACGGAGTGAAAGAGCGCCCGGTAGAACCCACCGACCGTCCCACCGCGCGGGTCCGCATCTATCTGTTCCAACCAGGTCTGGGCATATTGCATATATTCACGGTATAGCAGCGCTTCGAAAAGCTGCTCTTTTCCCTTGAAATACAGATAGACGGTTCTACGACTCGCGCCTGCTTCCTCTGCAATATCGCTCATGGTTGCCTTGTCATATCCCAATCGGATGATGACTGCTGCGGCTGCATCGAGAATCTGTTGCTGGCGTTCGTTATTGTCGGACATTCACGGTCTCTCATTCAGGCATCTTTTACATAATGCACAAATTATGATACTTTGTGCAGTATAACAAGAGATGTGGGCTTAAGTCAAGGCTGAAATAAGAAGCACACCCATACGAATGAGCCATCCCGCACGATTCGGGATGACTCATGGTATATCGGTCCTCCCTTCGGTATATGCGAGATAATCTCGCCGCACTACCGAAAATTCCCTCCCCCGGCCATTTCAAGGTGCGGAATGTCGGATATGAAAGAAAAGATGTGTGAAAACACTCGCGTCCGTTTTTCGGAGATGCTGGCGTCCTCCGCGCCTGTTCCCGGATCAGCCTATGCGGGTGCTCTGGCCGCGGCTTTGGGCCACATGGTGGACAATCTCACCGTCGGCAAGAAGAAGTATGCTGCAGTTGAGGAGGATGTAAAAAGCGCCGTGGGCAGGCTCAAGGAGCTGAGACTTGCGCTTATAGATCTTGTTGACGGTGATGCGGAGAGCTTTTTGCCCATGTCTGAGGCATACTCCATATCCAAGGATGATCCCAACCGTGACGAGGTCATGGAAAATGCCTGAAATGTGGCCTGCTCCGTACCTATGGAGATCATGCGCCGCTGCTGCCAGATCATCCAGCTTCAAGGCGAGATGGCTGAAAAGGGCTGCGCCCTTACAAAGAGCGACGCCGGTGTGGGTGTGATCTTTGCTGAGGCCGCGCTGAGAGGTGCAAGCCTCAACGTGTTTGTAAACGCAAAGTCCATGAAAAACCGCGAGCGGGCGGAGGCGCTTCTTAACGAGGCCAAAGCGATGCTGGATAAGTATTGTCCCCTTGCTGATATATCCATGCAAGCATAGTTGAAAAAATCAGTTAGGAGGATTTACCGTAAAAAAACACGATTTTTGTGGGCGGTCAGGCAATTTCTCCTAGATAATCGCACTACAGATCCACTTACCCCCCTCTCGACTTTGTATTATCCCTATATACAGTATCCCCTTGGGGGCATTGGAACATATAATCCATATGTTCCATACATTACATTTTTTCCAATAAAATTCTCAGAAGCAGGTAATTTCGAGGTCGAAACCTGAGATTTCAAGGATGAAAAAATCCGCCTTATATGGCGGATTTTGCGTTCTGGCTGCCCAACAGTGAGCATTATCTGTTGATGGTTGGAACGTGATGAAGCTTTCGAGAGAACTGGCTTTAGCGTAGTTCACTCCTTTTTTAATGGGGCGAATCCCGCTTGTCGGGTGTACGCTGTGTTGTATGCCATCCGATAACTTGGACAATAAAACGCATGTCAGTATTTATGTGCTACTGGCTGGGTTGCCAGCCGCTTAGTGGTGTTAATTGTATCTGCTTCGAAAGATCATAGGCAGTCGACAGGTCGCTGTCGCTTTCCACGAGCACGCGGCCGAGGACGAGCACCGAGTTGTTCGGCGAGGAGATCTGCGTCATGCCGCCTGGCACCTGTCCTTTCCAACCGGGCCTCGTAATGAGATAGTCGCCTGCCTGCGTGCCGGTAGCGCGTTTGCCGACGTAGGCGAAATTAGTATTTTTCGACGGATCAGTGAACTGCACGCTGTAATAGCGACCAGCCATGTCCGGAACGTGCAGAACTTGCGGTCCTTTACTGAGGTCCAACCAGCCGACCGTAGCGAGCGTGTCGTGGTTCACGCCAGTAGTCATCAATTTTGAGGCCGAGGCGGGCGGGTGGATAGGATCCGCAAAAAGTGCTTGGGGCTCCGTATAGAGCGTATTGACCGGGATGGGGCCGTCGCCTCCTCCTTTAACGAGGATCCCCCTCTTGAACACGTACAGAAGCATGCGCGGCCAGAAGTAGGTGAAAAGGAACCATGCTACGACCATGGCCGAACCGAATATAAGCAAATGCTCGTAGTTCATATACATCACCTCACTTCGGCAACCGGCGGCACCGTATACTCGCCATGGAGGATGGCCTCGCCGGGTATGTACACGCGCAGCCAGAGGATGAACTTGCCCGAAGGCGCGGGCAGCCAGTTGGACTCGCGCCCCGCCGGAGCAGCGTTCTGAATGTGAATGTCGACCGAACCGTCGGGGTTTTGCGCGAGTCCGGAACGATCGCTGACGCTGTACCGATTAATCGGATTCGCCACAAAGTGATTTCTCGCATCACCCATCGTCAGCGACCAAAATGCATTGTTCTGCGGAAGTTGTCCTGCCGGAAAGTGCATGACGTAGTCGTGCACTCCGGAGAGCGTATGGCTCGCGCCATCTATGTTCGTCCACCAATACATCGCCTCTTGCGGTACATTCACCGGGCCGGGAAATAACTGGGCGTGCGCGGTTCGCAGCAACATGCCGTTGCTGGGCTCGCCTAATCCGAACATGGTGATCCAGCCGTTGACCTTCGTGGCCTTGATCCTGGCGTAAATTTGGGCGATGACAAACGCCAGTCCCCAGCCGATCAGGAAGCCTTGCAAAACGTCAGTACGCACCGTTCTAGAACTGGTAAAGAAATGCCCAAAGACGAAGGAATTGATGATGAAATAGCCACATATCCCGCCGGTCAGTATCGCCAGGTAAGTGGATGTCTTATTCAATACCTTCGCCAAAAATGAACTGACGAAATAGGGCTTTTCGGATAAAGTTGAGGTCTCACCCAACAACTTATGCCGAGAAGCCCATGACAGACATTCTAGCACTTTTACAATGCATAGC
>JBEKFY010000082.1:0-9628 GCA_050013095.1 Anaerolineales bacterium | reverse complement strand
GGTGTCCGATCCCCTGCGCCGGTTGATCGGGATCTTCAACAAGGTCGAACAGGGCGACCTGAAACAGCGCGCCAATGTCGTCTCCGCAGATGAGGTCGGCGAGCTGACGGTCCATTTCAACCACATGATCGCCCGCCTCGACGAACTCACCGGTAACCTGGAAAAACAGGTGGCCGAGCGAACCGAACAATTGAGCGCCACCGTCGAGGTCGGGCGGGTGGCGAGTTCCACCCTCAATCCGGATGAAATGATACATCAGGTGGTCAATTTGATCACGGACCGCTTCGGTTACTACTATGCCGCATTTTTCATCATCGACCCGACTGGACGTTGGGGAGATTTGAAAGACGCGACCGGTCAAGCAGGCCAGACCCTCCTGGCGCAGGGACACCGGCTGGAAGTAGGAGGAAAAAGCATGGTCGGGACTGCCATGCTAACCAAGTCTGCCCGCGTGGCATTAGATGTAGGACAAGAGCCGGTACGCTTCAATAACCCCCTTTTGCCGGAGACCCGGTCGGAGATCGCCTTGCCCCTTCTGGCGGGCGACCGCGTAATCGGGGCGCTGGATGTGCAATCGACCAAGGAAGCCGCCTTCGGCACGGAGAGCATCACTGTCCTCCAGGGGATGGCCAACCAGGTTGCCATCGCCCTTGAGAATGCACGTCTCTTTCAGGAAGCCCAGAAGAACCTGGAAGAGTTACGCGCCACCCAACGGTTGTACATTTCGGAGGCCTGGTCGGAAACCGCACAGGAACACGGCAGCTTTGAATTCGTTTCCGGAAGTGAATCCCCTGCCCCCACCCAGCGGGCAGCTGCACTGAATGTCCCTCTAACCCTGCGCGAGCAGATCATCGGGCAGCTACGCCTGGAAGGCTTACAGTCCTGGACACCGGAGGAGCGTGGCCTCATCGAAGCGGTTGCCACCCAGGCCTCCCTGGCCCTTGAAAATGCGCGCCTGATCGAAGAGAGCCAGCAAGTCGCCTTACGTGAACGCCTGGTGGCTGAGATTACCGGGAAGATATGGTCCTCGCCTAATATGGATATTATCCTGCAGACCACCGTTAAGGAACTGGGCCGGGCACTGCGGGCAGACGATGCCACCATCGAAATGAAATTGGAATAAGGTAGAAACTCCAGGAGCAGCGGGCATGATGAACATCCCAGGCAATCCGGTTGGTGCCAGCCAGCGTCTTCTCACCCGATTGGGTGGAGGCTTCATCCTGCGCGTCCATACCACCTCTCAACTAATCTCGTCCCTGATCGGCCCTCTGGTCGGGATTTACTTCGTCTACATCACCGCAAGGCTGTCCGGCCTGCAACTGATCCAGCTGGTTATCAGTACGGTGTGCTTCATAGTGCTGGTAGATTTCCTCCACTACTTTTATGCCCGCAGGATCACCCGACAGGCCCGCGCATACCTGGACCACATCTTTTTGAAGAAATCCCTCCCGGAGGCGAGAAAGGAAAGCGTATCCTGGGAGCAGATACTCACCCTACCCCGCCGCTCCGCAGTCGCCCAACTCATTCAGGTGTCTCTCCTGGTCGTCTTCCCGGTTTCGCTGTTCATGGTCTGGGTTGGCTATGTGGATTGGAACCAGGTGATCCTCATTGTCATCGGTGGCTTCCTGGCCGGGATGGCCGTGGTGATCCAGAGCATCCTTTATCTGGACCGTCAGCTAGCCCCCGCTCGTCGCAGCCTGCTGCCTGCGGAACTTTCACCGGAGACCACCTTGATCGGGGTCGGCCAGCGTACCCGCCAATACTTCGTGATCAGCGTTCTGCTCCTGTCTGCAATCCTTGCGATCGGAGCGCTCGGCTATCAATATATTTATATGGCGGGTATTCGGGGCGCGGATCCGACCCTGGTACTTGCGCAGTACCAAACCCAGCTCCTTGTGCTTGGGCTTATCATTTTCGTACTTGGCATCTTCCTGTCCTCCTATATGGTCCGCTCACAGTTCCAGACGACCCAGGAGTTGATCCGGGTCATGGAACGCGTCAAGGGCGGAGCATACTCCGAAAGGGCTCAGATTATCGCCTCGGATGAGACGGCAATTTTGACCGTCCGGCTCAACCAATTGCTGGATCAACTGCAAACCTCCCGGGTTGCGATGGAAGAGCAGGTCAAGGAGCGCACACAGGCCTTGGAGCGTAGGAGCCTTCAGCTTCAAGCCGTGACCCAGATCGCTGGCGAGGTGGCCTCCATCCCGGATCTGGGCACTCTGCTCACCCGGACCGCGCATCTCATATCAGAGCGGTTTGGGTATTATCATACCGGGATCTTCCTGCTGGACTCAACCGAAGAATACGCCATCCTCCAGGCAGCTTCCTCGCCGGGCGGCCAGCGCATGCTGGCAAACGGTCACCGCCTGAGAGTCGGACAGCAAGGCGTGGTCGGCACAGCTGCTTATCAAAACCGGGCCCATGTCGCTCTGGACGTAGGCACGGATGCGGTCTTTTTCAACAACCCGGAACTGCCGCTTACCCGCTCGGAGGTCGCGATTCCTTTAACCGCTCGCACCAAGGTCATCGGCGTCCTAGACCTCCAATCCGAGAAACCCGCGGATTTCAGCCGGGATGAGATAAGCCTGCTCCAATCGCTGGCTGACCAGATCGCCCTGGCCATTCAAAATACCCGCCTGGTCGCCGACACTCAGGATGCACTTCGCCGATTGGAAACCATTACCTTTGAGAACGTCCGCCGCAGCTGGGGCGAACGGATCCTTCAACAAAAGCGCGCATACCAGTACACCTCGGTCGGTTTAGCGCCACTCGTGCAATCCGGCAGCCAGGAACCACTGATCGACATGGAGAAAGGCGTTACCGGACACCTGGATCCTGATAAGCTATTGCAGAAGCCGATTGAGGGTACTACCCGAATGGAGGTGCCCATCACCTTACGAGGTCAACAGATCGGCATCATCGTCCTGAACAGAAAGAGTGAAACTGCCTGGAACGAAGCCGAAAAATCCCTGGCAGGCGAGGTTGCCAATCAGGTGGGGCTGGCACTCGAAAATGCCCGCTTGCTAGAAGATACCGAACGCCGCGCCGCTCAGGAGCAAAAGTTGATTGACCTGACCGCCCGCCTCAGTCGTTCTCTGGATCCGGACGTCCTGCTCCAGGAAACTGTGCGCGAATTGCGCCAGCTGCCAAATATCTCTGAAGTCTCGGTCTATGTTACCTCTCCGAAGTCGCCCAGCGGCGATTCCAGCCCGTCGGCTTGAATCGCGGATAAGGGAAGCCAGCGTGGAACGAACTCCTCAATCGCAAGAATTCCAGTACCGCCTCCGGTTCCTTCAGACCCTGAGCCTCTTTGTGCCTGCAATGGGGGTACTGGCTGCACTTGGTTACGTGGTGATCTTCCTGATTACCAATACCTGGCAGATGTTCGCCGCCGCGGGCCTGGCCTTAGCCGCGTCTGCTCTGTTCCTTCTGACGCGCCCGCTCTTGTCGAGAGGCAGGTCCTGGACTGCAGCACTCCTGATGATCGTTTTGGCAGCTGTGACCATCGCCCTCTATGGGGCGATCTGGTCCGGGATGACCCTCCTGCTGATCGTGGGGGTTTGGGTAATTCCGGGTTTCATCGCTTGGTTCGGGATCGAACGGGACTTCCGCCTGGTATTTGCTCCGCTGGCTAGCATTTGTGGCTCGGTTGCGCTCCTCGTCTTTGATCGCATACAGCCCTTCAACCGCCTGACGATCACGGATATCAGTATTCTCCAATGGTTGATCCCTTTGATCGCGACCTTGGGGGGAGCCTTATTATTCCTAGTCGTGATTCGCGGCATTGTCAGCGGCCGACTGGCCAATCGCCTGCTGCCATCCTTCTTGTTGATCGTGCTCATACCGATCTTCACCCTGAGCGCCACATCCATCCTGAACAGCCAGTATAGTGATCAACGTTATGCGGTTTACGGCCTGGATACCATCTTGACCCAAAAAGAGAGCGCGATCACAGCCTGGGTCGATGCCCTCAAACAGGATCTTAACCAGACTGACCAGATTACGTTGAATGAAATGGGCAACCTGGTAGTTGTGCCCCCGGCGACAATTACCCAGACTGATCGCGATACAGTCCTCCCAGCCCTCGGGCAGCTCATGACGAAATCCGGCAAGTTTCAAGAATTGTTTTTAGTAAACAATGACGGGACCATCCTCGTTAGCACTCAACCGCAGGATATTGGGCAGAAATTACCAACACAACTATTCCGCCAGCAGGGCAGCGCTCAACTGGCCGCCGCGACACTGGCGTACTACCAGCCGGCAAACGAGGTCGACGTATTCGTCACCCATTTGATCCTGAATCAGTACAATGGAAGCACGGTTGGGGCTCTCGCCGGCCGGTGCAATTTGCAGTACCTCCAACAATTACTACCAGTTCCGAGCACCACTAATGCCAGGCTGTACCTGGTCAACAACGATTACTCGTTGCTCAACGATCTCACCTCTGGTCCAGCGAAAACGCACGTTTATACGGCCGGGGTTACGCAGGCCATCACCACCGGGAAAAACGGCTTCGTGCTCTACGATCACCTCAATATCCCCGAGGTCGGTGTCTACCACTGGATCCCTGCCCTTAACATTGTCCTGCTTGCTGAAATCCCTCAGGCCATAGCATTTTCCACCCTGCAAACAACCATTACAACCAACCTGATCATCGACTTGATCTCGGCAGCGGTCGCTGTACTGGGAGCCCTTTATACCCTCCAGACATTGAACATCCCCTTGACCAAGCTCGCTTCAGCTGCCAGCCAGGTCGCAGCTGGCGATTTGAGCACGCGCGCCGATGTTGAGCAAGAAGACGAGATCGGCACGGTAGCCAAGGCCTTCAACACCATGACTGCCGAGGTTCAAAATCTGGTGACGAACCTGGAAGAGCGAGTGAATGAACGAACGAAAGCATTGGAGGCCCGCTCCAGGGACCTTCAAACCGTCGCCCAGATCGCACGCGATGCCACACTGGAACAAAACAGCGAAGACTTGCTCGATCGTGTGGCGCAACTGATCCGTGAACGCTTTGGCTATTACCACGTGGGTATCTTCTTGATCGACGAGAGTCGCGAATACGCCGTCTTGCGGGCAGCTGGTGGCGAGGCCGGTAAGCTCATGCTGGCCAACCAGCACAAATTAAAGGTCGGCCAGGTAGGCATCGTCGGCTTCGTGGCACAAAGAGGCGAACCCCGCATCGCCTTGGATGTGGGCGCGGATGCGGTTCACTTCCGCAATCCCTTGCTACCTTATACTCGTTCCGAAATGGCCCTGCCAATCAAGACCAGCGAGCGGATCATCGGAGTGCTGGACGTTCAAAGCGACAAGGTCAATGCATTCGACCAGGATAACATTTCGATCATGCAGATCCTGACCGACCAGTTGGGTGTATCCATCGAAAGAACCCGCCTGCTCCAAGAATTGAAACAGAGTGCAGCAGCCATGGAGCGATCATTTCAGGAGTACAGCGGACGAGCCTGGCGGACTTACCTGCAGCAGACCCGCACCGTCCCAGGCTATCGCGCCACGGCAGGCGGGGTCGAGCCGATCAGCCAGGCTTCGGCCGAAAGCTTTGCAGCCCTCTCTCAGGGAACCACCCAGGTGCTCCATGGCGACGGGGAAAACGCCGCAGACACTCTGGTAGTACCCATCCGCGTCCACGGCCAGACGATCGGGACTCTGGGCTTGCGGTACCAGGGTAAGGAAATCCCTGTCGAGACCATTCGGCTGGTTGAGGAGGCCGCCAACCGTCTGGCGCTGGCGCTCGAAAATGCCCGCTTGGTCCAGGACATGCGCAGGTTGGCCATGCGCGAGCGCCAGATCAACCTGATTTCAGCCCAAGTTTCACAATCGGTCGACCTGGAAACCGTCCTGCAGAACACGATCCGTGAACTCGGAAATACGCTCCAGGTGCCAAAAGCATTCATCCAGATCGGATTGCTGTCGCAAGAGGAGAAGGGTCGAGATAAGAAATGAACAGCCAACCCATTGAGAAGCAGAGCCAAGCAACCGCCCCTGGCTTCTTCCAGAGGCTGATCACCCCCCACCCCTCCCTGCAGGAGATCGGCGTCAGACGGAGAGCGCAGTTACTGGCCGCCCTATCGCTCATTGTGGGTGCCTTGTTGATCGTCGGCCTGATTTTCGGGTCCGTGATGGCAATCACCTCGTGGAGCGGTATTCTCGTGCTCGCCGGGTTGGCCCTCGCCGCACTCCTTGGCTATTTCCTCAGCCGTACCCGTTGGTTCCTGGGCGGTTCATTCATTATCACCCTTGATCTGATGGCCATCGCATACTGGCTGATCTGGAATCACCAAGATCCTCAGAGATCTCTCATCATGGCCATTCCACTGGCGCTCATCCTGGGGAGCGTCCTGCTGCCCCTCTGGGGGATGGCGCTAGTCTCAAGCGCGATGGTCGTGGCAACATTTTTGTTGATCTTAATCGTACCCGGCGTGAGTGTGGAATCCATGATCACGGACGGATTGGCCTTTTTGGTAATGGGAGCTGCATTCTTGGTTGTGGCGGCCTTTCGTAATTCCCTCGAGCAGCGCCGGCTGGAGGAGGTCCAAAAGGCCAACCGGGACCTGCAGGACCAGCGATCGACCCTTGAAAAGCAGATCACGGAACGGACTCGCAGCCTTGAACAACGAAACACCTCCTTGCAAGTCATCAATGAATTCGCCCGCCTGACAAGCCAGGCGCATGAAGAGGCGGGCCTGATCGACCAATCAGTCCACCTGCTGGGAGAGCTTTATCACCATGGCCACGTCGGCATCTTTTTGGTGGACGATCTAAACGAGAATGCAATTCTGAGCGCTTCCAACAGCCAGGAAGGTGCCGCCCTGATCGTCGACCGGTATCAGCTCAAAATGATCGCAGGGGCCATGACTGCTCTCGTTTCGGAGTCAGATTTCGTGACCTACCATTTCGGTCATGCAGTCTACCGAGTCGCCCGACCGAATCTATTGAGGGATAAGCAGTCCAATTTCACTTTCCCCATGGCGGTGGGCGAACGGCTGCTTGGTCTCTTAAACATTCAAACCGCTGCTACAGCCCCAGCTGTGCTCGAAACGGAGACCCTGCAGGCTTTGACCGACGAGATCGCTCTTTCACTTCAGAACATCCGCCTGCTGGCCCAACTCCAAAGTCGCACCACCGAGGTCAACAAGCTGGCGGCCCAGACGGTCCGAAGCTCCTGGGACCGGGTCCGCCAGGGCGGAAGTCTGGGCTACCATTACGACCAGCTGCACATCCTTCCGGTCAGCGAATCCTTCCCGAGAGAGATCACACGCCAGTTGCAAGCCGGACAAACCTCCACGTATGTGACTGCAGACGATCCTCCGCACTCCCGGCTCGTCGCCCCGATCGTCCTGCGTGATGAGGTGATCGGGGTCATCGGTTATGAGGATCAGGAATCTGCTCATGAGTGGCAGCTTGAAGAAATCGCCCTGCTGGAGACGATCGCCGCTCGCGTGGCCCTAGCGCTCGAGAACACCCGACTAGTGGACGAAGCTCAGCGAAGGGCGGAGCGGGAACAAATGCTCGGTAAGGTCAGTGCTCGCCTGCGGGCCTCGCTGGACATCGACACCGTCCTGCAGACAGCTGTTCAGGAGCTCAAGAAATCGCTCAATCTGGAGCAGGCCGAGGTCCGGCTGCAGGTGGCTGGACCCAGAAGCGAAGAAAAAAAACGCTCCAGAAAAGAATCAGACCGGAAGGTGATCCCTCCCGAACCACCCAGTTCCACGTCAGCCGGGGCCTAAAACACCGGGCCATACCGGACACGAGGAGTATGCATTCTTATGAGCATGCAGACCGGAATAACCCAGCCGCCTAGGAATGAGGAATCCGTCAACCGACGGGTCCTGCTGTCATTGCTCATCATCACTGCACTTGGCGAGGCAGTGTTGGGAGTCGTGGCCCTCAATACGACCGCAAAAAACGGAAGCGCGACGGTCTATGGAATCGTTCTGCTGATCGGCTGCGTGCTCACCCTCACCACGCTCCTGCTGGCCTGGCGAGGTATCACCCTGCCCGCCAGAGTCCTGACCCCTGTGTCCATCCTGCTGATCATCGATTACATCGCCTTTTCAACACTTGGATTGCACGATGTTTCCATTTATGCCCTGCCACTCGTGCTGGTCCTTGGGATCCTGCTGCTAGGGGATCGAGCCACCTACATTTTTATTATCTTGATCATCCTATCGGTCATCTTCCTCGGGTATGCCGATCTCAGTGGGCTGAACTCAAACCCGATCCGTGCCATGACCGGCATCGACGACATCGTCATCATCTCAATCCTCACCCTGATGATCGCAGGGGTGTTCCGGCTGATTGTGGGAAGATTGAACGATGCGGTCCAGCGATTGCAGGATTCCCAGGTCACCCTGACCGAGCGCAACCTTGAACTCCAAGAGTTGAGCCAGGACCTTGAAAAACGGGTCGCCGAGCGCACACAGGCACTCGACCGGCGCGCGGTCCTGCTGCAGGCAGCCGCGGACGTCGGTGCGGCTGCCGCCCGATTCCACGATCTAGACGAATTGCTTGGGCAGGTCACCAACTTGATCAGCAAGCAGTTTGGTTTCTATCACGTCGGCATCTTCCTGCGCGACGAGCAGGGTGAATACGCGGTCCTGCGCGCCACAAACAGCGAGGGCGGCAAACGGATGCTCGCCCGCGGACACAGGCTTAAGATCGGGCAGATCGGAATCGTGGGGTATGTTACCGGGCTGGGCGAAGCGCGCATCGCCCTGGATGTCGGTCAGGATGCGGTCTTCTTTGACAATCCAGATCTTCCCGAGACTCGCTCCGAATTGGCTCTGCCTCTCATCGTGGGCGATAAGATCCTGGGGGCGCTGGATGTTCAAAGCACACAAGCAGCTGCCTTCAGCGAAGTGGACATCACCACCTTGAAGGTGTTGGCCGATCAGGTCGCCATCGCCATCGAGAACGCCCGCCTGTTTGCCGAATCGCAAACTGCCATGGATAACCTTCGTCGGGCCTACGGAGAAATCAGCCGAAGCGGATGGGAACGGCTTCTGCGAGAGCACCGGACTGAGATCGGCTATATCAGTCTGTCCGCGGGAGATGTCGCCCCTGTTTCCGAAGCAGCCAGTCCCGAATCCTTAAAAGCAATCAAAACCAAGCAGGTCGTCCTCTCGAATGACGGAACGACCCTGCATCTCCCGATTGAGGTGCGCGGCGAGGCCATCGGGACGATCCGTCTGGATAAACCAGCCAGCGGCAGCCGCTGGACAAGTGACGATACAGCCATCGCGAACAGCCTAGCCGAGCAACTGGGAACCGCTCTTGAGAGTGCCCGATTGTACGATGAAATCAGTCAGAGGGCAGAGAGAGAATACGCCATTGCCGATATCACCTCAAAAATCGGGGCCTCGGTACACTTCGATTCGATCCTACATGCGACCGTCCAAGAGCTGGCTCAGGTCTTCAAAGATTCCGAAATCATCCTCCAGATCGAGAAGGGTGCGCAAGGTTAAAGGAGTTTACTCCGTGAAACAACGGCTTAATCGTACGGGACAGGACGGATGAGCCATGCAAAGATCTGAATTATCTTCAACCCTATCAGGACGGGTGCTGGCAAGGACCGGCAATTTCTTCCTGCCGGTCGCGGCAGCTGTCG
>JBEKFY010000081.1:0-9731 GCA_050013095.1 Anaerolineales bacterium | reverse complement strand
GCCGGTCTGCCGATAGATGCGGAAGTGCTCGACCATTGTGGCGGTGTAGATGCGCCCACTCTCTTGATTCAGAGAATTGGCCTGGGCCTTGGGTAAACGACAGGGGAAGAAATGCGTGCGGACCATCTTAGAACAATTGTACTACCATTGATGGGTCGGCGCAATATCCCTGTGAGTAATGACTAGATCCGGCTAAAGCCAACGAGAAGCCCGCCTTTTCCACTGCCGCTACCGAAAGGTGCCCTGCCGACAAGTGCCCTGAGGGCAAGGGCAAAGCAGCATGGCTTGCGGTAGGTTCCCATCGGCCATTTTACCAGAAACGGCTTAGGGGAACCCACCAGTCTAATTATGTTAGAATCACCTGCGTGAAGGCTGACCCTGTTCTGGTGTTGGCATCCAACTCTCCCCGCCGCAAGGAACTGCTTGGGCTTTCCGGCTGGGAGTTTGATGTCTGGCCGGCCGACGTGGATGAAAGCCAGCGCCCGGGTGAGGCACCGGGGGAGTATGTGTTGCGCTTGGCCCGGTCCAAGGTGCGCGCCTGCGCCGCCAGCGTTCCCGAGAGGCAGGTCATCCTGGCGGCGGATACCGCCGTGGTGGTGGACGGGGACATCTTGGGTAAGCCCCGCTCCGACCGCGAGGCGGGGGAGATGCTGCGCCGCCTGCGCGGGCGCACCCATCAGGTTGCGACCGGTCTGGCAGTGCTGCGCAGCGCGGATGGGAAGATGGTCACGGACCTGTGCGTCACGGATGTGCCGATGCGCGCCTACCGGGAGGGAGAGATCGAGGCCTATGTCGCCAGCCATGACCCGCTCGATAAGGCCGGCGCTTATGCCATTCAGGATCCGGCCTTCCACCCGGTGAGAAAGCTGCGCGGCTGCTACGCCAGCGTGATGGGACTACCGCTTTGCCACCTGGTGCGAACTCTGCGCGCGCTGGAGGTCGCTCCCCGTGCGGACGTGCCCGCCAGCTGCCAGGCAGCCCTCCGTTACCAGTGTCCGATCAGCTCCGCCGTTTTGCGCGGCGAACGCGTCGGTTGAAAAATAGAAAGGCAAAGTCATGAAGTTGATGCGCGCTTTCGCCGTCCTGTTCCTGCTCCTGTTCGTGTCCGCTTGCGGGGTCGCCAGCGCGACCCCCACGCTGCATCCGCCGGAGGTCACCACCCTTCCTATGCCCAGCGCCGAAGCGGCCATGCGTGCGTATTTGGATGCCTTCATGGTCGAGGACTACAGCCACATGTACGCCATGCTGTCCCCCTCCAGCCAGAGCCAGCTGAAGGTCGATGCCTTCACCAAGCGCTACCAGGACGACCTGGACGCCATGAGCGTCAGCAAGATGGAGTATTCGATCCAATCGGTTTTGACGAATCCCGACTCGGCCCAGGTCGCCTTTCACATCACCTATCATACCGCCCTGTTCGGCGACATCCAGCGGGACGGGGTCGTGGCAAATCTCAGCCTGGAGAATGGCGCCTGGCGCCTCCAGTGGCACGATAATTTAATCTTGCCCGAGCTGACCGATGGCAGCAGCCTGGTATCCGACCGTCAGGCCCCGGCGCGCGGGGACATCTATGATAGCAACGGCGATGCCGTTGTGACCCAGTCCGATGCGGTGGAGCTGGGCGTGGTCGCCGGGCAGATCCCGTCCGACAAGCAGAAGGATCTATTTATCGAGCTGTGGCGTTTGACCGGCGTCAGCGTGGCCGATATTCAAAGTGAATATGACAGCTACAATAATAATGGGCAGTACGTGCCGATCGGGGAGGCCAGCAAGGCGGACGTCAACGCCCGGATTGGGGTGCTCTCCGCCTACAGCGGTTTGAAAATGACCGCCTACACCTCCCGCTTTGCTGCCCTGCCCTCCCAGTCTGTCGGATACACCCAGCCCATTCCCGCGGAAAAATTGAGTCAGTATCTGCGCCTCGGCTACAGCCTCGGGCAGCGGGTTGGGCAAATCGGGATCGAGAAGTGGGGCGAGCAGTACCTGGCCGGGCGGGATGAGGCGACCCTGTACATTGTGGATCCCAGTGGGAAGGTCGGTACTACGATCGCCCATGTCGACGGCCAGGCGGCCGATTCCATCACCCTGACGATCGACAAGAACCTGCAGCAGCAGGCCCAGCTGGCCATGGACGGCCTGCCGGGCGCGATCGTCGTGATCGAGCGCGATAGCGGGCGTGTCCTCGCCATGGTGTCGTCGCCGGGTCTGGATGCCAACCTGTTCGACTCGAATAATGACCCCAACTATCATAACCTTACCAATGTGCTCGCCAGCCCCGACCAGCCGCTTTTGAACCGGGCCACGCAAAGCAAGATCCCGCTCGGCTCGGTCTTCAAGATCGTCACGATCTCGGCCGCCCTGGAAAGCGGGGTGTTCACCCCCGAGAGCACCTGGGACTGCCAGTATACGTATACCGAAATCCCCGGCCATACCCTGTACGACTGGACCTGGAGCGATTGCCAGCTCTATATGCAAAAGAACCCCGGTAAAAAATGCGCCTCCAGCTCGACACTTCCCAGCGGACTGCTGACCCTGCCGGAAGGCTTGATGCGCTCCTGCGATCCCTGGTTCTACCATATTGGCTTTACCCTCTTTAACAACGGTCTTACGAATGCGATCTCGAACATGGCGGGCGCCTTTGGTCTGGGCAAGCCCACCGGGATCGGGATCGAAGAAGAGCCCGGCTACATCCCCGTCCCGAGCGATGGCCTGAATGCCACCAGCCTCGCCATCGGCCAGGGGGACACCCAGGTCAACCCGCTCCAGGTGGCGGACTTTATCGCGGCCATCGGCAACGGCGGCACGCTCTACAAGCCCCAGCTGGTCGAAAAGATCCAGCCGGCGGTCGGGGACCCCATGGATGTGTTCAAACCGGTGGCGAACGGCACGCTGCCGGTCAGCCAGGATAATCTGAAGGTCATTCAGGACGCCATGCGCCAGGTGGCGGTCAACCCGAAGGGCACCGGTTATTACACCCTGGGAGCGTTCTCGATCCCGGTAGCTGCCAAGACCGGCACCGCCGAAAGCGGGGTCGCCAACCCGCATGCCTGGTTTGCCGGTTACAGCCTGGCGAACATCCCCGGCAAGCCGGACATTGCGGTGGTGGTCGTGGTCGATAACCAGGGCGAAGGGGCGACATGGGCCGCTCCCATCCTGCGGCGTGTCATGGAAATCTATTTCTACGGCAAGCCGCAGTCGATGTATCCATGGGAATCGACCTTCGGCATCATCGCGCAGACGCCGACTCCCACGCCGAGCCACTAGCGGACGAGGCGATGCCGCAGATTCCTACCGAACCAGGCCTGATCATCCGAGCCCAATCGGGCTTCTTCAGCGTACAGACCGAAAGCGGCCTGCTGACCTGCCAGCTGCGCGGCCGCCTCAAGCAAGGCCCGCGCCTGGGAGACATCGCTGCGGTCGGCGATCGGGTGAGGCTGGCACGGCTGCCGGATGGGAGCGGGAGTATTGAGCTCGTCGAGCCGCGCTGCACCGCGTTCGTCCGCCTCGACCCGCGTCCGCAGGGCGTCTATCAGCAGGTCATCCTGGCGAACCCGGACCAGGCGGTGTTTGTCTTTGCCTGTGCGGATCCAGCCCCTCACTTGCGGATGCTGGACCGCTTCTTGGTCATCGCCGAAAAACAGCGCCTGCCCATCCTCATCGTGGCCAACAAGATTGACCTGGTCGGCCGTGCCCGCGCCGAGGCGGCGTTCGGGTTCTACCCGGGTCTAGGCTACCCGGTGCTTTATGCCAGCGCCCGCACCGGCGTGGGCGTGAAGGAACTGCGGGATCGCCTCACAGGGAAGGTGTCTGCGCTGGCCGGTCCCTCCGGTGTAGGAAAATCCAGCCTGCTGAACGCGGTCCAGCCGGGGCTGGGGCTGGCCGTGCGGGAGGTCAGCGAGGCGTTCAAGAAGGGCCGCCATACCACCAGCGTACGGCAGCTCTTCGCCCTGGAGGGGGGCGGCTATGTGGCCGATACCCCCGGCCTGCGTTCGCTGGCCCTGTGGGATACGAAGCCGGAAGAACTGGACGCGTACTTCCCCGAGCTGGCACCCTTGGTCGCCTCCTGTCAGTTCAGCAACTGCAGCCATCAAAGCGAACCGGGCTGCGCCATACGCGCCGCGGTGGAAGCGGGCCAGGTTCGTGCCGAGAGGTACGAATCATATCTCCGCCTACGCGCCGGAAAAGGGTAAAGGAAACTGGCGGATGGAAGCGAACTGGGGCATTCTGGGCCATGACTGGGCGGTGGACATGCTGAAACAGCATCTGCTCCACGGCCAGGTCCGCCACGCCTATCTCTTCACGGGGCCGCCGGGCCTCGGCCGCCGCACCCTGGCTCTGCGCTTCGCCCAGGCCCTCAACTGCCCGACACCGTCTGAGCCGGGGGAACCCTGCCGGAACTGCAAAACGTGCCGGCAGATCGAGGCCATGATCTACCCCGACCTGGCGGTCGTGCAAGCCGAGACGGAGGGCGGTGTGCTCAAGGTGGAGCAGATCCGCCAGGTCCAGCACAGTCTGTCGCTCAAGCCGTACCAGGGTGCACATCGGGTGGCGCTCTTTTTACGCTTCCAGGAGGCCAATCTCAACGCTGCCAATGCCCTGCTTAAAACGCTCGAAGAAGCCCCCTCCTACGTCGTCCTGCTGCTGACGGCTGAAAACGCCGAGCAGCTGCTCCCGACCATCGTCTCGCGCTGTGAGGTGTTGCGCTTGCGCCCGCTGCCGGTCGAGAGGGTGGAGTCTTATCTGACCGCTCAGGGGGCAGACCCGTCCACCTCCCACCTGCTGGCGCACATTTGTGGCGGACGGCCCGGCTACGCCCGAAGGCTGATGGCGCACCCGGAGGCTTTGGACTTCCGGCGTGAGCGCCTGAATGACCTGCCAAAACTGCTGCGCTCAACCCGTCGCGAACGTTTCACCTATGCTGAAGCCCTGGCGAAGGACAAAGAGACCTTCCGCAACGTGCTCTTGCTCTGGCTGGCTTACTGGCGGGATGTTCTGTTGCGGGTGGCTGGCTCCGAATCGCCGATCATCAATGTGGATCGCTCCGAGGAGATCGGCGAGCAGGCCGGGCACCTGTCTCTCCCGGAGGCACACCGCCTGGTCGCGGATCTGGAGGGGGCTGTCGAGCAATTGGAGAAGAATGCCAATGCCCGGCTGCTGGCGGAGGTGGTTCTGCTGGACTGGCCGCGCTCATGAAGGCCGGCCAAGGTTAGCCTCGGTGCACCTCGGGCCAGGCCAGCTCGTCGAACTGGAACAGATCAACAGCCAGACAAATTCCTTAAAAAAACAACAGCCCCACACGCTCTGTGGTGGGGCTGGGAAAGATCGGGGACAGGGTTTGTTCTATAGATGGCGGGTGCTGTGGGGGTCGAATGCGTCCCGCAGGCCATCGCCCATCAGGTTGACGCTCAGGATGACCAGCACGATGAACAGGCTGGGGAATACCCACATCCACCAGGCGCCCTGGGACATGAACGACTGGGCGTCTCCAATCATGTTGCCCCACGTGGAGGTGGGGGGCTGCACACCCAGGCCCAGGAAGGAGACATAAGCTTCGGTGAGAATGGCGCTCGCCAGGCCGAGCGTGGCAGAGACCACAATAATGCCCAGGGTGTTGGGCACCAGGTGGCCGAAGAAAATGCGCGTGGTGCCGGCTCCCAGCGATTTGGCCGCCGAGATATAGTCCATCTCGCGCAGCGAGAGCATGTTCGAGCGCACGATCCTGGCCAGGTACATCCATGAGGTCAGGCCGATCACCAGGATCACGATGCCGACGCTCCCGCTGAAGGAGCGCCCGAGTATATTGATGGTTGGAATATCTTTCCCCAAAAACTTGGCCAGGACAATGAGCAGGAAGAGCTGCGGGATCGACAGCATCGCCTCGGTGAAGCGCATGACCACGGCATCCACCCATCCGCCGTAAAAGGCGGCAATGCCTCCCAGGACCGTGCCGACGGATACCTCCAGGGTCACGGCCAGGACCCCGATCACCAGGGAGATCTGTCCGCCGTAGATGATGCGGTCGAAGACGTCACGTCCGTTGCTGTCGGTGCCGAAAAAATGGACGGCGGTTGGGGCTTTCAGGCGGTTGTATAAATCCCCAAGGTTGGCCGCTTTTTCAGGGACGATGATCGACCCGAGGATGATGAACACGACAATGAGGATGGTCCCGATCCCACCCACCACGGCCATGCGGTGCTTGCGGAACCGCCGCCAGATCAACTGGCTGGGCGTCAGGGGCTTGAGCGTCCCGGTGGATTCGGGCTGCAGGACTGGAACCAAGTTCAGATCAGCTTCGGTTGCCATGAATGCCTCCAGCCATCAGCTCAAGCGGATGCGTGGGTCCACGAAGGTGTACAGGACATCCACGATAATGGTAAAGAAGACCACGGCGGAGCTGACGATCAGCAGGACGCCGTTCACGACCGGAAAATCGCCGCGCTGTGCGTATTCCCAGAACAGGCGGCCCATGCCCGGCCAGGCGAAAATGGACTCGGTCACAATAGCCCCGCCCAGCAGGAAGGGGATATCCAGGCCGATGATGGTGATGAAAGGCAGCATGGCATTGCGCAGGGCATGCTTGATGAGCGTGGTGCGTTCCCCGAGGCCCTTGGCGCGCGCGGTGCGCACGTAGTCCAGCCCGAGCACCTCTAGGATGCTGGAGCGCAGGAAGCGCGAGTACCCGGCCACCTGGATGATGACCAGGCAGGAGACCGGCAGGACCATATGATACGCGAGTGCCCCCAGGTCATGCGGATCCCAGATGTCCGCCCCGGTGGGCAGATAAGGCAGATGCCAGGCCTTGAACTGGACGGCAAAGATATTCATGAGGCCCAAGGCGATGAAGAAGATTGGCATGGAATAGCCAATGAATGAAAAGGAGGTGATCACATTGTCCAGAGCGGAGTATTGCTTTACCGCTGAGACAATGCCCAGGAACAACGAGATGATGATGATGAAGACTTCCGCGGTGACCATCAGCTCCAGGGTCAGGGGCAGGCGCTGGCTGATAAGGGTCATGACAGGCTGGCGGGAGAAGAACGAATCGCCCAGATTGCCGTGCAGGGCCAGCCACAGCCATTTCACGTACTGCACCGGGAGGGGTTGGTCCAGGCCCAGGCTGTGAGCGATGGCGGCCCGATCGGCGGCGGTCATACCCTGCCGGTTGGCGTATTGCGACATCGGGTCGGCTGAAAAATGGGTCAGGAGGAAGCAGACCGCGGTGATGATCAGCAGAATGAACAGCGCCTGGGCAATGCGCCGGGAGATGTATGTCCACATGTGGGGTTACCTCCTACCCGTTTTGGGCGGGGGCGAGAAGGGGGTCAGGGGCTTGCCCCTGACCCCCCGTGAAAACCTTGTGACTGCTACTTGATGTCCCAGTCGAAGGTGTCTCCCAACATGCCGCCGATCACGCTGGTGGGCGGGAGGACGAGCCGGGAATCATAGCCCATGACGTTGGCGCGGGCGTACATCGGGATGACCAGCGCATTATCGACCATGTACTGCTGGACCGCGTCGAGGGCCTGCTTGCGCACGGCCGGGTCGGCACTGGCATTGACCGCCGTGTTCAGGGCGTCAAACTTGGGATCGCACAGGTGGTAGTTGTTATCACCACCTTGGTTCTGTTTCGAAACTACCGAGGAGCACAGGAAGTTATCCGTGTAGGGATCCGGGTAGAAGCCGGTGGTGTAGCCAGCCATGTCGAACTTGCCGGTGGCCATGTCGGCTCCGGCGGCGTAGTCGCCGAAGAACGTGCCGGAGGGGATGAAGCTGGGCTTGAACTCCACGCCGATCTTGAGCAGCATGGCCTGCACCGCAACCCCATAGTCCTTGCGAATTTGCTTGTCGGTGGTCTCGAAGTTGAAGGACAGTCTCGTGTCCTTGCCATTGCACATGCCGTGGCGGATGCCATCCCCGCCGGGCGTGTAACCGGCCGTGGTCAGAAGTTGTTGGGCCTGGGTCGGATCAAAGGGATAGTCCTTTACATTCGTGTCGGTCCAACTTGAGTTCGGCCACAAGGTGGCGGGCACGGTGGTCTTGCCGTACAGCAGGGTGGTGACCAGGGTCTGGCGGTCGATGCCCATGATGATGGCCTTGCGCACATTCACATCCTGGAGCGGGCACGGCCCAGCCACGTCGCTCTGGCCGACACCGGTGCCTTGGGTGCCGAGGTTAAAGAGATAGTGCTCAAACTCGGGACCGGGATCCACACGCATCTGGATGGCAGGTGCGAGGCCTTGCAGGGTGGCAATGTCGGATTCGGCAAAGTCGGGGACGAAGTCCACATCGCCGGTCTTCAGGGCAGCCAGGGCTGTCTCGGGATCAGGCACAAACTTGATCTGGATCTGGTCCAGCTTGGGATGGCCCTGGAACCAGTTCGGGTTGGGCAGCATGGTCATGTGATCGCCGGCGACCCAGTCTGTGATGAGCCAGGGTCCGGAGGCGACGGTCGGCCAGCGAACGTAGGGATCCTTCTCCAGTCCGGTCTTGCCCTGGAGGATGTGCATGGGCTGGATGCTGCCCTGGTTATTCGGGCCGGAAGTGAAGAGTGTCTGCCAGCCTGGATAGAGGGACTTGAAGTGCAAGACAGCCGTGAGGGGATCGGGGGTATCGACGCTGGTGATCTGATCGTAGCCGGCGCGGGTGTAAACGGCATTGCCTGGGTCGGTTATGACCTGCTCGGTGAACTTCACATCCGCCGAGGTGAGCGGCTGGCCGTCCGACCAGAACAGGCAGGGCTTGAGATGCCAGGTAATGGTCAGGCCATCCGCCGAAACACCGCCGTTGGCCGTGGTCGGGATATCGGTGGCCAGCAAGGGGATCAGGTTGTTATTGGAATCCCATGTGGCCAGGCCGACCACCGTCATCTGGGCGACCCAGGCGGAATAGGACATGGAGCTGAAGAGCACGTCAACCAGGTCCGGTTCCTGAGAGAATGCGATGGTGACGGACTTGCCGCCCGAGGGGAAGGGGATCCCTGCGTTGCCTTTGGGGGCGCAGGCGGCTGTTGCGTTTGCTACAGGGGCGGACGTTGCCGTTGCCACGGGCGCGGAGGTTGCCGCCGGGGTTGCCGCCGGGGTGGCGGGTGTCGGGCCGCAGGATGCCAGCAGCATGCTGGCGAAAACCAATACGGCCAGGATGAAATAATATGAGCGTTTCACAGTATTCTCCTCCTGAGAATTCAGGAAATATACGTGCAGAATGTGGGTGCGGGAAATCCATTCTTCAATCGATCGGGATGGGTGTCGTCGACCTCCTTTCTCTACTGATAAAAAGGATTATACAGTTTTTTTATAAAATAGCAACCTTTCGGAGGAGGCTCTTTAATCAGCCCCAGGCCCGGTTTTCACTAGGAACCGTCCGTCATTGACGTTTGGCGCGTGTTTGCGTACAATAAGGTCACAATCGCATATCTGGTCGGGGTGCCTCTTCCCCCGGATGGGAAGGCTTAAAGGCGAAGCCGGTTTAAGTCCGGCACTGTCCCGCAACTGTCAGCTCGTCAGAGCAAGTCAGGCCGCCCGCCCCGATCAGTTCACCACACTCTCGCGGTAAGGAGGTGGGAACGGCCAGTCTGGATCGCCACTCCCCCTCCCCTGCCCATTCGGCAGGGGATTTTGATGTGCGCCCAGCATGGGCGTTGACTAGAGAGTGAAAGTCTCTTGCAGAGGAGATTGCGCCAACTGCTAGTGGAAGGCAAGGGCGTCACCGTGAGGTGGGGTCCAGAGGAAGCCGGA
>JBEKFY010000080.1:0-9875 GCA_050013095.1 Anaerolineales bacterium | reverse complement strand
TCGTCGTGACCTGAGCATCTTTCAGATCGGTTTGCGGTTCATCCAAAAAAGAGTGACCAATGGTCTTTCGGTTCAAATTCCGCTTTGTTCCTACCGATGACATCAAAGTGTCAGGTGGCTAGGATATTAATAGAGGCCTTCTTTTGGTCCGGTCCGAGGCTCTACTTTAGTCCGGTCCGAGGCCCTATTTTGAACACGGTCCGAGGCCTCCGTTTGGTCACGGCTTCGGTTCTGGGAAAGAGCCGCTGGCGACGGTATTATTCAAGGCAATACGTCCATACTCCTTGTGCTCTAGGACGACATCTTTCCGGGTTTCCTTCGAAATATGGCTAAACCATATTTCGTTCAGTTCCCAGATGTCCTTGATGGTGATGACATCGGATGCGAATTCGCCGTGTCCCTTGTTGGCTTTGGTGATGGTGATTAGTCCGCTCCTGACAAGTTCCTTCTTGGCTCTGGCAATCGTTCCTCTGGACAATTTGCAGTATTCTGCGATTGTCTTTGAGGTTTCGAAGCACTCCCCAATTTCGCCGGTTCTTCGGCGTATATGTCCGTAGACACGGTATGCCGCGGGGGAGAGTTCCATGTCGTCAATAAGGTTAGGCATCATAGTAAAATTGTCTCGCTTTCCTTCTTCTTGGTACTTGGTATAATCTGACATAGCGTTTCCTTTGCACAAATCCGCTTCCCTGTGGGGTTAGGCGGGTTTGTGCGTTATAGGGGTGCTACCGTGCCCCCTCGAAGAATAGAAGCGGTTGGCTTTCTTTCCCGGCCTGTTCTGATGTCCAGTATTTCAATTCGAGTCCCACTTGATGACCAAAACCGCGATTGATGGGAAACTGTTTCTCCTCGAATCGGAGAAACCTTGCGCGGTACGTCACGCCGGACTCAACGTCCTCAACTACCAACCACTCACAACCCAACTCGCCCAGGCGGAGGTAAATACTTTCGTCGATGCATACGGCTTTTGGGGACCGTAAAAGATGACGGCTTCCCTGAATCCGCCGGGTGAATGTCCTTCGCTCCGGGTCATACGTTCCCACAATATGCCCGGAGTCGTTCTTGATTTTCTCTATCATGTCAAAGTCCTTTTGCTCAGCCTGCCTGAGCGGTTTCGGTTTGCCTTCGGGGAGGGGGTTGGGAAGGAGAGTAACCCAACCCCCACCCCACCAAGGGAGGCCTCCACTGACTATTCAAGCGGAGGGAATCAAAAACAGCCCATCCAATATCAGCAATTGATTTGGATGGGCTGTTTAGGCCTGAGAGTAGGCGTGCAGGGCCTGTCTCACTCGAAATTATTGTTTTGAATAAACGCTATGGTATCATAAATCTAGGTTGATGCAAGTTAATACGGACACTTTATATCCTGTTTATTTGAGCCGGGAGAGGTTATCGCATGGGCTGAATTGCTGGGAGGCTGAAATTAAATCCTCATCGGTCATCTGTGCATAATGTTTGACCATTTCCAGCGAAGCCCACCCCCCCAAGGCTTGAACGTGCAAGACCGACATCCCGGCTCTTAGGGATAGGATGCAAAAGGTTCGCCTCAAAGCATGGGGGGTAAATCGGATGCCCGATTTATTAGAAAGTCTCCGGCAGACTTGAAGCAAACCAGCGGCGGCTAACCTGTGTCCAAAGGATTGTATAAGCGGGCTGATGTCGGTGACGGTTGCCAGCGTTCGGCGGTAGGCTAATAAAGCCCGTCTGGTGGTCGCTCCGGCCACTACAGCCCGACATTTACCGCCTTTGCCAAGAGCAACCCTCAGCAATCCCGTATTGAAATCGAGGTCACCCCAATTTAGAGCAACGACTTCCGAACGCCTCAGCCCGGTGTCAACCATCAGGAGGATAATGGCTTTCTCCCTGACCTTGCATACTGCCAGAACGCGGCTCACATCTTCGGCGGATAAGACCGGGAGCCGCTTCTTATCAACTTTCGGCATGGCGAATAAGACCGGCTCCGGCGAATAGCCCTCAGCGTGCCAAAACCTTAGAAGAGTACGGATGCCTCGGGCAAAGTCGTTCACCGTCCAGCTACTATTCCCCTTGGCGATTTTTTCAGCCAGAAACGCCCGGACATGCCTAGCTGTGACTTCGGCGGGGATTGTGATGCTTTGCCCTTCAAGCCATGTGACGAAACCGCCCACCGTATAACCGTAGGTATCCAGTGTTTTAGGGGAGCATCGCATGGCCTGACGGCTCAAAACAAAGTCAGTAAACGCATCCCGAAGGGCAAAAGAGGTAAGTGACCATTTCTGAGTTGTCTTGACTTCGGAGGACATAAAAACCACCTTTCTGTGGGGTAAGGTGGCTTTGATTAGGGATTTCGGCCTATATATGGCGGTCTCTCTTTATAAGACGAAAGGGTCACCTGCCTCTCAGGTAGGAAATCACCGCACCGAAAATGCCGATGATCGCTAGTCCAACAATCACCAAACCGAATGGGACCCCGCTGCGGGTGGTCACCCCACTGGTGAAGGTCGGAATCAAAAGCGCAGGTGGGGGTGTGAAAGTCGGCAAGCGGGTTGGGGTCAAGGGCACCTCAAAAGCCGCTTCCAGCGTCGGGTCGATGGTCGGTGTGGTGCGCGGCGTAGGCGTGGGAGGCGGTTCGACGATGGATAGAAAACCTGGCGAGAGTCTCACCAATGGGCTATAGACCCAGCCCACACCTCCCGGAACACCCGGGTAGGCAATCTCGATCCAATCCCCTTCCGATGATTTTCCCAAGGCCGGAACCGTCTCATCAGGGAGGAGGATCCCGATCGCATCATAATCGACTGAGCTTGGCCCAGAGCGCACGTTGATCTGCTCCGGGTTCGAAACCGTGACTGTAGGGCCGGAGGCGGTTCCTGTCACGGTTGGGATCGAACCGGTTGGTTGTTGTGCTGCTACTGGAGCATGAGATGAACCAAAAAACAGCACTGCGGTGAAATCGGCGAACAAAAAGATCCACAGACCAAATTTTATCCAGCGGCGCATACAGTGAAACTTTCCAGGTTCGGTTTCCGTAAATGTTGATAGATCAAAAGCCTCAAGGCTTTAAATTTCAGCAAAGAGATTATAATCGATTCGCTATGGACCAACGAACTTTCCACGGAAATATACTCCCCAAGGATATTGCCCAGGCGTTGCTGGCGGATTTAAATCAGGGTAACTTGCGGGCCCAGGTGCTTGGCGATGAGGACCACATGACGGTGCAGATCGCCACCGCTCAGAGACCTCGCAGCGGTGGACAGACTGCCCTTGCGGTGGACATCCAAAAGATCCCTGATGGTGTCAGCGTGCAGATCGGACAGCAGCAGTGGCTGGGTGTCGCAGCCGACCTGGGGGAAACCGCCCTAGCAGCGTTGATCAACCCCTGGAGCCTGGTGAACCGGCTGGGGAACATTGCTCAAGATGTCCAGAGCCTGCAATTGAATGATCGAGTCTGGGAAGTTATCAACCAGGTGTTGCGCTCCACGGGCGCCAGCCTCCAGCTTTCGGAACGATTGAGCCGTCTTACCTGCGAATACTGTGGAACCGCCAACCCCGTCGGCGAGCCGGATTGCATCGCCTGCGGAGCCCCACTCGGGAAGATTCAACCGAAAACCTGTTCCAAGTGTGGTTTTGTCCTGACGCCAGGTGAAAAATTCTGTCCGAACTGCGGCCAGGCGACCTAGCCTGCCCCCTGGGGGTGACACCGGAAATGGATCCCCAATTATTTTTAAAAGGCAGCCTTGCAGATTCATCCCCTCCCTTCTATAATATTAGGGGAGGCTAGCGATCTGCCCTTATGGCCAGATTAGACGAACTCGAATCCCGATTGCAGGGCTTGCTGGAGGTCTATCTGCTGAAATATCTACCTGGGTATAAGGCAGAAGATAAGGTCGCCCAGCAGCTGGCTGCTGTGCTGCACTCCAATTTGGTGGATAAGGGCGATGACTCTCTACAGGCTCCCAACGTGTATGTTATTATCGGACATCCTTCGACCCTGGCCCGGTGGCGGTCTGAACCCCGTCTTCTGGGAGAATTGGCCGAGGCGCTCTACACGGTTGGTAAGGAAGCCGGGTTCACATTCATCACCAAGCCAACCGTCACGACCGCTGCGGACGTGAACATGAAATTGGAGGATCTGCGCATCCTGGCCTCCTCCAGCAACCAAATCCTGAATGATACCCGCGGACTTCCGGTCACCTCGAACGGCGAACCTGCCTCGGCCTCCATTCCCACCAATGCTTTCCTCATCTTACATGGCACGAAAATCGTCCCTCTCAACCGGACCGTGATCAATATTGGCAGGCGGCTGGACAATCAGGTCGTCGTGGATGATCCGCGCGTCTCCCGGGCTCATGCCCAACTGCGCATTGTCAAAGACCGTTTCGTACTTTTTGACCTGAATTCAACAGGCGGAACCTATGTCAATGGGGTCCGCACCCACCAGTCAGTCCTTTATCCTGGGGATGTCATCTCGCTGGCAGGCGTCACCTTGATCTTCGGCCAGGACCTGCCGCCCGGTCGCACAGCCGACGACAAGACAGGGCCTGCCTCCCCCATCTCAGCCGACCGTCCGACCGCCATTCTTCACAAAGAAAAAGATCCTCAAGAAAAAGACAAAAAATGATTGGCGCGCTTGTGCTCCTCTTACGCGCCCTGCTGGCCGTGAGCTTGTATGCATTCCTGGCATGGGCTTTTTTAAGCTTATGGCGCGACTTCCAACTACAAGGGACTATTCTGTCCGAGCGTCGGGTGCCACCCCTTAACCTGACAATCCGTCGTGCCGAGCTGGTACTGCAAAACCGATCCTTCTCCCAAGCCGAGATCACCATCGGCCGGGACCCGGCCTGCGAATGCTCGGTGGATGATGATTCCATCTCCGCGCGTCATGCACGTCTGAGCTATCACCACAACCAGTGGTGGCTGGAGGACCTGGGATCGATGAACGGTACCCTGTTGAACCAGGTTAAACTGCAGATGCCGACGGTGGTGATGTCGGAAGATGAATTCGTGTGCGGCGAAACGCATTTTGGTGTTGAAGTGACCGGTAATCGACTGGCGCCGACCCGACAAATCCGGAAGAAAAAGAGAGGTTTCCTGGATGAGGAAAACACAAAGCCATCAAGCGTCTGAATCGGTCCGTCTCGCCATCATCGGCGGATCAGGCCTGTATAGCATGTCCGGGCTGACCGATACCCGCGAGCTGGTTCTCGAAACTCCTTTTGGACAACCGAGCGCACCAATCGTAATTGGAACGCTCGAAAATTCAAGGCTGGCGTTCTTAGCACGCCACGGCCTTGGTCACCAGCTCAACCCAAGCGAAGTCAACTACCGCGCCAATATCTACGCCCTAAAATCCCTGGGTGTCGAACGGATCGTCAGCATCAGTGCCTGTGGATCCCTGCGTGAGGATTACGCTCCCGGCCACATCGTGATCCCGGACCAACTCTACGATAATACCAGGGGGCGGGCAAGGACCTTCTTTGGGGAGGGGCTGGTTGCACACGCCGGAGTGGCCGACCCGTTCTGCATCGATCTCTCAAACCGCCTGAAAGCGGCCGTTCAGGAGGCCGCCGCGACCGTCCATCAGGGCGGGGCGCTCGTGACCATCGAAGGCCCCCGTTTCTCGACCAAGGCCGAATCCAATGTCTTCCGCGCTTGGGGGATGTCTTTGATCGGCATGACTACTTCCCCGGAAGCTTTCCTGGCTCGCGAGGCAGAGATCTGTTATGCAGTGATGGGCCATGTAACGGATTACGACGTCTGGCATATCAGCCAGGCACCTGTAACGGTCGAAATAGTCATCCAGGTGCTGAATCAGAATACGGCCATCGCCCAAGCTGTGGTCCGCAATCTGGTCCGTGCCCTGCCCGCGGAGCGATCGTGTGATTGCTCCAACGCCATGGCCAATGCGCTGATCACTGCTCCCTCTGCCATCCCGCCCCGGACGCGCCAGAAACTGGATCTGCTGGTCAAAAAATATTTGAAATGAGTCGATTTCCGTTTCGCAGGGTTTTGAAGCGGAACCTACGATGAAATCGGTCAGCCTCCCCCACTCATCCCACCAGATCCAAAACCGCCTGTTACAACTTACAGCCGTTTTCCTTTTCTTCTATTCCGTCATCCTTACCCTCGCCCCCGCGGCCCGCAGTCGCTCGTGGGCGGTTGCTTTAGCTTGGTCGCACTGGTTGGGGTTTGTCATCTGGGCTGCTGCGATTGGAATAGCCGCTTTCCAGTTGCGCAGGCGGCTGCCAGACAGCGATCCGTACCTGCTGCCGATCGCAGCCCTGCTTTCCGGCTGGGGTATCCTGACCATCTGGCGACTGGATCCAGCATTCGGCCTCCGCCAAGCGCTCTGGCTGATCGTCAGCATTGCCGTTTTTTTAGCCGGTCTGCGCCTCGCCCCCGAATTACGCCTGTTGCGACGCTATAAATATGTTTGGCTGAGCGGCGGCCTTCTTCTGACCGCCCTAACCCTGATCTTCGGGACTAACCCGACCGGCGGTGTCGAACGACTTTGGTTGGGTTGCTGTGGGGTGTACTTCCAACCCTCAGAACCACTCAAACTGCTTCTGATCGTCTACCTGGCCGCTTACCTGGCCGACCACCTGCCGCTAAACGTGCGGTTGGTCCCCCTGCTTTTTCCGATCACCTTGATCACCGGGATTGCCAGCCTGCTCTTGCTCGCCCAGCACGACCTGGGCACGGCTTTCATTTTTATTTACTTGTTTACGATTACTTTGTTCGTGGCTTCCGGAAAGAAGCGTATCTTGTGGATAAGCCTGGCGGGTCTGATCCTCGCCGGGCTGGCCGGTTACTTTCTTTTTGATGTCGTCCGGCTGCGGATAGATGCCTGGTTGAATCCATGGCTCGATCCCAGCGGACGCTCCTATCAGATCGTGCAGTCCCTCCTGGCGATTGCCAATGGAGGCATCTTCGGGCGTGGACCGGGCTTGGGAAGTCCGGGTCTGGTGCCGGTTGCAATCTCTGATTTTGTGTATTCAGCCATTGCAGAAGAGACCGGGTTGATGGGCACAGTCGCCTTACTAGCCTTGGTTGGCCTCTTGGTGTCTCGAGGAATGAGAATCACCTTGCGCGCCCCGGATCAATACCGCCGGTTCCTTGCCGCCGGGTTGACAGCCTATCTCGGAGCCCAGACCATTTTAATCATCGGAGGTAACATCCGCCTCCTGCCGCTGACCGGGGTAACCTTACCCTTCATCTCTTACGGAGGCTCATCGCTGCTTACTGCCTTCATCGCCCTGCTATTGCTCCAGCTCATCTCCAGTCAGCCGGAGGAAGAGGCAGCGCCCCTGCCAAATCCAGGATCCTATTCCTTCCTAACCGCCTTTCTCTGCCTCGGCCTGTTCTCCGCGGCGCTGGCCACCGGCTGGTGGGCGGTCTGGCGAGGGCCGGACCTGCTGCTCCGGACCGACAATGCCCGACGCTCGATTGCCGACCGGTATGTCAAGCGTGGGAGTTTGTTCGACCGGCAGGAAATTCCTATCACGATCACCAGTGGCGCGTCCGGATCCTACCAACGCCAGTATCTTTACCCTGACCTAGGCCCAATTATCGGCTATACGAATCCTACCTTTGGACAGGCAGGGCTTGAATCCAGCCTAGATCCCTACCTACGCGGCCTGCAGGGCAATCCATCCAGCCTGACCTGGTTCGACCACATCCTCTATGGGCAGCCTCCGCCAGGATTGGACATCCGCTTGAGCCTCGAGCTGACCTTGCAGCGAACGGCCGATACCCAGCTCGGCAAGTATGCCGGTGCGGTTGTCCTCCTGAACGCGCAAACCGGTGAGATCCTGGCAATGGCTTCCCACCCGACCTTCGATCCCAATTTACTGGATCAAGAGGGTCCCGGGTTGGCCAAGGACCCCAGCACACCCCTGCTTGACCGCCCGGCCCAGGGGATGTATCCGCCGGGGAACATCCTCGACATTTTCAATCGGGCAGCCGGCTTGGGCAGCATTCCCCTGCAGAGCAGTGTGGAAAACCTGTATGCCGCACTCGGTTTCTATACCACCCCACAGCTCCGCCTGCCTGTAGCCCCGGCCACCCTTCAGTCTGGCCCTCTGCGTCTGAGTCCGCTGCAGATGGCCTTGGCCTGTGCCGCCTTGAGTCATGACGGTGTGCTCCCTGCGCCGAGGCTGGTCATGGCAGTGAAGACCCCCGTCCAAGGCTGGGTCATCCTGCCGGCCTTAGGCCAACCGGTCCAAGCTCTGTCCGAATCTTCTGCTAGAGCAACAGCCAGCTCATTGATCATCCCTGGACAGCCTTTCTGGGGAGTGAGAGGAAAAGGGGTGGAGGCACAAAAAACGATCACCTGGTACCTGGCCGGGACCCTGCCGAATTGGCAGGGCACTCCCTTGGCGGTGGTTGTGGCCTTGGAAGCAGACAACCCCCCCGTTGCTGAAGCGGTGGGGCAAGCTATCCTGAACGCCGCCATTCAGCCTTAAACAAAAGGCCGGGCTTTTCCAAGCAGCCCGGCTCCGATCTCACCTCACGCGCACATAGCGCCTCTTCCCCACCTGCAACACCCCGGGATGGGAAACAGCTGCCTGGCCATCTGAGCATACCTCCCCGTTCAGACGCACCCCTCTCTGCTCAAGCATGCGCCGCCCCTCGGATTTGGTTGCGACCAGCCCTGTCGCAACCAGCACATCCAGTAGAGTCTGCCCAGGCTGAAGGGTGTATTCGGGCATTTCATCCGGCAGGTTTTTCTGCTGGAAGACTTTCTTAAACTCCTCAGCGGCCCGCTGCGCCGCTTGCGGGGAATGGTAGATCGAAACAATTTCTCCAGCCAGGTTCATCTTGATGTCGCGGGGATGCAGGGTACCGGAATGCAGCCCCGCCTCCATCTCAGCGATCTTGTCCGGCGTCCAGCGTGTGACCAGACGCATGTACTGGCCCATGGCGCTATCCGGCACGGACATCACCTTCCCATACATATCCTCCGGGCTGGAGAGCAGGGGGATATGGTTCCCCAACGATTTGCTCATCTTCACCTCCCCATCCGTCCCAGGCAGGATCCCCAGGATGATGGCGATGTTTGGCTTAGCCCCCAGAGAGGTCATGATCTTGCGCGCCGCCGTGACAATATTGAACAACTGGTCCGTTCCACCCACCTGCACGTCGGCTTTCAGCATGTAAGCGTCGTAGCCCTGCATGATGGCGTAAAAGGTTTCATGCAGGTAGATCGGATCCCCATGATCCCACCGCTTGCGAAAGTTGTCCCGGGAAATGAACTGCTGGATGGTGAAGTTGGAAGCCAGGCGGATGAGCTCGGCAAAGGTAAGCTCTGAAAGCCATTCGGAATTAAAGCGGATATGGGTTTGCTGGCGGTCCAGGATCTTGTAGGCCTGCTCGGCATAGCTTTGGGCGTTCTGCTCAACCTCCTGCGAAGTCAGCTGCGGTCGGAGTTTGTCCTTGTCGGAAGGGTCCCCAATCAGCGATGTAAAAGAACCGACCACAAAGGTCACTTCATGGCCAAGCTCCTGGAACTGGCGCAGCTTGCGCATCGGAACCGTATGGCCCAGGTGCAGATCCGAAGTGCGCGGATCAAAGCCGCAGTAGATCTGTAAAGGACGATGTTCCTTCTCAGCTTCGACCAAACGCTGTCGCAGTTCATTGGCCATAGTCTCTTTAAGCTCTTCGTCCCCATATTCGGTGCCTTGCATTAACAGGGCTACTTGCTTGTCGATCTTCATGAAAACCTCCCGGAGCCTTGACAGCCGGTCACTACCTGACACCCGGACCCAGTCAGCCAATCGAGTAGGAGGGCGGGGCTAGCGCCCTCCTCTCACACCACCGGACATGCGGGTCCGCATCCGGCGGTTCGGTCAGTGTCAGGGCAATGCCCTCTAGCCTTTGTTGATGGTCTGTGCCAG
>JBEKFY010000079.1:0-10137 GCA_050013095.1 Anaerolineales bacterium | reverse complement strand
CCGGAACATCTTACAGCTTGCCTTTCAACAACCGCCTGGACGAGGCGGTCAGGACGGAACGTGGGCGGTTGCGCCGTGCGTGTCCTGAGAAGCTGTCGCCTTCAGGCGACAGAGAGCGTCACTATTCTGGAATTATAACCGCTTCCCCCGCGTGCTATACTCCGGACATCCCAAAGGCCCCCGAGGGCATTCTCCCATGAAACCAAGACTACTCTTCATCCCGTTCGCCTTCCTCCTGCTTGTGCTTTCTGCCCTGGCGTGCGGCCGCACAAGCTCTTCCACCCCCCTCCCCACTGCCCCGCCTCAATCCTCCTACCCGGATTATGTGCCGGATAATCCTTTCGTCCACCAGGAGGGCAAGCTCGTGATCGGACTGGATGGGCAGCCGCTCAAGCTGCGCGGCGTCAACGTGGGCGGCTGGCTGCTCTGGGAGGGCTGGGAGTACGGCAAAGGGCTGCTCGTCAGCCAGACCACCCTGATGGACCGGCTCACGACCCTGGTTGGGGCGGACCAGGCGGACAGCTTTGAACAGCAGGTCTATGCCAACTACATCACCGAAGCCGATATCCAGGAGATCGCCGCCCTGGGCTTCAACTCCGTGCGCATCCCGGTCAACGCCAAGATCCTAGAAGACGACAGCCAGCCCTATGTCTATAAGGATTCAGGCTGGCAGATCCTGGATAATGTTCTGAGCTGGTGTGAGCAATACCACGTCTATGCCATCCTGGACCTGCATGCGGTCCCCGGCGGCCAATCCCGCCTGACCCCCTCCGACCCGGCCACGAAGTCCCAGCTGATCTGGAACTCACCGGAGAACCAGGACCGCACGGTGGCGATGTGGCATGCCATTGCCAGCCGCTACCACGACCGGAAAATCATCGCCGGCTATGACCTGATCAACGAGCCGCTGCCTCCCAACGGAGCCATCCTGAACGACCTTGAGCGGCGCATCGCCGCGGCCATCCGCTCCGTGGACCCCGATCACATGCTCATCGTGGAGGGCGGCGCATTCTCCTCCGATTTCTCCATGTTCCCCGCGCCCATTTCCGGCAACCAGGCCTACGGCTTTCATATGTACACGTGGTTCGGGGACAACCGGCGACAAAAATTTAATCAAATGGTCGCCCTGACGGATGCCCAGCAGGTGCCCCTCTGGGAAGGCGAATTCGGCGAGAACACGACCGCCATGATCGACTCGACCATCGCCATGTTCGAGAACCCGGACAACGAGATCAACGCCGGCTGGTGCTTCTGGACCTGGAAGAAGGTACCAGGCAGGTACCCGGCACTCGAGGCGATCACCGAACCGGTAAGCTGGAAGGCCGTCATCGACTGGATCGGCGATCCGAAACACAATCCCCAGCCCAGTCTGAACCAGGCGCAGGACGGCATGAACGCCTTCATCCAGGCCATCCAGCTCGAGAATGACCATTTGGACCCGCAGATGCTGGCGGCATTGACGCAGTGGCAAAAATAGCCTGATCGGGTGTGACAGGGACAGCGTGTCGAGACCTTAGGCCAATATATTCTATCTTCAGGTACGTTCATATGCTCCGTTGTATTAACCCGGGCAAATAAATCTCCAAAAGCGAGCCAATAGTTCAATCCTCAACCTGTGTGCGAGGAGAGGCCTGGTTTCGGTCCCCCTACCGGGAACTGCGTAAGTAATTAAACCAAGGACACGTCATCCGCGGCCAATTCGATGCGACGGTTGTCGCTCATGGCTCCCCCTCTTCTTCTCGCAGAAAAACATCGTTCCAGCTGTTTGGCAGCGGTCGTTTGTTAAAGTATGCGATATTCAAAGGCTGTATAATATGGTTGAGGGTATCTTCCTTTTTTTATAGAACACAACCCCCGTCAGAAACTGGAGCCTCGATGGACAATCTAGTGGGTCAAAACCTGGGTCGTTATCATATCATCGAACCTCTCGGGCAAGGTGGCATGGCATCCGTCTATAAGGCTTTTGATACCACCTTGGAACGTAATGTGGCCATCAAGATCATCCGAACTGACGTGAATGTGGGTGCTGACCAGGCTCAATTTCTCAAACGGTTTCAGCGCGAAGCGAAGGCTCTTGCCCAACTCGATCACCCTTACATACTGAAAGTGCTGGATTATGGCGAACAGGCGGGAATACCCTACCTGGTCATGCCTTTTGTTGAGGGAGGGACCTTAAAGGAAAAGATGGGCCAACCCGTGCCCTATCAAGAGGCTGCTGCTCTATTGGCTCCGATTGCACGAGCGCTGGAGTATGCACACCAGTTAAAGATCATTCACAGGGATGTAAAACCCGCCAACATCTTGATCAGCCGTTCGGGCGCACCGATCCTCTCTGATTTCGGAATCGCCAAAATGATGGAATCGGGTGAATCGACGCAGCTGACTGCCACCGGCGTCGGGATCGGGACTCCAGATTACATGGCGCCCGAGCAGTGGATGGGCAAGTCCGACCCGCATACGGATATGTATTCATTGGGCATTGTCTTCTTCCAGATGGTCACCGGGCATCTGCCCTTCAGCGCTGACACACCGGCGGCGGTTTTGATTAAACACATGCAGGACCCGTTGCCTCGCCCCCGCCTCTTTGTCCCCGAGCTGCCGGAATCGGTCGAACAGGTCTTGTTCAAGGCTTTAGCCAAGGATCCAAAAAACCGCTTTCCCAATATGGGGGTGTTCGCTGAATTGCTTGAAAAACTATCCCGGGGTGAAGAGGCCATGCCTGCGGCCGTTACCCAGCTGGCCGATGCGTCTCAGGCTACGGTGGTAAATATGCATGCGGTACGAGCGGCAGCGACGGTCGCGGCCCCGGTTGTGGTTCCATCGGTTCATAAAAGGATGGCAGGATGGAAGATCGGCCTGATCGTACTTGGCGGAGTGGCTGTGGTGGCTGTGCTGCTCGTCGTGATCGGAACCGCATACTACGCCTCCCGGTATGTCTCGGCGGTAAAGCCAGCCACCTTGATCCCTCCGGCGGCTGCGGTCACCCAGGGAAACCCCCTCGCGGCAGGTTCAACCCAAATCCTGCCTGCCCAAACTCAACCTCAACCTGCTACTCAACCAGCCGCTCAACCTACTGCCGTTGCGGCAGCCGCCACGACGGTGACCCCGTTTCTGACCATTAAGGGTTTTCCTGCCGATATTCCAATTTTAACGGACAACGACGGGGATTTGACGACGACGACCACGGCTGCGTCCAGTGGTAATCCAGCAATGACGATGTACACGTTCAGCACAAAAATGCCGCTCCAGCAAGTCTCCGATTTCTATAAAAACGGCATGGTAAACGATGGCTGGACGATCATTAACACCACGACGGGGAATAATATGACCGCGTGGACTTTCACCAAAGGGGACAATCGTACGGTCGAGCTCACCATCGTCACTTCAACCCAGAAGGCGGCTCAACAAGTGATGATCATGATCCAATGAACCGTTGGATTTCCAGCGACCTTCCAGGGGGGCGATTTTGTCCAGCTCAGTCATACTTGACTATGATCCACAATCACGACCCCGTCGGGTGGAACACCCGTTTCCAGGCAACACCGGAACTCGATCTGTAACCGGGCAGACAGGATGTGAACAGGAGAAACCAACATGAACCGCAAGAATTGGATCATCTTCATGGTTGTCCTATTGTTCTTGGTCGGGGCCTGCAGCCTACCCGCCGGTACCATCCAAAACATTCCTCAAAATACCAGTTCACCAGAGGCCACATCTCAGCCAGGGATCGCCACCCAGCCGGAGATCGCCACCCAACCACCGCTTTCCGGGGGATTGGAGCTGAGCGGGTCCCAGGCTGACATCCAAAAATCGTTCCCCGTGGCGCCTGATTCCCAGATGACTTCACCCGACAATTACGATCCAAACGACACCAGCGGTTCCTTCACCATTCAATCCCAATCCACCCCGGATGCGGTGAGTAAATATTACAGGGACAATCTGCCCAAACAAGGCTGGACCCTTCGCTACACGGACCCAAACTTTACAGGCGGGGAGATCCAGTACTGGAGAAAATTCAACATTTACCTTTCTCTAGATATCGGCTTTAATGAAGGGCAGCTGAGGATCCAATGCCAGTACGACCGCGTGGCATCCAAGTACGCTCAGAGGCTGCCCAAGGATTTCCCCCTGCCAGGCCAATTCGAAATGGTGCAAGCCGAGGATAGTTCGTGGGAGTTTTATATCCCTCAAGACTATGCAGCTGTGACCAATTTCTATACCCAGCAATTGACTTCACAGAATTGGAAAGAGGCTCCAACCCCTCAGCCCATGGAAGGCGGCTGCGGTGGTTCGGATTGTGTTTCAACCCTCACCTTTCCGCCGGGGGTAACGCCCATGCCCACCGCGACCTTCGATATGAGGCAAAACAATGACTTAACCTTCACCATGCCGGACGGGAATGAAATCGAGCTGATCATCACCCCGCATCAGAACGGGACCATTCTGGATGTCCAATTAACCTTGAAAAACATCGCATCGGCCGGGCTGCCGCAAGATGTGCCGATCTATCCGGGGGCCGTGGTGCAATTGATCACTCCCGGGAATGCGAGCTTCCAGGTCAACGCGGATATGAACACGATCAAGAATTATTATGAGGATCAACTGAAAGCCGCAGGCTGGACCCTGGATACCAGCTATGTAGATTCGGGCAGCGTCCTTGAAGATTGGGTAAAAGGCAACCAAAAGGTTTCGATCGGCATCGTTTCTTCAGGAAATAATCTTCAACTGTCAATCGGCTGCTCGACCTGTGTCCCTTGAATATATGCAGTAGGGACGGCCTGTATGGGCCGTCCCTATTTCGACAGTGTATCTCTCTGCCTCTTCAGCGCTTGAAGCCAACTACCCGCCCGTAACCCGCCGCAGGCAAAGGGTCCAATCCGCCCGGCAGGGGACCTGAGAACGGCCGAGCGATTTCACGTAGGCTTACACTCCAAATCGTCCGACGAACACCCGGCCCAGACCGATTTTGGTGCCGGGCTTGATTTCATAAGGTTGTCCCGGTTGAATTTGCGTTCCGTTCAGGCTTACGCCGTTGGTGCTCTTCAAGTCCGTGATGTAGAATTTTTTCTCATGCGGGTCATAGGTGATCTCGGCATGCTTGCGCGAGATCTCTTTTTCGTCGCTCAGCAGGGGAAGCGAGCGCCCCAACAGGAAAGGATATTCAATGATGGCCAGTTTCTGGCCAACACGGTCCGCTACCGAACAGGCTTCAATGACCAGGAAAGTAAGAGGGTTATCGCCCACGGATAAAACGGTCTCGCCCCTGTCGACCGCCACACTGGCTGCCTGGGGGGTCGGGGCGGGGACCGGGGGTGTTGGGGCAGGTGTCCTTTTGGCCGCTTGAGATTTTGGCTCGGCAAACGTCGATGCAGCTGCCCGTTGGGTTTGAAAGACCATCATGATCTTGCTGCGCCCAATGGCAACCTTGTCGTTGTTCTTCAACTCGCGCTTGCTGTTCAGGGGGATCTCTTTGCCGTTCAGGAAGACCGGGTTGTGCTCGGCCAGCGGCTCGATATAATAGCGGCCATCCGAAAAGGTGATCTGGGCGTGTTGTCGCGAAACCGTCATGCCATTCGGCAGCGGCAGAACGTTCACGGCCAGGATGATGTTATGGCCGACATCCGCGTCAGGGCGACCGATCATGGCCGGCTGCCATTGAATATCGTAAACCTTCCCCGTCGTCTCCTCGCGCAGGATTGCATACTGCTCCGGGTCCAACATTTTCCGGATGGTCTGGCGGACATAGTCAAAAACCAGCTCGTCATGGGGCTGGATATCCAGCTGCTCCAAGGTGGAGGCTGAGTTCAGCGGACGGTCGGCACCCTTGAGATAGATCGCATATTTGTCCGGGGCATCGGCGGCGATGTCATCAAACTGCTTGAGGGTTTCCTGGATCAGCGTAGCAATCGTAATGCCTTTGTGCACCCGGGCATGCTGCGCGCTGTACTCGAAAACATCGATCTCTACATCAAGATAATCATCCATGGTCATCCCTGATTACGATCCATCGGTTATTTGATCAACCCCATGCTCCTGGCGTTTTCAACAAGGTCGCTCGGCGAGAGCAGGTTCAGGAGCGACTCCGACATGCCCTTTTCGAGCAGCCCTTTCTTCAAGGCTTTGAGGTCGTACTTGCCGGCTCCTGCCTCTGCTGCGCCTTTTTTGCCTTTTCCCTTTTCTTTTGAAGAAGGGGCTGGCCCGGCCGGCGCAGTGGTTCCGGCCGCTTGGGTTTGTTGCCCTCCACCCTCTGGGGGCTTGCGGATCCACTTCACCTTGCGCTGGGTATAGCGGGCCTTGATCAATTTCACCCACTTGTCCAAGGATCCTTCTATATCTTCATCATTGACGTAAGGGGTGGCGATCTGCAGCATGGCCGTGATGCCGGATCGGACGGTGAAGGCCCTGCCCATGGGTAGCTCCACGTCTGCCAGACTGCGCGGGAACTTTCCATTCATGCGGTTGACGGCATCTGCGCTCTTGAGCGCGATTCCGAAGTTGGGAGCAGTGAACACCTTGCGGAGATCGTCCTGGGCGTTCATCATCGCTACCGAACCGGCCGCGATCACGTAGACCCCTGCGGTCTGATACTTGCGGACCAGGCCGGCCAGCCCCTCAAAGAAGCTGATCTTCTTACGGCTGGATTCTTCGGTAAAGGCGTCATAGTTGTCGATGAAAATCATGATCTTGCGCCGTTTCGGGTTGGTGTCGAATTCCGCACATTCCTCTTTCATATTCTCAAGGAATTCGTCCAGTTCGTCGATGCTTGCAAGGGTCCCCACAACGTGCGGCAGGTCGGCCAGGGAAAGCTCGCTCCCCTTCCACAGCCTGCGCGAGAAATCCACCAGCACCATCATGACCTCGTCGGGCGAATAATTGTGCGCAATCGAAAGGATCATGGTGCGCAGGGTGGTTGTCTTTCCGGAGAAAGGCTGGCCGATGACGACCATGTGAGGTCCCTGGCGCTCGATATCGATCAGGGCTGGTTCCAGCGTGCGGTCGTCAATCCCCATTAAAGCGTTCAAGCGCCGCACTGCGGGGACTGTCACTTGGCCGATCATGCTTTCCAGGGTAACCCGCAGAGGTAGCGTCTCAATGGAGGAAGGCCGTTCGGTGATCCATTGATCCTTCCAAATCTCCTTCATGCGCAAACCCATCTTGCCCACCTTGGCCAGCCCGTCCGGGTCGCCCTCTTCTGGCTTGAAGGGCAGGGCAGTCTGGCATTCAAGCGGGGTGTTGCCGACCCGCACATAACCTCGGCCGGGTACGGGGCTCAGATCGGCCGGTACACCGCGGCCCACGATCTCCGAATACTCTGAGGCATCCGAGAGTTTGAGCGTAAAGCGCTCGGAGATCAGGTTGAATAATTTGCCGGACAGGGCGCTGGGCACGTCCGCAGAGAACAGGAAATGTACGCCGTAGGCACGCGACTCGCGCACCAGGCCGATCAAGGGCGCAAGCAACGCCTCATAATATTCCTTGAACTCCGCAAAGTTGTCGATCACGACCAGCACCGCGGGCAGTTTCTTGGTGGGGTTCGCCAAGTTATAGGCATCCAGACTGTTCGCCCTGGCTTCGCTGAACAGGACTTGGCGCTGATCGATGATCTCATTGATCTTGCGCAGCAGGCGTTGGACACGCTCATCTTCCTCTGAGGTGATGACGGCACCGACATGCGGCAGGTCGCGCAGGACACTCAATGCCCGGCCGCCGAAGTCGAGGATATAGATATGAAGTTCATCCGGCGAATGGGTCAGCGCCAGGCTGGTGATGACCGTACGCAAGAAGGTCGTCTTCCCACGCCCGGAGGCCCCAAACACGACTGCATGTCCGTTGGGGAAATTGATGCTGAGCGGCCTCTGACTGGCCTGATACGGATTGTCCACGACCCCGATCAGGGGGCGCATGGTATTCTTGCCCCACTGAACGCCTTTCCATGCAAACCCGTCATTCCAGAATGTGGTGGCTTTTTCGTTGAGGGTCAGGGTGGCCGCATCTTCCTTGTTATACATCCGCAGGACTTCGATGTCCGCATCGTTCATGTAGGCGGTATCCAGCGGGGTCTGCAGGCTGAGGCATTTCGCACTCGTTTGATTGGGCAAGAACTCGGGCCATGGCCGCCACTGCGGACGTGACTCCTGCAAGGCCATGTTCGCCATCATATCGACGATCACGTCGTACAGCTTAGGCGGTTCCGCAGCGCTCTTGGCAGCCGCTTTCTTCGGCAGGTCCAGCCAGATGACGTTCGGGGCGACGTTTTCTTCCTGGGGTCCTTTGTAATCCCCTCCCGTATATGCGGTCTGGATCAACTCGATGTTCTCGTTGCCCACCTGCAGGTAACCTCGGCCTGGAATGCCGGGTGGCAGGAAGGCCGCATCGGATCGCCGCAGGACTTCCCGGCTGTCGTCAGGCGTCTCCACCCGCAGGCAGATGCGGAATTTGATGTTGGCCCGCATCTGGTCTGTCACACCGGCCGGGCGCTGCGCCGCCAGGATCAAAGTCACCCCCAGGGCGCGCCCGAGGCGCGTGATGCTTTCCAACTGGGCCTTGTACTCGGCATTCCCGGCGATCATCTCGGCGAATTCATCGATGATGATGAACAGGTGCGGATAAGGCGGTCTTTGCGGATCCAGATTAAGACCCTTCTTGCGGTAGTGCACGATGTCTTTGGAGTTGGTGTAGGTATTCAGCTTTTGCCGCCGGTCCAGCTCGGCAATGATGGAGGCAAACACCCTGGCAGTCGCCGACTGGTCCAGATTGGTGACGATATCCACCTTGTGGGGCAGGCGTTTGAAGGGTTCGAAAGCAGCGCCGCCCTTGTAATCGACCAGCACAAAGTTGAGCACGTTGGGGTTGAAATTGAGCGCCATTCCAATGATCAGGGTCATCAGAAGTTCGGACTTGCCCGAACCGGTGGAGCCCGCGATGATGCCGTGCACCCCGTCTGCCTTGGCCGAAAAAGTGAGCACGCGCGGCTCGTTCCCCGACAGCAGGCCGACCGCCGTATATAACCAGTCGGCCGAGGCGGGATCCATGCTGCGCTTCCAGTTCTCAAGGGTCAGCTTCTGCAGCTGGTCGATCGAAGTGACACCCAGCATCTCCATGAGCGTTACGGTCGAGGCCAGGCTGGAGCCGTAACCGCGGCGGATGTCGACCGGCTCGAGGCGCCTGGAGAAATTGCGGGCGATCTCCTGGCTGGCAACCAGCCTGGTGCGGCCGACATACCGCTGGCTGTTGAAGCCTGTTTCAGCATAGCGGAAGACTGCCGAGTCCTCATCGTCCGGGTCGTCATCGACTTCGATGATGGCGCTGGTGCGGCTAGGGACGTACGAGCGGTCCGGCATCAGGAACAGGATGGCTGCACCCAGCATTTGCCCGTCCATCAGGATGGTTGAAATGGCGGCTTCCCCTTCCAGGTCTTTCAGGCAGGACCAGTCTGGAGCTGGTGAGAGCACATCGACCACCACCAGCAGGAAGGGCAGTTTGACATCCGCACCGCTTTCCTTATCCTGCAGGCGCATGCGCCGGCGCTCCAGGATGGTGCGGATGTTCTTCCAGAACAGGCGCATGCGGTCTGCCTCATTCTCACCGGGCTTTTGATCTTCTTCAAAACATAGCGTCTCGGATTTATCCGCTTCCTTGCAGTGCGGCAGGGCATATGCCCAGCGCCAGTTTTGGCGGGATGGACCGCTGCCAGCAACATACAACACGGTGTCCTGGGGAGAATGGAAGGCGGCATAGTCCACCAGCAGGGTCCGCAGATAGGCATACACCTTATCGGGATGGCTGCCAGCGATCCCGATAGAATGCCGGACCGTGATTTTTTTCACTTCGATGGCTTTCTCTCCGCCCCCTTCCTGATCCTTGGTCTTCTCTTCGACCTTTTTGCTCTCGGCTTCATCTTCAGCCAGGTGCAGCGGGATGGTTACAGGCACTTCATACAGCAGACGGGAATCCTCCGCCAGGCGGGTTGCCTCGCGGAACAAGGAACTTTCGGTTTTTTCGTTTTGCCCGATCTTGTAAATGACCGTGGATGGTCGCGTGCTGATTCCCAGGCGCAGGTGAAGGAAGTCATGATCGGTTGGACGCCGTTCCCACAATCGAGTGCCCGAGCGGATATCCTCTTCCCGGCCCTCGGCC
>JBEKFY010000078.1:0-10143 GCA_050013095.1 Anaerolineales bacterium | reverse complement strand
CGTCGTGACCTGAGCATCTTTCAGATCGGTTTGCGGTTCATCCAAAAAAGAGTGACCAATGGTCTTTCGGTTCAAATTCCGCTTTGTTCCTACCGATGACATCAAAGTGTCAGGTGGCTAGAAATTTAGGAAGATATGGGAATTATTCCCTAAAAGAGTTGAATTTCACAAATTCCCGTGCTGACGAGAATTAGCGAACAAAAAGATCCGGAGGCCACCCTGCCACCTCCTCAGTCATCTCCATCATGGTTTACACCACCAACTACCCAGACCATCAAAAGCACCCTTGCTGCCCTATCCCGGAAAAGACCTATCATGCAGCACCAAGGAGTCCCTGAAGGAGGATCTCGATATTTTCCACCGGAAGCCCTCGCCTTTTTCCGTCCCCTGCGAAAACATCCAGCAAGGTGAGAGTCTGCTGCCTGGTCTTCAGGTAATGAAACCTGAGATACTTTTCAAGATCAAAAGGGGGAAGAAGGGGCAGGAAGAAGGTGGCAAGGTAGAACCCCGTCAATGAAAGAAGAATCCCAAGAAGCGTCCTCGTGAAAATGTCGGCCCCTGAAAGTTGGCTTAAGACCGCCTCCCGAGAGCCGTTGGCAGCACGTTTGAGCCACGGACTCTTTCGAAATGCCTCGAAGGACCATCCGGAAAGTTCCAGTCCGGCCACAAAAGTCGTCATCACTGCGGTTACAGAAGCCTGCATGGGAGAAGCTTGCTTTTGTACTTCAACCCGGAACCCCGCTTTTTTCAGGAGCTGCTCCACCTCGCCGCAGGCTTTTTGTGTCCCGGTGAGGGGGATGCCGAGAGGCGGCAGCCAAAAATTCACACCCTCCGGCCGTCCACCGCCCCCCTCCAAATCCCCTTGCCAGGCCATGAAAGTGATCCCTCCGAAGACCAGCCGTTCCTTGCCCCCGCTTTCCGGGTAGAATTCGGAACGTGCTCCCTCGGGAGCAAAACATACCACCCTTTCAGAGGGAACATTTTGCAGAAACTCCCGGAACCACTCAGAGTGGTAAACGGGCGAGGGGGTGGTGAACCAGATCTGGTCCGGTTTGAATCGCTGACATTCCCCTAAATCCATTACCACTTGATAGTTCCCCAACCGGTGGGCGATGGGATCCCGTCCATGGGAATGGGAGATTTGAAAAAGAGGCATGCCTCCATGTTCCAACGCCTGTTTCAATCGATCGACGGTTGCAGGCTGGTCATAAAGGCCCAGCTCTACACCGGACTTTTGAAGGAAAAGGCCGAATACCTGTCCCACGGCCCCACAGCCCACCACGAGAACCTTCATCAGTCATCCTCCTTTCTTGATTCTTTCGCTTAAGAACGGTCGTCACGAGATAACTTCGATTCCTTCTTTTGACCTCAGACGATCCCTTCCTTGCTTTCCCGCTAGCCCGGATGCGGATCGTTGGTTTTTTTCACCGGAAGGGGGTAGGTCGGGTCGGTTTGATCGATGTTCTGCTCATAAACGAACTCCATCACTTGAATGGTCCAGGGGAAAGGAAGGATTCTTCCCATGAGAACGGTCAGTTTATTGATGGCTCCCGGGATGATGACCCGTTTTCCCTTGAGGATGGCGGGATAGGCTTTCTCCGCCACTTGTTCCGGAGTCATCATGGTTTTCTGGGCGAACTTTTTGATCCGTTGACCGGCGAGTACCGGGAATTCCGTTAGGGTCCCACCGGGGTGAAGGGCACTGACCTGGATGTTGCTGCCATGGTACTCGTGATAAAGTAGATTGGTGAAAACCCGAACGTAGTGCTTGGTGCCCGTGTAGACGGCAAATTTAGGAAGGGGCGCGTAACCCCCCACGGAGCCCACATTCACCACATGACTGGGTTCCCCATGGGCCAGCATATGGGCCATGAACAAGTAACAAAGTTCCGTGAGGGACTGGATGTTCAGGGAAAGGATCTGGCAAAGGTGTCCATAATTCAATTCATGAAACTCCTGATAAGGGCTCATGCCGGCGTTGTTGATGAGCACGTGAACCTTTCCGAAAACTCGAATGGCTTCCTCAAGAAGGATTTGGGGGGCACCCCGGGAGGTGATATCCAAGGCCAAGTAGTGAACCGTGGCTTCGTGTTTTTCCGCCATTTCCTGGCAAAGCGCCTGAAGGCGTTCCTCCCGTCGAGCAACCGCGAGAACCGCGTGCCCCTTTCGGGCAAAGGTTCTCACCATGGCCCTTCCTATTCCGGAGGATGCTCCTGTGATAACGACATTCATGCTGGAGTCTCCATATTGAATGGTTCTCGTTGCCAAAGAAGCCCTGTTCTGAAATTCTCGAAAGCTCGCCGAGGGCACCGGTTAGGTCTATTTGAACTTGTTGAGCATCGGCTATCTCGGTGCTCGAACGTTTCTTCGGCCCCACTACATCATTAAAGGTTCGCTCAAATTCTCCAGGCGTGATCTAATTCCGCTAACAAGTTAGGATTAGATTGGTGATCCCGGTTCCCTGGCCAGGTCTTTTGTCTGTACCAGGCGCTTGGGCCGGTTCCGCGAAAGGTGCACCAATGGAAATAGTAATTGGTGCACCTTTATTCATGGTTTAGCTGGCTGGTAATAATTATGGATGCTTAAACCCACTCTTTTAAGACTGGGCAGATTGCTGGATCCTCGCCCGCATGGTGTCCCAAGCTGGAGTGGTCAGGAAGCTCTCATCCATGTTCGCCACCATTTGCACCAAGCGTTTGAAGGGGATGGTGAAGGTCAGCAGGGTCGCCGACACCTGGGCGCGCGCCGTAACATCGAACATCCCCAGGACGCAGCGCGGCTGGTCAGACTGTGCCTCCCAATAAGGATAGTTCACGATGGTCGAGCAGCCGGAGCCTGCTGGTGAAATCACACCGTGCGGATCGGAGCGGTCATAGTTCGCCAGTGCGAACAGGCCGGAAAGCACATCCGCCGAGGCGAAAAAGACAACCGCCAGGGGCGTGTCGTTCCTGGTTAGCTTGTCCCAACGCTTGAAGACCAGGAACCGCCCGGGTGCCTCGAAAGCGGGATGGCTTTCCAGGTAGCTGGTGACCAGGTCCGGCGATTTCTTATAGCGCTCGCCTTCGATCTCCCCCGGAATGCCGCAGGAAAGGAAAAACTCAAACTCGGGCCTTAAGGACTGGGAGAAGCCGGTGTAGCGTCTCCAGCCCTTGCATCCCGGGCTGTCTGTGCTGTAGACGAAAGTATGGCCCTGCCGGACGCGCTGAAAACTGGCGATGACGCAATGTTCCTCGTCCCGGCTGTCGGCGTGTTCTGCCGCGGTGACCTCGTCGTTGTAAGAATAGGCCACCGGCAGCTCTGCGCCGGGAAAGTATTTTTCCCACTTGTGTTGAAATTCCTGCTTAAATTGGGTATTCATCGGGTTACCTCCAGGGAATTTGGGATCCGACATCCTCGTGCCCCATTCGCCTCCACGAGGTCCCGGATAACAGTATTGAGGTGCTCGACCACTCGGCCAACCGGGATGATTATCGCGCAAAAATATTCTTCGCACAACATCCCAGCCTTCAAACTCCTAAGCACCTGGGCTCCTGCCGAACTGATCATATGAAGGCGGAAGAATTGAAAGACACTTTACCGAGGAAATCCCTTTCTCGGCTTAAGTTGCATAATGGCTATGCGCAGTCTACGATCTTAAGAGCATTTGAGCCTTCTGGATGATCTGCTCAACCGTCAAGCCGAGGTGTCGATATATTTCCTGATATGGGGCAGACGCCCCGAAGCGGTCCACACCCATTACGTTACCCTTATCCCCCACCCAGCGCTCCCAACCGAACGTCACCCCGGCCTCGACCGCCAGCCGTGCGCCCACCTCGCCGGGTAAAACCGAGTTCCGGTAATCCGCGCCCTGGCCAGCAAAAAGCTCCCAGCTGGGGAATGAGACTAGACGCACATTGACCCCTTCGGCAGACATGCGCATCCCGGCCTCCACGATCAGGCTGACCTCGGAACCTGACGCCATCAGGATTAAATCGGGGGTGGCATCGCCGATGTCCGCCAGGACATAGGCTCCTTTTTCAAGGCCGCTGGCAGACGCTAGGATCGAGCGGTCCAGCGTGGGGACATTCTGGCGCGAAAGCGCCAGGAGCGTCGGTCCATGCCGGCGCCCGATGGCTACCTTCCAGGCAGCTGCCGTCTCGTTGGCGTCGGCCGGGCGGATCACGACCAGGTTCGGGATGGCGCGCAAAGCTGCCAGCTGTTCCACGGGCTGATGGGTGGGTCCATCTTCGCCGAGACCGATGCTGTCGTGCGTGAAGACCCAGATACTCGGGTAGTGCGAGAGCGCCGAAAGGCGGATGGCGGGGCGCATGTAATCGGAGAAGATCAGGAATGTCGCCCCGTAAGGGATCAGCCCCCCGTGGACCGCCATGCCGTTGACGATCGCTCCCATCGCGTGCTCACGCACTCCGAAATGGAAATTGCGGCCGGCCGGGGTCTCCGCCTGGAAGGCCGGACTGACGTCGATCCACGTCTTCGTGGAAGGCGTTAGGTCCGCCGAGCCCCCGACCAGCTCAGGGATCTTTGCCGCCAGGGCATTGATGACCTTACCGGATGCGATGCGGGTCGCTTGACCCTTTTCATCCGCAGGGAAAGTCGGCAGGACCTCCTCCCAGCCCGCCGGCAATTCTGCCTTCCATCGGCGCTCAAGTTCGGTAGCTTGTATGGGATAGGCCTTCCGATATCTTTCCAGTCTTTCCTTCCAGTCCGCCTCCAGTTTTTGGCCTCTTTCAAGTGCCTCCCGGAAAAGGGAAAGCACATCCTCTGGGATGTCAAACCGCGGTGCGATAGGCCAGCCCAGCTTCGTTTTGGCCCCGTCCAGTTCAGCATCACCCGGCGGTTCGCCATGAGCCTTGGCGGTATCCTGGCGGGTCGGGAGCCCGAATCCGATATGAGTACGGCACACAATCAGCGAAGGACGCAGATCCTTTTTGGCCTGCTGGACGGCCGCATCGATGGCTTCCACATCATTTCCGTCAGAAACCTGAAGAACCTGCCAATCGTACGCCGAAAAACGCGCGCTGCGGTCTTCGGTGAAGGTCAGATCGGTCGATCCGTCGATCGAGATCCGGTTGTCATCGTAGAGATAGATCAACTTTCCCAGCTTCAAGTGACCGGCCAGCGAAGCAGCCTCGGAGGTCACGCCTTCCATGAGATCACCATCGGTGACAATCGCATAGATATGGTGATTAACCACCTGGTGATCTACATTATTAAATGTAGCGGCCAGATGAGCTTCGGCGATGGCCATCCCTACGCCGTTGGCAAAGCCCTGGCCGAGGGGACCGGTTGTGACCTCGACTCCAGGAGTGAGTCCATATTCCGGGTGACCCGGTGTCAGGCTGCCCCACTGGCGGAATTGCTTCAGATCATCGAGGGAAAGCGCGTAGCCGCTCAGGTGCAGGAGAGAATAAAGCAGGGCACTGCCATGCCCGCCGGACAGGATGAATCGATCCCGGTCCGGCCAGGATGGATTCCTAGGATTGTGGCGCAGATGGCGGGTCCACAGGGTGTAGGCGATTGCCGCGCACCCCATTGGCAAACCGGGGTGTCCGGAATTCGCTTTTTGAACCATATCGGCGGAGAGGAAGCGGAGGGTGTTAATGGCATTTTGCTGCAAAGAGGATGAGGTCATACGCGTGACTCCTTCAATCACCCTGAAATTGTATCTGCTCTTCCCGAATCCGACTAGACATGTCCGAGGTAGATTGTAAGGATGCTGTTATGCGCCGGTTGAACCCCCATGCTAAAATAATTCAATGGAGGCCCAGGCCAAATATATGGATTCTGGCACGATTTTGTATATCGAAGACAATCTGGACAACCGGACTTTGATACGACGCGTGCTGATGGCAGAGGGCTATGGGTTTCTCGAAGCCAGTGATGCTGGCGAAGCCCTTGAAGTGCTTAAATCCCACCATCCGGACCTGATCCTCATGGACATCAATATGCCGGACATGGATGGATATACCCTCACCTCGCGTATCCGGGCCCTGCCCGGTTTCGAGCAGGTGCCCATCGTTGCATTAACCGCCAACGTGATGCGCGGCGACCGCGAGAAGTCCCTGGAAGCCGGTTGCGACGGTTACATCCAAAAGCCGGTCGATATAGATGTTCTTCCCCAACAAGTCGAACGCTATTTGAGGAAAAAATGAGCACACCCGATTCCCAAGATACCATCCGGAACCCCGCAGCTGATACCCAGACCGGACGAAAGGTCAACATTCCGAAGGATGCCACCGTCCTGGTCGTTGAGGACAATGTTTCCAATTTTGTCCTGATCGCCCGGATGCTGGGCTATATGGGGATTCACTGTGAATGGAAGACCTCAGGCTATGAGGTGGTTGAATACGCCGACACTCTTCCGCGTCTCGACTTAATCCTGATGGACATCCGGCTCCCGTATGAAGATGGGTACGGCGCTTTGAACAAGATCCGCGCCTCCGAGCGGCTTAAACGGGTTCCGATTGTAGCCGTGACCGCTGAAGCCAGCAAAGAACAGATGGATAAAGCGCGCGCCTCTGGTTTTGATGGCTTTCTTGGGAAACCCCTCGATCCTGACCGTTTTCCGGAACAGATCCGGCGAATTCTGGTCGGTGAACCTGTCTGGGACTTGAGCTAGCCACGATTCTCGTCTGGCATAAGGGCCAACCGCCAGAACGAGAAGGAGAAATACATGCTGCCAGAACAGCCGAGGACAAAAATGGGGGGATTCTTAGAAAGGTTGGTCCGACCCAACCCTTCCATCCGTGAGCTCGGGGCTCGGCGTCAGGCGCAGTTCCTGTGCGCTGCAGCCCTCACTTTGGCTTTTGCCGCCTTTCTGGTCATGGCATTCCTTGGACTCGTTTTCCGAGCGGTCGCGGGATCGACTTTTCCGACATTTCTCGCCTCACTCTTCCTGGCCGTCATCTGCCTTCTGGCATACGGTTTTGGTCGGATGCGGCATTATCAGATCGGGTCTGCGGTTCTTACCTTCGGTCTGACCGCTTTAGGGTACTGGCTTGTCTTAAACGGCCAGCCGCTGGTAGACACCCTTTTCTCGCTCATACCACTGGCGTTCATCCTTGGCATGATCCTGCTTCCCTTCTGGGGGATGATCGTGCTGGTGGCGATCAATGCCCTGACCGCCTATTTGCTGACGGCTCTCCCCTTCCCGATTGACAGGCAGGCATTCTCGACCGCTTCAGGAGTCCTGCTGGCCGTTGGGATCTTCTTGTTGATCGCGGCTGCATTCCGCAATATCGTCGAACGCCAGCGCCTGGAAGACACCCTGGATACCAATCGGAAATTATTGGAGTTGAGGGACACCCTGGTGCAGCAGCTCGACCAGCGGACCCGCCAGGTGCGGATCGCCTCGGAGTGCGCCAAGAAAATTACCGCTTTCTCCAGTCTTGACGATCTTCTCCGTATGACAGCTGAACTGCTTACCGAGAGATGCGGATATTACCATGCAGGCATCTATCTGGTCGACGAGCTGGGCCGATTTGTTCAACTGCGCGCCGCCGGAGGTACGGCCGCCGAAGCGATGCTAAGGGCTGAAAACCGGTTTGCTGTTGGTCCAACCTCCATTCTCGGTTGGGCGATCGCACACAAGGAACCCCGTCTGGCGGCCAATGTCGCCGACGATTCTCTGTACCAAAAGAACGAACTGCTGCCGGAAACGCGCTCTGAGGCTGGGGTACCAATCCTAGCTGGCGAGCAGGTCCTGGGCGGACTGGATGTGCACAGCACAGATTTGAATGCTTTTGATCCCGGGACCCTCGCGATGCTGCAAACCCTCGCCGCCCAGCTTGCTTCGGCGATGCAGAATGTCCGATTAATGGAAGCCACCCAGGTAAATCTGCAGGGTGTCGGCGAGGTCTATCAAACCAGTTTTCAGATCGCCCAGGCCAAAACGGAGGCGGAGGTTTACTCAGCCGCCAAGCTGGTCTTCCAGCGCACTCCTTACCAGGCGATCCTGCTGGTGGCTGAGAAATCTAGACTGCGGGCCGTCGCCGAGACCGATCCCTCGCTACAGATCGTGAATGAAAGCCTACCACTAGAGCTAGAGGTCGCACCCGGCGAAGGTTGGGAACGAATCGCGGAGGAGATCCAAATCGGGGAAGTCAGCAAGTTAACCACCCTGCCTGGAGGTCTGCTTAAACTTCTTCAGAAGACGAACCTAACGAACGTGGCCTTGCTCCCCGTAACTCGGAATCAAAAACTGGCTGCCCTGCTGGTAGTCGGTGGGCGCAGCAAGCAACCGCTTTCGCCGACCTCGGTCAAATCCTACCTGAGCCTGGCCGAGTTGATAGTCTCAGCGATCGAGCGCATCCGCGCCGAGCAGGATATCGAACGCCGCCTGGAAGACCTGGAAGCCATCACCGTCATCAGCCAGGCGATCTCCACCGCCAGCGATCTGCCTTCCCTGTATGGTGTGCTCCATGACCAAATCCGCCAGCATATGGGCGACAACAACTTCCTCGTGGCGTTATATGAGCCCGGGACCGATTCGATCAGCATCCCTTACCTCTATGAATTGGACTCGGGGCATGGGCAGACAAGCAGCTTGGAATCCTTCCCCCTGGGCGAGGGCCTGACCTCGATCCTGATTCGCACCAAACAACCCATGATGCTCTTGGAGGAAACCGAGAGAAGGGCGGCCGTTCTGGGGGCCAAGGTCATTGGGAAACCGGCTAAGTCCTGGCTGGGAGCGCCGTTGATCGTCGCCGGCGAAGTTGTCGGTGCGATCATCGTGCAGGATACTGAGCACGAACATGCCTTTGACGAGGCTGACCTGCGTTTCCTGACCACTCTGGCTTCCCAGGTCGCGGGTGCCATTTACAATGTCCGCCTGCTGGACGGAACTCGTCAACGGGCGCTCCAGTTACAGACGGCAGCCGAGATCGCCCGCGATATCTCCGGATCCCTCGATCTGAATCAACTGCTAGCCGAGGCTGTCTCGCTGATCCGTGAACGGTTCAACTTCTATCACGCCGCGATCTTCCTGGTTGAGCCCAACGGGGAATACGCGGCCGTACGGGAAGCCACGGGCGAGGCCGGTGCACAGATGAAGCATGCCGGACACAGGCTGAAGGTTGGCTCGAAATCGATCGTCGGATACGTTACCGGAAACGGGGAACCTCTGGTGGTTAATGACACTTCCCAGGACGCGATTTATTATCCCAATCCTTTGCTGCCGGACACGCGAGCCGAGATCGCCATCCCCCTCAAAGTCGGAACCCGGATCGTAGGTGCGCTGGATGTTCAGAGCACTCATGCCTATTCCTTCAGTGATGAAAACGTCAATGTGCTGCGGATCCTGGCAGACCAGCTGGCTGTGGCAGTGATCAATTCAGAACTGTTCGCCGAAACGCAGGAACACCTGTCACAACACCGTCTGCTCCATCACGTCACCACCGCAGCCGCTTCCGGAACCACCATCGAAGAAGCGCTGAACAGCGCAACCCAGGGCCTCCAGGTAACCCTGGGAGGCGACCGGGTGGCGATCCTGCTGGCCAATAAAGAGAAGAAGTTGCTTGAGGTCAAATCCGTAGCCGGGTACTCCGAAGAGGTCAAGCAGGTCGTCATTCCGTATGGCAGCGGCATCACTGGTGCAGTGGCAAACCAGCAGCAACCATTACGAATCGATGATGTCACCCAGGATCCGCGCTATATCCAGGTTGCCTCCAATGTACGCTCGGAACTTGCCATCCCGCTTCTTTACCGCTCCGAACTGCTGGGAGTACTAAACGTTGAAAGCGATCAGATCGGCGCCTATAGCGAGAGCGACGAGGAGCTGCTCGGGACGCTAGGCGGAAGTCTGGCAGCGATTATCGCCAATGCACGGCTGCTGGATCAGATTCGCCGACAGGTCGACCGCGAGCGTCTGCTCTATGAGATCACCAGCAAGATCCGCCGATCGACGGACATGCAGACCATTATGTCCACGACCACCAGCGAGCTGAGCAGAGTGTTCGGTGCCCGGCGCGCTGAGATCAAGATCAACGTCAACCGGGAGACAAAAAACTCCTCACCCAAGGACACGGCTTAATCGTACGGGACAGGACGGATGAGCCATGCAAAGATCTGAATTATCTTCAACCCTATCAGGACGGGTGCTGGCAAGGACCGGCAATTTCTTCCTGCCGGTCGCGGCAGCTGTCG
>JBEKFY010000077.1:0-10459 GCA_050013095.1 Anaerolineales bacterium | reverse complement strand
TGGATCGGAAATGCGGGACAGCCGCCCAAACAAATTTTTTCCACTCAAGTGGATTCCTTCACCTGGTCTCCCGATGGTAAAACAGCGTTCTTCTGTGCCGGTGGCAGCGTGTATGTTGCAAGTTGGCCTGATTTTAAACCGGAGGTTTTAAACGCGGTGCAAGAATCCCCGCTTTATGCTCCCTATCGAGTGGATGTGGACTGGGTTCTTCACTAAGGGGCGGCATGAGGGCAGCACACGATCAGTGCATCCCTTAGGTCTTGCAGGAATATGAAATTCTGATGAAGAGAAATTATTGTTGGGTTTGAGTGCCGTAATTCTGCTTGCCTGCTGTGGACCGGCAACGCCAACCTTCTCCGGCGGTGCGGCAACAGCCACGCGCGGCCCGACCCCACAACCCCTAAATACATCGTTGCCGACCTCCACATCTGACCCCACCGTAACCTCGTTGGTGAGGGTTTTCACGCCGGAGGCAACGAATACGCCTTGGATTTTCCCATCCGGCTTGAGCATTGAAGAACATCCGCTGGCAAAACAGCCTAAAACCGAACCGCTGGTCATCCTTCCGCTGGATGCCTTGACGCAGACGGAAGTATTGGATAAGCATAAGGACTTATGGGGGGGAACCCTTTCGCCCTCTGAGTATTACAGCGTCGGAGGGGGGGACTTGTGGGTCATGCAGGGGATTGATATGCTAAAAGCAGTCTGGGGCCCAACAGAAAATGGGAAAGTGACCGCCCAGGTAACTCGAAATGGAATTGTCATTTTTTCAACGCTCATCGAACCGCCTGGAACATCGTCTCCCTTCAGGGTCTTAACCGTTTATGACAACTATTGGGTATTTGAAGTTGCTCAAGAAAATAAATCATTACCGCCCAACACTTATTTAGTGGACTCATACTTCACGGGAGAAATCTTCGTAGATGGGCAATCGATTAACAATCTCCATGGCTATGATGACTCTTTCGGCTTCCAGACCATTCACGACAGGCCGTTCTACTTCTACAAGCGCGATGGCAAAACCGGGATTTCTTTTGACGGGCAGGAGATCGCGCTCGGTTACGACGGCGTCTGGCATTACGGCTGTTGCAGCGGAGGCGATCTTAACCCCCGCATGGCGCAAAATATCATCGGCTTTTTCGCCTGGCGCGGGGATCAGTGGTACTATACCGAGATCGGTGTGTTCGAACAGACATGAAGAGGTCTGAACCGCCTGTTTAGAACCTGCGTTCTGTTTTTTGGTATTAAAATCCGGTTGCTGGTGAACCCCCTTGATCTCGCCGGATCCCAAATGATCAAAATCCTTCTGGTCAAGCAGAATCAGCAACCCGTGGATTGGAAGTACGCCAATCGTCGGATGGAGAGCAATGACAATTCCTGATCGCCCCCGCGTGGTCATCCTGGGAGCTGGATTTGCGGGACTATGGGCTGCTCGGACTTTGTCCCATTCCCAGGTCGATGTTCTTGTTCTGGATCGCAACAATTATCATACTTTTTTTCCTCTCCTCTATCAAGTCGCCGCAGCGGAACTTGAACCCGAGGATATTGTTTATCCAGTGCGAAGCGTCCTCCGGGGGCAGCAGAATATTCGTTTTCTCATGAATGAGGTCACAGAGATAGACCTTATCGGTAAAAAGGTCAAAACCACGGATCACGTTTTCCCTTACGACTTTCTTGTCTTGGGCATCGGGAGTACCTCCCACTTCTTTGGGGTAAAAGGCGCAGCCGAGTATGCTTTCCAACTGAAGACGCTGGAAGAGGCAATCGCCCTGCGCAACCATATCCTGTTTCATTTTGAACGCGCCCTGTGTGAAACCGACCCTGAGCGGCGGCAACAAATGCTGACATTTGCCATCGTCGGCGGTGGGGCAACCGGAGTGGAATTCGCCGGCGCTCTTGCTGAACTGATCCGTGGCCCGCTGGTAAAGGACTATCAGGCCCTCGATCCCCGAGAGATGCATGTCCTGTTGCTGGAAGCAACTGACCGCCTGCTCGCCCCCTTCCCGGAGCGTCTTGGAACCTACGCTGCAAAAAGGCTGCAGAAGATGGGAGTGGAAATACATCTGCGTGCGATGGTCAGCCAGATCACACCTGAATATGTACAATTAGAAGAGGGGACAACCATCCCTCTGGAAACTGTGATTTGGACAGCAGGTGTACGTGGGGAGTCCTTCAATGCAATCCTTCCTACCATGCGAAATGGGCAGGTGAAGGTCCTTCCGACACTTCAGACCCCCGACTACCCCGAAGTTTATGTCATCGGCGACTTGGCCTTCGTAGAAGCAGACGGACATTCCCTGCCAATGCTTGCCCCGGTCGCCACTCAACAAGGGGAAACAGCCGCCCATAACATTATTCGCCAGGTAAACGGACAAGAGCCTGTGTCTTTTCACTATCACAACCGGGGTACCATGGTGACCATCGGCCGAAATGCTGCTATTGCCTACATAGGGGGGCACGCTTTTGCTGGCTTCCCGGCCTGGATCTTATGGCTGAGTATCCATCTTTACAGCCTGATCAGCTTTCGGAACCGGCTGCTTGTATTGGTCAATTGGTCCTGGGATTACCTATTTTATGAGCGAGCCGTGCGTCTGATTGTATCTTTGCCGGTTTCAAGAACGCTGGGGCCAAAGAAGATTTTCTCTGGAGTCGATTCGAAAGGCCCAGTTTTTCCAAACAAAACAAACTTAGGGGGCGATGACCATCCTGAAATCGAACCCGGAAGATCAAAACCATGATCCTGACAGGTTTTCTCCCAGGTGGCGCAAGTGGTTAAAAGACCTCGCCCAGCCAGTAAAATGAATGACGCCTTGATGAAGAAACCCGTGGTCGCAATTTAGCTCGTTGTAATTTGTTATCGAGCAGCCGCTGCTGAGATAGCGCGCATAGTTTGAATGGTACAGCCGGCATGGCGCGATAATGTATCAGGTTATTCAATTAAGTTGGAAACAGGATGCTGCGTGGGCGCGGCCCATTTTCAACGAGTGCATGTTTTTGCCTAGGATTCCACCAATCGACAGCAGGCAGCCTATGAAGCAGATTATCCATTTTCTGTTCACCCTAGCCCTGTGTGGATACGTTATTGCACTCCCAGGTGAAACAATTTCTCCCCGTCCGCCTGAGCCTACCGCCACAACGGCTTCCACCTATGCGCTTTCCATCACGATAATTCCAACAGATTCACTCCCGGCCCCGACCGAGGTTTGGGATCAATATTTAATTGTTGACTCTACAGAAGCTTCAGCTGACCCGCAGGCGAAAAACGATAATTCCCTTTCCAACGGGAATGGGTTCGAGACGGATTACGAATCGATGGGTCGGAAGGCAAAGGGCCAGATCATCCTTAATAAGGTTCCTTTAGTGAACCAACAAAACTATACTTCGTGTGGCGAAGCGGTTTTTGCCATGGGCTGGAATTACCGGCATCCGGACCAGGTGTTGGATGGTGGAGGTGTAGAAACAACTGGGCTGGAGATCGGCGTGTATTTTCCGGCCCGCCTACCGGGACCGGGAGGATATCTGGGGACTTCTCCGACCGGGATGGAAGCCATCGCGGACTTTTATGCTGATCAATATGGGCAACTCCCACCGACAGCCGGAAATATCAACCTTGACAATGGGGAGGCGTATGCTGAGTTGGAGGCAAGAGGCCTGCTCTACCATTTCTTATCGGCCGGTAACCCGGTTATCATCGAAGTCACAGACAACATAGGAAGCCCCATTAAAACATATAATGATTCGCATTACGTGATCGTAACCGGGATGAATTTTGACAACGGCAGGGTCACATACAACGATCCGTATTTAAATCTAAGTATGGATGGAAAGTATTCGGGGTATAGCAGGTCTGCTGAATGGAGCGATATTTGGACATCCTGGTCCAATAACAAAGATATCAATCCCGGCGAGGTCGGACATCCCGGCCGGGGATGGTACATGGTTGTCCATTGATAAAAAGATCGGGAAAACTAGCTCCCTTCACAGGCAAGGATTTCACTTTGCGGCCAGATGAGGTGGTGAGTCTGGTGAGAAGGGCTTCGAAATAAGGCGACCCGGGCGGTTTTTATTTATCGTGCGCTAGGTTCCCATGGTCTGCGGTAACTTGACCTTCCTTCTTTTTAGACTTCAAGGTACTCCCACGTGCACTTTTTTCTCCAAATTTCTCACCACTCCCAATAAGACCACCGATACCATCACTAGCATCACCGAGAGCGCCAGTGCCACTCCCAGACCACTTTCTAGGCCGAGATAGATGGCCAGCGGCATGGTTTGGGTTTTACCGATGAGATTCCCGGCAAACATGAGCGTGGCCCCGAATTCACCCAGGGCGCGTGCCCAGGTCAGGATGCTTCCAGTCAGCAGGGATCGCCACGCCAGTGGGAGCATGATAAAACGGAATAATTGCAGCTCGCTCGCCCCCTCGACGAAGGCCGCCTCCTCCATCTGGGGATCAATTTCTGCGAACCCGACCTTGACCGAACGTACGAACAGGGGGGCGGAGACGAAGGTTTGCGCCATCACGACGGCCGCTGTGGTAAACGGCAAGCTGATCCCGAGAGGGAACAGCCACCGCCCGAAAACACCCTGTCTGCCGAAAGCGACCAGCAGCGCCAGCCCTGCCACCGAGGGCGGCAGGACCACGGGCAGGTCAACCAGCAATTCAAGAGCGGTCTTCCCATGGAATTTCCAGCGCGCCAGGATGTAAGCCAGCGGCAACCCTGCCGCCATCACCAGCAGGGTGGAAAGCGTGCTGGTTAGCAGGCTCAGACGCAGGGCCGAAAGCGCCGTCGGTGCGAGAGCATATATGAAAAAGTTTTTATTAATGGATTTCCAGAAGACGGCAATGATGGGCAGCCCGAGCAAAGCCAGCAGGACCAAGCTGGGCAGGATGAATGCCCAGCGCGGTCTGCCGTCACCAGTTATCCATCGAGTAAAACGGTTCAGCAGGCCCACGGGTTAGGGAGTAACGGGGATGAATCCCCACTTCTTCATGACTGCCTGACCATCAGCAGACAGGACATAGGCAACGAAAGCAGCTGCCAGGTCCGGATTGGGCGCCTTCTCCAGTGCGGCGATCGGGTAGGTCGCGACCACATTGTAATTTGTCGGTATTGAGATGGTCTTTAGATCCGGTTGTGCACTCGCATCCGTGACATAGACGATCCCGGCGTCCGCCTCGCCCAGGTCCACTTTGGAGACGACCACCTTGACATCGGTCTCGTTGGAAACCACGTTGGCTAGAACCTTGGTACTAAAATCGGAGCCATAAGTCGGATCCTTGCTCATATTGGTCAGGATCTGGCGGGCATAATTCCCCGCCGGGACAGACGGATCTTCCAGGACGAGTTTCAAACCAGGCTTGGCGAGATCCTGGAGAGTCTGGACATTGGCTGGGTTCTTCGGAGGCAGGATCACGGTCAACAGATTAGTGACGAAATCCTTTTCTGCCCCGGAAGCGACCAGATTTTCCGTTACCAGTGGATCCATATTCTTATGGTCTGCTGAGGCGAATACATCCACGGAGGCTCCCTGGTCGATCTGGGTGCGCAGCAACTGAGAACCGGCAAAGTTAAAGGTTACGGTTACACCGGGGTTGGCAGCTTCGAAGTTCTTTCCGATTTCCCCGAAAGAGCCGGTCAGCGAGGCGGCGGCAAAGACGGTCAGTGTGCGCGGCTGTGGTGCTGCGATGGGTGGAACCGAAGTCGCGATGGGCGCAGTCGTGGGTGTCGGGGGGACAGGCGTTGCAGCCGTACCGCAGGCGGCCAGCAAGGCCGCGAGGATCACTACGGCAAGAGCAAAGCGTTTCATTCTGTCAACTCCGGGGCGAAGTATTAGAATACCTTGCGGCATTCGTCCAACCAATCGACAACGGATTTGAGCTGCTGGATGCGTAGTTGCAGGCTCAGGCGGTTGAATAGCTGCCTGTCAGGAATAGCAGCCTGACTCGCTTCGAGCCAGGTAAGGGCTTTTCGGACCTCGGCGGCCTGAGCCTCAAGCATGGGCAGGATTCTTTCTGGGGCAAGTTTTTGAGCGAAGTACAGACGGGTGATGAATTCCAGACGGATGGCGCGCACGCTGCTTCCGGTAGGCGTTTCCAGCCAGGCTTCGAAACGGCGGCGGCCTGCAGTGGTGATTTTCAGAGATTGGATCGCAGGAAGTTTTTCCTGTTCGACCGTCGTTGAGGAAATGTAGCCCTGCATCTCCAACCTTTTCAGGATGTTGTAGGTCTGGCTCTGGCTGACGTGCCAGATTTCCCCGAGTTCAGCCATCAGCAAACGGTGGAGGTCATACCCGTGACTGGGTTGCGCATCAAGGAAACCCAGCAGGGCATATTCTGGTGAGTGGGAGCGATGAGAGGCCGATGATTTTGGCATATATACTCACTTAGTGAGTATATTGGATATTTTCGAGATTGACAAGGGGGGTGCACAACATTTGATGCTCTCGCCTTCTTAATATCTGGGTGTAGCTTATTGGATGAAGTTATTCCATTCTGCGGGAGAAGGATTTGCAGGCTGGCAGATTTGCTCGATCATCGCAGAATGATTGTTTTTTACATGCACTTAGTGTACACTTTGATTATGGTGTAGACAGATCGATGAATTCTGGCAGAGGGTTGAAATCATGTGGACTCTAACCATTACGAACCCTAGAAGTGAACCCGTACAAATTAAATTAACCTCCGGGAAGATGGTGATTGGGCGCATGGTCACCAGCGATATTGTTATTAATGATGCAGCTGCCTCCCGGCGGCACGCCGAGTTGTATTTTGATTCCACCACTGAAATGGTGACGATCAATGATCTAAAAAGCTCCAATGGCACCTACGTCAATCGCCAGAGGATTACCGGTTTTTATCGTTTGCAGAATGGGGATGTGATTCGGATTGGCCAGACTGTCATGCACCTGTCGAATATTACCAACCTGGCAACCGAACAGAAAGGCATCACCGGTACGCGCCTGTTCACCCGTGAACTGGTTCTGGAAGCCGTCGACGAGCACCCCATCCCATTGAACGAGATCACAGAGAAGCTCAATACGGTGGTAGATCTCGACTCGGCGATCAGCCTGGTCATCGAACTGATGAAACGAACCATGGGAGTGGATGTCTGTGAGATTATCCTGGCCCAAAACTTTAACAAAATCAATATGGAGAATGCAGATAATTTGTTGGTCCGGTCCATCCGGAATTCTTCAGTGGAAGCAAGCCCTCTGGCCCTCTGCGTTCCGGTCATCAGCGCTGGAAAACCCTTTGCGTTGATCTATTTGGAAAGGAATCGCCCGGAGGCCCACCCCTTCGATAAACGTGAGATGCAATTGGCTGTTGGAATAAGCCATCAAATCGCCCTGACCATGCAGAGGATAGAATTACTTGAAAGGATTCGTCGAGAGGGGCAGGTCAAGCAACTCTTACTACGTTTTGTCTCGCCCATTGAAGCCGAAGACGTATTAAAGGATTACTTGAAGACCGGGAAGTTGCCGGATCTCGCCGAGAAAAAGGTCACGGTTCTGTTTGTTGAAATCGCTGATTCGACCGGTCTTGCCGAACGCATAGGCCCTAAAAAGTTTTCATCGTTCCTCAATGCTTTTTATCAATATGCCACGCAGGTTGTGTTCAAGCATGGTGGGATGGTTAAATATCTGGGGGATGGGGTCCTGGCGGTTTTCATGGAGGTGAAGGATAAACTGGGTCCTGAAGAAAGAGCTGCCATGGTTGCGCGGGATGTGATTGAATTTGTAAAAAAGGTGGTCCCGCCTGAGCCTGACCAGGCCTGGGTGGTGGGTGTTGCCATCAATACAGGGAAAGCCATGGTCGGGTATGTAGGCACCCAGGAACGGGCCGAGTTTAATGTTATGGGTAATCTGATCAAAATGACCTATCGAATGCAGGAATATGCGATTCCCAATCGCATCTTTGTTGGGGCTTCGACCGCGGAGGCAATTCGTAATAAATATCTGGTACAAAAAGCCGGCAGCCTGGCGATGAGAGGGAGTGATCAGCCGGTCCAGGTCTATGAGGTTTCTTTTGTGAAAACGGCGCCGTTTGTTCAGACTGATAAAGACGGGGAGATGTCGGCAGCCTTCAAAGCGATTGCGGAGAAGTTAAAGGCGCTGGGGAAATGAGGCGTTGACGGTCCTGTAGATGCGTGTCAGGAATATATCCGTGTAGAATGGCCGTGACATTCCACCGGAATGAAATCACGATAACCTGTGTAATTTCGGGCCAAAAGGGATTTTCTGATCAGCCGGTCGCAGTTCTTGGGGTTCTTTTCCTTCGCAGCTCCGGGAGCAGGTTAAGAACACGAGCCTAACGTGAAAATCAAAAGGGGAGGGGACTGGGACTCATAACCTAGGTGCCTACGGGTCCAAAAAGCTTATGTCGGGCTGTTCTGGTACTTCATCCCGATCCTTTCCGGCATCCCTTGGGTGCCGAGCAGTGCAAGGCGCATCCGCAAGGCACTGGAAATGTCCGGCCTGAGGCCCGGGGAAATCTTCTACGATCTGGGCTGTGGTGATGGACGCGTCCTGGTCGCTGCAGCGGGCACGTTCGGGGCGTGCGCGGTCGGCATCGAAATCTCGCCCCTGCACTGTATCGTCGCCTGCTTGCGCCTCCTGGCTGCTGGGATCGGGAAAAAGGCCTCCATCCGCTGGGGGAACTTCAATACCGCGGACCTGTCGGATGCCGATGTGGTTTACCAGTTCGGCCACAGCCGGTACGCAGAGAAGCTTAAACAGCAGCTTGAGCGTCAGCTCCGGGCGGGGGCGCGTGTCGTCAGCATCAATGTCGATCTGCCTGGCTGGCAGCCAGAAGCGGTCGATCGGGAAAATCTGGTATTCCTTTACCGGATGCCCCCCATTCCTGGAGACGTGGCCAGTTATTTAATGCGGGAGGGAGATCAATAGATAATATGGTTAGGATTTGAAAACGTGGGTCGTTTCTGGTAAGCTCCTTTTAGGCCAAAACAATTTAGGAAAGGAGCTCAGATGAAACCAGAAACGACTCACATAGGAAAGGATACCACTTTTTCATCGCACCTTCACGGCCATGGAACTCAGCGACACTCAGTGGAAGCTAGGGTTCAGCATCGGACTTGGGCAACAGCCCCGTCTACGCGACGTGATTGCACGAGATCTGGCAGGCTTGATCAAGGAGATCCACCTGGCCAAAGAACGCTTCGGCCTGTTGGAGAGTACGCCAGTATTCAGCTGCTACGAGGCTGGGCGGGATGGCTTCTCCCGGAAGGACACCGGGACGGTGTGGTTGCACCGGTACCCGCAAACACAAGGGGTCACCAATCTGGTGGTGGATTCAGCCAGTATCGAAGTGAACCGACGTAAGCGGCGGGCAAAGACCGATCGAATGGATGTTGGCAAGCTGATGACCATGCTGATGCGCTACCTGCAGGGCGAGAAGAAGGTCTGGAGCATCGTACATGTTCCCAGCCCGGAAGAAGAAGATCAGCGCCAATTGCATCGCGAACTGATAGCGGTCAAAGCTGAAGGGACCCATCACATCAATCGTATCAAGGGTTTGCTGGCCAGCCAGGGTGTGACGCTGTCTTTCAGGAAAGATTTCCTCTCTTGCCTGGAAGAAGTACGCTTGTGGGATGGCTCGAAGCTGCCCATGGATCTGCGGGCCGCTATAAATCATGAATATGAGCGTGGTCAGTTGGTAAAGTCGCAAATCGATCAACTCGAACGCACCCGGGAGGAGGCGGTCCGCATTTCGATTTCCCCGGCAGTGGAGCAAGTGCGTAAATTGCTGCGCCTGAGGGGCATCGGCATGAATTCGGCCTGGGTGTTTGTGATGGAGTTTTTTCCTGGCGCGCTTTCCACAACCGGCGGGAAGTCGGCAGCCTGGCCGGGCTAACTCCCACCCCCTACCAGAGCGGTGAGAGTGCCCGCGAACAGGGCATCAGCAAAGCAGGCAACCGCGCCGCATCCGTACCATGGCGATCGAGATCGCCTGGTGTTGGCTGCGCTACCAGCCTGAAAGCCAGCTCAGCCGCTGGTATCAAAAACGCTTCGCTCAAGGCAGCAGCCGGGTGCGCCGCATCGGCATCGTTGCCCTGGCTCGCAAGCTGTTGATCGAGCTTTGGAAATACCTCGAGACAGGGATCCCGCCGGAGGGCGCCTCTTTGAAGCCCCTTTGATCTCAGATTGCTTTCAAAACCCCTGCTCCTAATAGGACCACTTCCCCCCTTGGTACGAGCTGCCCGTTCGAACGATGGGTTTTCCTCTAGAGACCGATCAATAGATGGGGCAGCTCCCCAAGAGCTTCACTCGCCTCCTAGCGAATACACCATTGGGTGTCCGGTCATAAACCGGCACGGTAACTAGTAGTTTGTCACACATGCTTTGATAGGTGAAATTGTATAATCCTGTCTCCACGAAGGAGACAGCCATGGTCAAGAAATATGTGGTGGGTTTGAGCGCAGAGGAAAAAGCGCTGCTTGAG
>JBEKFY010000076.1:0-10559 GCA_050013095.1 Anaerolineales bacterium | reverse complement strand
GTATTCCGACCAGTTCCCAACACGGTATAATCCTTTCCGGCGTGAGCGTGTTTTCTTCTGGGTCCGCATAACCCGAGATTATACGTCTCACGCCATTTCTTCATTCATGCACCAACGCCCTTTCAAACTGTTACCTCATTAATTACTTAACAGCGATTACAATGTCATAAATATTATATATAAGTATGTTACCGTACTGATAAAAGAACTTTCTAACTTTTTACTAGGGGTTTCCACTTAGGAGATGAATTTATCTGCGAGGATAAATGCTAGTAACTTCAGGATATTTTTAACCTGCACACCTTAGTAATAAACCGCCTTCGAAAGTCTCCAAATATTCGGTATGATATCGTCAAGTGCAACTATGGTGGGTTGTCCTCGGTTCCCACTAGTAGTCGAGATATCTCATAAAAACCTCGATATTTCCCATAGGTGTCCATACGACATTGATTTCCAAATGGTATGAAATCGTCTAAAGGCCGACTTCCACGCGTAAGCTTAAAACAGTATTGTTTGATAAAGATGACTATTTTCATCATCGGTTATCCCAAGTGAAGCGAAGATGACATCCCCTTAAGTCGACTAAGAATGTCACATTTCGAACGACAGGCCGAACCGTGAGTCATCTGTCCCATTTGAGTAGTTCGCGTGGCAGATTAAAGTTCCATTATGAATAGAGAATTTAAACACTACATGGCGAATTCAAGGTCCCAGGTCATCGGTTATCACCTGCTGAGTGACACCATACGAAGTTAAACGGAGACCAGATTATGGGGCTATAAATTTCCCCTTTCGAAATATATTAAATCCCCAAGCTGGCTTCGATCATCCCGGTTCCAGGATCGGTTTGGAGACGGAAGCCAAGCCGCTTGCACAGCTCGCGCATAGCCATGTTCTCAGGTGAAATGGTCGCCAGGATGCGTTTGATTTTTTCGTCCCGAGCAATGGTTATGAACCTCCGCATCAATTCACCACCGATGCCCTGACCCTGGAATTGATCGCTGACCAACAAGGTGATGCGCGCCTCATCGCCAGCACCGTGCAGCTTGCTCATCCGCCCGATGGCGATGATCTGGCGACCGTCATCCTCACTCTCCTTCTCAACCACCAGCGCGATCTCGCGATCATAATCATTGTGACAGGTGCGCGCCAGGCGTTCGTGGGCGACACGCTGGTCGAGCAACATATGAGAGAAGTAACGGAGATAGACACTTCGATCCGAGAGCGTTTCGTGAAAATGGATCACCAGAGGTTCGTCTTCGGCGCGAATCGGCCGGATGACCACCACGTGACCATCCTTCATCTTCCAGGGTAAAACATACTGGCTCGGGTATGGGCGGATGGCAATCCTTGGTAAGTCGGCATCCTTGATCCCGGGTGGATAGATGACAACCCGGGCATCCAGTGCCAGGAGCCCTTCCGGAGAAGCGATCAAGGGGTTGATGTCCACTTCCTGGATAGAGCGCTGCTCCACGATCATCTGGCTGAAGCGCACGAGCAGGATCTTCAAGGCTTCCAGGTCCACCGGCGGACGGCCGCGCACACCGAGCAAGGCCTTGAAGATGCGCGTCCTCTCGATCATGCGGAGCGCCAGGGTGGTGTTGAGCGGCGGCAGGGCCAGGGATCGGTCCTGGAAGACCTCCACCAACTGACCGCCCGTCCCAAAGAGCAGGACCGGGCCGAACTGAGGGTCGACGCTGCTGCCGAGGATCAATTCATACCCCTCCTGGTGGATCATCGGCTGGACCGTTACACCCTGAAAATGTCCAGGGCCCGCCTTTTGCGTGACCGATCTGCGGATCGCCTGATACGCACGGCGAACCGCCTCGCCGTCTCCGATACCCAAACGCACACCCCCCACATCGGTTTTATGCGTGATCGTCTCCGAATGCAGTTTGAGCACGACTGGATACCCGATCCGCTCCGCCAGGCGGACCGCCTCGGACGGACTTGCGGCGATATAGGTTGGAACGGTCGGGATGTGGTATGCTGCCAGAAGCTGCTTCGATTCGGCCTCGGTCAGGAGCGTCCGCCGCGTGCGCCGGGCTGCGTGGAGGATTTCGGAAGCTTTTGTGCGGTCGGGTTCCTGTCCCGCGACATCCTCCGGAAGGCTGGGTGTTTCATAGAGGCCGCGCAGGTTATCCGTAAAGTGCCACATATAGACGAATGCCTGGGCAGCATCATCCGGATAGGCAAAAGTGGGGATATCGGCCTGGTTCAGAATTGATTCCCCCGGTTCGACCTCCGGTCCACCCATCCAACTTGCCAGGATAGGCTTGGAGAAGGACCGCGCATATTTCTTTAGAGCTTCCGCTGTAGCCGCGGGTTCGGTCATGGCTTGAGGGGTCAGGATGACTAGCAGGCCGTCACTTTCCGGATCGCGGGCAGCGATCTCCAAAGATTGTGCGTAACGCTCGGGGCTGGCATCCCCCAACACATCCACCGGATTATTGTGACTCCACTGAGGAGGCAGTATCTGATCAAGCGCTGCCATCGTATCGCTGGATAGTTGAGCTAACACGCCGCCGGAGCCGATCAACATATCGGTCGCCAGCACTCCCGGGCCGCCGGCATTGGTGAGGATGGTAAGGCGTGGGCCCTGCGGGCGGGGTTGTTTGGCAAGCACTTCAGCCATCGAAAAGATATCACTGATCGTATTGACCCGCAGCACACCGCAGCGCCGGAAGGCGGCCTCCAGGACCTCATCCGAGCCGGTCAAGGAGCCTGTATGCGAGGCAACCGCGCGCGCCGCCCCTTCCGTACGGCCCGGTTTGATGACAATGATCGGTTTGGTCAGAGCAACTTCCCGGGCTGCTGACATGAAAGCGCGCGCATCTCCAATCGATTCCATATACATGACGATGGACTGGGTATGGGGATCGTCAGCAAGATAGTAGATCAAATCAGCCCATCCGACATCGAGCATGGATCCGATCGAGACAAAAGCCGAGAAGCCCACATGAGCACGGAATGACCAGTCCAGGACCGCGGTGCAGAGCGCTCCCGATTGGCTGATAAAGGCCACATTGCCAGGATTGGCCATTCCGGCAGCGAAGGTGGCATTCAATCCGGTCAGCGGGTTCATCACGCCCAAACAGTTTGGGCCGATGATGCGCATCTTCGTCCGGCGCGATTTCTCGAGAATTCTTCTTTCCAATTCGACACCTTGCGGACCAGTTTCCTTAAATCCGGCGGAGATCACAATCACGCCCTTTACGCCCTTCTCACCACACTCAGCGATCAACTCGGGGACGGTCGAGGCAGGCGTTACGATCACAGCCAGATCGACCAAGGAAGGGACTGCATTGAGGCTCGGATAGGTCTTCAGCCCCAGAACCTCCGTATATTTTGGGTTGACGGGGAACACAGTTCCCTTGAAGGATTTATGTAGCAGATTCGTAACGAGGGTCCGTCCCACGCTGCCGGCCTTTTCGGTCGCTCCGATAACCGCCACGCTCTGCGGCTCGAAGATCGCTTGCAAGGGCCGCGGGCTATATCGGTAAATATCTTGAGCGGGGTCAAAAACCGCGTTAGGTGGAGTTGAAGTGTGAGTCATTGGATCCTTGAGATTGTTTTGGTTCAGAGATTTTTGGATTAAGGAGGAAAACAGGTCAGCCGTTCAATAACCGATCCCTGGTATGGGCATCAGAGTAAGATGAAAAAGATTAAAACATATTAGCGGGCTGTGGTCAATGAGGAATGGAATCAACGATTCGCCCGGCGCTTAAATAAGTTGGGGTGCGCCGTAAAGCTAAAAAAATCAAGGTCCCGTTCAATTACCAAAACAGGACGCTGAGATTGCCTCAGCGTCCTGTTTTCATTCAGGGGAGAACTCAGCGGGCCTTGGCGCCCTGGGGGAGACCCCCGGGGACTGCCCTGGCAGCCATCCGATCGCTCCACAGCGCCCCGACCCGAGGCACCAGGAAGTAATCCACACCGATGTAGCCCGAGACCTTCCAGGCCAGGATCAAAGTACCCGCCAGTATCAGGAACAGCGGGTTGACGCTCACCACACCGGCCATGAGATAGTTGAAGTTCATGAAACCGCCGAAGAAGGCTGCAAAGCCGGTGAACATGCCTAGGATCAGGGCGATCCCGACCAGCGTCTCACCGACACTGACCAACTTGGCCATCCAGACATAAGCTCCACTGGACACGAGCAGTTTCAGGAAGTTACCGTACCAGGCGTACTCGATCGCCGACTTGCCGTTGGCTCCGACCGCCACGGCGCCCATCAGGAAGCCCTTCAGGCCGGCACCGGTCTGCAGCCAGGCCGGGTTGTTCAACTTTTCCCAGCCGGCGTTCAGCCACTGCCAGCCCAGCCAGACACGGATGGGCAGCCACAGCCAGGCAGCCAGCGGGTGATTCAAAACCTTGGTGATGAGGGAGGGCTCCTGGACCACGGCGCCCTTGGGGGTAGTTACTGCGTTGACCATTTTCGATCTCCTTTTCAGGTCTGATATTATGGATTGGGTTTATCTACTTACACCACCAGTGTACTCTCCTCCGCCTGGAGCAGGCAGGGGCAGGTGACCCTATTTTATGGGGGACATATGACCCCATTAGGAAAAGAAGGGTCTGCCGCTGAACGAGACGTCATTTGCTTGTAGAAACTGGGGATCGCCAGAAGTGTTGTGCAATATAATACAATATAGATTCCATAGCTGTATGGCAGCAAAATGATGCTGGGTGGTAGCCTTGCACCAGGCTTACCGGGCGCTCTACCAATCTGCCGAAGAAAGGATACACTCCCATGACTGCTAAACTTTCCCGGCGCGAAAAATGGATCTATGGCTCGGGCGACCTCGGCTTCAGCCTGACCGGCACCATCATTGGTGCTTATTTCGCCATTTACCTGACGGATGTGGTGGGAGTCTCACCGGCTGTTGCAGCGCTGGCTATTTTTGTTGGTAGTACCTGGGATTATATTAACGATCCGATCGTCGGCTACATCTCAGACCGGACGCGCTCCCGCTGGGGCCGCCGCCGTCCGTTTCTCCTTTTTGCTGCGGTGCCTTTAATGCTGGCCTTTGCGCTGATCTGGTGGCGGCCGCCCATCACCAGCCAGATCGCCCTGGGCATCTATTATGCTTTGATCTATGCACTCTATGACACGGTCGCCACCTTTGCTTACATGCCTTATTATGCTCTCACGCCGGAGCTCACATCCGATTACGATGAACGTACCGAACTGACCACCACCCGGATGTTCTTCTCGATTTTTGGCAGCCTGGTGGCGTTCACCGTGCCCCTCCTGATCGTGAACGGATTCAATCCCGCGCACGCCGGCCGGGTACTGCTCATGGGCGGAGTGTTTGGCTTTATCTCCGCTGTTCCTTTGATCCTGGTCTTCCTCGGCACCCGTGAGAGGAAGGAGTTCATGAACCAGGAGCAAACCGGCATTCGGCAGTCGGTCAAAGCCGCCTGGAAAAATCGCCCCTTTATCTTCGGGCTGGTGATCTTCCTGTTCACCTGGGTTACGATCAGCATCATCCAGTTGATCCTCCTCTATTACGTCAAATATGTGGTGAGGCGGGAAGCCCAGAGCGATCTGATCATGGCGACCATCTTCGTGGTGGCCATGCTGTCCTTGCCAATCTGGGAATGGGTTTCCCATCGGTTGAACAAACGCCTGGCATACATCGCCGGGATCGCCTTTCTGATCGTGGTGCTGCTTTCCCTATCTTCTCTCAACGCAAGCACTTCCCTGGCGCTGCTCCTGGCCTTGTGCGTCCTGGCCGGAATCGGTGTGGCATCTGCGCACGTCCTGCCCTGGTCCATCATCCCGGACGCGATCGAATATGGTGAATGGCAAACCGGCGAACGCCACGAGGGGATGTTCTACAGTATGATCACCCTGGCCCAGAAGGTCGCAGTCTCGATCGCACTCCCGCTGGCGCTGCTCGTCTTGCAGTATTCCGGTTACGTTCCAAACAGCTCTGCCCAACCCGCATCCGCGGTTACAGGCATTCGATTCATCGCCGGCCCGATCCCGTCCATCCTTCTGGGGATGGGAATCCTGTTCGCAGCTCTCTATCCTCTGGGCCGGGAAAACTACAGCGAGATCGCGCGCAAACTGGAAGCTCGCCGCAAAACCACCTCTCAGGATCAGAGCGAGGCTGAAAATGACCGAAGTCCTTCCGGTCCAGACAAGTCGTGAAAAGCACCAGTTCCTCACATTCCCCTGGCGGATCTATCAAAAAGACCCGCTCTGGGTACCGCCCATCTTGAACGAGCGTGAAAAAGTCACTGACCCCAAGCGCGGCCTGTTCTTCAAGAATGGTTACGCCGATTTTTTCATTGCCTCGAAGGATGGGCGTCCCGTAGGAACGATCTGCTGTGCGGAGGACACCGCCGAAACACGCGACCGGGGGCACGGCGAGTGCATGTTCGGTTTTTTTGAATGTATCAACGATTATTCCGTGGCCGAAGCCCTTTTCCTCCAAGCGGAGAACTGGGCCCGGGAGCACCATTTATCCGCCATCTATGGTCCATACAATCTGGACCGCGAGGATTCACGCGGCGTCCTGGTTGAGGGGCGGGACCGACCAGCCCCGATCCTGTGCGGCCATAATCCGCCCTATTACCTGGGATTCTATGAACGCTTCGGGATGCAAAAACGCGAAGCCGATAACCTGGCCTATTCGATCGACCTTGATTTAAATGCACCTCCTATTCAACGCCTCGCCCGGCTGGCGGAACGTCTGCGCCAACGAAAGAATATCACCATACGGAACGTGAACATGGAGGACGTCGATGGCGAAATCGATCGGATCTGGGATTTAGAAAACCGGGCGCTGGCGCATCTGGCCAACTTCGTCCCTTACCCGCGCGAATCAATCGAAAGCCTGGTCATGCCCTTGAAAGACCTTGCAGATCCCGAGTTAATCTTATTTGCCGAGATAGAAGGCAAGACGGTCGGTTGGTTCCCCGGCATCCCGAATTTCAATGAGATCCTGATTTACCTCAATGGGTTGCGCTACCCCTGGGACTATTTACGGGCATTCTGGTATCGGAACAAAAAAATGAAGTGTGTCTCCATCAAAAGTGTCGTCGTTCCGCCGGAATATTGGGATACCGGAGTGGCTGTCCTGCTCTTTGATGAGATGGCGAAACGTGCCGTTGCGAAGGGCTACAGGTGGGCAGATCTCTCGATGACCGGAGATGATAACCCGGACACTTGGAATCTGGCCCACCATATGGGCGCCAAGATCTACAAACGCTACCGTTTTTTCAGAAAAGTGATTTAACCGCACCCTGCCTATTCAAGGGACCGGCCACACATTTGATAGTTATCAATGAACCTATAGGTTCACCCCGAAGATGCAGGAATAACATTCCATTCCTGAGCAGGTAGCTTCCATCCATAGGAATCATCCAGCCAGGGTCCCCGCTCTCTTTTGCAGAAGATCGATCACGGCATTCAAAAGAGAAGCAATGTTTTCATTTGTGCTGACCGTGGTCGCCTGTTGAGTCGAAGTCGAGGTTGTATTGTTTAGTGTGGTTCCAGTCCCCTGGATGTCAGCAGAAACCGGATCGCCGGTGGCCGCGGGACCAGCGCCAGCTCCCTGAGAATCCACAGCCGTAGTCATCACTCCTCCACCAGTCGTACTGGCCAGCGAGGTGGTGGAGGTGCTTCCCTCGGAAGTGGTGCTCACCTCAGAATTGACCACTCCGAGGGAATTGATGGCCTCGGATAGATCCTTTTGATTAAGGTTCATCGACTTGATCGCTTGGATCTGTGCCGCGCTCATCGTGCTCTGGATTTGAGAGACAACCGCCATCATCTCCGCCTGGGCAGTCGTGTCGCTGGTGGTGAGTTGATTGTAGGCTTGCCAGAGTGGCAGCAGGGAAGCTGCTTCCTTGGCGTCAACCGCACTCTTGGTCGTCTCGAGTTTGAACGTGCCAACCAGCAGTTGGTCTGCCTCGGACAGCGATTGGCTGCTGCTTCCAGAGGTGCTGCTTGAGGATTGACTACACGCAGTCAATAATACGGCCAGAATGAGGATGCTCAGCATGGACAAATACATCATTCGTTTCATGGGATTTTCCCTTTCTTTTCTATTCTTTGATCGATCGGAAACGATCAAAGCCTGGGTGTGAACAGTGGGAATTATAGATAAACTTTGTTCAGAAACGATCAAGAGGTCATGCAGGATTCATTCAGGTTTTTCAGATTTTCTTGAAACGCGGTTCTTCAGTGTCAGCGGCAAACCAATCATCAAATTCAAGGTATGCATGTTATAACTGAACGGTGGTTTGATCAGTGTAGGAGCAGGAAGACAGATACACCACAAAGCTGGAAAGAGGCCCGGTAAATACGCGGCCGGGAGTTGTGCGTTGGGATCGGACCGCGCCAGTATCGGCGGATTTGCCTTGTTATTGGGCATAAAAACCCCAAAACCTTAGCTCAACCTCTTTAGGTTGTATTTAATTTATTCCCTATAATGGTTTTGTCCCGGCCCTGACAGGAGGCGGCATGGAGGAATTTTCAGCCCGGCAAGTAGCCATCCACGATCCATTCTGGTCACCGCGTCAGGAGACCAACGCCCAGCGGGCAATCTTCCACCAGTGGGAACAACTGGAAGCCAGCGGGTGCATCGACAACTTCCGCATCGCCGCCGGAGAGAAGGACGGCTTCCGCGAGGGCTGGTTCTTCGCCGACTCGGATGCTTATAAGTGGCTGGACGCGGCTGCGAGGATTTACGCTCTCCATCCGGACCCTGAGCTGGGCGCCCGTATGGCCGCCTTTCTCGCTCTTCTCCAGCGTGCCCAAACACCCGACGGTTACCTTTTCACTTATAACCAGATCCACTTCCCTGGCATGCGATGGGTCAACCTACAGATCGAACACGAGCTGTATTGCCACGGCCATCTGATCGAGGCTTGCATCTCGCACCACGCAGCCACCGACCAGATCGTCTCGATGACCCTGGCCCGCGGCGCAGCCGATCTGCTCGTGCGCGACTTCCTCGGCAAAGGCCCTGAGCGTACGCCTGGTCACGAGGAGATCGAGATCGCCCTGCTACGCCTGTACCAGGTCACGGGGCATGTCCACTACCTCGACCTGGCGCGCCATTTCCTCGAGCAGCGCGGGCGCACTCGGTATTTCGCCGTTTCGCTTTTTCGCCAGAACGCGAGCGTGGGTAAACGGGGGGAGATCGTTCGCAAAGAGCGGCTGGCGTACTTGGCGCTGCATCCCGAACACGCCGCCTTCAAGCTCCCGGCAGGTAACACCGCCAGGAGCTCCCCTTTGGTTACCCTGCGCTACTTCGCCAGCGCCCTCTCGGGCAAATTCTTCCAGCAGCATAGACCCATCCGCATGCAAAACGTGCCGGTCGGCCATTCGGTGCGCTTTGGATACCTCGAAACCGCCACAGCCCTGCTGCACCGCCTGAGCCCCGATCCCAGCTTGCTCCCGGTCCTCGAGCAGGCCTGGGATCATATGGTGGCACGACGCATGTACGTTACCGGCGGGCTCGGCTCCCTGCCCGACCTGGAGGGCTTTGGCAACGATTACGAGCTCGACCCCGAGTTCGCCTATGCCGAGACCTGCGCTGCCCTGGCGGGTATGTTCTGGAACTGGGAGATGGCGCTGATCACCGGCAAGGCCAGATATAGTGACCTGTTCGAGTGGCAGCTGTACAACGCCGCCGCGGTTGGCATGGGTCTGGATGGGGAGAGTTATTTGTACAACAACCCGCTTGCCTGTCGGGGTGGAATCACCCGGCAGGCTTGGTACGATGTTCCCTGCTGTCCATCCAACCTGTCGCGCACTTGGGCGGACCTGGGGAGATACATTTACTCGCAGGAGAATGACGAACTCTGGATCCACCAGTACGTGGGCAGCCGCGTGACGCTGAAGCCGAATGTTCCTATGGAGATCGAGCTCCACTCCGAGCTGCCCTACAGCGGGCGTGTCTCTGTCCGGCTGGATCCCCAGACCCAGGCTGAATTCACCCTGCACCTGCGTCTGCCTGCCTGGAGCGTTGCACCCCAGATCATGGTCAACGGGAACCCGGTCGAGCTGCCCGCAGCTGCCGCAGTCCCGCATCTGGCCGCAGGAGGCTATGATCCACGCCCGGGCCGCTTCCTGCCCATCCGGCGCACCTGGTCCGCGGGCGATACGGTCGAGATCGCCTTCGACATGCCGGTGGAACTGCGCCGTGCCCACCCGAAGGTCAGAGGCCACCACGGGAAGATCGCAGTGACACGCGGCCCCCTGGTCTACTGCCTGGAAAGCGTCGACAACCCCGGCGTGGACTTGTTCACCTGCCGTCTGGTCCCGGCCTCGTTAATGGTGGAATCTGCCCCGGCACTTATGGGCGGCATCCAGGTCCTGCGGGGCGCAACGGTCGATGGCCGGCCGCTGACCTTCATCCCCTATGCGCTGTGGGCTAATCGGGGCAAATCCCAAATGAATGTGTGGATCAATACCTAGTAGTTTGTCACACATGCTTTGATAGGTGAAATTGTATAATCCTGTCTCCACGAAGGAGACAGCCATGGTCAAGAAATATGTGGTGGGTTTGAGCGCAGAGGAAAAAGCGCTGCTTGAG
>JBEKFY010000075.1:0-11774 GCA_050013095.1 Anaerolineales bacterium | reverse complement strand
CAGCGCACGGACTATGTCGTGACGAACGACTTGGCTCAGGATAACACGCAGGTCGTACAAGAAGTGTGCGGCTTGCGCTGGAAGATCGAGCAGTTTCACCGCGAAACCAAACAACTGACCGGTACAGTTACATTTTTGGGGGTATTTCTTTCTACTGCGTCTATAGTTTCTACAGCGTAGTACCCCATCTGCACCACAATTGCACCCGAAACAGGAAAGGCGACTCTAATATGTTCTAAGTGTCTAAGATCTATTTATCTTGTTGGCAGATGTGATCGGCATAATGATCATACCCTGTTCCGTTTCAGAGCGTTTGAGACACAATTATAAGTGAACAGTTAAGAGGCACCTTTCGGCCAGGGATTGAAATACCTGGACGTGCTGGCCAGCATTCCCCTGCAATTTGCAGAAATAAATGGATGTTCGGTTACGCTTCAAGCGTGACCTACTGGTATACTGTACCCGAGGAGGCCGTATATCCCGCTTGATTTCCTCTGCCGAACGGATCCAAAAAGCGTACGCCCTGATCCGGCAAGCGCGCGACCTGCCCTTGCCGCCTACTGGGGAGGGCGGGAAATACAACTTTTCTTACATCGCCCGGGTCAAGGCGCTCCTGCAGGATGCACGCGATCTGGTCAAGTACATTTCCAAGACGCCGACCGCCACGCCGGAATTGAAGGAAGAGGTGAGGCGGCTCCTCCAGGAGGCCGATCGAGCCAACCAGGAGATTCTGATTCAGCGACCTGACTCGGGGAGTGACTTCGCTTGATTGGAAGGGTTTCACCCATTGAATCCTCTGCCTTTGGAGAATTGCATGAAAAGATCCTTCCCACTTATTCTTGCCTTCGGACTTTTATTCCTCTTTATTGTGCAGCTTGCCGGCATGCTGGTCGAATCCATTTACATCTTGGACTTGATGAACCTTAAACTGGACATCCGAGTGCTTGGCTTGCTGTTCTTTTTTACACCCATCCTGCTCTTGCCCTTCCGCAGAGAGCTGCCCGGCTGGACCGTCTGGCTGGTGTTCGCGTTCCTATTCGTTGCCCGCAGTCTGACGCCATACCTAGATACCTTCGGACGTATGATGGCCTCCGGCATTGGGATTGGGGCGGCCCTGCTTTTCTTCTCATTCCTGGCCTCGGCTCGAGCCAGAGTTGAATCTACACGGGCATTCGGGATATCTACCGCCGTCGGACTGGCTTTGGCTGTCGCCCTCTCGGTGCTGCTGCGCACGCTCAATTTCAGCCTAGATTATTCCCTGACCGTCTCCGGCGGCTGGGTCGGATGGGGCCTTGGCCTGTTGCTAGGGTGGGCGCTGACCCAGCTGGATTGGGATTTCTCAGTTCGCCCGCAACCCGAGGGGCATGGTGTGACCGTCCCGATCCTTGGGATCTTTCTGATCATTATCCTGATTTACTTCGCCTTCTCGGCCCCGGCGGTGGTCGCCCGCTGGACGGAGGGCAACTATCCCCTGATCGTGGGGGCAGTCAGCTTGTTTTCAGCAGGCTGGGCCATTCTGGCTGTGGCCCGGCCGCGGACTTTCGGACTTCTCTCACGGGGCGGCTTACTTCTCTGGAATGCTCTGTTCACACTCAGTCTGACCGGGACCATCCTGGCCCACCGTGTCTCATTTCCGGCTGCACCGAATTCCCCGTCGGTGGTGGTGGGGGCCCCCGGCTGGATCCAGCAGGTCCCGCTCGTACTGATGCTGCTGCTCTTTCCGGTGCTGTTCTTGGATTTGCAGTTCTTTTTCACACAGCTGCGGCAGGCGGAACCTGCTCCCTGGACCCTCATCCCAGGCGTGCTCCTGGGAGCCCTGGCCCTGGTCGTGCTGGTTTTCATCGGCATCTTCACCAACGTATGGGGTTACATTGCCCCCGTCAGCACACCCTTCCGCAACCTGTTCTGGTTGCCGTACCTGCTGGCGGCCGGTGTGCTCAGCCTGCTGGCTTGGGTCCGCCAGCCTGCCGAGAGCTCATCTGTCCCGGGGATGGGCGGGTCGATGCTGCTCGGGTGGGTCGTCCTGATGGGGATCATCTTCCTGGCTACCGGCGCCTATGCGCTGCGTACTGACCAGCAGCATCCGGGCGACCCGAACAAGACCAGCCTGTTGGTTATGACCTACAACCTCCAAGCGGGCAACGATGCCTCGGGGCAGCGTTCCTATGATCGCCAGCTGGCCGTGATGCGGCGCGTGTCTCCCGATCTGATCGCACTGCAGGAAAGCGACACGGCCCGTCTGTCTCTCGATAATGAGGATCTCGTCCGTTACTTCGCCGGCAAACTGGGCTATTATTCCTATTATGGGCCCGCGACGGTCACGGGCACTTTCGGAACAGCTATCCTGTCCCGCTATCCGCTCGAGAACACGCGCTCGGTCTTCAGCTTCAGTGATCAGGACGAGATCGGCACGTCCGAGGCCGAGATCGTGGTCGACGGGCAGCGCTTCTCGATCCACGATGTCCACCCGGATGGCTCGGACACTGCCAAAATGGCCCTGGCGCGCAGCTTGCTGGACCGCTCGGAGGGGCAGGCAAATGTGATCGCTCTGGGGGATTTCAACCTGACGGAGACTGCCGCAGCTTACCAGTTGGTAGCAGGGCGGTATACGGAGGCCTGGGCGAGCGTTTATCCGTCCGGCATCGGGCCGGATGGAATGGACATGTCCGGACGTATTGACCATATCTTCGTTTCAACCGACCTGGGTGTGCGGGATCTGGTCTATCTGCAACCCCCGGCATCAGCCAGTGATCATCCTGTCCACTGGGCGGTCATCTTCTGGAAGTAATAAAGCTGTCTCCAGATATTCCAGCCTTCCAAAGCAACCGATCGACCCATTGGCTCTCCCGATGGAACACCCGTCAGGAGAGCCTTTTGATTGATCATTGTAGGGATGGACTACCCCAATTGCGCCCGATTTTGGATGATTTTGCCACTGGATCTTGATCTCCCTCCATGGAATATAGCGGCATATAAAAAAATACCGTACGTGCATATACGGTATTTCAGGTGACCGACCGGGGACTTGAACCCCGAACCAACTGATTAAGAGCCTAAAAGGAGCGTGTCTATGGCATATCTATTGTGGTAAGGTGTCTATGAAGTCTCATATTGGGGGTATATCTTTCTACTGCGTCTATATTTTCTACAGCATAGTACCCTATCTGCACCACAATTGCACCCGAAAACGGGAAGGCGACTCTAATATCGAATTACATTCTGCCTGTTGCTGGTACCACGACCTATTCCATCACAAGGTCTAACATAGCAACTAGTACAAACTATGGGGGCTGGTCAGTGAACCTCAGCGCATTCAAGATCAACGCTTGAACTGTTTGCCCACAGCTCACCTTCCGTTCACTCGCCTTCATGCGTTCATCTACCTACTCGATCAGCCCAATTTCTCGACCATATCCCGGCCACAATTCCTAAATGTGGTCTCCGGATATCGGATGGCGATCTGGCGGGCAGCCTCCAGCCCGCTGTCCCCGGGCAAACCGATATCCATCAACACGACTTGCGGATGGGTGCTGTCCACCATTTGAAGCGCAGCGGTGGTCGAGTTCCCCCTCTCCAACGACTTCCATATCGACCTGCTCGTCGATCAGGGTCTTCAAGTCCAGACGCAGCAGAGCATGATCGTCCACCATCCCAACGCGGACCTTGGTCACGCTCCCGCCTTCCAGGATATGTCCAGGACCACCGAAGTGCCCCTTTCTCTGGGACGGACTTCAAGCCTTGCGTGCAGGAAGGCGGCGCGGTCGCGCATATTGCGCAGCCCATGCCTTTCCATGACCTGATGTTGGTAATCCTGTGCCAGGTGCTGGGCAACGAGTAAGGCCTATTGGGATTATTGGATGTACTTTTCGAGGTTTATAGAACCCCTCGAAAAATATAGGATCGGAAGCCTTTGGTAACTACCCTCGCAAAATTGGTGCTATTTCACCACTACTGCCTGGCTGCGCGCGCGAAGTTCCGAGATGTTCTGTCGAAGTCTGGCCAGGGTGTTCTCGGTCTTGTCGATGCGCTCACGCTCACTGCGGACGTAGCGGGTGTAGGGAGCGACGCCATCTTTCTGGCGGGCGATGGCATTTTCGCTCTCGTTGTTGAACTGGGTGGTCAGAGTGTTGAGCAGTTTTGTGCGCAGGCTGAGCATTTTCTCTTTGAACCTGTCTTTGGCCTGTTTGCGCTTGAAAGGGATCACGAAAAAGCCCAGGATGGCCAGGGTGCTGGCGGCCAGGATACCGGTGATATCCAGGGTGGAAGAGAGGACGGCTATGGTGACCAAAGCCCCCAGACCCACAGCCCCGACTTCCAGCAGAGCGGTCTGGGCCACGGCGGCTTCTACGCTGGCAGCTAGTTCGCTGGCTTCTTTGTTGCGGTCGTAGCTCTCCACAATGGTCTGGGCGGTTTTGCCGACGGTGTCGATCAGTTCACGCCGGCGGGCCTCACGCGGACCGTCGCTTTCGCCGACCATGTGGTCCAGGTTCTGCGCACGACGGCGTTGCAGGTAGCTCATGATTTGCTGCCATTCGTGCAGGTCTTTCTGCACCAGCCAGTCGATCAGGCGCTGGATCTGATCTTCGATCTGCTGTGGGACGTTGTCCAGGACCTGCTTTTCGAACTGAGCCCGGACCTTGTCGCCGCGCACCAGGTTCTGGACGTTGGTCAAACGCAAGGTGCTGTCGAAGAAATCGAGGCCTCGCTGTTCGAGACGGTGCAGGATGTTCTCGACTTCGGCCAGGCGTGGAGGAAGTTCATTATGCAGTTCGCGCTCGTACTCGATGATGACGGTTTCCAGGGCGGTGGCGGTCTGTTTGTCTTCATTCAGGGCTTCGGCCTGGGTTGCCAGGGATCGCCCAGCCAGGTCGCTCAAATGTTCGGCTACACCCAGCGGGTTGTTAAACTTGAGCTCGAGCCGGGTGGCGTCGTCAAGGGTGGCGCTGACATACTCCTCCAGGTCGTCCAGTCGGCTTGCGCTGCGCAGACGGGCACGTTGTTCGGGGTCCGGTTCGGATTGGGCGCGCTGGGCCAATTTGGCAGATACAGGAAACAACTGAGGTTGATCGCCAAGTATCTTGGTGGTGTGTTTTAGAATGAAATTGCGGACTTCCTGCAGGGCAGAGTCGTCTTCGAAAATGTCCACCTTATTCAGAACAAAAACAACTTTCTTCCCCCAAGTCAGGATGCGTTCCAAGAATTGTCTTTCGCTTTCAGTCAGGGGATGATCAGCAGAGGTGATGAACAGAACCAGGTCACTTTGAGGAACGAACTCGTCTGTCAACCGCTCGTGATGGCGGATGATGGCATTCGTACCCGGTGTGTCAACAATGTTCAATTCTTTCAGGAGCGGCAGGGGGTAGGTATAGACAGCAAAGTTTTCGTCGACTACTTGTTCGGAGGCCCGTTCGCCCCATTTGACCAGGGTGACGCGCGATGTGGTGGGGGTGACGCCCTCGGCCAGGACTTTTTGTCCGAGCAGGGCGTTAATCAGGGCGCTCTTGCCAGCGTTGAACTCGCCGGCGACGACGATCAAGAAAAGTTCGTCCAGTTGCAGGATGGCTTTCTGCAGGCTGTCCAGAGCTTCGCGCGGCATATCGAACTCGGCCAGGGCAAGTTGGAACCCGGCAAGGGCTTCTTTTTCGTCGCGCAGGAAATGGGCCTGCTGATCGGTGAGTACGGACTGGTGCATAGACTTCTCCTTATAAATGCCGGCAGGCTGTTATCATTCCTGAAATTCCAGTTCGATCCAGGACGATACTTCTTTATCGCAGGGATCATGCATCCTCGGGTACCGGGAACAACATCATTCCGCCGCAGCTCTCTCATTTCTGCAACTGCAAAGATGGATGGAAATCCAAGATTTATTTGGCATCGCGACGGTCCCGCACCAAATCGAGACCTTGCAGGCCCAGTCCCAGTTGGACAATCAATATCCACACGAGTACAAAGCTCAGGATCCAGGTGATTGCCAGTATCCAGGTTTGGGCCTCGCGTTGCGCGGTTTCCACATTTGCCTTTAGCTGTGTGGTGGTTGCTTTATATTGGTTGATAACCGTCTTTGCACTGGCGAGTGTGCTGCTCATCCCTTGCGTAGTATCAGAGATTTTGGTCAACTCGCCATCCATAATACCCAGGTTGGTCTTGCCATCCGCCAGACTGGTGTTGATAGCACCCAGAGATGGTATTAAGGTATTCAGGCTGGTTGAAACCTGGGCCAGGGCAGTGTGCAAAGGAACATCTGGTTTGTAAGCGGCCACCGGTGAAAAAGGAATGCTGGTTAGAGCCACCAGCACGTTGTCGATGAGTAATGCGCTGCTTTGAGCCGATGCCAATGAGGTTTGTGTAGCGCTGACGGCAGCCGGGAGATCTTTGCTAGTCAGGCTGATCAGGGAATCAAGCATCGGGTTGGTGTCATGGATTGCGAGAGCAAGCGCTTGGGTGGTTGCTTGCAGGGAAGTAACGTCGGTAGTTGAGGTCTGCACCACCTGACCGACGACGGTGAGAACATCCTGGGTGGTGCTGAGAACCTGATCACCCAATGCCAGGTTATCAATCACTGTTTTTGTCACCACTGGCCGGTAGTGCCATATTTCTATCAGGCCAATGAGACTGAAAATGATTCCGGCCACCGCAGCAATAACGAATAGAATGCCGATCATTCTTCTTATTAGGAACATATAATTTTCCCTTTCACCTCGCCGCAATTGGGGAGAATGTCCCTTGTTTACTGCGCAAGGATCTCGCCAGACTCTGGCAGCACCTCTGGCGCTGCCTGCCCAGCCATCACCGCCAGAGCATGCCGCCGAACTTCGATCCGCACCAAGCCCTCCCCCAAAGCACTCCCATCCGCCATGACCGGCATGGCCGGGTGGGTGTCAATATCCACCCTGCGCACATGGAAGTGCTGGATGCGTTGGTCTTCCGGATAGCCTTCCCCCACCCCCTGAAGAATATAGCCCAGCAGTTCCAGCTTGTTCAGGTCGGCAAAGAACAACACATCCAGCAACCCGTCTTTAAACGAGGCTAAGCTGCGAACCAGACTTGTTACCAACCTTTATTGCCTGTAGTACAATCCTAGCCGATGTCTATACTTCCTTGTCATTACCGTGGTAATTATTGCACTTTTTTGCCCGTCACGCAATCGTCTGAAACCTCCCCATCGAAAACCAATCCACGCTTCAGAATCAAACTCTCCCCTCCCGGCCTTTCGACCACCCCACCGGGCATGACCGCTTCCGCAAGATATTCCTCGACCACTGGGACTGTTACTGCGACCTCCGTCTGGCCGACGAAGTGCCCTTCGATCAGCAAGCTTACGTCCGGTTTTCCACCAGCTATGGTGACCGACCGGGGACTTGAACCCCGAACCAACTGATTAAGAGCCTAAAAGGAGCGTGTCTATAGTATATATACGGTGGTAAGGAGTCTATGAAGTCTCATATTGGGGGGTATTTCTTTCTACTGCGCCTATAGTTTCTACAGCGTAGTACCCCCATTGCACCACAATTGCACCCGAAAACGGGAAGGCGACTCTAATATCAAATTACGTTCTGCTTGGTTGCTGGTACCAGGACCTATTCCACCACAAGGTCTAACATAGCAACTAGTACAAACTATGGGGGCTGGTCAATAGGATGTGGTGATTTTTTTGACACAAACAGCGGATTACAGTCTGGGCTGCGTCGCAGACGCCAAAATGTGCGATAATAAGAAATATCCAGGGAAGATTTTCGGGAGGAAGGCAGCATGTCTACAATTCTCATCCTTGTCATCGTCATCGCCGCCATCCTTTCCTTGGCGTCCTTGGGCGGGGGTATTTACTGCCTCGTCCGTTATGCCAAGACCAGGAAGGTGGTTTTCCTGATCGTAGGTTTGATCCTGACCTTCATCCTGCCCGGCATCGGTCTCTGCGCCGTGCTGGGAGTCTACATTCCCAGCACAACAATCGTGTATGGACCGCCTCCCTCTTTTCCAACTTCCGCTCCCTGATCCCCTCTGAAAGTGCCACCTGGAAGATGTTCAATCTTCACTATGAGTTTGCCAAGCTCAGGACCGACTACTACCTGGGAGGAATCCAGCAGCGCTATAGGACAGGAAAAGCAGTTCCACTGCCAACGTACATCATCTGGGATTGCACCCACCGCTGCAACTTGACCTGCCTCCACTGCGGTGCCGTTGAAGAAACATATGTCCACGAGCTAACGACCGAACAGATCAAGGCCATCCTAGATCAACTGGCAGTCATTAAGGCTGGAATGTTCGCGGTGACAGGGGGAGAGCCCCTCCTGCGGATGGATCTCCCCGAGGTGCTTTCCCATGCCTCCCTGCGAGGGCTGAAGACGGGGATTGCCACAAATGGGTTTCTGGTCGACCGGGCCGCGGCCGAGTGGATCAGGGACACACGGGTTTATTCGGTTCAGGTCAGCCTGGACGGGCCGGAGAAGATTCATAACCGCATAAGGGGGAATGAAGAGAGTTTCGACCGAGCGATCCAAGCCATTGAGATGTTGACCAGGCTCAAGGTCCCACTTGTGTCGGTGGCCACAACCGTCACGACCAACAACATCCATGAGATCGATGATCTCAAGCCACTGCTTCTTCATCTGGGCATCAGGCTCTGGAGGCTGGCTGTGGTCATGCCCATCGGCCGGGCTCGATTTTCAAACGACTTTCCGGAAGGGGACCAGCTCGCTTGGCTGCTGAACTATGTCCAGGCGAACGACTCGAGAAAACTGCGCATTTATATCGGCGAGAACTTACCTTTTCTAGGAGCCTGGGAGAGGCAGATAAGAAAGGCACCTGCGATATGCCCTATTGGGTTCACTGCTTGCTGCATCGGTGTGGACGGCAGCCTGAGGGGATGCCCCGAGCAAAGGAATACCATTGAAAATCGGGAGGGATCCCTTTTGGAAACTCCCTTTCAGGATATCTGGCAGAGAGGCTTCGGGCGGTACAGGAACCGTGACATATTGTGCGAGGATGAAAAGTGCTCCGGGTGTGAATCAAAATATGATTGCTTCGGTGGCTGCTGGGTTATGCGGAATGGGAGGCGGCACTGTATCCAAGAATTACTGAGCTCCTCCTCGTCGAACTGTTTCGGTAGGGTACAATAAACAGTGGGGCATTGTGACTAATGAAAATACCGTACGTGCATATACGGTATTTCAGGTGACAGACCGGGGACTTGAACCCCGAACCAACTGATTAAGAGACTAATTGTTACATGTCTACTGTGTCTACACAGTAGTACAGCGTCTATGCAGTACCATATTTAGGGGCAAATTTGTCTACTGTGTCTATATTGTCTACAGCGTAGTACCCCATTTGCACCACAATTGCACCCGAAACAGGGAAGGTGACTCTGATGGAATTCATCGTGAATAGCCGCCGCAAATGTTTATTGCCTGACCATTTTGAACTCCCTTGATGTATTATTTAACAAGCGGGTAGCTGCAATTTGCCTTTTTTGTTTTCTATCTTTTGGATGCTAATACGATTGGATAAAGGACATGATAAAAAACACAAACACAATCGCAATAACGGTATCGCATCTCAAAAAAACGTATGGCAATGTCAAGGCGGTTGAAGACGTGTCGTTCGAGGTGAGCGAAGGCGAAATATTCGGAATGCTCGGTCCGAATGGGGCCGGCAAAACAACTACCGTCGAATGCATAACCGGCTTGCGACACCCTGACGGAGGCACTATTTCCGTACTTGGCCATGACCCCCAGTCCGACCGGGACGCGCTCCACCCTATCGTTGGCGTTCAATTGCAATCCAGCACTTTCCCCGACAAGTTGAAAGTCGGCGAGATTCTAGACATGTATCAATCCTTCTACCCTAATCCGGCAAATCCAGAAGAGCTGGCTCAGGCGCTTGGACTCAGCGAGAAACTGGGCAGCTATTACAAAACACTTTCCGGCGGACAGAAACAACGCTTGTCAGTCGCTTTAGCGCTCATAGGCCGGCCGAAGGTGGCGGTGCTCGACGAGATGACGACCGGTCTTGATCCGCAAGCCCGGCTCGATACCTGGGAACTCATTGAAAGAACCCGCGGCCAGGGAACCACGATCATATTGGTAACTCATTACATGGAAGAGGCTGAACGGCTTTGCGATCGGGTGGCCTTGATCGACTACGGCCGCATCGTAGCCCTTGATACCCCCGACGGATTGGCTGAAAAAGTTACCGGCGGCAAACAGGTGCGATTCGTGCCATCCCAACCATTCGATGATCAATTGCTCAAAGCATTGCCGGAAGTGAAAACCATTGAATACCAGGGGAAGCATGTCAAAGTCGTGGGCTCTGGGCAGCTCGTAAATGCCATTATTCAGACCTTAGCTCAAAACGGCGTCGAAGCGCTGGACATTCAGTCGGAAGGTGCAACACTGGAAGACGCTTTCGTCAAATTGACCGGTCGGCACATACACGAAGATAAAGAAGCTGAATCAGCATGAACAACACCAGAATAAAAACACCACGGGCTGCCTTTGGCAAATTGCTGCTCAACGAAAGCAGGCTGGCCTGGCGTATCCCAATAAGTATAGGGATGGGGCTGGGATTACCTTTGTTGCTGCTCGTCATTTTCTCCATCCTCCCTGGAACGAGGCAAGCGCAAAGCATCTTCGGCGGCGTATCGTATTTTGCCCTTACCTTTCCGATACTCCTCGCGCTGACCATTCTGACGGTGAGCATCGAGGTGATGCCCCGCAGCTTGATCAAATACCGGGAAACGGGCATTCTGCGGCGTCTTTCCGTCACGCCCGTGCCGCCGGGGTGGCTGCTTGCCGCCCAGATCGTGATCAACTTGGAAATTGCTGTGGCTGGATTAATTATCTTGACCGCAGCTGGAGTAACCGCTTTCGGCCTCGAGCCCCCAAAGAATTTGCTGGGGTTTCTGTTGGCCTATTTACTAACCGTTACTTCTTTGTTCGCCGTAGGACTTTGCATCGCCGCGTTTGTCAGGAGTGACGCGGTGGCGAACGGGATTGGGGCAATTCTGTTCTTTGCGCTGCTGTTTTTCGGCGGCCTGTGGATACCGCGCCCGCTGATGCCGCCCGTGCTCATCAATATCAGCAATTGGACGCCGCTTGGCGCATCGGTAGATGCACTCCAAAGGGCAATGCAGGGGTTGTTCCCTTCGCTGCCATCGCTTTTGGTGTTAATGGTTTACACGGTCGTATTTGGCTATCTGGCGGTGCGCTATTTTAAATGGGAATGACGAGCGGACACACGGTTCGATCAATTCCCCTGTTGGTTAAGAAGTAAGGTCTCTATATGAAAATACCGCCGAAGAACTGCGGTATTTCAGGTGACCGACCGGGGACTTGAACCCCGAACCAACTGATTAAGAGACAAAAGGTTGGGAGTCTACTGTGTCTACACAGTAGTACAGCGTCTATACAGTCCCACATTTAGGCGGGAATCTGTCTACTGTATCTACTGTGTCTACTGTTTCTACAGCGTAGTACCCCATCTGCACCACAATTGCACCCGAATTGCACCCAAAAGGGGAAAGGCGACTCTGATGGCAAGTACAACCTCCTGATCGAGAAGTATAGGCGCACGTGGATCCAAGCCATGTCAGTCGGTCCAACGCTTTTATTGTATGTGCTTTGTGTAGGACGCAGGACTCAACCGGAGTGGGTCACGGTCCGAAGCTGCCTTCGCTCTTTAATGCCCAGACATGAATATCATCCACGCATGCTTGTGTATTGGGACTAACTACAAACCCCAGCATCCCATTCAAACGTGCGGTGTCACTGGCAGTA
>JBEKFY010000074.1:0-11836 GCA_050013095.1 Anaerolineales bacterium | reverse complement strand
CAGAAACGGCTACCCGGCTTGCCGTCTGGCTGGCCGGTCGTTGGGCTGCCCTGCGCCGTAAACCATTCACGCCCCAAAAAACCATTGGGTTCGTTGGACAGTTTGTGTTCGCCTGGAATTCCTTGCGCAAGGGCAAATGGTTTCGCCCCATGCTCGGTGCCATCGCTAACACCGGCTTTGATATGCTGACGCTGTATTTCCTGTTTGTCGCAGCCGGGCGTAATGTCGGTCTTGGCATCTTATTTGCAGGATATGGCTTGCCACTCATCTTGGGGAAAGTGGCTTTTCTGTTTCCGGGTGGGATCGGGGTGATCGAGGGGAGTATGGTGGCGTTTTATGACAGCCTCCAGATCCCGAATCCAATCAGCGTGGTGGTTATCCAGGGATACCGGCTGTTCTCATTCTGGTTGCCAACCTTGCTGGGGTTCGCGGCAGCTGCTTATTTAAGTGGTAAATTGTCCGGCCCTTGGAGGAAAAAGCACGATTCCTTTTAGGGACATTTGTACATTAGGGAAATTTATTTCCATCGCTGGGAATAATCCAAATCCCAAGTTAGAATCTCTCCCCTCATGGTACCACAGCTCCCATCCAGAAAGGCGAACTAGGCTGCAAACCAACTCGCCCCTCCTTTCTGTTAGGATCAGGATAAGGGGCCATGTCGCCATGACAGGTCGGGACATTCGCCCGCGCCCCCGTGAATCCAGTCCAAAGGGCATGTTCAGGCTCAGGCTTTTCCCCACCACTTTCTTGTGCCGGCTACCATCGTCTCCAGTCCCCTGCCCCTTTCGGGGGTCCTCTGCGGGGTTGCCGCGTACTCAAGGTGACATCCCTAGACATTTGGTCAAGCAATGTGCTACCATGAGTTTGGAATCTCGCCATCCCGGCAGCAGCTGGCTTTAAAGGGGATGCTACCCTGAGCCTATATTATGGAGATGGCGCCAGTTCACCAGGAGAAAACCTATGGCCGCAGGCGATACACTTTCCGCAGCATCTCCCCGGGTACCTTTGGGGGGCGATTATTGGGAGGCTGATCCAGGCACAGCTTTATGGGGATTTGCTGACCTGCATGCCCATTTGATGGCCCATCTAGCCTTTGGCGGCAGGGCATTCTGGGGCAGACCCTATGATCCTGAGCACCCGGGTCCAGAAGGCATGGAATTTGCCCTCAGTTCATGCGAGCCGATCCACGGGGGTTTGTTGAACGTCAACCCCGAATTCGGACACCCGGCAGGCGGTGGCTGGCCGGAGTTTATTATCTGGCCGCGCTTTACCACCCTGGTTCACCAACAGGCATATATCGATTGGCTGTATCGCGCTTACCAGGGTGGATTGCGCCTGGTCACCTGCCTGGCGGTCAATAACGAATTGCTGGCAGTCAAATCCAGCCCGGACCTGCCTCACGATGACAAGAGTGTCATTGAGGTGCAAATAGCAGCCATGAAAGAGATGGCTGGGTTCGTCGAGGCACAAAGCGGCGGCCCGGGGAAGGGCTGGCTGCAGATTGCCTATTCGCCGGAAGAGGCTCGCAAATTAATTGCCGATAACCGTCTGGCGGTCGTCCTGGGTGTTGAAGTGGACTCGCTGGGCAACTGGCGCAATTTTGACGATTTGGATAAATTGAGTCATGGTGACATCGACCAGGCCCGGCGATTGATTGACCGGGAATTGGATTGGTTGTATGGGCTTGGGGTGCGCCAAGTTACGCCCATCCACCTGACCAACAACGCCTTCGGCGGTACGGCGATATACCTGCGGTTTTTGGAAACAGTGAATTTATTCGTCACCGGCGAGCGCTGGTCTGTGGAGGACCGCTGGGAAACCGGGGTGCGTTACCGGTTGGATGAAGATAGCGAAGACGCAGTCGACGATTTCGAACGCACAGTGGCAATCTCCGGACGTCGTCTACGTGCGATGCACCGCGGCACGCTCATTGACCAAATTCCCGGCATTCGCGACCTGTTCGAGGCGGTTGAGGCGCCCCGCATCCATGGAGGCCACGCCAACACACGCGGCCTCAACCGATACGGAACCATCCTGCTCGAGGCGCTAATGGCCCGGGGGATGATCATCGATGTCGATCACATGTCGGAAAAATCCACGGATGCTGCGCTAGCTCTGGCTGAAGCGCACCATTACCCCGTGATCTGTTCCCATACCTGGTTCCGTGACCTCCTTTTCAGTGCCGAGGTCGAATTTGATCCTGTAAAGCAGGAAAACTACGGTACGAGCGATGTCCACAAGGTGGCCCACGAGGCTGGCAAGCGCGGGGACCAGATCGAGCGCATCAGCCGCCTGGGCGGAGTCGTGGCGCCGATTATCAACCAGGGGGATATTGCGGGACTGCGCCGCTGCCTGCCCGACCTGGCAGCCAAAATATCCCAGCCGTGTGCCGGATCCAGCACCTCCTGGGCTCAAGCATTCCTTTACGCGGTAAACAAAATGAACGGGCGTGGCGTCGCGATCGGTACGGACATCAATGGGGCGGCTGCCCTGCCCGGGCCGCGCTTCGGGACCTTCGCTGCGTACGGAGCTCATCACGATGCCCGCCGCGAGGCCGAACGACGCGCAGAAATTGACCGCCAGGTCAATGGGGTTGCCTATGACACACCGCTGCGCGATCACCGCTGGTACCGGTTCGACTCGAGTGGGCCCGGCGGTTATGATGAGGAAGAGTGCAATGTCTGGCAGGCCATTGCCCAATATAAGGCCGGTTTCAACCCGGCGATTCAGCCGCATCTCCCCAGCGATTTCCCGGAGCCCAACTTGCATGAGTTTTTAATGGCGGTCGAGGCGCACCACGAGCAGCCCTGGGTCGACCACGTGACCGAGGGATTTTGGGCTGCCGACGAGGGAAGATCGGTGGATGACAACGAACTTGCAAATTGGCCGGAGGAAAAAAGGGCGGCCTATTTCGCAAGGAAGGGAATCCCGGACGGGGGGCCGTATCATGACGACCACACCCTGGAGCTTATGGCAAAAGTAAACGCCATATGGAAAAAGTGGCAGCAGATGTATGGGGATAACCGCACGCTGGTGCGATCCACAGCCGGACTGCATCGGGATTTTGATATCAACCTGGACGGGATGGCCCATTACGGCATGCTGCCCGACTTCCTGCAGGACCTACGCAACAGCGGGCTGACTGCGGAAGATCTTGCCCCTCTGTTTCGCTCCGCCCACGACTATGTACAGATGTGGGCGATCTGCGTAAAGCGCGCAGCCGAAATCGCTGAATAGGAAAAGCAAATATCATACTGGCGCCATCTGAGTTCCGCCCCCTATCGAAGACCTTCGGCAGGGCGCCTTTATGACGCTGCTGGTGGTAAATTAATCACGGTCGCATGAGTTTAACCTGAAGAGTGGGGGGTGAATCCTCATTGGGGGCTTTCTTATTTTGAGTCTCGATAATAGGATGTAGTGCGAGGTGAGGCGTGTTGTCACCCCGGGGAAATTAGCCACCTTTGATCCCTGAACGGCGGTGCGCCCCTCGAGGGGTACATCCCCTTCGGGTACAAATTCATCGAGATCGTATGGCAGCGATCTTTCTAAAACATCGAATCCTCACAGTGGCAACCCTAAATCAAATGCTCACGGGAAGCAAATGCCCCATGGACTTGGAACCGATGGGGCGCTTGAAGATTCAAATGACCAGGTCAGCAATAACCTGGTATCGGGTTACCGTCTGCATCCGTGCCGGCAAACAGGCGGCGAGCGAGGGCGCGTGGGCTATCTGCCCCGTAGAATGGAGCCGACCAACTATCGTCCTCTTTCAAACCGAGCTGCTGGTTAGCGGCAGCCATCTGGGCCTGCTTGCCCCGGAAGTAATAATGTTCGAACATGCGCATGAATTCGGTGACATAAATGTCTGCCACGGCAGTATAACCACGAATAATCAGGCTGTTCGAGTCATTATTAAGTGTGGAATTATGAGAGAAGTTGGCCGAGCCGAATACGATGATCGGGTCCGGGCCGAGTGGGTTGGATGCGATGATCTTGGAATGGATGTGCACTCCGGCGTGGTGGTAGGATTCCTTGCCCTCGAGCAATTTGTTCTGAAAATCGTGCAGGGGACTGCTCAGGGTAGTGGCTACGCTGACTTCGTTTCCGGTATCGCTGGAAATGACGTTTAACTCCTGGGCCGAGCCCAGACTTCCGGTCTTATCAACGAGCAGGAAACGCAGTCGACCACCCGAGGCCATTTCCAAACTGGTCCGGATCTCGGGAGCTAGCTCGAAGGGTGCACACACCATCAAGCTGTCCGCCTGGTTGCAGATAGAGGCGTACAAGTCCAGCATGTCTTTGTTCGATTGGGGCGACAGGATCGGCACGATGCAGGGAGCAGCCGGGAGGACCACCGGAACCAGCGTGAGCTTTCCTAGGGCGTCTTTGATCGGGCTGTAATCCGTATCCGCATGCAGGAGTTGGAAGTAGTTCTCGTAGATTTGGGCGACGGCGGGATCGTAGATGCCATGCCCGAGGTTAAGCTGCCCGTAAATGGCGCCGTCGGTCCAGTTGGTCGAACCGGTCCAAACTGCTTGTGGAACATTGTCCTTGGTTAGGACGACAAATTTATTGTGGCTGATAGCACCCTGGGGGTCGGCTGTCCGCTGCACGCAGACTTGATCCAGGCCAGCGGTATGCGCCGCTGCAGCGTTATCGATCCAGGTGGTGTCCTTGGCGTTCATATGCCGGTAGTGGTAGACCACACGGACGTCCACCCCGCGGCCCATGGCATCCTTGAGTCCCTGCAACAGGTTCGGCTTCTGAAATTCGTAGATGGCGGCATGCAGGCCGTAGCTGTTGTCTTTGGCCTGGGACAGGAACGCCAGGATGGCCTCCTCGAGGCCGCGTGATAACCAGGCGTAAGCTTTTTGCTGCTGGCCATCAGGGAGTTGGCTGGGATCGTTATTGCCGAATTTTAGGTTGTAGGCATTGCTGGCTGCCGCACCGCGATTAAAAAAGACGGCCGTGTCCGGGTTAGCGGGATCCTCGGTGGTCACTTCCACTGATACGCTTGGGCCAGGAACCAGTTGATTCCACTGGCCATATTGGGCCGTTATGGTGTAGCGGTAGGTCAAACCCGGGTGCCCGGTCCAGTCGCCCCAGCGGAAATTTTGGATGGGGGAGCGGTCGCTAGTGCTGGGCGTTTCGTCGGCATCCACCGTATCCTGAGGAAAGCGCAGCATGTTGGGCAGCCAGCGGCTCTCCTGCTGTCCGGTGGGGAGAGGTGCTCCTTGAGGACCCAGGTCGACGCGTTGGATCGAAAACCCCAGACAGCCGACTCGTTTAGCCTCCTGTAGGTCGATCCCGATCAAGATGCTATAGGTGCCGGCGATCACACGGACTGTTAAACCATCCTGGGAGCCACAGACTTTCATCCGTTCCTCCTCATTTTATTTCAGCATAGATTCTCTATTAAGATTGTCAATAAGCAATCTGCGCGGGGTCGGGGCTGACCCACCCACGAGATTTGTGCCGATTTTACTGTTAAATCTGATGGCTGTGCGAGCAATGCATTGACCTGATAAAGCGTCATCACATGTTTTACTCGTCCGCACTTGCCCGATATATGTCTAAAATCGATCATGGATATAAAACTGCGCGGATTGGGTATCTATTCCCCCATAAAATGAGTGTCTGTTTGTCATGGCGCCCCTGGAGGCGTACTTCCCCATCGGGCACAATTTCATTGATGCCGTATGGGATTGATCTTTCTACAGCTTAGGGCTGCTTCTGCAAATTGTAGGATTTAGCGTTCCGATCTTAACCAGCGGTTCAAATTTCCCTGGGACACTCCTCCATGGGAAACCTATCCCCTGGCGCAGGTATCTGGACATCCATCCGATCGAGGAGAGTTTTTGATCCCTGTGCCGACCAAAGTTACATCCGCAAGCACTTTGTAATCGAAAAGGGAATTCACCTGGCGATACAAACAAAAGACTGTTTGGGGAGATGGGGTGCAAAAATAATTAAAGAAGGGTATTGAATTGGAATGGGATAAGCTCTATACTTCTAATGGTTCATGGCCTAATGTCTCTAATGTATTAAATAATCAGCCCGCAGAAGCTCATCAGCTGTCCAGCCGCCATTTGGCAGCTGGATACATCGTAATCTAGCAGAGTGGACAGATTCAATCGATTGACAAGGAGGATAACCAGATGGCTGTTCAGAGAGCTAAACCCTATCCCGGCATGAATTTCCTCGTGGACTTGGGCACAGGACAGGTCGATGGCCCAGAAGCCGGCCTGGCTGAAGTCATTTTTCCCGAAGCGCGCCTGCAGGTAACCGAGTATCGCACTGGTAACGAAAAAGAGAATGCACCTCAGCCGCTGCAGACTGTCACCAAGTATGGGAATCTGATCTTGCGGCGCGCTCCCATTGGTTCATTGAGCTGGTATGACTGGTGGAAGACTGCTCGCGATGGCCAGCCTGTCCAGCGGTCGATTAAAGTCATGCTTCAAAATGAAGATCGTACGGAGACGGTGCTGACATGGGTTTTTACGCGGGCTTGTCCGGTGAACTACCAATTCTCGCCCCTGAATGCGATGGGCATGGCACCGCTGATCGAAAGCCTGGAATTGACCTTTGAGCGCCTTGATATGGAGTAGCTGCCACCTGGGCTCCTGCGCCTCTTGCACTTCCTTCGGTTGCCCTCGATCCAGCTCGTGCGCAAAGCCACTGGGTGAGCCACCCTGTTTGGGTAACCGAATCTGGAACCGATATTTGCATATGCGGACGCCGGTTTATGCTGTCAGGGTGTCAAATGGATCATGACCCCCTTCTCAATCTGTCAGAAGGATGGAGGCAAAATGATCGCGCATGAGCGGGATGAACAAATCGCGGTTGAGAAGTACAAGTTGCTTTTGGATCTCTGGAAGACTGAAGACTTGAATAAAACCAATCAGCTGCAGATGCTGATGGCAACGAATTCCCTTCTGGTTTTGGCATTCTTCTTAACGGGGCAATCATCCTGGATTGCCCTGGTTGGATTTCTCTTTTCTTTCGTTTGGATATTGTCCCTGGGTCATACGGTCTATTTACAGACCCATTGGCGAGCAGAGATGGAAGTTTTGCGGGAGAGGTGTGCTGGTAATGCATTATTTCAAATACAAAGTGCAGAGCTTAAGCCGTCGGTTTGGGGGAAGGTGCCCTCTCGATACTATTTGTTGGGAACTCCTATTGTGGCAACGGTGTCCTGGCTGGTTGTTCTGCTTTATACATTATTTAAATGATCGATACCTGGCGGGTAAACGATGGGTCCATGCATACTGCTCAGTGGTTTGACGATTTAAATTGGAATGTTTCCTGAAATCCGCAAACAGCCAACTGCTTTTCTTCTCTCTAGGAGAAAAATGTAAATCACCGATACGACCTGCAAGCCAGTAAGCCTTTAGAATCGGATTGGCTTGCGAACGGCCAGCCGCTTGGCATTCTAACAAAACGGATACTGAATGTAACATACCCGAGGATCATGCTTTTCGGCAGGGGCCGGTCATCTTCACCCGAGTATCCTTATGATTTTGTGTTGGAGATAAAAAGTGGAAATAGTAACTATTTCCAACGCGCTGAAGGCCCGGTATGGAAGCACTCAACTGCCACGACGCTGCTATCAAGATTGACTGGGTCATCATGATGGGCGTTGGTGTTGGCTCGCAAGTGCTATTTTTCTTTATGAGGGGTTATTATGATTTCTAATAGACACAACACAAACAATCGGCAATTAAATATCCACTGGTTTGTTGCCTTAATTGGTATGTTGCTTGTCATTTTCGGACAGTATTTGGTTGCTCAAACAAATACATCATCCACTCCGTCAACATCTCTTGGAATATGGCTTAACAATATCTTACATTTGGGCATGCCCAGCATTGATAGCGTATTAGGCGGTTTTTTATGCTTACTTGTTGGAGGGAGTCTTCTGGCTGTCGCTCTCCGCGATCTTCGCTTGTATTCTCTGGAAAAAACAATGGCCGATGATGAACCGATAAAAATTAATATAATTCGGTCTCCTTGGCTATGGGTACTAATCGCACCCATCTTATTCCTCGGCCTTCTATTTATACAATTGCGCAAGCTGGAATATCCTTCTTATGCGCCTTGGTTATGGATCATCAGTTTGTTAATCTTCTCGGTCGTAATCGCACGATGGGATTATCAACGCGCTGTCAATTTGTCGCCTGGCTTGAACCGCCAGGACTTGATCTGGCTTCTTGGATTGCTGATTATCGGCTTTTTGGTTGTGACATATCGCCTGCAAGGCTGGCCTGACCAGCTTATGCAGGATGAGGGGATTTTTGGGTCAACAGCACGTGATATTGCAAATGGAGTTTTCAAGCCCTCCGTCTTCGCCCAAGGGGTAGATACTTTCCCTGTATTGAGCTCTATCTGGCAAGGCTGGGTTATGAGGATATTTGGAGTGAATATATGGGGATGGCGGTTTGGGTCAGTCCTGCCGGGGGTTATGTCAATTATCCCCCTCTACCTGCTTGCGCGAGATGCATTTAATAGAAGGATTGCTATTATTTCTTCTGTAGTCCTTCTTGCAATTCCATATTTCCTGGTTTATTCGCGCCTGGGTTATACCAACATTCAGCCGCTATTTCTCGTAACACTCACTTTATATTTGCTGTTTTCTGGTTTGCGTAAGACTAGCAGTTTATATCTCTATTTAGCCGGTTGCGCTGCGGGACTGGGTTTTTATACTTATTTTTCGGGCCGCAGCGCCTTCCTCATAGCCATCCTGTTCATTGTGCTCATGTGGCTGACGAAGAAATATAAATTTTGGAAATTAGCCTATGCCATATCCTTATTCGTTTTAGGGGCCGCTCTTGTCACCGCTCCCTATATTATCTATGGCATCAACCAAAATCCACAATCGATGGTCTATCGGATATTTTTAAGTTTCTTCAACAGCGTGGCTTATGGGTCAGCCTATTATCCTAATACCGAGTTGGTCAAATATGCACCCATTTTCAAACTGGGTGAAACCGAACTTTTCTTTAATCCAAAAATATATCTGGTTTTGTTTCTAAGGGGATTGGTACAGACTTTATTACCGTATCAAAAATCGGGGATGCTTTGGGGAGAGCACTATTTAGCCTGTCCCCTGGCTGGAACATTCGGCGCTGTTTTCTACATCATTGGCATCATCGTGTCGCTAAAAAATGCAAAACAGTCGCGCTTTCAACTGGTCATTCTCTGGTTTTTTACAATCGCTATTACCTTGAGCGCTTTAAATACATTCCCGCCACGCGAGGACCATATGGTTCCCATCATCCCTGCATTGGCCTTGTTAACGGGATTCGGCTTGGATGCAATCACAGAAACGATCACTTCCATCTTCAGCTGGTTTAAAAAACACAAAAATGTAATCCTTGTAATTCTCCTGGCTCCGGTAATAGGGGGAGGCTGGTATGATTATTTTGTCACAGGTCCTTATAATTTTCATCAAAGACCCGAAGACATCATGTCCTGGGCGGGGTTGGGTTCTCAAGGAGAATCCTTTCTCTATGTTTATGAGGTCCCAATTCGGCCAGACTTTGTCCCTTATGTGATGTTCGAATTCCGAAAAGACATTCAATTTAAAGCCCTCCAAATAAGTGAATTCATGCAGAATAATGAAATCATAGAGAACGGTCAAAAAACGATCATCTTTTATCCGCCGGAAATTGATTCCATGATCAGACCAATCTTACAAGCTCATTGGGGAAATAACCTGATTAGCAAAATCTTCCTCGACTCGGATGGGCATCCCGTGTTAATGGCCGGAATGAACATTCCCTTCACTTTTGAACGCGACCGGGCATTCTTGAGTACCCTGACAGATGCATTTCACCAAATTCCATTTGTGATACTTCTCATTATTTTATTGACACTGCTCGTCTTGGCGATTTTTCTCCCCCCACTGAAAATCCGCCTACCCGCTCTCGATCAAATGCGTGGCTCATCAAAGTAGCTTTGGTTAATGGTTGTAGTCAAGTGTACTCTCTGCCCGAATGTTGACATCGGGCGTATAACACAATGGTCGCCCGAATGACCGGCTTAAAGCCCACCCTGCCTCCTCGTCATCGAAACATCCTGCTACGAAACCGCCGCGGCCGTGCTGGAAAGCGTAGATTTTTAACCGCTAGAGGGGAGGTTTAGGATCGGATTCAAACCTTCGGCGTGTACCCCTGCGGGGGCACGTTGCTTATCGGTAATAAATTCATCACGGTGGATCGCCAGACTCAAAGCGTCTCATTTATTTTGAAAATTTGATTCCCCTAAACGACTTTACTCTCTATATATAACGCCCCATGTTAGAGGTATTGGTGTTCTGTCAATATCCTCGTTGCATGTTGAGTAGCAGGGTAATACACTATATACTGAATGAAACATATTTTAACGCTGCGAAATCAGGATTGAGACGAATTCATCCCATTAAAGAGGCAGGTTCATCTCGCTTGTCTTTCACATGCCTTACCAGACACATAAAGAACAAAACGCGCGGGTTAAGTCTCACCTCACCCGCGCAACTAGATCGGCGTTTCCAGCTTTGCGCCGATTATATTTGACAAATGTCCCAAAAGCGCAAAAATTGACTAGATAAAGAATGGTCTGCTTTTGCGAAGGCTCTTCTTTGAAAGTCAAGACACTCTTGAGGGTGTTGACTTTCTTGGTATTGAATGCCACCCACTTTCCCACTGCCCGTACGACAGCGGGGAGGCGGACCAGCTACTATTTGCCCTCAAAAGCCCATCCGCAACCAATCGTGCCACAGACCTTGACAGTGCAATTCATCGGTGGGCGGCTTCGAGTGCTGTGCTGTCCCGAACTTGCGTGGATGGTTTTTTGATTGGTTTATCCAGGTGTGCTAAGCGCTTCTACGACAACTTTGGCATAGGCCATCATCATTTGGGCTCGCTCGACAGCGGCGCTCTTTTCCTCTTTCGTCATTTTACTTGCCACTTTCTGAATCGCCGCAACACTGGGTTCGTGGGGATGCAACATATTGACGATGATGGTCGCATATATATTTGCTGGAAAGATACTTGCGAGCGGATCCATGGCTACGAACTCAACCTTATTCATATTTAACTCCTTTAATGAGTTGTCGGGGTTGCTCAACAAGCCTTCGACCTCGCTCCCCGTTCAGAAGTCGAAGCTCAATGTGAATGGATGCAAATTTTTCTAAATGTTCAATAGCTCCTCCTGTTATTGGCGGGTCGATAGTCCGTTCCCGATGTTTAGATTTTCCATACCTGTGCTTCGAGATAAACGTATAATCTAATTTATCAACTGGCGGATAGGACATTTTGATTGGATTCACCTCCCTCTGGCCAGTGCAATCGCCTGTCTAAGCTATACTATATAACGAAATTATCGGTTTTTCAATATGAAAACGAAAACAAAACGGAAATTTACTATGGTGTTCTTAATGATGCTGTTAGCGAATTCAACTTTAATCGGACGATGTCCATGAAAAAAGTTTTAAATAAGCCTTTTCCTCACTGGACTTGCGACAATGAATTAGAATGAGCTTGAATCTCCCCCTTTATGTAATTCGCTTGAGTGTTGTTAAAGTACAATAAAGCCCGTCCTTTCAAAATTCATCAACCATCCGCCTCTGACAGTACAATTCATTAACTATAACGCCAGCTCCAGCAAACCGCGCCGGTTCCCGAACGGGGAAGCTGCTGTCCACTGCATCGAGTTGTTAGGTTGCTTCGTTTATAAATAACGTCTGATGTGAAATCAACTTATTGACAAAATTGGGAACGTCCTCGAGGATTAGAGTGCCACCTCAAAATCCGAAAGGACATTCCCGATGACAAGTATAACCATAACTGACTTATTA
>JBEKFY010000073.1:0-13271 GCA_050013095.1 Anaerolineales bacterium | reverse complement strand
CCTTTAACCAAGCGTTTATGAGTCTGGTAGCACATTTCCAATAGTTTCTACTCTCGATTTGCGTCCTCACATGCGGAGGGATTTTTCTACGCGACCGCACCTAGTATGGGGAGGACTTTATTCGGAGCTTTTCTAAGAAAAAAAAGGCTGTAACCCTACAGCAAGTCATTTTTAAGCATTGTCACAATTCCCCAATTACTCTCCCTGCGAATGGGGCATCAGGTAGCAAATATCCCCCGGCCAGATATGTCGGCTGCGGAGTATTGAAATCCCTCAATTGGGATGGGTTGGTCAAAAGTTTTCTTGAAATCCCCGATAAATGAGCGATATAATGATTTTAAATTGGAGATATTGAATGCAATCTCTCCCTAATCCTTCATCCACCACACGACCCAAAGCAGGACAACCGGCCGTCCAGGTAGCACCAGCGGCTTATTGGAGCTTCGCGCCTGAACAACTTCTGACTGCACTACACGCTTCCAAGAACGGTCTCCAACCTGCAGATGCTGAGCAACGTCTAAAACAATACGGGCTAAACACAATCAGGGCTCAGCAGCAGGCGACTGCGTTGCGCCTATTGCTGAGACAATTCAAAAGCCCGCTCGTTCTCATTCTCATTTTTGCCGCAATTGTCTCCGGCGTCGTGGGGGAATGGGTGGATGCCAGCATTGTGCTTGCAATCGTGCTTGGCAGCTCCATCCTCGGCTTCGTGCAGGAATATACCGCCGGCAACGCCGTCGAGAAATTACGCTCACAAGTCACGGTCAAATCCACCATGCTGCGCGGTGGCCAAACACAGACGCTTCCCTCCGAACAAGTAGTCCCAGGCGATGTTGTGGTGCTCTCCGCCGGCAGTCTGATCCCGGCCGATGGGTTCGTGCTGGAAGCAAATGACTTCTTTGTAAACCAGGCAGTGCTTACCGGAGAAACCTTCCCGGTCGAGAAAAAGCCGGGAACTGTTTCGGCAAATTCCAGCTTGTCACAGCGGACCAACTGCGTCTTCATGGGTACCAGCGTCGGCAGCGGAACTGCGCAAGTGCTGATTATGCAGACGGGAATGGCCACCGCGTTCGGCCAGGTGGCTGAACGGTTGAAATTACGCCCGCCGGAGACCGAGTTTGAACGCGGCATCCGTCACTTCGGAAACCTGCTCACGCAGGTTATGTTGGTGATGGTGGCCATTGTTTTGGCCGTCAACCTCTTTCTCGCCAAGCCGTTGTTGGACTCCCTCCTTTTTGCGCTGGCACTGGCGGTAGGCCTCACGCCCGAGCTCTTGCCCGCAATTATCAGTATCACCCTCTCCCACGGCGCACAACAAATGGCCAAGCGCGGCGTGATCGTGCGCCGCATGAACTCCATCGAGAACTTCGGAAGCATGGACGTGCTGTGCACTGACAAGACCGGTACACTTACCGAAGGTGTTGTTCGCCTCGACGGCGCTTTCGATACGCAAGGGCAGCCATCCGAGGCTGTTCAGAGATACGCTTATCTCAATGCACACTATCAGACCGGGCTGAATAACCCGCTGGATGAAGCGATACAAGCCGCTGCACAAAAGGTTGGGCTAGACATCGGCGCCGAGAAAAAAGTTGACGAAATCCCCTACGACTTCGTACGTAAGCGTCTGAGTGTGGTCACTGCCAATGCCCAGGGTGTGAGGACCCTCATCACGAAGGGCGCGCTGGACAATATTCTGAGCATCTGTACCAGCATTCAATCGGGGAATGAAGTTCATCTGTTGGATGCTACAACACTGGCTGATATTAAAAAGCGGTATAGCGAATGGAGCGAAAAAGGCTTCCGCGTACTCGGCCTGGCGACGAAGACAGTAGATGGGCAGCCACAATCTTATTCACAAACCGATGAAAACGGGCTCATTTTCGCTGGCTTCCTGCTGTTCTTCGATCCGCCGAAGGCCGATGTTCAGCAAGTCATTGTCGATCTGGCAAACCGCGGGGTGCAGCTCAAGATCATCACCGGCGATAACGAGAAAGTGGCCCGCCACGTCGCAGAAGCGGTGAACCTGCCACTCCAAGGCGTGTTGACCGGGAGTCAGCTGAACGACCTGCGTGACGAGGCTCTCTGGCACCTTGCTGAAGTCACCACGCTCTTCGCGGAAGTGGATCCCAATCAGAAGGAGCGCATCATTCTCGCGCTGCAAAAAACCAAGCACGTGGTTGGCTATATGGGCGATGGCATCAATGACGCACCGGCCCTGCACGCCGCGGATGTAGGCATCTCCGTGGACACGGCAGTGGATGTGGCCAAAGAGGCTGCCGACTTTGTGCTGCTTAAGAAAGATTTGGGCATCTTGCGGCAGGGCATTGATGAAGGCCGCGTGACGTTCGCCAACACAATCAAGTACATCCTAACAGCGATTAGCGGCAACTTCGGCAACATGTTTAGCATGGCCGGGGCCTCAATGTTCCTGTCATTTCTGCCCATGCTCGCTCCGCAAATTCTCCTCGAAAATTTCCTTTCCGACATTCCCCTCACTACCATCGCCGGCGACAATGTGGATCCGGAAATCCTGAAGAAGCCGCGCCGCTGGAATACCAAGTTCATCCGCGACTACATGGTGGTCTTCGGTCTAGTGAGTTCGATCTTTGACGTCCTGACCTTTGGGACTTTGCTGTTTCTGTTCCGCGCTTCACCGGAAGAGTTCCGCACCGGCTGGTTCTTTGAGTCCCTGATAACGGAGTTGGTCATCACCCTGGTGATACGAACTCGCCATCTCTTTTTCCGCAGCCGCCCGGGCACACTGCTGCTGGTGAGCTCATTGACCTTCATTGGAATTGCCCTCGTTATACCGTACCTGCCGTTCCTCTCGGTGTTTGGTTTTATCCCCCTGCCCTTACCACTTCTGCTGGCAATGCTCGGGCTGACGGTGCTCTACATCCTGGCCACGGAATTGACCAAGAAGTATTTCTACTCTCGGGGGAACAATGCTATTGTTTAGATCAAGTCCAATCGGGTGTGGTCCACGGCCAAGATTTCCCCCACTCGGCGGTGTTCTGCCAATATATCAGGAGAAATGGTTAATTCAATTTGTTCATTCCTCCAGGCTTGCAATATTCGATTTGGAGGACCACTGAAAAAGACTCCCGAGAAAAATACATTGGTATTCGGAACAACCTTCACGCCCGTCCCCGCGCCCTTTTAGTCGCCTTTTTGATATCAGTACGCTTCAACCCAGCTGTTAAGGCTTGCTGGCGCGCCTGTTGGATGAGCGCATCGAATGCGTCCAGGCCGGGCGTTGCAATGGCTTTTAAAATGATCACGTCATCTTCACCTATAACCACGAATTGCGCCCCAGCTTGCAGGATCGGCTTTTTCCGAACAGCTTCGGGAATAACAATTTGTCCTTTGGATGACATTCTTGTTGTGGCTAAAGTACTCATCATCTCACATTTCATCTTACTAGTAAGATAATATTCCATCACCAAAGGATTATCAATCGATAAATTGCTTTTGGATCAGCACCAGAATCGCATAAGCCACCTTTTTCACTTGCCAGGCTCGCGTACATTGCTGTGATGACTGATCTCATCCAATGAGTTTCCCACCTTGTCAACTCTTTATGAAGGATAAACCACGGGGAATGCAGATTTTCATTAGCAAGACAGTATTTAGTGGGTTTTAAATTGTTAGGATCGGATTCGTCGCGAAGCACTTTTTTAAAGAACCTCGCGACTTTAGGTTATAAGAGTCTGCCTCCCACCGCACACTTACGATCTACGGGCTGCTGATTCTGCCTGGCCCGGCGGTTTTTGATTATTTAGGGCCCGGCGAGATAAAAAGGAGTAATCAGCAACCAAATATTATCACTGAAACACCCGGAACACAAGTTCTAATTCTGGCTTTTAGACCCCAAATCGGGTTTAATTATCTGATCGAGTTACTATCTAATCCACCGATAGGCCGATAGCACAGCGCCCGCATTCAGGAAGGTAATGAAAAGAGCAATTGGTAGAGCTGCGAGTCCTATTATTGATTGGTTGGGTTGGACAAAATACCAGGAAAACATTACCAGAGGGATGAATATCGAAATCAAAGCCCGAATCACGCCATCGATATCCTGCCGGGGGACATTCTCTTCGGCGATACTAGGAGACATGAGAACCCTGGCTTCTGAATGGTTGAGAATATCCTGAGCGCTTGCTAGTGTGGAATTGGCGGCCAGAAAAGGCAACAGGGCACCTGCGACCAGGCAAAGGAGAAAACCCTTTCCGCATAACACCAAAGCAAGCCAACCCAATAGGACACCGAACCCCCAAGATAATCCAAGTTCTGTTTTCAGCAGGTCAACGGCGCGCAGCGGCAAAGAAGGCAACAACCACCAACGCGCCAGATCGCTCTGCAGGCGTGAAATGGTCAGTTTCCCATCCACCCAAAAAATTTTCTTTTAGCAGGCGGATTTGCTTTGAGTACAGCCTTCTCGACCACTTCACATAATTTTTGCGCGGCCGCATCCGGACCCATCTCCAGGTTTCCGTGCACATACTCCTTGGAATCAGCAATAAACCCGGATACTGTCAACTCCATGTCTTTTGTACGTCTGGCTACAAATGCTTTGACTTGAATCACCTTGAGTTTGGCCCCGGTTACGATTGTGCCCGAACGATCTCCGATGCGTGCCCAAATAAGCCGTTCAGCAGTAAGAAGAATGGCGAGATGGGTGATCGAATCGGGGTCACCATCCAGAAAAGAGGCAAGCTTGCCAGGGTTTCGTTTCTCGGAGATGGTTTCACAACATATGAGCGTTTCTGTATCCAAATCCCCCAACTGATACGTTTGAAAATATTCCCGGATGGCCTGGTACAGGCTGGGGTGGATTTGACTTGTTGAGCATTCTCGGGTAGTGCGGGTGTAGCCAATCATAACAGCATTTTTCCAATCACGGTATCATCTGGATGAAAGCATTCCGTAACTTACTTTGCATACTTTACTAGGGAGGATAAATTCCCCGGCAGATACGGCTATGAGTTTCCGAATGTTCCCATACTATAAGATAAATCCTATTCTACAACAAGGGGAGGAGGAATAATGGGAAGGCGTGTAGAGGCCACGCTGACGTGGCCTCGCGAAGCTCCCGACGTTAGTGTCTCAGTCAATGGTGTAAATTCACCATGTGCTCATGAAGGATGTCATGAATTCAGTGAACTGGAGCGATGGTAAAGGGTACTGCCTCGGCCGTGATCAACGGCTGGGGGTGGTACAGCTTGCGCATCGACTCCAGACTGAAGTAGCGCCTGGCAATCTGCCATTCATCATCCTGCTCTTGGAGGACCTGTAGGGTGCAAATATTCCATCCTGGTTCACTTTATATCGGTTGTAAAAAAGTTGCGGGGGCTGGACTCGAACCAACGACCCAGGGGTTATGAGTCCCAGTCCTAAATCCGCAAGATATTTAATCAAAAAGCGCCCTGAAAAGGCGCTTTTAAGTTGCGGGGGCTGGACTCGAACCAGCGACCTCCAGGTTATGAGAGTCTGCCTCCCACCGCACACTTCCGATCAACGGGCTGCTGATTCTGCCTGACCCGGCGGTTTTTTATCCATTAGGGCCCGGCGATATCAAATGGGTAAATCAGCAACCGGATTTTACCTCCAAAACACTCAGAACGCAAGTTCTAAATCTGTTGTTCAGTCTTAGCTCAGGCATCAATCTCTAACTAACAAATCTTACTTCACACAATACATATTGTACGAACCGATACCCAAACAGCGGTCGGGGCCGCCTGGCGGCACTTTTTCATAACACACAAATTCAGTTTTGGGATCAAGGACGAAAAGCGCACCCGATCATTCTGATTCGAAGATCACTTTTTCACCACCCCTCACTTTGCGAAAAGTACCCAGGATGAAAGGACTTTCACAACAAATCATGGTTTCCAATAGGGCAGTTGATCGTCAGCTGGGTTATTCGTCAGATTAATCGATTCGGTGCCATCTGCTTTCATGAGATAGATTTCCCAATTTCCATCCCGGTTTGACTGGAACGCGATCAGGTTGCCATCGGGCGACCAGGCTGGCGACCAATCCTCGGCTGGGTTATTGGTCAGGTTGACCATGCCGCTTCCATCAATTTGTACGCGATAAATATCAGACTGCCCATGTTGAACCGAACGGAAGGCGATCTGGTTTCCATCCGGTGACCAGGAGGGTGTGTAGTCGTTCCCTTTGTCGTTGGTCAGCCGTTTCACTCCTGAACCATCGGCGTTCATGATATAGATCGAATAGATACCGGTTGCATTCTCCCGGTCGGAGAGAAATGCGATCTGTTTGCCATCCGGCGACCAGGATGGAGCAAAATCGTCAGCAGGATTGCTAGTCAGGCGTTTGAGGTGATCGCCTTTTGGGTCCATAATGTAGATCTCATTGTTGCCATCGCGGCGTGAAGTGAAGGCAATTTGGCTGCCATCCGATGACCAGGCAGGGAAGGCGTCGTCCGAATCAGGCTGGTTCGTAAGATTCACAGGATCGCTGCCATCCGCGTTCATCACGCCGACGTAACTGTGGGTGAGGCCGAAGCCGGTGAAAAGGAGGCGGGTACCATCAGGCGAGAACGGCCCGGAAAAAGAATTGGTCTGCCCTTGTGTGAGGGGGATTACATCATGGCTGCCGATCTCCAAAATAAAAATGTTGTTGTAGCCACCATCGCGATTGGAATAAAAAACGATCTGCCCGGCTCCGCCGCCTACAGGTGTGCTAGTAACCGCTGGGCTGGGAGTATTAGTTGAAACGGGCATGCTGGATGGGGCGAGTGTTTCGCTTGGGGCAAGGTTCGCCGGTTGCGTTTCAGTCGGGAGCATGGTACTTATCGTTTGTGGCGAGCAGGCTGTAATAGTCAAGAGCAACGTTAGGCTCAAGATGAATATTCCGAGGCGGTTCATTTCTCTCTCCATTTAATATTTTTCAAGGATCATTGACTTCATGATGAAGTTTGTTTGATCCATTAGTAGGATATTAGAGTTGTGGGAAAAGCGAATGATGGGCTGTCCCCGAAGGGTGACAGCCTCCATGGTTCAAGGAACTGGTTCCACCAATTGCCAAAAACTGGACTGGTATCCGGCTGCATCGACCGTGTCAATCTGGTCAAGTATTTCAGGCGTATCTTTATCGCAGTGCCAACTGTAGATGACCGAGTGGCCTGTCACGCTCATCGGGATGAATGTGCTGTCAGGGAATTGCTTGCAATAATCGATCATGGCTTGCGTGGGTGTCTTGTCGGTATCCGCCTTGGAGTTGCAGGGGATATTGGCTCCGAAATTACAGGCATAAACCTTGTTATTCATGCAGCGCCAGATCGTCATTTGTTTGAATGCGTTGGGATAATCTGTGTTGACATCCAGGCCGGCCGCTTTCAAATAATCCTTGAAGAGGGCATCGGTCATTCGCGGACCGGTGTAACGTGCATCCGGTGAATCGATCTGCCCCACGGCAGCGCAGTACGCGAACGGGTCAGAAAAAGTCTCCGGTGTGGGAGCCACAGTCGGGACGGTCGTCGCGAGGATGGCGGTTGCCGGCTCAGCGGTTAACTTGCTGAGGGCAGTGGAACAAGCAGCCAACACCAGCACCGTCAGCACCAGTACAGCGGGACTGGAAACGAACAATTTCCTTTTCATGGGAACATTCTCCTTGTTTTTTTCAATGACCTGTATTTAGCATGTCGTACTCTAGTATACGAGCAAGTTGCTCTTTCCAAAACGGAAAAAGGTCTATCCCGGTCTAGGACTTTGGCCTTACCTGGGAGGCAAATACAGAATGTTATAATCTTCGCATTGATGAGGGAGAAACCATGCCCATTCGAGTTTTAATTGCCGATGATCATGGCATTGTGCGCGAAGGTCTGCGCATGTACCTCCAATGGGATTCTGAGTTAGAGGTGGTCGGCGAGGCAGCGGACGGAAAAGAGGCCATTACCTTGGCTGAAAAGTTGCATCCTGATATTGTCCTGATGGACATCCTGATGCCGCGCATGGACGGGCTGGCCGCAACGGCTGCAATCCGCCGGTCATTGCCAGATACCGAAGTGATTGCCTTGACCAGCGTGCTGGATGACGCAGTTATTCGCCAGGCCATCCGCGCCGGAGCAATTGGTTATCTATTAAAGGATACCGGCTCCGATGAACTCTGTCATGCTATTCATGCGGCTGCAGGCGGACAGGTGCAGTTGTCGAGATCGGTGGCGGTGCGCTTACTGGCAGACCAGGAACAGCGCACCCCACTCCAGCCTCTAACCGAACGCGAAATGGAAGTGCTGCGCCAGGTTGCGCTAGGGCACTCTAACAAGGAAATCGCTTTAGCGCTGGAAATAGCCGAAAAAACGGTCAAGGCGCATGTGGGCAGCGTTCTGAGCAAAATGGGAGTGGCCAGCCGCACCCAAGCAGCACTGATGGCTGTCCAGTCCGGGCTGGTCAGACTCGATGGAAACCAGGAAACATGAAACGGATTTTGTCCTATGCAAAAACCCCACACGGAGGCGCGCGTATCGGCGCAGCACTCACCCTGCTGCTCCTGCTTCCGCTCTGGCTCTGTCTGGGGAATTGGTACCAGGCCAGCCTTGTCCAGCAGGAGCGCGCCGATGCCAGCGCGCAAATCTCCGCCCGTGCAAAGAGCCTTGTCTTTGCCGTCAATCAACGAATTGCCCTGTTGCAAGGTTTGTATGCCTTCACCCGCACCGAATGGCCAGGCACCGATTTTGACTTTCCGTTTGAAGTTTTCTCGTCCGATTTGTACTTCAATTCTACCGGACTGCGAACTCTGATGATCGCCCCCGAGGGGATCGCCCGTTATGTTTACCCCCTCTATGATGCTCGCACATTAAGTGGCTACGATGTTATTAACGACCCAAGCCCGGCTACACGCGCTGATATTCAGCGTGCAATCCATACCCGCGAAATCACCCTCAGCCAACCAGGGGAATTGCCTCAGGGGGGATTCGGCTTAATCGCATGGCGAGCCGTCTTCCGCGGATCAGATTTGTGGGGGTTGGTTTCCGTTTCGCTCGATTTGCCCACCATCCTTGCGGAATCCGGTTTTAACGAGCCGCTCAGCGGACTGGAGTTGGGACTGCGCGACGATGCCGGTCATACTTTCTTTGGCTCAGCGGATGTCTGGCAGCGCGACCCGGTTGTCCAGAAAATTAATTTGCCCGAAGGCGGCTGGGATTTGGGGGGCGCGCCAAAAGGTGATTGGGTGGCGCCCATTCTTTCCCAGGTGACATGGTTCCGAGCCGGCAGCCTGCTTATCGTCGTGTTACTGGCCGGGATTGTCTTTCTAACCGTCAACCGTCAGGGGCAACTGGCACAGGCGGTAGCGGATCGCACCCATCAGATTGCCATCGCGCAACAGGAACTGGAATTGCGGGTGGATGAGCGCACCCGCGAGTTATTCACCCTGCTTCAAATTTCGCGGCGGGTGGCTTCCAGGCTGGCGCTGGAGCCGCTTCTCGTAAATATCCTGGATGAAATGAAAAATGTTTTGGATTTTGACGCAGCCAGTATTCTCCGCCTCAACGAGGCAGGGCAACTCACCCTGCTCACTCAGGCCGGGCGGGGTAACCTCGCAGGTTTTTCCCCGCTGAAACAACCTTATGCAATTGAAGTCGTGGCATCGCGCCAGCCGCTCATCCTGCCGGAATGCGAACAGGGCGAAAATCAAGCCAAATACTGCTGGCTGGGTGTGCCATTGGTGGTCAAAGACCATGTCATCGGTGTGTTAACACTTGTACACCGGGAACCGCATTTTTATCAGGATGATATTGCCAACCTGGCACTGGCTTTTGCACAGAACGCTGCGGTTGCGATCGAAAATGCCCGCTTGTACGAACAGGCCGGGCAACTGGCTGTGCTGGAGGAGCGCCAGCGCTTGGCGCGTGAACTGCACGATTCGGTCTCGCAGGTGCTCTACAGCATCGGGTTGGGCGTCAAATCGGCCCGCGCGGCATTAGAGAAAAGTCCGGCACTGGCGCTGGAGGCGCTGGAATATATTGGGCGCTTGGCGGAGGGTGGTCAGGTGGAAATGCGTGCCCTGATCTTTGAACTGCGCCCCGAATCGCTGCGAACCGATGGCTTGGTCGTTGCCCTCCAAAGACAAGCGGCTGTCCTGCGAGCGCGCTACCAGATCAACGTCCAGACACATTTTTGCTCTGAGCCGCCCGTCCCGCTCAAAATCAAGGAGGATCTCTATCGGGTGGCGCAGGAAGCCACGCACAACATCATCAAACATGCACATGCCACCCAGACCACGCTGATCCTGGAATGCACCGATGGTGAGATTCGGCTTGCGGTATGCGACAATGGCATCGGCTTCGACCCAGAGACCGATTATCCCGGTCATCTGGGATTGCAATCAATGCGCGAAAGGGCTGCAAAAAATAATGGACGAATTCAAATTGACAGCGCACCAGGTCAGGGAACGCGGATTGAGTTTATCGTTTCATTTGGCGCCGGTGCATGAAAATTTTACAAAGAGGGCATGACTGTATAAGTACGGTTTATGTTTAAACATAGAAGCACAGCATCACGCTCACGACTGAACAACCGGTACCACGCACTCCAGTCCGTATCCACCATCCCCATTGCCATCTGTTCCTGCGTCACCGTCTGCCGCCCAAAGTTGAACAGTTCCCCCAACACCAGCCCCACCGCCCGCCAATAGGGACGCTCCTGTTGAAACACCCCGCGGTTTGCTTCCAGCAATCCCACCAAGGTCTGAATCAATTCTGGTATTTCACCCGCTCTTGTGCTATTCTCCATTGCAGAAGCCTCCTGAGTTTTTGTATGTCCTGGTAAACATACTTTACTCAAGAGGCTTCATCTTTTCAACTACCCCTAGAAAGAGCCAAAGTCCAGGGTGATTTCTCTGTTTCGTCGCACAAGAGTTAATGGCAGGCAATCGTGTAACTGGATTGGGCATTCATACTATTCGGACTGGTGACGACCAGCTTGAGCCAGTAAGTACCGGCTGTTAGCGGTGGTTTGTAGCTGCTGTCCGAGACCGAATGAGGTCCGAAGGTGGTGAAACTGGCCGTGTGCGAGCTGAGGGCACCTCCCTGCTGGGTCTCGAAATGAAAAGTGACCGTGGTTGGTCCGGTAACCTCGATGGACCCCGTAAAGTTGATGGCCGTGCTCGGGCCCACGCAACCAGCCACATGGACGGTGGCTGGCTGATTGACGGAAACACTTGTCACGATGGTCTGGCGCGGCGTAACGACTGGCAGATCCGTGGTGTCGCCTGTGACGGTCGTCTCGTTGCTGGCCACCCAACAATCGTAATTAGAATTACTTGGATCCTGGATCTGCCACCAACTGCCACCGGTATCCTTGCCGAGCACCGGGACGGTGACACCCGCATTGAGGCCCCCATCGATCTCGTAATTCGTACCGGGGCCGAAGCGGCAGGCGACCTGATTGCCAATCGGTGTGACCATGGGGGCGGCCAGGGTCGCCGTAGGAGCCGGGGTAGGTGTATCGCTCGGGGCGGGCGTTGGCATCGATGTAGGTGCAACAGGCGGCAGGGTGGCGGTGGGCAGCGTCGCGGGGTTGGAGTGGGATGTGGAGATCACACTTGGTACAGCCGTGTTCACAGAAATTGGCAGGTTGCAGGCGGATAGGAAACCTGCAATTAATACCATCGAAAAGGCGAGACGTATTTTCATGGTATCTCCTCTGGTAAAGTCAGCAGGGAAGCGGTAACCGAAGGAGGCAGGCCTCCTGCGGTTTGCTCGCAACTAGGCGGAATGAGTGTAATTCAGCTAAAGGGTAAGCTTCGAAGGTTGCATAAAGAAGTATTAGCCAAATTACCTATCGATGACAATCGGTGTAGAGCGAGTGGGGGGTCGAACCCACACGGTGTCACCACCGGGGGATTTTAACTCCCCTGTGTCTGCCAATTCAGCCACCGCCCCAGATATGGAACTTTTCGGCAATATTCCTGTATTCTCCCTATATATGGGAGGCATATGGCGTCGTAAATATGGGTTTTTTGATGAGTCCCCCGCGTGTCGAATACCTTCAGGGTCTCGAGTAAACCCTATTTTACCCGATTTATAGATAGTTACCAACATCGAGAATATAATATTATGCATTTCAAACCACACGGATTGCTAATACTAACAGTCCCTGTGGACTGTTGAGTGCATTGGATTGCGGTGATTCAATTCGAACCAGCGACCTCCAGGTTATGAGCCCCAATCCTGTCCCCGCACGTTTTTCACGAATTGCTCGTTTTTTTACTCTACGCTCGGACCTGACCTAGAAACGAACCCGAAGAACTGTGATTGGCTGAATAAAACTTTTCTTTTTGGTCCGAAAGTACAGATGTTCTAATTATATCACCTCATTGAAATCCCTACCTTTGTAATTTTTACCCTCGACTGACACAGATGAGTAATGATGCATCCACCAGTGAGAACGCTAGACAGCCTCTTCTCTTAGACTCGCGCAGAAGGCTGTTGCAAAATTTTTACTTCCCTCTTAATGCGGTCGCTCAGTTCGCCTTCCGCAATTTCAAGGTCATATTGAACTTGCAGGCGAAGCCAAACTGCCGCGCTCGTACCAAAATAGCGCGCCAGTCTCATGGCGGTATCTACAGTAATAGAACGTTGACCGTTGACAATCTGGCTAATGCGAATAGGAGTAACACCAATATCATGTGCCAGTCGATATTGGCTTAAACCCAGTGGTTTCATAAAGTCTTCTCGAAGCACTTCACCGGGGTGTATTGGGGATAGGGTTTTGTCCATAATCTTTGCCTTCACATCAGCCCAACGGATCAGCTAACAATAGAGGCGGTAAATCAAAATATTATTCTAAGGGTTGGATGGCAACGCGTTGGGAAGCGCGCTCGCGCTGGTCACTGTCCAAGGTGGCAAGGGGTATATTCAAGCGGCGTGCTACAGCTACATACGTGGAATCAGCCCCGCGCAGTCCAAGTTCAGCAGCCAGGTGTGCAGCTTGGTCCAGAAGACGGCGGTCCATCTCCACCAGACGCAAACCGGGAAGATTTTCCAGATATTCCACCGCCCGGCCAGCCAGATCTGCCTCGCCAGTTCGTCGGGCAATTGCCCCGGCTACCTCTGCCAGCAGGAGAGCCGGCGCTAAAAACTCCGTCTCTTCGGCATGGGATACGTCCATCCAGGTTCGTACCTTGGTATGGAATGCATCTTGCGGAACCAACCGTGCTACCCAAAGGCTGGCATCCACAACGATGAAATTCATCGCCGCCCCTCTGAAACAGCATCTGCTGCCGAAACACCCTTCGGCCAG
>JBEKFY010000072.1:0-14690 GCA_050013095.1 Anaerolineales bacterium | reverse complement strand
ACCCCCACGCCGGTACCCACGCCGAAGTTTACGCCCGCCTTGAGAACTCCTCCGACCCCCTTCTTCTATCCCACCTGGACGCCCTAGGCCGGGAAAGGGCGGATGTCATAGTTTTGTTAATGGGCGCCGATTCCCTCTTGACGTTCGTCAAGAAGTCTTGTATCATAGCCTTTAGCACTCGACGAGTTTGAGTGCTAAATTGTTGAACTATCCTAATCCAGGAGGCGAATATGGCACTTAATCTCAAACCCCTCGGCAGTCGTGTCGTGATCGAACCGATCGAGCAGGAAGAGGTCACCGCGGGCGGCATCGTGCTCCCCGAAACGGCCAAGGAAAAACCCCAGCAGGGGATGGTCCTGGCGATCGGCCAGGGCGACCGCGACGAAGCGGGCAAACGCATCCCGATGGACGTAGCCGTCGGCGACAAAGTTTTGTTCGCCAAATATTCCGGCTCGGAAATCAAGATGGACGGCAAGAAACTGCTCATCATGCGGGAGAGCGACATTCTTGCCATTGTTGAAAGCAAAAGCAGAAGCAAGAAATAAGCCCGAATTGGAGGAATGAATTATGGCAGCAAAACAACTACTCTTTTCTGAGGAAGCCCGTCGTCGCCTGCAAGCCGGCATTGACATCGTAGCTAACGCCGTCGGCACTACCCTCGGGCCCAAGGGCCGCAACGTCGCCCTGGACCGCAAGTTTGGCTCTCCGACCGTCACGCACGACGGGGTGACCGTTGCCAAGGAGATCGAGCTCGAGGATCCCTTTGCCAATATGGGCGCGCAGCTTCTCAAAGAGGCCGCCACCAAGACCAACGACATCGCCGGTGACGGCACCACCACCTCGACCGTCCTGGCGCACGCCATCGTGACCGAAGGCTTGAAGACCCTGGCCGCCGGCGCCAATCCCATGCGCTTGAAACTCGGCATCGAACAGGCCACGGATACGGTGGTCGCCGCACTGCGCAAGATGTCCCAGAAGATCGACACCAAGGAAGAGATCGCCTCGGTGGCGACCAACTCCGCGGCGGACCCCGAGATCGGCAAGCTGATCGCGGACGTCATGGACAAGGTCGGCAAGGACGGCGTCATCACCGTGGAAGAGTCCAAGTCCCTGCAGTTCGAGACCGAATATGTGGAAGGGATGCAGTTCGACCGCGGCTACATCTCGGCCTACTTCATTACCGAAGCTGAGCATATGGAGTCGGTGATCGCCGAGCCCTACATCCTGATCTACGACAAGAAAATCTCGGCGGCGGCGGATATCGTCCCGATCCTGGAGAAACTCGTTCAGATCGGCAAGCGCGAGCTGGTCATCATCGCCGAGGATATCGACGGCGAAGCGCTGGCCACCCTCGTCCTGAATAAACTGCGTGGCATGTTGAACGTGCTGGCGGTCAAGGCACCGGGCTTCGGCGATCGCCGCAAGGCCATGCTGCAGGACATTGCGACCCTGACCGGCGGTCAGCTGATCTCTGAGGAGACCGGCCGCAAGCTGGAGACGGTCACGGTCCAGGACCTGGGCAAGGCAGAAAAGGTCGTCTCCGACAAGGACAATACCACCATCGTCGGCGGGAAGGGCAGTTCAAGCGAGATCAAAGGCCGTGTGGAGCAGATCCGCATCGAGATCGAAAAGTCCACCAGCGACTACGACAAAGAGAAACTCCAGGAGCGCCTGGCGAAATTGTCCGGCGGTGTGGCGATCATCCGGGTCGGCGCAGCGACCGAGACCGAGCTGAAAGAGAAGAAGCACCGCGTCGAGGACGCCCTTTCAGCCACGCGGGCCGCTATTGAGGAAGGCATCGTACCCGGCGGCGAGATCGTCTACATTAATGCCATCCCGGCCCTCGATAAGGTCAAGATGGACGGCGAAGATGAGGCCATCGGCGTGAACATTGTTCGCAAGGCGCTCGAAGCCCCCATCCGGAAACTGGCTGCCAACGCCGGTCAGGATGGAGCGGTCATCATCGAGAACATCCGCCGGATCGCCAAGGAGCAGTCCAATAAGCACATCGGCTTCAATGTCATCACCGGTGAATATGGGGACATGCTCAAGGCCGGCATCATTGACCCGCTCAAGGTCGTGCGGGGTGCCCTCGAGAATGCGGCCTCTATCGCCGCCATGATCCTGACCACCGAGGCCCTGATCACGGATGTGCCCGAAAAGGAAAAACCCGCGCCCATGCCGTCCGGCGGCGGGATGGAATATTAAGACCAGAACTTCCCGACCGACGTAAGAGAGAAGAAAGGGGCTGTCTGGAATTTCTTTCCAGACAGCCCGAGCACGCGGCGGATAGCCTGACCACGTGACATTTCCCGAACTCTGAACTTGGGTGAGGCTCCGCGCCCTATGGAGAGGGAAGGGGGCGAACAGGGAGGCTTGAGCTCGGAAGGAGAAAAGAAACGCGGCGGTTATGCAGTGATGTGAACCCATTGTAAGAAGTATTTAGAGATGATGAACGAAAAAAACTCAGCCAACATTAACTGGCGTGAGCCCTGCAGCCAGTTCCACACCGCATCAACGGCTTAAGGGGAGAATTGATATGATTCGAACGACAATCGGCATCTGTGCGCTGGCCATCACCGCGCTGCTTGCCGCGTGCAGTGCCTCGACCCCCACCCCGACATCCACCCCAGCGCCGACGAGCGCGCCTGCGGCTACAAGTGTGCCACAGCAGACTGCGGCGCCGACGTCCCTTGACCCCTGCCAAGTTGTCACCAGCCAGGAAGCGTCATCGCTCGCCGGTACCTCATTCGGGGATGGTATGGAAGGTACCACCCCGGGCGGCGGAAAGACTTGCATCTACGGTTACCAGTCCTCGAACGTGTTCACGGTGGAGGTCGCTCAGGCACCAGACGTTGCCACGGCGCCGGCGTATAAGGCACAGTTCGTGGCCGACCTTCAGTCGCAGCTGCAGCAGGTGACTAGTTCGGGGCTCAACGTCACCGAGGTACCCACCTTCGCAGATGGGGCTGTCATCGCCCAGGCGAACATCAGCTTCGGGGGGCAAACCATCAACGGCAGCGCAATTGGCGTCCTCAAGGGCACGGTCTTCTTCGGCTTCAGCGACATTGTTGTCGACAACGCGGCACCCAGTAGCGCCGCGCTGCAGTCCGAGACGACGACCGTGCTCGGACGGCTACCATGAGCAAAGCACTGGTTCGCCAACCCTGAATAGAAGGTCGCTGGTTCGAGTCCAGCTCCCGCAACTTTTCGCGGACCAAGGCTTGCAAGATCACCGATAATCAGGCAGAGATTAACCCACCTGTGGTGCGGTTGGGCTATTTGATTTCACTCTGCTGCCAGAGTCCGGAGTCAATATACGGGCCATGTATGGACACGAAGCCGAAGAGGTACTGGCAGGCTGGGTGCATCTGAATGCAATTTACCTTGACCGGGTAGATGAATTGCGAAATCTGACCAGTAGTTTGCCCTATCAGCGGCTTGGGAGGTGGGTGAGCAACGGAGCTGGGTGGTGCACCTGATTAATCGCTGAAGCAATTTCATCAAGTCGCAATTGGTACAAGAAGCGAGGCGTCGACTTTACGGTTATGTTGACCATCGTTTTGATTTTGCCTTTGCTCATTAATGCACCGTAGAACCAATTTCCCAAACTCGTCAACTGCTGATTTGATGGAATTTGATTGTACCAATTGTTGCCCTTTTTAAAAATTCATTGTATAGTGAATCGTTGAATTTAGTGAAGGGGAACAATACAATATTATGAATACCAATGAGCTTATTGAAACTTGGAAACAAGAGGAGCAGGAGCTCTTCTTAGGTTGGGATTTTTCTTACCTGGACGGACGGATGATCGAAGAGCAGGCTCCATGGTCTTATTCTTCACAGGCTGCTGAATTGATGAGCATCTCTTCATCGGTGGTTGACCTGGGTACGGGTGGCGGCGAGCGATATCTAAAACTCCGAAGATACTGGCCCAAGAAAGTTGTGGCAACGGAAGAATATCCACCCAACTTCAGGCTAGCAACAGAGCGTTTATCTCCTTTAGGGGTTCAAGTTATAGATGTTCGACTCACCGAAGATGACCTATTGCCTTTCGCCAAGGGCGAGTTCGACCTCGTTCTGGATCGTCATTCCGCCATCAATGCGGAGGAGGTAGCCCGGATTCTCGCACCAGGGGGCACATTCCTTACCCAGCAGGTGCATGGACTGTGGGCGTATGACTTATTAGCAGTTTTTGACGCTAAACCCCAATGGCCCTATGCGACTCTGGAAAGGTATGTACCCCTATTGAAAGCGGCTGGGTTGACCATTGCCAACACACAAGAATGGTCAGGCCATTTATCATTTACAGATGTAGGCGCAATCGTCTACTACTTGAAGGCCGTTCCTTGGCTCGTACCTGGCTTCTCAGTAGAAACCCACACGAAATACTTGCTCAACCTTCAACATCGACTCGAAAATGGTGAGGGCTTAATCTTTATTGCCAGAAAATATCTAATTGAGGCGCACAAATATTCATCGTCTTGAAGAGATAATTGGCGTAATTCGTCGAACAAATAGTTGCAGCCGACATCACTTCGCACCACAGCTGAGCTGCAGATATTTTGATCTTCATACCTGACCGTGATCAATATGAGTTCCTCCGGATCAACCAAATACAAGGAAATAACCGCGCATTTGAAACAGAGCGGATTATCGAGGTAATAGATCAATTAGATCATGAGTATGGCATTATCATTATTTTCACTTTGTTGGATTTTGTTGAGTTCATCTTTGAAAAGTGCGTTGAGGCCGGAAGCAGGGCCAGAATTCGACAAAGGTTGCAAAGAATATGTCCCAGTGCCGAAGATCTTACGGCAAGTATTCGATTAGGTCGCTTGGCTCTTTGGTGGGATTAGTGCGGCCAAGGATTGTGGAGTAATAGCGCCTTCTTCTGGAATAAACACTCAAAGAATTGGACGCCTACATGCCTTCCGCGCTCGATAAAGCATTAAAGGAGAGTGGTGATGAACTGGAAATTGATCTCGTGGAATGTGAATGGCATCCGGGCGGCTGAAAAGAAGGGCTTCTTGGAATGGCTTGGTGTAAGCAGCGCTGACCTGGTGGCCGTGCAGGAGACCAAAGCCTGTCCGGAGCAACTTTCCCAGACGCTCCTCAAGCCGGCCGGCTATGAGGCCTCCTGGAACTCAGCGGAGAAGAAGGGCTACAGCGGCACCGTGACCTACTCTAGGCACTTGCCGGTAAAAGTCCTTGCCGGTATGAACGATCCCCGCTTTGACACCGAGGGCCGGGTTCTCATTCATGAGTTCGAACCCTTTGTCTTCTTCAACATCTACTTTCCCAACGGCGGGCGCGGGGCGGAGTGGGTGGAGCACAAACTGGCTTTTTACCGGCGCTTTCTGGAAGTGGCGCAAAGGTACATGCAAGCCGGCCGGCCGGTCGTCGCCACCGGCGATTTCAACACCGCCTACGCCGAGATCGACCTGGCCCGACCCAGGGAAAATGTCAACCACAGCGGTTTCATGCCGGAAGAACGCCAGGGTCTGGGTGAGTTCTTCGAGGCAGGGTTGATCGACACATTCCGCTACCTGCATCCGGATACGGTTAAATATTCCTGGTGGGACCAGGTGACACGGGCGCGCGAGCGCAACGTGGGCTGGAGGCTGGATTATTTCCTGGTGTCCGCAGATCTGAAAGACCGCATTGCAGCCGCGGATATCCACGAGGATGTGATGGGCTCAGACCATTGCCCAGTCAGTTTGGTGCTGTCGTCATGATCAAGGTAATTGAAGACGGATCATCTCAGGTCTAAATGATTACCATTTATTGACGCAGCCGGCTGCCGACGCGGCAGACCCCCGAGGTCACGGCCTCCATCTCCTGGGCAGCGGGCTTGGGCTGGCGCTCGAGCGGGCCATCGCTGAATGGCACAACGGCCGGGTCGGCCTGCGCAGCCGCCTTGGATAGGGAACGGTTTCTGCCCTGCGTCTGCCAGCCAGCTAGAACGACAAGCGACTGGAACCTATTTTTTAGATAATGGCTGTTACAGGTTGATAACGACTTATTTCGAAACTGGGACCTCCCCGCCATCCCCGCGCTACACGGATCGACTAAAATGCGAGATACACCCAACCCTTCAGGAGGCACTATGAAATTCCGCATGCTTTTTTCAATCCTTGTTGTGCTGATTCTCACAGCTTGCAATGGCACGTTCAATGTTGGCATGGAGCCTTTCGCTACCGGTACTGCAACGGTGGCACCGACAGCCACGGACACCTTGGCCCCCAGCAATACCCCCCCGGCCGAGGTCCCCCTGCCGACAGCCACAGACACCCTGGTCTCCAGTGCTACCCCCGCGCCCACGGCGAGCAGTGCGGCGACACCGGCGTCTGATTCAAACACAGCGAATTACGTCGATGACCGCAGCAATCCGGCACAGATGATCATCTCCTACTACAATGCCATCAACCGCCAGGAATATTTGAGGGCCTACGATTACTGGACAAGTCCGTCCAACTCACTGGGCGACTTCACCACCTTCACCAATGGATATAAAGATACCGCTTCGGTGGAACTGGTGTTTGGCCAGATCACGGGGGATACCAGCATGAGCCAGACATATTACACCGTTCCGGTCATCCTGAAAGACACATCGAACACCGGCGCGCACAAGAACTATGCGGCCTGCTATTTGGTGCACGCGGCCACACCGGAGGTCTTCGGCGCTCCGCCCTTTGTTCCCATGGGCATTGATCGCGGGTCAGCGACGCCATCTGATATCAACGCCAAGGATGCCACCGTCCTGGCCACGGCCTGCAGCAGTTATCCCGTCGGACCCAAAGCGGTTCCCGTTTCAGGTGCCAACCTCAGCATCGACAAGAACAATTTTGTAGACAACCGCAGTGGGCCGGTTGAAACCGTCAGCTCCCTGCTCAACGCGCTCAATCTGAAGCAGTACGTGCGCGCCTATTCTTATTTCCAGGACCCCACCACTTTTCCGGGGCCATATGGTTCGTTTGCGGCTGGATATGCAGACACATCCGTGATCACGGCCACCTTTGGAACTGCTCAGACCGAAGGCGCAGCTGGCAGCCTGTATTACAAGCTGCCGCTGGCCATGAAGGTGCTTACCACCTCGGGTGCCACGCAGGCTTTCGTGGGATGCTACACGCTGCGCCTGGCGCAGCCTGCGGTACAGGGGGTTCCCCCCTTCCAACCCATGGGCATTACCGCCGGCAAATTCAATCAGGTGGATAACAGCACCGACGTTAACTCCCAGGTGCCCACGGCTTGTAATTAAAGATAGACACCAGACACTGACTCGTAGATCTCACCAGAAACTTGACTTAGGAGAAGCAGGGGAGGAGAACGGTTTAGAGCAAAACACAAGGGCTAAAGTGGAGCCTTGAACGGAGGCTCCACTTTTCTTTATATTTGTTATCAAAATTGTGCCGTAAAACCCGACCTTCTAGTCTGGGGATTATAAGGCGTAAAAACTGAACAATTGTTCTATAATAAGTGTAGTACCTTAACAAGTTCCTAGTTCGGTGGAAAAACCTGTCCACCGGTAAAACTTGGACAGATGCACTACCGTAGGGTGGGAACCACCCGAACGTACACGCCTATGGAGAGCATACAAGACCTGATTTCAGGCAACGCTCGTTGAAGTAGGAAGCCCCCCGCTTGAGTGATGGGGTAGTTCACGGAGTCACGGGTTGGTCTGATGCCACCGCAGTGAATTCCAGTTTTTCCTTGCTGCGTTCCACGTGGATGGTCTCGCCTTCATGGAACTCGCCAGCGAGGATCTTGACCGCCAGCGGGTCCTGCAGTTCGCGCTGGATGGCCCGTTTGAGGGGGCGGGCACCGTAATCGGCATTGTAACCGACCTCGGCCAGGTAGGTGCGTGCCTTCGGGCTGATGACCAGCCGATAGCCGCGCTCTGCCAGCAAAGCGGAAACACGCCGGAGCTGGATATCTACGACTTGGACCAGGTCGGCACGGCTGAGCGAATGGAAGATGATGATCTCGTCGATGCGGTTCAGGAACTCGGGTCGGAAATGCTCTTGCAGGACATGCGTGATCGTGTCGCGCGTTACACTTTCCGCTCTTCCGCCCAGCCATAGCTCACTGCCAAGGTTGGAGGTCATGATGACCAATGTGTTGCGAAAATCCACCGTGCGGCCCTGACCATCCGTCAGGCGGCCATCATCCAGCAGTTGCAGCAGCACATTGAATACATCCATATGAGCCTTCTCGATTTCATCGAAAAGGACCACGCTGTACGGACGGCGGCGAACCGCTTCGGTCAATTGGCCGCCTTCCTCGTAGCCGACGTACCCAGGCGGTGCTCCGATCAGACGGCTGACGGTATGTTTCTCCTGGTATTCGCTCATATCGATCCGGATCATGGCCCGTTCATCGTCGAACATGAATTCGGCCAGGGCGCGCGCCAGTTCGGTCTTGCCCACTCCGGTCGGGCCGAGAAAGATGAATGAGCCAAGCGGCCGGTTTGAGTCCTGAAGACCGGCCCGAGCCCTGCGCAGGGCGTTCGAGACGGCCCGAAGGGCATCCTCCTGTCCGACCACCCTTTCGCGTAGCCGGTCTTCCATGTGCAGAAGTTTCTGGGTCTCACCTTCCAGGAGCTTTGAAACGGGGATATGGGTCCAGCGAGAAACGATCTGGGCGATCTCCTCAGCATCCACCTCCTCTTTGAGCAAGGCGCCTCCCTGGGCCTGCAGTTCCTTCATGTGGCGTTCCGCATCGGCCAGTTTCTTTTCCAACTCACGCAGGGTCCCATAGCGCAGTCGGGCGACCTTTTCTAGGTCAGTCTGCCGTTCGGCGCGTTCGATCTCCTGGTGTGTCTGTTCGATCTTCTCTTTGGTCGTACGTAGCTCGGCGATGGCCTGTTTCTCGGTCTGCCAGCGAGCCTGGAGTTCGTGTGACTTTTCCTTCAAGTTGGCCAGTTCCTTTTCGATGTTCTCGAGCCGCTCCTTGGAGGCCTTGTCGCGCTCCTTTTTAAGCGCCTGGCGTTCGATCTCGAGCTGCATCGTCTGCCGGTCAACCTCGTCTAGCGTCTGCGGCTTGGAATCGATCTCGGTGCGTAGCCGCGCGGCTGCCTCGTCGATCAGGTCAATGGCCTTGTCGGGCAGGTAGCGATCGCTGATGTAACGCTGCGAAAGCGTTGCGGCTGCCAGTACCGCAGCATCGGTGATACGCACGCCGTGGTGGACTTCGTAGCGTTGTTTGAGGCCGCGCAGGATACTGATCGTGTCCTCCACGGACGGCTCTTCCACGATCACTGGCTGGAAGCGGCGTTCCAGAGCGGGATCTTTCTCAATATATTTGTGGTACTCGTCCAGCGTGGTCGCGCCGATCAGGTGCAGCTCGCCGCGCGCCAGCATGGGCTTCAGCATGTTACTGGCGTCCATGGAGCCCTCGGCCGCGCCAGCGCCAACAACCGTGTGCATTTCATCCAGAAACAGGATGATTTCCCCTTCAGACTCTGTGATCTCTTTCAATACGGCTTTCAAGCGTTCTTCGAACTCGCCGCGGTACTTGGCTCCTGCCACCAGAGCGCCCATATCCAGCTGTACCAGGCGTTTGTGCTTGAGCCCTTCAGGTACATCCCCGTTAACGATACGCTGGGCCAGCCCCTCGACGATGGCGGTCTTGCCGACGCCCGGTTCGCCGATCAGGGCCGGGTTGTTCTTGGTGCGGCGGGACAGGATCTGTATCGTACGGCGGATCTCCTCATCACGCCCAATGACCGGATCTAGCTTGCCCTGGCGGGCCATGGCGGTCAGGTCTATGCCATATTTTTCCAGCGACTGGAAGGTCTCTTCGGGATTCTGCGTGGTGACGCGCTGAGCACCGCGCACCTGTTTTAAGGCAGCCAATATGGCTTCCTTGGTTAGACCGAATTGGACCAGGCGTTTGTTTTCAGTGGACTCCGTCAGACCCAGCAGGATGTGCTCGGTGGAGACATAATCGTCCTGCATGCCCTTGGCGTACCGTTCAGCGGCAGCCAGGACTTCCGCAGTCTGGGGCGACAGGCCGACTTCCAGGTTGGCACCCTGGATCTTCGGCCTTTTATCGAGCTCGCTCGTCAGTTCTTTCTGGATGGCCTGCGTCCCGCCGGATACATTGGTGATGATAGCTCGAACGATCCCATCCTGCTGTTGAACGAGCGCCAGCAGCAAGTGGATGGGTTCGATGACCTGATGCTGGTAATCCTGTGCCAGGTGCTGGGCAGCGAGTAAAGCCTCCTGGGATTTTTGTGTGTACTTTTCGAGGTTCATAGAACCCTCCATAGATTATGGGATTGGGGCACTTTGGCGACCACCCTCGCGAAATTGGTGCTATTTCATTTCACCGCTGCGGCCTGGCGCCATGCCCGGTGTTCCGAGTGGTTCTTTCGCACTCTGGCAGGGTTGCTGGCGGCCATTTCGCTGACTTCTTGGTTGCGGTTGTAGCTCTCCAGAATAGTGTTGCGCAGGAAGTGGGCTTGCTGATAGGTAAGCACGGGTCTGTGCATGGGCTTGTATTGATCAATGCAAACAGGTTGATATCACTCCAGAATTTCCAGTTCGGTCCAGATGGCCTCGTAATAGCCTTCCTGGTAACGAGCCAGGCGCACATGCTGGCTGTCATACTGGGCGGTCAGCTCGGCTTCTAACCGGCGAATATGTGCCTGTAATTCAATGACTTGGCTGCGCAAGTGTAAGATCGCCTCAGCGGCAGACTCGTCGACCCCCAGATCGTTCTGTAAACGGCGCTGACTGCGCGACTCATAGCCTTCGGACGGGCCATACCAATACCGTTTTGGGGAGGGATTTTCAGGATTCATGTCATTACCTCGTTTGGGATGCGGTTAAGAACGGTTTCGCCGGGAGGAGGCCAGCTCGCGGATGCGTTCGACCTCCTGGTCAGTCAGCGGTTCAGGCAGCACCAGTCTGACCCGGGCAAACAGGTCGCCGCGCGTTTTGGGGTCGCCCAGGTGTGGCATGCCCTTGCCGCGCAGTCGGAAACTCCGCCCGGCATTGGTCCGGGGAGGAATCTTCAGTATCAGCGGACGCTCCAGGGTGGGGATGCGGATTTCACCACCGGCAATGGCGGTGAAGATGTCGACCGGCGCCTCCAGATGCAAGTCATCTCCTTCGCGCTCGAAGGTTTCATTGGGTAAGATGTGCACGATCAAATACACGTCTCCAGCCGGCCCACTATTGTGGCCCGGCTCTCCCTGACCCGCCAGGCGAACTCTTGATCCGGTGCGCACACCAGGTGGAATTCTGGCTTTGATGCGGTGCCCATCTATTTCCAACAGGCGCTCTGCACCATGAAAAGCCTCTTCCAGGGTCAGATCGACTTCGTATTCGACATCCCGTCCGCGACGTGGGCTGGGTGAAGTACCACGGCGACCACCTCTGCCGCGCGCCTGGCCAAAGATATTGGTGAAGAAGTCGGAATACGGGCTTCCACTTCCGAAGAGGTCCTCCAGGTCTTCGGCGTTGGCGTATTGGACGCGCGCCCCTTTGCCAGGTTGGGCGGACCAGTTTTGCCAGTCAAAATCCTGTTGGCGACCGCCGGTCTGCTGCCATTGCAGATATTGAGCCCGCAACTCATCATACTTCTTGCGCTGTTCTGCATCTGACAGAACCTGATAAGCCTCATTGATCATCTTGAATTTCTCTTCGGCTTCTTTATTACCCGGGTTTACATCAGGGTGAACTTGGCGGGCCAATTGGCGGAAGGCCTGCCTAATCGCCTTTTCATCAGCATCCGGCGTCACACCTAATGTTTCATAATAGTCCTTAAAGTCCATTGGGCACCATCATATTCATCGGTTCTCCGGATATGTACGTGAAGGGAGGTGAACCTGATCGAGGGCGGTCAATCCACCTTGCTTAGGGCAGGCTCCCGCCCACGCACCCATCTCTAAACCCTCATCCCGGAGATTAACAATGACCTCATTCGTCTTCTTGTCCATTATCAGACTCTTTGCCTTTTCTGGACAGCCACCTTTTATAGGCAGGTTCAATTTCCCCTGCGGTGTGGGTGTCACAGGCGACTAGCGCTCGTCGTTCACCCTGCCCACAGGGGCCGCCTGGTCTGCCTGATATGGAAATCTCAGGTAGAACGGGAATCATTCCAATTGAAGGTTGAACAAACATGGGTTGATGATTACAGACTCTTCCTAATGTATTGAGAGGAAATAGAAGTATTGATATGCGATATAGTTTCCTTTCAGATCCAATATCATCGAAGAATAGCGTTTGTAGCCGACCCTAAATGATTATACATCGCTCAATTACAAATATCGATAACGGCACAAATTAATTAGAATACCTGTCCCATGGGACCAAAAAGATTATTCTGATCAGTCAGTCGCAGTTCTTCGGGTTCGTTTCTATCACATGCCTGAAAGGAACTGGCCCAGTTAACCGCCGAGGTCATTAATCTCCTGTTCCCGGCTTCAATCTTGATGCAAATCGTCCATCTGCTCCTGGCGGATTCAGCCTGGATCAGTTACATCCTGCTTTCGGCCTCAACGTTATCAGAAAGTGAACAGGATATTCCAATCTGGCTTGTTGCTTATCCCTAACTGACATTATAATCATTTCACCAAGGTCCACGGGAAAAGCCCGGCGACATTGGAAAAAGGAGTCGATCATGTTTGACATCCAACCCATCCATATTATCCTGATCCTTTTAGTGGCCTTACTGGTCTTCGGCGCGAACTGCCTGCCTGAGATCGGGCGCGGTTTGGGGCAGGCGATCAGCGAGTTTCGAAAAGGCACAAAGGAAATGACTCAAAACATCGTCGAAGAGACGAAGAAATCTCCGGATACTACCGGGCCGATCCCTCACCCGAATCCGCCTGCCTCCCCGACTGTGAAGGGGAATTTCTGCATCCAGTGCGGCACTGCCAACCCACCCGAGGCACATTTTTGCAGCAACTGCGGGTCACAGCTCCTTCTGAAGGCTGGCTAGCAAATCTTCGACACGCTCTATTGTTAAACCCGCTCGTCCGTATGGCGGATTAAACAGAGACGATTTCAGGCAGGGGGCATAGGATGGTTTCCGGCAGGATTGTTCAGAAAACCCGGCATGTAGTTATTGAAAATCAGGAGAGCACCCTGGGTTTAAAAATCAGTACTGTCGGCCTGGAGGTCATGAACCATATTCCAGCGTGTCCTTACCACGTTATTATCCAAGATTGCCAATAATATGCCTGAGAAAACCCGATTTATAAACGGGAGTGATGGCGGAAGCCCACATCTGCCGTGCTACAATGGAATTGGAACCACCAATGCCCCGAAAGGGGGATAAAAGATAAGGGGTAGAAAGACAGGGAGGCAAAAGTGAAACATAGTATCCGGATTTTGATCAGCGTGGTGACCATGATCCTGGCCTCCTGCGGCCCTTCGCAGACCGCCATCCCAACGATGGTTCATAACACACAAATACCTGTATCGACCGCTACGCCGGTCACTCCTGCGAATACTCCCCAACCGAGCAGCACACCGTCTGCCACGCCATTGCCGCTTGCCGCGAACGGACCTTGGGGAGTGGTCCAGACGGATAAAGGCATCTGGGCTTTCGATGCCGATGGGGGAGGCCTGCGCCAATTGATCCCGGAATGGATTGGTGGCGGCCTTGCCATTTCTCCCTCGGGAGGAAAAGTAGCCTATCTTGCTGATATCAACCCGGACGATCCAAACCTGGAAAAAATCTCTCTACGCCTCATTTCATTACCGGACGGAACGATTCAAACCATCAGCGATGTCATGCTCCCCATGGCTTCTTTAGCGATTCCGACCTCCGGCAGTCCCTCCGGCAGCCCGACACCCGACCTGGAAGTCGCCGAGGGCCAAATCTATTCTTCCCTCGAAAGCGGGGACTGGTCACCGGATGGACAACGCCTGGCCTTTACCAGTGCTCACGACGGGCTTTTTACCAATGTCTATGTGTATGACACCGCATTATGAGTATGGGGTGAAGTGGTCTCCAACGGGGGAATACATTTTCTTTTCGGAGGCAGAGAGTTTTGGTGGGGGAGGTATCTCCGGGGGAAGCGCCCAGGTTATTCGCGCCGATCGCCCGGAGGCCGCTCCCGTATGGGGGATACCCGCTTCAGATACGACACCCGAGCTCGATATCATCACCTGGACCTCCCCCGACAGTTTACTGCTCGAATCCTATGCACAACCTTGTGGAGTGGAACAACTGAGCAATGTGGATGTCATAACCGAGAAAATTCAGACCTTTTGGCAGGCTGCTCAATGGGGGGACTGTGTTGAGCATATCATGCGCGATCCAGTCAGTGGAGAGCTGCTGTTAAATCAAACTTACATCAATCAATCTCCCACCGATTTACATATCGCCCTGCTTGCTTCGAACGGCGTAAAGTTGATGGATGTGAATGCGGGAGATTTGCGAACCTATCTCTTGCGAGGAAGCTACCCGGATCACTTGAACCTGGTCGGATCCGCAGCAGCAATATCCGCCTCCCTGCCTGAGACGCTGATCCCCATCCAATCTCCCAATCGGGACCTGTGGGCATGGCTTCCCTGGCCCACCTGGCCCATGACTGAGGGTGATGGGCTTTGGATCGGAAATGCGGGACAGCCGCCCAAACAAATTTTTTCCACTCAAGTGGATTCCTTCACCTGGTCTCCCGATGGTAAAACAGCGTTCTTCTGTGCCGGTGGCAGCGTGTATGTTGCAAG
>JBEKFY010000071.1:0-14487 GCA_050013095.1 Anaerolineales bacterium | reverse complement strand
CTTCTACAACTACGAAAGGATACAATTGAAAACAAGACAGACACCTTATCAACTCAGGTGTCTGTCCAGTTAGCTCATACGGGGTCTTTCTTTTTGTGTCTTCCCAATAGGGTGCAGTTCACGAGACGGGGTGCGAATAAACACTGGACGGATTCACTACTTCATTTTTTAGAAGCTTTCCCACGTTTCTGCTCCAAGAGTTCAAAATCAAGAAAGCGGTCGAATTTCGCCTGGTTTTCTTGGCTCAAAAGCGAATACTTGTATTTAATTTGTTCCCAATGTGCACCCTCACGAGAAAGTGGTGGTAGAAATCCTACAACTCGGTAAAGCTCCTCTCGTGGAAGAAGAAGGCCGTCTGCAATCGCATTGAGAGTATCGGGTTTGGGTGTTCCTCCGCCCCACAGTAAGTGGTTTATAGAACCTTGTCTTATTCCTGTCGCGCGACTAAGTCCGACTTGGGTTATATTCCGCCTCTCGAGTTCGGCTTTTAGCCATTTCGAAAATCGGTAGTCTTTGGCGGATTTACCAGCACGCATTTTATTTTTCCCGCGCATATTTTACCTACCCTCCCGTACGATCAGATAATCAACGGACAAATTGTTTTGAAGCCTTTTTGCGTCTCTGCTCGAGGATTTCAAAATCAAGGAAGCGTTCGAATTTCGCCTGATTTTCAGGGCTCAAGAGAGAATATTTGTATCTAACGCGTTCCCAATTCGCACCCTCGCGAGATAGTGTTGGTAGAAGCCCTGCAACACGGTAAAGCTCCTCGCGCGGAAGAAGCAGGCCATCTGCAATCGCATTGACAGTGCTAGGTCTGGGTGACCCTCCGCTTCTCAATAATTTGTTTATTATGCTGGGGTTTTTTCCAATCAACTGACAAAGGTCGGCCTGGGTCATGTTACGCGCCCGAAGTTCAGCCTTCAGCCATTCTGCAAATCGAGAGTCTTTGACAGAATTGGTGACAGGCATTTTAAATTTTCGGCGCATATTTTATCTACCCTCCTATACGATCCGTTAATTACAGGGACGCTCACCCCTTTCGACTTGACATCCATTATCGCGCCATCATATGCAAAATGTGCGCCCGTGAAAATCCTCTCCCCCATCGTCACGGTAATTGGTAGATGCTGGTCAAAAATCTGCTAATGGCACAACTATCGTAAAGTACTCTTATCAATAGTTACTCTCTTGGTTATATATATCCGTTATGGTATGGTCGGTATCTTTAGGATCAGGACTTCTCGCTCGCCACCGGAATTCAACAAATCGTGTGCACGTTCTGTTAGCTGGTTTTCTTTTTCATTCTCATATCATTATTGGTCCCCAAGTACAGTGTTCGTTTTGTCTCGGCCAAAATATGGATTATTTGTAAGACCGACGCTATTTTTGTACAGAGCGGATATTCAAAAAAGATCCTGTTGGAAGAAATTAAGAAGAGGGCAACCCATTTCTTTCAAGATTCTTTTACCCTGCAAATATCCTTCCGGTGGCGGAGCCCGGTCATCTCAATCGATTCGATCGTCCTTTCGACCGCTTCATCGGCTTCAACCAGACTATCACGGACAGCCAACACGGCTGCGAAACGCGACCCGGTGGAACAGTAGATATCGCCTTCTTTCTCCACACCCGCAAAAATGATCTTCGTCCGATTCTGTTCAAAAACGATTGGGGCTATCCCAATACAGATTTTTTGTACCGGCTTCTCCGGGTAACTTTCAGGGACAAGGTACTTGCAAACCGTTGCCTTCGCCTGGAAATCGATCTGGTCGGGCAGCCCACAGGCCATACCTTGGAATACCTCTACCGGATCCGTTGAAAGGATGGACATCACATTGATCGCCTCGGGATCCCCCAGCCGGACATTTACCTCTATGATGACCGGTCCACGGGCGGTCATCATGAACTGACCATACAAAATCCCATGATAGCGTTCGTTGTACTCACCCTGAACTCCGTCCAACAGTTTTTCAAGAAGCAGGATCGCTCTGCTTCTCATTTCCTGCCCCACAAACGGTAAGTCGTGATCGGCCATCGAATAAGCGCCCATGCCACCGGTCATCGGGCCGGTATCCCCTTCCTGGGCATATTTTGCATCCTGCACCAACGGCATCGGTATAATCCTAATCCCGTCAGTGAAGATCATCTGCGAGAATTCGTCCCCGGAAAGGCGCTCTTCCAGGAGGACCGCTCTGTCACGCCTCAGGAGCTCCAGTGCATATTCTTCGGCGGCTTTCTGCGTGGGCAACTGCGCGCCCATCACCTTAACCCCCTTGCCGCTTGTTAACCCCAGCGGTTTGACCGCCACTTCCCCGAGCTCCAGAAGGGCTCGCTTGACCTCTTCAGGCGTTGTGCAGTTCCTGTAATGTGGATTCGCTTCCGGGATATATTTGGAAGCCGCCTGGCGAAGAAATGCCTTATCGCCTTCCATCTGTGCCAATTTTTGGCGGGGGCCCACGCAGGGAATCGCCCGCCGATAAAGTTCATCCGCTAGGCCATGAATCAGAGGTTCTTCGGGACCGATGACCACTAGGTCCGTGCGCCTGCTCCAGGCGTAATCGGCAATTTTTACCACGTCCGACATCGGGCCGATGGCATACTCACTGCAGAGATTGGTGATCCCCGGGTTCTTACTGCTCATGTAAGCGTTCATTTCCAGCTTCCGTGATGATCGAGCCAGCGCCTCGGCGACGGCATGCTCGCGCCCTCCCTGCCCCACCAGCAAAACACGCATAGGATCACCTCACCTTTCGAGCGGTTTCTACAATTTGGCGGACCCGATCCGCATCGACGGGATTCGCCAATTCCCCGTCACGCTTGAAGAAAGAGCCAACGATCGCTCCGTCCGCAGCACTCAGCATTTCGGTCAGGTTCTGAGGGGTAACGCCGCTTCCCACCAAGACCGGGATGTGGATGCTCTTTTTCACCTGGCGGATGTCCTCCAAAGAGGCCGAATGCCCCGTCCCTGATCCTGTAATAATTACAGCATCGGCCAGGCCCCGATTCTGTGCGTCCTGAGCGGAGTCGGCCAAAGGCCTCGGGGAACAGGGGACTGTGTATTTGCCCTGTACATCGGCAAAGATCCTGACATCGCTGCGCAGAGTCTGCCGCAGCCGCAGCAGGTCGGGTGCGCACGCCTCAAGATATCCCATATCGGACCAGCTGGGGTCTACAAGCACCTCCACCCTTATGAAGCTGGCACCCACTGCCGCTGCTACCGCAATTTCCGACTGCCAGTCGTTAAAAAGGATGTTAATACCAAGCGGCAGGTCCACTTGCCGCCGGAGGTCGCGGCCCAGCGCGGCCATGTAGGCCACTGTTACCGGTGAGACTTCCCTAGGAAGAAATGGAATATCATTCTGGTTTTCAAGGATAACGCCGTCCACGCCTCCCTGCTCCAATGCGTGGGCATCCTGCAGTGCAAATTGGAAGAACGAATCGTATCCTTCCCCAGTCCATTGGGGGCTGAGAGGCAGGGGGGGCAGATGGACCATCCCGATGATTGGTTTGCTGATATGGAAGATCTCTTCAAAAACCATGTCTCACCTATTTTCCTGAAAGGAGCTCTTGCACCTGCACTCGTGTAGGAAGACCGATTTGAGCCCCGATCCGGGTGGTCGCCAGAGCGCCCACCGCATTGGCAAATTGTGCAGTCTCTGACAAAGGCATCTCTTCCAGTACCCCGGTCAGAAAAGCGGCGTCGAAAGCATCGCCGGCTCCGGTAGAATCGATCGCCTTGACCTTATACGCAGGAACGGATAAGTATTCCCTCTCCGTAAAGACCGCACAGCCCTTCCTGCCGAGCTTCACGACAGCGATCTGCGGACCGATGGAACGAATTTCATCGACGGCGTCAGTTAGCTTCCTCTTTCCTGTGAGCAGGGTGTATTCGGCTTTGTTCGCCAAAAAGATCTTCGTTTTTCGGAGCAGAGGGAGGACCGCCTTCAATCCGCGAGCCGCCGTGATACTACCTGGATCGAATGAGATCAACGGGTCACCAGGACCGACCGCCTCGATAAATGGATGGATGATCCTAGGGAGTGGATCACTCAAATGGATAGCCCGGCTTCTTTGGATGAGAGCTGCCTGTTCCATTCCGATCGATAAAAGTTGGTTGGCTCCGCGGTAGCTGAGCATGCTCCTCTGCCCGTCCTTCCGGACCATGCTGATCACCGTACCGGTGCTCTCTCCCGCATGGATCTGAACTCCGTTGGTGTTTACTCTCTCTCGGACCAATCCCTTCAGTAAGGAACGACCATCCGTGTCCTTCCCGATCGATGCGATCAGAGCGGTATGCAGTCCGAGTCGGCTGGCCGCCACCGCAATATTGGCCGCATCGCCGCCTGCAAACTGTTCTTTCTTGACGATAGGCACCTCGTCATCCTCACCCGGGAAGTGAGGCAGCTGCAGCAGAGTATCAATATTCAAATCGCCGATTGTCACGAGGTCCAGTCGCATGGCAGGGTTCCTTATTCGAAAACAGCTAGATGTTTCTCCCGCGCACGTCGAGGAAGTCCCGGATGGAATCGCCCAACAGGTTGAATCCCAAAACGCTGATCAGGATAGCGAAACCCGGCATGGTCGGCACCCACCAGTAAGACAGCATATAAAGACGCCCCACGGAAACCATAGCTCCCCATTCAGGAGTGGGAGGCTGAGCGCCCAAGCCGATGAAACTGAGCGAGGCGGTGAGAAGGATGGTGGCGCCAACATCAAGAGTGAGCTGAACGAATACCGGACCAAGGCAGTTGGGCAGGATGTGCCGGAAAATTGTCCTCAGCACAGGGCTTCCCAGAGACCGGGACGCCAGAACGAACTCCCGGTTGCGCATCGACATGACCTGCCCGCGCACCAGGCGGGCGTACCAGGGCCACCATACGGAGGCGATTGCAATCAGTGCGTTCTGTAGACTGGGTCCCAGGGTCGCCGAGATCGCCATCGCCAGGATGAGTGCCGGAAAGGCCAGAAAAACATCCGTTACCCTCATCAACAGGTCGTCGACCCAGCCGCCCCAGTACCCGGCCACCAAGCCAACCATCAGGCCCACCAGAAAAGAGAGCCCGATGATGATGATCGCCGAAGCCAGCGACACCCGCGTCCCCATCAGGATCCGGCTGAGGATGTCTCTCCCCATATCATCCGTTCCCAGCAGGAACCGGCCCGAAGGGGGGGTCAATTTCTGACTCAGGTCGATTTTCAAAGGGTCATAGGGAGTGATCCAGGTGACGAAGATGGCGATCAACAGGTTCACGCCGACGATGGCCAGCCCGATGATCGCCAGCGGGTTCTTCCGTAGGAAACGCTGCACGAGCGTTAGTGTCCTATGCCAACCGGCCTCCTGGGTTTGGTGGTCGACGGTTTCCAGCGGCTTGATCATTTCGTCCTCATCTGGGGATTGACCACGACGTAGAGGATATCAACAATCAAGTTGGTCAGCATGAACAACAGCGCTATTAAAAATGTTACGCCGATGATACCGTTGTAATCAAGGAAAAGGATGGCTTTCATCGCGTAGGTGCCCAGGCCCGGCCAGGAGAAGATCACTTCAACCAGGAAGGCACCTCCCAGCAATGCGCCGAACTGCAAGCCAGTGATCGTCATTACAGGGATCAAGGCGTTCCTGAGCGCATGCCGGGTGATGACCAACCGCTCGCTCAAACCTTTTGCACGAGCGGTGCGCACATAATCCTCCTGCAGGACCTCCAGCAGACTGCTGCGGGTCATCCGTGACACAATCGCCAGGCTGCTGTATGCCAGCGTCACCGCAGGGAGGATCAGATAAGACAATGCGCTCCAGAACGTCGCCCACTCACCGGAAAGGAGGCTGTCCACCAAATAAAGCCCGGTGATGTGTGGGGGCGGATCGAGAGATGGATCCAGGCGGCCGCCAAACGGCAGCCATCCCAGTTGGCGATAAAAAAGCAGGACCAAGACGATCCCCAGCCAGAATACCGGCATGGAGACACCCACCAGAGAGAAAATCCTGGAAAGAGAATCGGCCAGGCCGTTCTTTCGGACCGCCGAGAGGATGCCCAGCCCCACCCCTCCGATCACGGCGATGAGCATGGCGGTCACGGTAAGCTCAAACGTTGCCGGGAAGTAATCCACCAGATCATCCAAAACCGGCCGCCGGCTCTGCAGCGACATCCCCAGGTTGCCCCGCAGAAGATTACCCATATAAATGAAATATTGTTCTACAACCGGCTTGTCAAGGCCGTACTCTCGACGGATCGTGGCAACCTGCTCTTCTCTTGCCTGCGGGCCGGCTGCCAAACGCGCCGGGTCTCCTGGAACGACATGGGATAGAAAAAAGACCAGCACGGTGACCCCCAGTATGGCTAATATCGAAAGCAGAATCCGCCGAATGATTTGACTGTACATACCCGTATTATAGAAGATGAAGAGGAGGCGCCCTTATGGAATAACCGTGCCAGGACGCCTCCTCTCGCCTTATGGGTTATTGAGCAGGTTTATTGATGCGCATGTCGTAGATATTGAACGCTTCGGTGTAGATTGGGTTGTAGACATACCCTTTTACCCAATCCCGCATCATGATCGTCATCGTCTTTTGATAGAGGTCCATGTCTGGGGTGTCGTTAAAAATCAGCTGCTGTGCCTGCTCGTAGAGGCCGTAACGGGTATTGGCGTCCATGGTGACCAGGGCCTGATCCAGAAGCTGGTCCACCTGTGGATTGCCGTAAAATCCAATATTGAGGGAGGTCGGAGGCCATTGGGAGGAGTGGTACATTGGATAGAGGTAATCCTGAACATCGGCATAATCCGGCCACCAACCGTTGGCAGTCAAGTCAGGGGTCTGGGATTTGTCTTTGTCCGAGACCTTTCCCCAAATCGATTCCCACGGCATGGTTTGGATCTGCAGGGTTATACCCAACTCGGCTAGGTTCGATTGGAGCAGCTCGCCGACCATCCGGCGGTCTTCCTGTCCGGTTTCGTAAACGTAGGTCAACGTTAAGGGGGTCTTGACGCCCGAATCCTGCATCAACTGTTTGGCTTTTGCCATGTCCTGCTTAACTATGGGAAGCTGGTCGTTGTGACCGGGCAAACCAATCGCTGCCGGACCCTGCATCTGGATGGCGTGACCACGCATGACTTGATTGATCATCCCGTTATAATCAAACGCGTAGAGGATCGCCTGTCGGACTTTGATATTGTCCAGAGGTGGTTTGGTCACATTGAAGCGGATATAAGTGCCCATCATGCTTGGTTGCTCGACGAGTACCATACCGCTTTCTTTAGAAACCTGGGCCAGGTCATCCACCGAGATGTCCATGGCAATATCGAGATCGCCTTTTTCAAGTTGCAGCCGCTGTGTGGCCGGCTCAGTGATGAACTTGATGATGACGCGATCGATCGGTTTACCGGCACTGGTCGTGGGCCATCCTCCCCAATAATCCAAATTGCGCTCTAACGTGATGTGATCTCCATGGACCCATTCCACAAATTTATAAGGTCCTGTCCCCACCATGTGGTCCTGCATATACGCCTGGCCCAAATCACCGGCCTTTTCATTCGCCTTAACTGCCGTTGGGCTGACGATGCCCGTTCCCCAAATGTTTGCCAGAGCGGGGAGGAACGCGCTGAAAGGCGTTTTCAGAACGAATTTAACCGTGTAATTATCTACAACGTCAATGTGGTCGATGGACGCAAACATCCAGGCTGGCCCCTGATTGATCTTCAACACCCGATCGAAGGAGTACTTCACGGCATCGGCGTTGAAGGGAGTCCCGTCCTGAAACTTGACATTTTGGCGGAGGTGGAACGTCCACTCTTTGCCGTCCGCTGATTGGTCCCAGGAAGTGGCCAACTCCGGTACGATGTCGGTGGTATTCCCCTTATACTGGACCAAACGTTCGTACACTACCCGGTTGACCGCCATGGCAGCTGCTTCATATTCCGTGGCGATATCCAGGGAAGATGGCTGCAGGGCATCTGCAATGGTGAGGGTGGTCGGTGCCGCGGGGGCACTTGGTTGGCAGCCGACCAAGGGTAGGCTAATGAACAGACATACCAAAACGGTCATGACGACCAGAACTCGAGATGGTTTTTTGTACATGGTGGCATCCTCCTTACCCAGAAAATGAACGAGAAACTTTTTGACTTGGGCGAAAATGACATTCGTTTTTATGTTGTCAGCGCACCTCTCTTAAAATAAAATGCGCCATCAAGGAGTGCGGATGGCGCTGATTGCAAACTCATAGCGGTCTGAACGATAGATGGACCGCAGGTGTTCGATCGGGGTTTCGTCCTGCGCGAACACGACCCCTTCTATTATCAGGACCGGCAAATTCGGGCTGATGTTCAGCAGCTCTGCCTCCGGTTTGGAAGCGTGTGCTGCCCGGATTGTCTGCTTCGCCTGGACTAGGTGAATGTGATATTTGTTTTCGATCAAAGCATAAATCGAATCGCTCGCCAAATCCTCGTCCGCCAATCCCGGACACGTATCCAGCGAAAAATAGGACATGTTGATCGCCATCGGAATATCATCGGCAAAACGCAGTCGTTCAACATACAATGCCAGTTCGTTTGGTAAAAGCTGCAGCAGCTCACCAACACCGGCAGGAGGGATTTCGATACATCTCTTGAGCAAGCGTGAAGACGGTTGTAGATGACGTTCCTGCATGTCTTCTGTAAAACTGGTCAGGCGCAGTAACCCCAGTTTCAATTTTGCATCGGCCACAAATGTCCCCCGCCCCTGGTCGCGCTGGACCAACCCTTCCGCAGCGAGAACGTCCAATGCCTCGCGGACGGAGTTGCGGCTAACTTCGTAGAGTTGCATTAACTCCCGCTCTGTCGGAAGCTGAGAACCAATTTTAAAAGTCCCCGAACGAATCTGTTTTTGCAGGTTGCGGGCCAGTTGTTGATAAAGCGGGATCGAACTGTTCTTGTTGAGCTTGGGCATAATGAAATTGGTTGGTACATCCCTACCAATTTCATTATAGCATTTTGGGACGTGGATTGCAATACCTTGTGGAAATTCTTGCACAAAATAACTTGGGCTCTTGCAAGCTTATATCGTTTTTCTGCAGACCATTCCTCTCCCCCATCTTTGAAGGTATTGGTAGACGCCGGTATTAGGTTTTACCATCGGTGATAACTGTTAGCATTTCACTACCCCTCACAGCGGGGTGGCCGGGTGCGTTTGGGAGTAGACTTCCTGTCGGTTAGGAACGGGAGCGTCCTGCTCCGGGCGTGCGACGGTTGGGCCAGCCGATTTTACGATATGAGATGTCTCAGACAAGCTCGCACAAGTGTTTGGCTGCCCGTTCGGATCCGCTAACCCGGGAGACTCACTGAGTCAAGCCCGAGTCCGTGTGTGATGTCCATGCCCAAAAATCAATGCGCCCGGCCCTTTATTGTTTTCTGAGGAGGTTTGGATCATTGACAAAATAGTGAGTCCGTATCGTAAAGCCCCCTTATCAATACTTTATTTACCATGTATAAGGGCTAATCAACCGGTGGAATGCTGCTTTTCAAGAATTCCCAACGGCGGTTCGCGGAACAGCTCGGCCGTCTAAACTATATTAACACCAACTGACTCTTAATTTTGTCATCTCTACCCAGTTCCAGCCAGCCATGCCCTATCACAAAAAGGTCGGCTTTTGTCACTACCCAGCCCCGACATATTCCGCCTAGGGGGATTCATCCAAAGCGAAAAGCGAATTTCGCCAGCATTGATTAGGCTCGGGTTTTATCTTTCATGCGCTCCAATACTTGCAACTCGCCGGGTTGTGTGGTGGGGGTTAGATCATTTATTATAGCTTTTTGGATAGCTTAACTAACTTTTCTAGCTGTCTCATTTCCCGTCTCATTTCTCGCTCGATTACTAGTACGCTCAGTTCCTTATCTTTCAGTTGGGCTTTTTTTGCAATCAATTTTTGGATATCCTCTGAGATTGCATTCATCAGACTCTGGTAAGCACCTTCGTCGTCTAAAAATTCCTTTAACTTTTCGATCGCTTGAAGGTTTCCCGTTATGGTTATTTCCATAAGAACTTCCTCATTGATTTCGTTCATTGCTTATCCTCCTATTGTGAAATTGCGGGGCGATTATTGACCCGCCTCATAACTAGGTGTTGCTACAGGTTACTGTTATTTGCTGGCCCTGGCTCTGATTGCAATGCAGGGCACGCCAGCAACGCTAACCGATTCGTGAGATAAAGTGATTCGCTTACCAGCTCCCTGGCAGGCATCCTCTAAGCCGAATGCTTTTATCATCTCGATGGCCAGGACCTTACTGAATATTCCCTTTGCCCCTCGACCGAGTAAAGTACATACTTCTCGACCTCGATGCCTTGGGGATTGGCCCCGCTATTTCTTGAAAAATAACACGACTCTTATCCAAATTCTTGCTACTTTCATAAAAGCTCGCACAATGAAATGCGAAAACTCAGATACATCTGTTGTTTCTTCGGATGCGCTTTCTAACCAGGATAAGGAATCTTTGGCGAATTCAGCCAATAATCTTCTTAAGCGGTCATCTCTCAAAAGGGAATTGCCAAGGTTTTTCATGGCATGTTCCCCGTTTTCAAAATTTGTATTAAAACTCTCCTGAATATTTTTATTTTGATCATCTAACCCGGTTTTTAACTCCTCCAATTGTTCCTTATTGATTTTAAAAATGCTGTCTATCTCATCCAATCGAGTTGTAATTCTCAAATGTTCCGAATTAAATTCTTGAATTGTAACTGTACCATTTCTAACTTTTAATTCCAATTGCTTTTTTGCTGGCAAAATTACCTCATGAAGTTCCTTATCAGCATCCTGAATAGCTTGTAACCTTTTATGTATTTCAGCTGGGTAGTGTTTTTTAAATTCGAGCATACTTTTTCTAACGGCCTCATTGGCTAATTTAATTTGCACAAAAGAATTTTCATCTGTTTTGGAGTCTTCAATAATTCGACTTGCCATTTCGGTAACAAGTTCGATAAAATCAGGACAATCAGTGTGTTTTACTTCCTCTAATCCTGATGTTAATGCCCATTCTAATAACCCAAAGGCATTATCTCTTTCCTCTTCCCATTGGGTTTTATTTGTTATGTCAGTTCTTGTAATTTCTAATAATGAGAGAAAAGCTCGTAAACGAGCCTGTCTCCATGTTTGAATGACTTGAGGATCTACGGAATTATCCATTCATTTGCGATTATTGAGGATTAATTGATGATTCAAAAAGTTGCGGTAGGTCGCAATTTAAGAAATTTCTCGTTAATGCATGGATTGAATACCGAACTTTATTACTCCCTCCAAGTATTGTAGATTCCAGCAGGGATCTATCAATTAATTCCATTATTGCTACATCAAATGAAGAATCGGGCAAATCAGAAACACTTTGCAGCATTTGGGCGTTTACAGAAGATGCAAATGCAGGCATTGTTACGAGTACCTGGCGAGCATTATTACTGAGTGTGGCCCATAAATCTAAATATATAAAGCGATATATTTCTTCTTCATCCTTCGCGATATGAAGCCTTTTCAAAACTTCGTCTATATTTAAACCTGACAAGACTTCGCTTATGACTAGTTTGATAGCTAAAGGCATCCCACCTGTTTCACGATGAATAGTTTTTAAAAGAGTATCACTTCCCTGGGCTAATGATGAAACTCCGCGTTCATTGGCTTCAAGCCTCGTGAATTCGATTGATTTCGCTTCTTCCAGACCTTTAAGCTTAATATTATATGAACGCGATGAAGTATCTATTATTTGCCTGCTGGTAAGAACAGCTCTACTAGGATTTAGCAAACTAGCAAATATGTTTATGACCTTCTCATTATCTTTGAGGGTTTCTAAGTTATCTAAAATTAACAGATATGGTTGTGCTTTTATATGGCGCTGAATCAGGTTAAGCTTCACATCGAATTTCTTGACATCCAAATCGAGCTTTAGTTGACCATAAAAATTATCGATTACATCCTCAAGAGAAGAAAAACCTTGCTTAATATTTATTACATGTCTACCTTGAACAATTTGCTGTTTAGCACTGAACCATAAAACCGAATAAAAAAGTTTCTCCTGTGAACATCGATCAGCTATTTCGTAAGCAATCGCTGTTTTACCAATACCCCCGATTCCCGATATTGATATGAACAGCGGACCATTAGGATCACGTAAAGCAGATAAAGATTTCTCTAAAGGTTCATCTCGCCCCACGAGGCGGCTATAGGGTTTTGCAGGAAGGTTGCTTCTATCCGTTGTAGTTATTATCTGTTTTTCCAAACTGCCTTTTTGGCGATTCGAAAAAATGAAACGAATATCTAATCCAGTAATTTGAACAATAGCTGCAATTGAAGTAATAATTCCTACAAATGTAAGTATAAAAAGTTCAACACCTTTTGGTAATTGGTTTTCTGATGACCATTTGACGAAGACATACGCTACAATCCCAAGAATTACGATTAACAATAATGACACAACAATTATTCGTTTCATTCTTATTTATTTCCTTCCTGGGATGTAAGGTTATTTAACCCTTCTCGCATATAATGCCACGTAAAACAGCAATGAATTTTCGCTTTTAGAAGATATTATGATCCCTCTCAATGGCACAACCAAGTATTTACCGTGATTTTAATTGTTCAACAGCCATGGGATTATATAAATATTATATACACTATTGGCAAGTCTGCTAGCTAAAACCAGCCCGGCGGATAACTGGCAACTTACCAACTTCCCCTAAAAACAATGACACTATTTCTCTTATTAAGATAAGGGGCTATCCCAAAATTTGAGACAGCTCCAACCGTTTGATAATATGTACAATCCACCATTATCCACCGGACCAGCTCATGCACATGTACTCCAAATTCAAAGAGAATGGGCACATGTACCTTGTAGCTGGTCCACACCGTGCTCCACAATCTCTTCAATCAGATCATACGAGAGGGAGCAATATTACGCAACCCTGTCATGGCTGTTGAACACCCCCGGGTGGTATACAAGAAAATAAGGACCTTCTCGGAAGAATAAGCCCGACAATTCCTCCTAGCTCATGCCGGACACCGGCATGAGACGTTGTTCTATCTAACGCTCACCACCGGCATCCGCCAAGGTGAGCTTCTCGGCTTAAAACTGGATTCGGACAAAGGCCTCCCCCACCCCATCGTGGAGATAAACGTAAGACGTCGGTCTTAGTTCTTTTTAGCAAGATAAGTATTGCAAAGGGATCTTATCAATATTTGGTTTATAAGAGGAACAGAGACAGCAAGAGCATTCGCCAATCTCCTTTGAATTGTTGCGCAGTTCTGGCAAACTGCTTGCCGGCTGTTCTAATCTTCCTCATAGAATGGCGTTACAGCGACATAACAAAACCCCGCCTGATATGGGGCGGGGTATGAATAAGCACAGGACACATGCATGGCTTTATTTTTTGGAAGCTTTCCCGCGCCTCTGTTCCTTGAGTTCAAAATCAAGGAGGCGGTCGAATTTCGCCCGATTTTCTAGGCTCAAGAGCAAATATTTGTATTTCATGCGTTCCCATTGTGCATCCGCATGAGAAAGCGGTTGAAGAATTCCTGCAACTCGGTAAAGCTCATCGCGTGGAAGAAGCAGGCCATCTGCAATCGAATTGACGGTTTTGCGTCTGGGTGTTCCTCCGTGTTTAAGTAAGTGGTTTATAACATTGTATTTTAATCCTGTCGCACGGCTAAGGTCGGTTTGGGTCATATTGTGCGCTTCAAGTTCAGCCTTCAGCCATTCTGATAATCGCATGTCTTTGACGGATTTCATAGCATGCATTTTAGTTTTCCCGCGCATATTTAACCTTCCCCACTCTACGATCAGGTGATCAATGGCTTCATTTTTTGGAAGCCTCCCCGCGTCTCTGCTCCATGAGTTCAAAATCAAGGAGGTGTTCGAATTTATCCTGATTTTTGGAGTTCAAGAGCGAATATTTGTATTTAATGCGTTCCCAATGTGCAGCCTCACGAGAAAGCGGTGGTAGAAATCCTGCAACTCGGTAAAGCTCCTCTCGCGGAAGAAACATAAAATCTGCAATCGAATTGACGGTTTTGGGTCTGGGCGTTCCTCCGCATTTCAATAATTTGTTTATTATGCTGGGATTTTTTCCTAATGCACGGCAAAGATCGGCTTGGGTCATATCGCGCGCTTCAAGTTCAGCCTTCAGCCATTCTGAAAATCGCGATCCTTTGGTGGATTTAACAGCAGGCATTTTAGTTTTCCTGGGCATATTTTGTCTACCCTCCTGCACAGTCAGGTAATCACGGGGACGCTGCCCCGCTTGACCTGACATTCATTATCGCGCCATCTTTTGCAAAACGGATAGTGTAAACTTTTTTCTGTACAATAGGACTCGCCACTGACCCCGAAATCCTATAACACCATGATAATTTTCAACTGTTACTGTATCGAATTTCCATAGAACAGGGAAAGAGAGAGGTCAGCGGCCATAGATCAGCCGGTGAAGGGAGCGGACCCAGGGTCGATCCTGGTGCGGTCCCTGAAAGGCAGGCACAGAAG
>JBEKFY010000070.1:0-15457 GCA_050013095.1 Anaerolineales bacterium | reverse complement strand
AATGCTGACGGCTTCGGCTGTCATCTGAGAGTTCCTTTCTTTCTTGTTGTTGCCAACTACAATATTGATTGGAACTCTCTCTTTTTGCAACCCCTTATTCTATGGATTTCTGTGACTGTAACGTGGAACCAGGGCGGCTTGACTTGACCTTCCAGAAACTGTATAATACCTGCAATTACTCCTCCGGGAGGAGTAGGCAGCCGGAACCCTGATAGAGAAGCGAGGCCCTCGGCTGGAAGCCTCCGCAGGTCCCCACTGCCGAAGTCGCCCGGAGTACTGCCGAAGAAATCCAAGCGAAATTAGACCGGCACGGGTTCCGCCCGTTACAGTCGGAGCCGGATGATGGTCCGGACTGAGTGCGCCGAATTCTGGCGAAGTGAGGTGGTACCGCGAAGGGCACGCCCTTTCGTCCTCATCTGGACGAGGGCGTGTTTTGTTTTTCGATTGGATTTAAGAAAGGTTGCAGTCAGAATGACCGAGTACCCGTTACCCAAAGCCTACGATTTCAAGTCCACCGAGGCGCGCATCTATGAGAAGTGGGAGAAGGGCGGCTACTTCAGGCCGTCCAACGACCCGAACCGCCCGGACTTCGACCCGGCCCGGAAGCCCTTCGTCCTCTCCATCCCGCCGCCCAACGTGACCGGTGAGCTGCACCTCGGCCATGTCATGTTCGTGGCGATGGAGGACCTGATGATCCGCCACCAGCGCATGCAGGGCGTTCCGGCGCTGTGGGTGCCGGGCACGGACCACGCCGGCATCGCCACCCAGCTGCAGGTGGAGCGGGACCTGCTGCGCACCGAAGAGGTGACCCGGGAGGAGCTGGGCCGTGAGAAATTCCTGAAACGGGCCTGGGCCTGGAAGGAGAAGTACCACGACATTATCACCGGCCAGATCCGCCGTCTGGGGGCTTCCTGCGACTGGGAGCGCGAGCGCTTCACCCTGGACGAAGGCCTGTCCCGGGCTGTGCGGGAGGCCTTCGTGCGCTTGTACGAGAAAGGCCTGATCTACCGCGGGCCGCGCCTGGTCAACTGGTCGCCCGGCCTGAAGACCGCCGTCTCGGACCTGGAAGTGGAATATTCCGAGGAACCCGGCAAGCTGTATTACTTCAAGTACATGCTGGCGGGCTCCCAGAGCGACTACATCCCGGTCGCCACAACCCGCCCGGAGACCATCCTGGGGGATACGGCCGTGGCGGTGCATCCCAAAGACCGGCGCTACAAGAAGTATGTCGGCAAGAATGTGGTCGTGCCGATGCTCGGGCGTGAGATCCCGGTCATCGCCGACGAGTACGTCGATCGCGAGTTCGGCAGCGGGGCGCTGAAGATCACCCCTGGCCACGATCCCAATGACTACGAGATCGGCCAGCGCCACTCTCTGCCGGTCCTGTCCATGCTGGATCGGGAGGCGAAGGTGACCGAAGTCGGCGGGCCGTATGCCGGGCTGGACCGCTTCGAGTGCCGCGCAAAACTGTGGGCGGACATGCAGTCCGCCGGGCTGACCCTCAAGGAGGAGCCCTACACCCTCAATGTGCCGCGCTCCCAGCGCGGCGGTGAGATCGTCGAACCGATGATCTCTGAGCAGTGGTTCGTGCACATCCAGCCCCTGGCCGAGGCGGCGCTCGCCGCCGTCCGGGATGAGCGCATCCGCATCGTCCCGGAGCGCTTTGAGAAGGTCTACTTCAACTGGCTGGAGAATATCAAGGACTGGTGCATTTCCCGCCAGCTGTGGTGGGGGCACCGCATCCCAGTCTGGTACTGCGACGAGTGCGGGAGGCAGACCTGCACGCGGCAGGATCCTGCCGCGTGCGCCCACTGCGGTTCGAAGGCCATCCACCAGGACCCGGACGTGCTGGACACCTGGTTCTCCTCCGGCCTGTGGCCGTTCTCGACCCTCGGCTGGCCGGACGAGACACCCGATTATCTTTACTTTTATCCGACCACAATGATGGAGACCGGTTACGATATCCTGTTCTTCTGGGTGGCGCGCATGATCATGGACGGGCTGGAGTTCACCGGCCAGGTACCGTTCACCACTGTCTACCTGCACGGCCTGGTGCATAACGAAGAGGGGCAGAAGATGTCCAAGAGCAAGGGCACCGGCAACGACCCGCTGCCGGTGATGGACGAATATGGCACCGACGCCCTGCGCTTCACCCTGCTGGTCGGCTCGACCCCCGGCAATGACACCAACGTGAGCCTGAAGAAGGTGGAGGGCAATCGCAACTTTGCCAACAAGATCTGGAACGCCGGGCGGTTTGTCATCTCGGCGATCAACTCCGCACCGTCCGGGGATGCGGGCGAGCTTGAGTGGACCTTGGCCGATTCCTGGATCTGGGCGCGTCTGCAGATGCTTGTGCGCGAAGTGGAGCGGCTGTTTCGGTCCTACCAGTACGGCGAGGCCGGACGGCAGATCTATGAGTTCTTCTGGAGCGACTTTGCCGACTGGTACGTGGAAGTGGCAAAGCTGCAGCTGGCGGAAGGCGGTGCCCGGACGGCTGCGACTGCGCAAACGCTGGGGCGTGTGTTGGACCTTTCCCTGCGGCTGCTGCACCCCTTCATGCCCTTCGTGACGGAGGAGCTCTGGGGCCACCTGCGGGGTGCGCTTCTAGCCTCCCCGTTGAGAGATCTGGCGGTTGAATGGCCCGAGATGCTGATCATCGCCCCGTGGCCTCAGAGGCGCCCCGAAGAAGCCTGGGAGCAGGCAAAAATGGCGGACTTTGCCCTCCTTCAGGAGATCATCCGCGCCATCCGCAACCTGCGCGCCGATAAGAACGTCAAACCCGGAAAGCGCATCCCCTGCACGCTGGTCGATGGTGCGCACGCAGAAATGCTCGCCGGGCAGAGGACCATCATCTCCGCCCTTTCCCACCTCGACCCGGTGAAGCTGAGCATTGTACGGTCCCTGCCCCGCAAACCGGAGGATGCGACCGTCCTGGTGGCGGGCTCAACCGAAATCTACCTGCCGCTCGAAGGGCTCCTGGACCGGGACGAGGAGCGAACCCGGCTGGAAAAAGAACTGGCGGATACCAACACACAAATTGATCGGCTGGAAAAGCTACTCGAGAGCGACTTTGCCAGCAAGGCCCCGCCGCCGGTCGTCCAGAAGGAGCGCGAGAAGCTGTCTGGATATCGGGAGACCGCCGAGAAGCTCAAGGCACAGTTGAAGGGATAGGGCAGAATCGGTGCAGTCCATTAAGCCGTCCCATAGATCCAGAGGAGAGCCTCATGAATGAAATGCAGACCAAGCTCAACGAACTGAAGGTCCGTCTGGAGGAAGTCAAGGCCCTGAACAACGCCCAGGCCGTCCTGAGCTGGGACCAGTCCACCCAGATGCCTCCGGGCGGAGGGGCGGCACGCGCCAAGCAGTTGGCCGTGCTGGCGCAACTTACCCAGGAGAAGGCCATCGACCCGGCCATCGGCCGGCTGCTCGATGCACTGCAGAAATACGGCGAAAGCCTGCCGTATGACTCGGATGACGCCAGTCTGATTCGCGTCGCCCGCCGCGATTATGAGCGCGATGTCAAAGTCCCGGCTGAATTTATGGCGCGTTTTTCTGCCCACCAGGCGGAATCCTATCAGGCATGGACGCAGGCCCGCCCGGCGAACGACTTCGACCGCGTCAGCCCACTGCTCGAAAAGACCCTCGACCTGAGCCGCGAGTTCGCCAATTACTTCCCCGGATATGAACACATTGCCGACCCGCTGATCGACCTGAGCGATTACGGGATGAAAGTCGACTCGATCCGTTCCCTCTTTAAGGAGCTGCGCGCCAGGATGGTGCCGATCGTTAAGGCGATCACCTCTCAACCGGTCGCGGATGACAACTGCCTGAAGCAGAGCTTCCCCGAGGCGGAGCAGATCGCCTTTGGGCGGAAGGTCGTGGAGCGCCTGGGCTTTGACTTCCAGCGCGGCAGACAGGATATGTCCCCGCATCCGTTTACGACCAGCTTTTCGGTCGGGGATGTGCGCATCACCACCCGCGTCCAGGAAAGGGACCTGGGCGATTGCCTGTTCAGCATAATTCATGAGAGCGGACACGGCATGTACGAACAGGGCGTGGACCCGGCCTACGACGGCACGCCCCTCATGGGGGGTACCTCCTCGGGCGTTCACGAGTCCCAGTCGCGATTATGGGAGAACGTGGTCGGGCGCAGCCGCGGCTTCTGGGAATATTTTTATCCTGAATTGCAGAAAACCTTCTTGAACCTGCAGAAGGTCTCCCTGGACACGTTCTACCGGGCCATCAACAAGGTCGAGCGCTCGCTTATCCGCACCGATGCAGACGAGGTGACCTACAACCTGCACGTCATGATGCGCTTCGACTTTGAGCTGCAGCTGCTAGAGGGCAAGCTGGAGGTCCAGGACCTGCCGGAGGCCTGGCGCGAGCGCTTCCGGTCGGACCTCGGCCTCGTCCCGCCGGATCACAAGAATGGCGTCCTGCAGGATGTCCACTGGTTCTCAGGCTTCGTGGGGGGCGCCTTCCAGGGGTACACGCTGGGCAACCTCCTCGGGGCGCAATTCTATGCCGCGGCGCTCAAGGCGCACCCGGAAATCCCAGCGGAGATGAAGCAGGGCAGGTTCAATCGCCTGCACATCTGGCTGAAAGAGAACCTCTACCGGCACGGGCGCAAATACACCGCCGCGGAGCTGGTCCAGAAAGCTACCGGTTCAGGAATTACCATCGACCCGTACATCGCTTACCTGCAGACCAAGTACGCTACGCTTTATAAACTATGATCATGCTCTTGTTGCTGGGGGACACCCTTATGCCCGCTGGACCAATTCCGGGGCGGACCTAGAGGACATCCGGGCGCTGAAAATTCACGGCAGGGTCGAATTTTCCACCTGATCGGAACCGGAGGCCTCGTAATAGCAAATGAGGCCTCCGGTTGGTTATCTTGGAGGCAAACCGTTCAGGAGGCAATCCGATGCAGGAGGTCCTCGTTCTCAAAAGCCGGGTGCGCGCCCTGGTCGTCTTCTTCATGCTGGCCCTGACGGCCAGCGGCCTGGCCGCCATCCCTCTCAGTTGGGAATTGGGCATCTTGAACCGGCTGGCAGGTTCCGGGTCGGTGGTCGGCGCCTGGCTGCCGGCCTTGGGGCAGTGGATCGGGTATGTCCATGACGGCCTGCGCTCAGCCATCATGGCTTTTCCACAAATTTCTTACGGGACGGACTGGCTGGCGTTCGCCCATGTTGCCATCGCGGTTGCATTTGTGGGCCCCTTGGTCGACCCCGTTCGCAACCGCTGGGTGATCGAGTGGGGGATGATCGCCTGTGGGCTTCTGATCCCCTGGACACTTGCCCTTGGAGCGCTGCGCAGCATACCCTGGTTCTGGCAGCTGGTGGATATGTCCTTCGGCTTGATCGGTGTTCTTCCGCTCTGGCTCACCCGCCGCTATATCTTGAGGCTGGCACAATTGACTGTATGAGCCCCGCCGCAAGCTACTGCACTTTCAGTGCGAGCAGGAAGGCGGGTTTCGGGCAGGCTTCAGCCAACCGGGTGGTGTAGGCAGGGAGTAGAGAGAAGGTCAGGAAAAAGGATTACCAAACAAGAACGTATGTGCTAGTATTAATTCATGCAAGAAAGAGCCGGAGGTCCTAAAGAGGACGAGCAGGCTCCAGCCACAACCGAACGTCTGCTCTTTGCAGGTGGAGCCGATGATCATCAAGAGCTTCAAGTACCGGCTGTATCCAACCCAGGTTCAGCAGCGACAGCTCGAGCAGACGGTGGAGACCTGCCGGCGGTGGTACAACCTCTGTCTGGCGGAGCGGAAGGTTGCCTGGGAGAACGAGCACCGCAGCGTGAACCGGTACGAGCAGCTTCGCAAGGTCAAGGAGTATCGGAAAGAGAATGAATATGCAGGGAAGGTCCACAGCCACGTCCTGCAGTTGGTGGTGACGGATCTGCATCGAGCCTTTGAGGCGTTCTTTCGGCGGGTGAAAGAGGGCGAGACGCCCGGGTATCCGCGTTTCAAAGGGCGCAATCGGTTCGACAGTTTTGGTCTGAAGGAGTATGGCAACGGCTTCAAGGTGGACGGACGGCGTTTGTACCTGAATGGGATCGGGCGGGTGCGGGTGCGCTGGCACCGGCGGGTGGAAGGCAGGATCAAGACCGTGCGGATCTGCCGGAAGGCGGGGGAGTGGTACGCCTGTTTTGCATGCGAGGTGGAGGAGAAAAAGCTTCCGGCCACGGGCCGGGAGATCGGTGTGGACGTGGGGATCCATCATTTATTGGCGACCAGTGAGAACGAGGTGGTGGAGAACCCGCACTGGTACCGGGATGAGGAACGAAGATTACGGGTGGCGCAACGGCGGGTATCCCGGCGCAAACTGGGGGGCGCCAATCGTCGAAAGGCGGTGAGGGTCCTGCAGTGCCGGCATGTGCACATTGCCAACCGGCGGAAGGATTACCTTCACGAGTGGATCCACTACCTGGTCACGCACTACGATCGCATTGCAGTCGAGGATCTGCGGATACGGGGAATGGTTCGAAACCATCATTTATCGAAGAGCATCCTGGATGCGGGCTGGGGCAGCCTGAAGAGACGCCTGATCGACAAAGCGGCAGAAGCTGGCCGACAGGTGTATCTGGTGAACCCGGCCTACACCTCCCAAACCTGCAGTGAGTGTGGAAAGCAGTTTTCGGACCTCAGGTTGGCGGATCGTTGGGTGAAATGTGATTGCGGTCTATCGCTGGACCGGGATGTCAATGCCGCACAGAATGTCTTGAAACGGGCGGGACACGCCCGTTGGGGCGAAAGCACAGCCAATGGGCTACCGACAGGTGTCCTGAGGGCAAGGCTGCCCCAAGAAGCCCCGCCGCTCTAAGCGGCTGGGGAGTGTCACTCAGGGATAAAGTCATCCAAAGGAAAGACATTTGTCAATTGACACCGCCTTCGGGATAAAGTACTTTAAGCTCGATTCGCCCATAAACTATCACCAAGGAGTGTTTAACCATGGCTTTAAAAATTACTGAAGAGTGCATCAACTGCGGTGCCTGCTTACCGGAATGCCCGACCAACTCGATCAGCGAAGGCGACCCCGTCTATGTGATCGATGCGACCACCTGCGTGGAGTGCGAAGGCCACTTCGACTCCCCTCAATGCAAGTCTGTTTGCCCCGTGGCGGATACCGCCATCGTCAAGGCATAACCCTCCAGGAGGAGCGATGCATCGCTCCTCCCTATTTTTAACGGTTTGACACGCCCGCCAGGGCAAGATATAATCCTACCAACCTAATCCACAACCTTCGGGGCAGGGTGCAATTCCCGACCGGTGGTAAAGCCCACGAGCACGACTGTGCATGACCCGGTGGAATTCCGGGGCCGACCGTAAAAGTCCGGATGCAAGAAGGTGTTTGAAAAGGCCAGCGCGCCTCTGATTTGCCGTGCATGCCCCGAAAACGCGAGTTTTCGGGGCATTTTGTCCGGTGGTGGTCCGTGCCGGTCTGTTCCCTTGCCCCGCAGGTATCCTGTGGGGCAGTCTGTTTTCGTATGGAACCAAAGCCAGCTCGCAAATCTCCCCGAACCCCCTCTCCGCGCTTGCCATGGACGGCGCTGGCCTCGCTGCTTGCGGCCGTTCTGATTTGGTGGCTGGTCACACGCCTGGCCGGCCTGCCGGCCTTTATCCTGCCCTCGCCGGGTCAGGTGGCGGTGCGCTTCTGGCAGGTGCTTTTAAACGGCAGCCTGATCTTCAACACGGCGGCGACCTTGCTGGAGGTTCTGCTCGGTCTGCTGGTCGGGACAGCCGTGGCCGTCGTGCTGGGATATGCGATTGCCAAGTCGCGCCGGTTCGAACACATCCTCTCTCCCTACCTGGTTGCCACCCAGGCCATCCCGATCGTCGCGGTCGCCCCGCTGCTGGTCATCTGGTTCGGCCCGGGGATCTTCTCGAAGGTGCTCATCTGCGCGTTGATCGTTTTCTTTCCGGTGCTGGTCAACACGGTGGTCGGCGTACGGGCGGTACCCCGACCCCTGCATGACCTGATGGGCTCGCTGCGCGCCTCGCCTGTCCAGACCCTGCGCTTCCTGGAAATCCCCGCGGCGCTGCCCATCCTGCTCGGAGGGCTGCGCATTGGAGCGACCCTTTCGGTCATCGGCGCGGTGGTCGGGGAACTGGTCGGGGCAGATGCAGGGCTGGGGTTCCTGATCAATTCGGCGCGCGGACTCTACGACACGTCCCTCGTCTTTGTGGCTGTGTTCACGCTGATCGCCCTGGCCCTGATTCTGTACGGATTCGTTTCGTTCCTGGAGCACCGCCTGCTGATCTGGCAGGAAGACTTCAAATGATCATTTGGAGATGGTCTTCATGAAAAAGGTCTCTCCCCTATTGGTTCTTGTTCTGGTGCTGTTCACCTCCTGCACAGGGAAGACTCCCCCAAGCAAACTGACGCATGTCCGCCTGCCGCTGGGATACATCCCCGATGTGCAGTTTGCCCCGCTCTACGTGGCGCTGCAGAAGGGTTATTTCCGCCAGGCCGGGATCGACCTCGAGCTGACCTATATGGATGAGAACCAGGCGACCGCCCTGGTGGGGGCGGACAACCTCCAGTTCGCGGTCGTGTCCGGCGAGCAGGTCCTGCCGGCGCGCGCCCAGGGGCTGCCGGTGGTGTATGTGGCGGCGTGGTACCAGCAGTACCCGGTTTCGATCGTTTCCATGTCCGATTCGGGCATCCGCACACCCCAGGATCTGCGCGGCAAGACCATCGGCCTACCAGGAGCATATGGGGCCAACTACATTGGCCTGCGCGCCCTGCTGCATGCGGCCGGCCTGACCGAATCGGATGTCAAGCTCGATTCCATCGGATACACTCAGGTGGAGGCACTGGCGGCCGGCCGCGACCCGGCCGTCTCGGTCTACACCAACAACGAGGTGGTGCAGTTACGCGCCCGCGGCTACGCCCTGAATGAAATCCGCGTCGCCGACTATGTCCAGCTGGCCTCCAACGGCTTGATTACCAATGAGAAAACCATCGCGAGCCAACCCGCCTTGGTGCGCGCCATGGTGGCCTCCCTGCTGCATGGTGTGGCGGACACTATCGCTGATCCGGCCTCGGCCTATGAAATCTCCAAGGCGTATGTCAGCACTCTGGCCCAGGCCGACACGGCGGTGGAGAAGCAGGTGTTGACGACCTCCATCCAGCTGTGGCGCACCGATCGGCTTGGCTATTCGGATCCCAAAGCCTGGGAGAACATGCAGGCCGTCCTGCTCGACATGGGTCTGCTCACAAAGCCGCAGGATCTGTCCAAGGCTTTTACCAACCAATTCCTGCCGTGAACGATTCTCCTCAAGCCCCCATTTTAGTCGTTCAAGACCTGGGCGTGACCTTCCCCGACACCAACGGCGGTCTGGAGGCTTTGGACGACGCCTCTTTTACCATCTGCCCTCAGGAGTTCGTCTGTGTGCTGGGGCCGTCGGGCAGCGGCAAATCCACCCTGCTGCGCATCCTGGCCGGGCTTTTGGCACCCACCTCCGGAACGTTCACTTTTACCGGAGGGACGCCGCGCATCGGGGTGGTCTTTCAGCAGTCCAACCTGATGCCCTGGCGGACGGCGCTGGAGAACATCACCCTCCCGCTCGAACTGCAGGGCGTCCCCGCGCGCGAAGCCCGCTCCCGGGCCCAGGATATGATCGATCTGGTGGGGCTGCAGGGCTTTGAATCGGCGTGGCCGCGCGACCTGTCCGGCGGGATGGCCCAGCGCGTCGCGATCGCACGCGCCTTGATCCATGATCCGGATCTGCTCCTGTTGGACGAGCCCTTTGGTTCCCTGGATGCCCTGACGCGCGAGCGCATGTGGACCGAGCTTAGCCGCATCTGGCAGGCGCGTCGCAAAACCGTCCTGATGGTAACGCATTCGATCAGTGAGGCGCTCTTCCTGGCAGATCGGGTGCTGGTGTTGACCCAGCGCCCCGGGCGTATCCGCCTGGATTTGAGGGTGGATCTGCCCCGCCCGCGCCAGGACGAGATGCGCTATACGACGCGCTTCGGAGATTTAGCCCGTCAGTTGAAAGAAGCAATTGGGTGATCGGCATGAACCCGGGAAAGGCGGGCGAAGGCAGGTGACCTCAGCTCAGGGGGCACCCGAAGCGCCGTTTTCCTATTGATATTTGATCAGGTAATAGACCAACTTGATGTATTCATTGTTAAGGGTGACCAGACCGTCCTCGTTCTTCCACCAGTTGGTCTGGTCGAATTCGATGTAGGGGGCGGCTGCGACTTCCAATCTGACAGGCAGCCCGGCAAGCTCCTTGTCGATAATCCATTTGGCCCGGCGGGTGTGAAAGGCGGAAGTGACCAGGATGATCCGACCCAGAGGATGGCTGTCCACGTAGCCCCTCAACACGCTTGCCTCGTCGAACGTGCTGGTGACGCCGCCCGGAAAGGGCAGGACCTCGATCTGATCGGCAGGGACGCCGAGCGCCTCCATGACGCTGACGGAAATATCGGTTTCGTTACGCGCCAGACCCAAGTTCTCCGCCGGGGTGGACTGAGCGCGCGCGATGGCAATCTGGGGCGCCAGCCCTTCCTGGTAAAGCCGAGCTGCGAGGAAAGGACGGCTGTTGTAATCTCCGTTCAGCACGAAGATCAGCTGCGCTTTCTGGAGGGGGTCATTGACGATCAGGAAGTCGGCCAGACCGGTCAGGATCTGGGACCGGAACCCAACGGCCAGGACGACCAGCAGGAGCAGAACAAGTCCTGCGAGGAACAGCTTCCGGAATGAAAATTTTCGCCCGGATGAATTGAGCAACTCTTTCGACCCGGCGGGCCCCCCGGTCACTTCACGATCCAGAACCAGCCCAACACTGCCAGGGGAATGAAGAACAACAGCACGGCGATCGTCCCGGCTACAGCCCCGTGGCCTTCGCGTTCGTCGACCAGATGCAGGCTGGGGAAGATGCCTTCGGCATGCCAGCGCGGCCCGCCGAACCAGGTGAAGATGATCCCACCCAGGATGCCTCCCAGGTGGCCGAAGTTATCCACGCCAGACCCCGGGGTAATGCCGAAAAGCAGGTTGATTGCTGCAATGAAGAGCAGGTTGAGCAGCGATCGGTTGACCTGCCTGCCGAGCAGCTGGCGGTTTTGGATCAAGAAGACCGCCTCGGCGGCCAGCAGACCGAAGATGGCGGTCGAGGCGCCAAGAGATTGCTCGGGGGTCAGCAAAAATGAAAAGACGTTCCCGGCGAAAGCGCTCAGGAAATAGAGTAGCAGAAATCGGCGATGGCCGAAGCGGGCCTCGATGCCGCGCCCGAATAGGAACAGGGCATACATGTTAAAGGCGATATGCAAAATCGAGGCATGCAGGAAGACGGGGGTGATCAACCGCCAGAGCTGCCCGTAGCGGATGAGCGCATCGTCTTTGATCCCCAGGGCGGTCACGATGTCGGCGTTGAGCACCTGTCCCAGGAATTGCAGGATGTAGATGAAGGTGGTCAGGGCCAGGAGGGTATAGGTGGCGACGGGCCTCGAGTTGGGCATGGCCACCTGCACGTAGCGGGGCTGGGGGGATTGTTCGGGAGGGGGGACTTCATTCATTGTTTTGACCTTGATGAGAGTTAGTCTCTACGGAATTTAGAAGGCGACCTTGCGCGGGGTCACCCGATGGTGTTCCGATCGCAGGATGGCGACGACCGTGTCCACCGTATCGTCCAGGTGGCCGTCCGAGTTGACGATGACATAGTCGAACTCAACGGCGCGCTTGAGTTCCTGACGGGCGGTGGCGATGCGCAATGCCAGTTCCTCCACCGTCTCGGTCCGGCGCTGCTTCAAGCGGTTGACGAGCTCCTGCTCGTTCTGGGTGGTCAGGAAGACCAGGATGGCTTCCGGTGCCAGTTTGCGCACCGTGGCCGCCCCCTGCACATCCACCCGCATGATGACATCCTGACCGGAGGCCAGCGCTTCCCGGACCTGTTTTTTGGGGATGCCTTTATAGTCGTTGTACACCAAGGCATATTCGATCAGCTCCCCGGCCTCGATCATGCGTGCGAACTCCTCCTTCGAGACAAAGAAGTAATCCATGCCATGGACTTCGTTATCGCGCCGAGGCCGCGTGGTGGCCGTCACGACAAAATGCACCGGCAGGCCGCGCACCTTCATCCGGTTGACCACGCTGTCCTTGCCCACCCCGGATGGTCCGGAGATGACGATCAGGAGCGGCTGAGGTTTGTATAGGTTAAACTCAGAATCGCTGGTCATGGTCTTATTGTACCCGATAGACAGGTGACCGAGAATTGAGATAAAATCCAGCTATGCCCCTGTACGATTATATCTGTCTGGAATGCGGCACCCGCTTCGATATCCACCTTTCCTACAGCGAGTACGGTAAGCACCCCGTGAGCTGTCCGACATGCAGGAGTCAGAGGGTTCGGCGTCCGATCCCCCGCGTGCGCGTGGCAAAATCGGAGGACAGCCGCATGGAGTCCCTGGCCAGCGATTTCTCGGACCCCTCCGCTTTGGCCGGGCTGGAGGATGATCCCCAATCCATGGGCCGCATGCTGCGCAAGATGAGCAGCCAGCTGGGCGAGCAGATGCCCTCCGAGTTCGACGAGGTGGTGGACCGGCTGGAGCAGGGGCAGAACCCCGACGAGATTGAAAAGTCCATGCCCGATCTGGGGGAGGCGGAGGGCGGCGGGGAAGAAGACTTTTGATGGGAATATAGAACGGGGCGCCCGAATCGGCGCCCCGTTTCACTCTCGTGAGGGAGAGATTATTTCTGCGGGACGATCTCGAGGATCATGCTGGAGGCGTCCCTCTTCAGGGTCAACTGAGCATTTTTGATCTGCGTCTGTGCATTCCCCCCAACCGTCATGGGGGCATAGCTTTGATTCAACCAGGCGAGGATCTGGGGGAGCCTATCGGGGGGGAACAACCCTGCGCAGATCACACTGGCGAGTGACAGTCCTTGTTGTACGGTCTCGGCGTTGTCCGATCGGGGGAGGGTGAGTCGGATGAGGCTCAGGTTGTTGGGGCTCCCGATGAGCTGGATAGAAAAACCATCAGCCACTGCCGGGAAGCTGGAGGCCCCTACCCCGTTCAGTTTTCCGATCGTGGCCGGCTGACCAGCGACGGTTGCCGTGCTGAAATCGAACTCCTTGGACATCTGCAGCACTCCCTGAACGTTTGCCAGGGCGATGACCGGGCCCCCGGGGGTTGGCACTGAGCTGGAACCGGAGGCTGAGGACTGCCCGGGAGCATTGACCACGGAACCGGGCTGGGAGGGGGTGTTGTTCGGCGAGGTGGGGGGTTGTAAGGAGGCCGGGAGTGTGCCGGGAACTCGCTCACAACCGAACAAGAAAAGCAGCAGAACGGCCAAAAGGAGAAGATGCAACGGACGCATAAATATCCTCCTCAGTGAAATCATTATAGTCCCTTTCAATCGGGGAGGGGTCCCTGCCCAGCAGGGGATTCAGGTGCTTTGCACCATGCTGGCAGGGCGTGGATCCTGGCGCCATCTGACCTCATTCCCAGGCCGGAGGCAGGCGGGTCGATAAAAACCCAAGATCGATCGGGTCACCCTCCCGGTCTTCGATCCACTTATGAACTCAAATCATACGCCTGCTTGAGCCAACCGACCAGCTGCTCATCGACCTGCGCTGGATCCGTCAATTTGAGTTCTTGGTGGTATCGTTTTGCAGAGACCTTTTCTGTCCTCGAAAAACGCAGGTCCCCGATCGGGGTGCTCGATTTGATATTGAGGATCAGGGCTGATTTCTGCGTCACGACGCCGGCAAAAGTGGTCCTGTTCACAAGGTGAATGGAGGTCTTCTTGGGTTCTTCGACGATCTTGCCGAAACCTCGGAGCTCGGACAGCAGGGTGTTGTAAATCTTGCGCACAAGGGGCGACTTGTTCTCGAAATGGGATTCAAGGGTGAATGTGCCAGCCTCCGGCATGATTGGCCTCCCGGTTGAATTAGAACAATTGTACTGTAAAAAAACCTCCCCGGAGGGTCCATCGGGTAGGCGTAGACGCCTCGACCGGCGCGATTGGAGTGCGGTGGGGTAGTCCGTAATTATGTTAAGCGGGCTTCGATCACCGAGCGGATGGCCGCCTGCACCGCCGGCCAACTCTGCCCGGCATCAATGACCACCCAGCGGTTTGGCTCGGCCTTGACGAGTTCCAGATAGCCTCGGCGCACCCGCTGGTGAAATTCGAGTGTGTACGCATCCAGGCGGTTCCACTCACCGGACTTGTCCTTGCGCCGCAGGCCGGCCTCGACGTCGATGTCGAGCAACAGCGTCAGGTCCGGGACCAGGCCTCCGGTCGCATAGCGGACCAGGGCGCGCACTTCGTCCAAGTCCTGCTGGTGCCCGTACCCCTGATAGGCCAGGGTCGAGTCGGCGTAGCGGTCGCACAGCACGATCACACCCTCTGCCAGTTTGGGCCGGATGACTTGCTCCACGATCTGGGCCCGGGCTGCCTGGTAGAGCAGGGTTTCGGTCCTGGCGTGCATTTCGGTGTTCTTCAAGTCGTGGATTACCGCCCGCACCTGCTCACTGATCGAGGTGCCGCCGGGTTCTCGCGTCGTGTGAACGCGCCGCCCTTGTCCTTCCAGCCATTCGGCCAGAGGCTTGATGTGGGAGGTCTTGCCGGAACCTTCGGGGCCTTCTAGGGTGATGAACATTGATGCTCGCGCAGCAGGGGTTCACTCCCTGAATATCCTGACGTGTCTGCGCGGCTCCTTGCCGTATGAATGCGAGACCAGCTCTGCATCCCGCGCCATCTCATGCTGGATGCGGCGGATCGTGGAGGGACCCGGCGGCAGGTCCACCCAGCGCTCGCCGTTCAATACTGCGGCGATGGCGGCCTGGGTCTGCGTCTTAACCGAGTCGATCTCGCCGGCAGCCGGAACGATCTCGGACAGGTTGAACAAGTCGCTCAGGAACTGCTCCATCTGGCTGATGGTATTGGCCCTCAGGACGTAAATCGGCATGCCACGCTGTTCGGCGTCCATCACGGTCTGCTGTCGGTCGCGGTAGTAGGAGCGCAGCGTCACCAGCACGTTGGCCTGGCCGGGGTCCTTGACAACCACAGCCGGGACACCCAGCCGTTTGGCGGCCTGCATCAACCGGTTTTGGGCCACACCGTAGGGGTAGATCTGCACGGTCTGGAGCGGGGAATGCGGAGCTTCGAAGCGGGGACCAGGCTCGGAGTGAGCGGGGATGCCTGTCGGCGCGATCTCGATCGCGGCCGTGCCCTGGCGGGAGGTGGTCCGGCGGCGGCGTTCACCATTTTCGATCAAAAAGTCTGAATCGGGCCTGGAGCGGTTGACAGCCGCGGCCTTCTCAATATGGATCTGGCCCTCGGCATCGCGGGCGCGCACCTCCGGCGGGAGCGGATAACCGCGCAGCAGCGAGTCGACCGAGGCGGCCAGGTCCATGTGCACGGCCAGTCGGTCGCGCTGCTGAATCTCGACCAGCACATCGAAGGTGGGCGGGGCGCGCCGTTCCAGGACGGTCTTCTG
>JBEKFY010000069.1:0-15558 GCA_050013095.1 Anaerolineales bacterium | reverse complement strand
CATTTTCTGGATAAGAAATAGAGGCTCACGATGCTGATCTGGAAAGCGATGAACTCGCCCAAATGCCAGCCATTGATGAGGGACAGGGCGGGGAGGATGGCATGCAGCCCTCGGGCCAGTAAAGTGGTGATCATGGCATAGGCAGGACCATAATTGTTTGCGTTTCCGGGAACACCGCTTACCACGTTCATGGCCTCATTGTTGGGCTGTGTGCCGGTTTTGAAGAGATTCGAATATGCTTGAAGGGATTCATCCGCATAAGCGTAGATGCCGGGTTCATCCCAACTTTCCCCGTAATCCCGGACGACCAGGCTACCAATGATGAGATTCAGCAGGATTAAAATAATGATCGGCAGATGCCGCGTGATCGGTGAACGAGTTGAGGGTTTCATGCTTTTTGGTTAGGCCGGGACCGCTAATCGTGACGCGCAACTGCCATAGTATAACTGAAAGGGCCCCGCTGCCGGGTAGATGGACTATTTGGTTAATTGTTCCAGGCGGCTCTCGCCCAAGGTGTAGTACTTTGCCTGCGGGTGATGGACGATGATCGCTGCCGTGGACTGTTCCGGCACTAGCTGGAAGGAAGTGGTCAGGGACATGCCGAGCTCCCTTTCGGCTGGCAGCAGGTCAAAGACCTTGCGGTGGTCTGCCAGGTCCGGGATGGCCGGGTAGCCCCACGAATAACGTTTACCCTGACCCTGGCGAAGGCCCAATTCGCGCTGAATGTGCTGGTGCAGGTATTCAGCGGTCGCCTCGGCGGTCTGCACGGCCAGGCCGTGGAGAAAGTAAGCCTCGGAATATTCGTTCGCCGCCTGGATCCGGTCGAAGCGCTCGCTGGCTTCCCGGCCGACGGTCACGACCTGGAACGCGACCACGTCCAGCTGGCCGGTTTCGACCGGGGCGAAGTAATCCGCCAGGCACAAGTGCTGGTCGGAGGGCTGGCGCGGGAAGGAAAAACGAGTCAGCGGTTTCAACGCAACAGGTGATTCCGGGTCGTAGATGATCAAATCATCCCCTTCGGATTGGCACAGGAAGATGCCATAGACACCCTGAGGCTTGAGCCAGCCTTCTTTCAGGGCCTGCTTTTCCATTTTTAACAGCTGGTCCTCGTAATCGGCCTGGATTTTATCCCACTCCTGACCGTGGGCGTTTTTGGCGCCCCAGGACAGGCGGAAGAGTTCATTCTTGGAGAGCGCCTGGAAAACGAGCTCCAGCGGCATGTCCTTGACGAGGTGCACGCCTGGTTTTCCCTTGAGGGGGAGCGGGGCAGGTGTTACGGCGGAGCGGGCTGCTGCCGAGTGCTGTGGGTGAGGGGTGGCGCGACCCAGCTCGAAGTCCGCCTCTTCCTGGAGGCGTGAGCGCAGCCCTGCCCGGGCCTGCGGGTCGATCAAGGCTTCCATCGTGTCCAGACCTTCGAACGCATCCTTGCAGTAATAGACGCCCGGCTCGTAAGGCGATCCGTCCTCGGTGAATACGATGCGCCGTCCGAAGCGGCGGTTGATGGCTGCGCCGCCGATGAGCACCGGGAATTTCAAGGAACGGCGCTGGAGCTCGTTGACGATGAGCGGCATCTGTTTGGAAGTATTGACGAGCAGTGCGCTGAGACCGATGGCGGTGGCGTCCACCTCGACCGCTTTGGTGATGATCGTCTCGGCGGGGACCTGTTTTCCCAGGTCGATTACCGTAAATCCATTATTGGAGAGGATCGTCTTCACCAGGTTCTTGCCAATGTCGTGCACGTCGCCGTAGACGGTCGCCAGCACGATTGTGCCTTTGGTAACGCCTGCTTTCTTCTCCAGGTAGGTTTCCAAGTGGGAGACGGCCTTTTTCATGACCTCCGCCGATTGCAGGACGAAGGGCAGGATGAGTTCACCCGCGCCGAATTTATCACCCACCTCCTTCATCGCCGGAAGCAGGACGGTGTTCAAAATGTTCACGGCGCTGGCGTGTTGGTTCGGGAAGTCGTTCAGTTGGATGAGCTCATCGATATCCTCTTCGACCCCTTCTTTGTGGCGATGCAGGATACGCCAGTGCAGGCGCGCCTGCGGGGTCATGCCATCCGTCGGGTCGGTCGCGGCAGGTTCGGCGGAGGAGCTGGCGCTTTCGAAGTGCTGGATGTAAAGAGCCAGTGCATCCGGGCGGCGATTGAAGATGAGGTCTTCGGCCAGTTGGCGTTCTTCGCTGGAGATATCGGCATACGGGGTAACCTGGGCCGGGTTGATAATCGCCGCGTCCAGCCCGGCCTGCACCGCGTGGTAGAGCATGACCGAGTTGAGCACCGGACGGGCTTTGGGAGACAGCCCGAAGGACAGATTGCTAACCCCCAGCGAGCAGAGCACCCCCGGCAGCTCCGCCTTGATCGAGCGGATGCCCTGCAAGGTCTCGATCGCCGAGTTGGCGAATTCAGGGTCGCCGGTCGCCAGGGTGAAGGTCAGGGCGTCAAAAACGAGGGCGCCGGGGCGCAGGCCGTACTCGTTCACTGCCAGGTCATAGAGGCGCCTGGCGACCGCCACCTTGCGGTCTGCGGCCCTGGCCATCCCAGCTTCGTCGATCGTCAGGCAGATCACGGCCGCGTTGTATTTCCGGGCCAGGCCAAAGACCTTGTCGGCTCTGGCCCGCCCGCCTTCCAGGTGGGTGGAGTTGATCAGGCAGCGCCCGGGGGCTGTTTGCAGGGCCTTCTCGAGCACGTCCGGTTCGGTCGTATCGATGACCAGCGGGACCTCTACGCCCGAGGCCAGTTTTTTAACGGCTCTCTGCATCAACTCGGCCTCGTCCGGCCGCTCGGTGACAGCGGTGGAGAGATCCAGAGCGTGGGCGCCGAAATTGACCTGTTCGCGGGCGATCTCCAGGATGCCATCAAAGTCCTCCGCCATGAGCAGTTGCTTGAATTTCCGGCTGCCCTGGGCATTGCAGCGCTCCCCGATCAGGAGGGGGGGCGGGTCCTGGATGAGGCTGACGGCCTGGGTTGCAGAGGCCAGGCGCATGGCCGGGACCAGGGGGCGGGGAGGATGGGGATGGGAGTGAATTTTTTCGACCAACAATTTCAGGTGAGCCGGGGTGGTCCCGCAGCATCCCCCGACGACGCTGATGTTATTTTTGTCGACGAATTCCATCAGCGCCTCGGCGAACGGTTCGGGCTCGAGCGGGTAGACCGCCTGGCCATCCACGTTGAGCGGCAGGCCGGCGTTCGGAATGCAGGAGACCGGCAGGGTCGCCTGCTCGCCCAGGATGCGGATGGGTTCGCGCATATGCTCCGGGCCGGTGGAGCAGTTCAGACCGATGACGTCGATCGGCAGGTCTTCCAGGATCGTCAGGGCGGCGGCGGCATCGGTGCCGAGCAGCATCCGGCCGGTGGTGTCGAGGGTGACCTGGGCCTGGATCGGCAGCCAGATGCCGGTCTCTTCAAAGGCTTTCTGCAGGCCGAGGATGGCCGCCTTGACCTCCAGGATGTCCTGGGAGGTCTCGATCAACAGGACATCGGCGCCTCCTTGCAGCAGGCCGAGCGCCTGCTCGCGGAAGACGTCGGTCAGCTCGTCGAAGGTGATGTTGGACAGCCCGGGGTCATCGGCGGAGGGAAGCTTGCCCGAGGGGCCGATGGAGCCGGCCACATAGCGAGGCTGGCCGGTCCGCATGGCATATTCGTCTGCCAGGCGGCGTGCCAGCGAGCTGGCTGCCTGGTTGATCTCGACCACCCGCTCCGCCAGGCCGTATTCACCCAGGGTAATGCGGTTGGCGCGGAAGGTGTCCGTCTCGATCACGTCAACGCCCACTTCGAGAAAGGAGCGATGGACGGTTTCAACCGCCAGGGGATGGGAGATCACCAGGTAATCATTGCAACCGTTGTGTTTCTCACCGCCGAATTGTTCGGCGGTGAGAAACATCTTCTGGAGGTTGGTGCCCATGGCGCCGTCGTAAACCAGGACGCGCTCCTGAAGGGCGTCCAGATAGCGACGGTTGGTGTATTTCCGTGTCGTCATGACGTCTCCTGATCCTGCCTTCAGGGATCGCAAACTTCCGGATGCTTTCGCCTAAAATAGTTGTACAAATCCTGGTCAAGGGTGGGCGTGCCGAGGTCGTGTGCGATTGTCCCAGCCCGGCCTTGGCTGCGTGTGCGCATGGGCTATCCTTGAACAGGTCACCTCAAGAGGTCGCAACCTAAGCCTCCAATTCCGTGGGAAGCACGGCCCGACCTGCGGGGCTCATTTTGCCTTCGGCGATCAAGCGGCGGGCTTTGGCCCGATTGGCCTCGGTCCAGTGGCTCCATTTCCGGCGGGGTAGAAAGCGCTGTACATATTTTTCGTGATCCAGGGACTTGACGATCCCATCTATCCAACCGAAGCACAGGGCTTCCTCGACGGCATCCTCATAGGTGATGGTCGCCCGGCCGGAGGCCTTTTTATAGATCACCAGCCAGATTTCTTTCTTGGTCCGATGATGATAGGCCAGCCAATTGCGGAATTCGGCACGGCTGGATACGGTCAGGATCTCGCCGAGTTGCATGGGAACAAAAATGCCTCCCTGGAATAGAGAGGCGACAACCTTGCGTGAAGTCTGATCTTATCTTCCAGACGTGTAGTCTGACGAAATTGGCACCTTTCCTGACAAGGTTGCCGAGGCTTCATCGGGCCGTTCCCTCTGCCTCTCAGGATGAGCGGCCAGCAGGCTAGCCGTCCCTTGGTCGGGCTGGAGTTTATCATATCGGAGTAGGTTTGTCAAATTTAAGGGGCTTGGCCCGGCTGTGGGTAGCGAAAGGAGGCGTAACCCGTGAGGAAAGCTTCTCGCGGGAGGATTGCCCGGCGGGCCAGTGATTTCAGGGAGTAACGATGGGGCTGATCTGGCCGGACTGTAAATTGTCTAGGACTTCCTGCACCAGTCTCTGCTTTCCGGGGCTCAGCAGGTTGGGATTGACGTCCGTCAGGGTAAGGGGGGAGGCGATGGTCTGGCCGCCGTGGCCGGCCAGGAGATCTGGAAAGATTTGCTGGATGACGGGCAGCAACTCCGGTTTGAGGCTGGCGACCCAGCTTGATTTCAAGGAGGTCGAGGGGAGCGATTCGCCGATGAGCTTCAGACCGTCCTGCGCCAGTGAACTGAGCAGCGCAGGCGTGGCAATCGAAGGGTAGATATAGACCACGGAGGCCATGTAATCCTGCAGGGGGCCCCCGTAGAGCGGGTACTGGTCTGTGGGGGCGTCCGCAGGGATTTCGATTTGGATCGGGTAGCTGGGCCAGGGCGGAAAAGCGGGGTTGCACAACCCACAGTAGAAATGCATGCCGTTGGTGAAGGCCGTCTCGGCGGCCGCACCCTGCGGGTCGCCTTTCAAGGTGATGATTCCGGTCCGGTAGTCTTCGGACACCAGGGCGGCAATATAACCGGCCAGGAAGGCCTGCTGGTCGCTGGGCGGGCCGGAGGCGCCTATGGTGGATAGGTTCGATGCAGCCTTGAGCCCCGGGATGCTGACAGCCAGGAATTGCACCTGCGGAGCGGCTGCGCTCAGGGCAGCCAGACCCGGGTCTGGCGGGAAGGCGATGACGATTTTGAGAGCCGGACCTAATAGAGCAACGTCCGCCGGTGTCAGACTATTGAGTACCTGGAAGCGCATGCTGCTTTGCTGGGCAAGGTTGTAGATGGCGGTCTCATACTGGTTGGATTCGTTCTGGGGCATATCCGCGGGCAGGATCAGAATCACCAGCGGGGTTTGGGGTGTCGCGGTCAGGGTCGGCAGGGGCAGCGATGAGGCGGTCTGCGTCGCGGTCGCCGTGCCCCGGCCGGGCAGGGCGCAGGCAGCCAACAAGATGCAAAGAGTGAGCAGAGACAGCGCTCGAAGGCGGGATTCGAATGCAGGCCGCACGTTCTTCACTCCATAGAAAGGATAGGTGTATTTTACCCGAATTTAAAAAGCGAGGCGGCCAGTCTGGCCGCCTCGAGAGGAGAGGAGAAGCATACGTTTTGCCGGATGTCGCTTATTATTTGGCTTTGACCTCGATGATCCTGGGCCGGGCCGATTCGGCCTTGGGCAGGTGCAGGGTCAGAACGCCCGCGGCGATCTTGGCCTCTGCCTTTTCGGCGTCCAGCGGGGCGGACAGGCGCAGCGTCCGGCTAAAGGAGCCGTGCGGCAGCTCACGCAGCACGTATTCGTTCTCGTCCGCCTTGAACTCGCCCGTCAGGGTCACGACATCGTCCAGGATGCGGATATTCAGATCCTCAGCCTTGAGGCCGGGGACCAGGGCGGTGAGCACAAAACGGTCTTCTTTTTCAGAGATGTTCACCGGCAAGCTAAAATCGTGGCGGTCGTCCTGGGCCAGGGCCCAGCGGCGGGCCTGCCGATACGGATAGGGGGTAAAGAAGTAGGTCATAGGGTTCTCCTTAATTGATTTCTACCGATTGGTTTCATTTATTTTATACTTGGTGTATAAGAAGACTCCTAACAGAAGATTAATATTTTGTAGGAAAGCGGAAGGGGAACATTTCCACCTCCTAAAACGTCTTAGCAACACCCATCTCACGCTTAGATGGTAGAACAGAGAGTCCTATGAAGAACTTGCTGACGATCATTCTGATAGGTTTCATGTTGGCAGGCTGTTCGCCCTTCCATCCGGCGAACGGGGAGGCGAGTTTGCCCTCCGCAAGTACGACGCCCTCGGATAGCCAGGTGATCAGCGCCACCCCTGTAGGCGCACCTGACGTCGGGTCGCTCCCGGGATCGATACCCCTGTCCGTGACCGTGCATCCCCCGGCGATCCCGATCGAGCCTATCCAGGGCGGCCAGCTGCCACCGGGCGTCACCCCGCCTTCGCCCGCGCTTAAGGGCTGGCAAACGTTCACCAGCGCCGGTTTGGGAGTAGCCGTCGACTACCCGCCGGACTGGTCGGTTGCGGAACAGGCGGATGGTGCCACCTTTACGTCGCCGCAGGGCATGACCATCCAGTTGCAGCTCGTGAACGCCGGCGCCGGAGATGCTGACAACAGCACCGGGAACCAGGAGTGTACTCCGCTGATCAATGCCTATGGGCTGAGTCTTGAGGCTTGCGGGGACAGCGCCTCGCATCGTTACAGTGCACAAATCCACCTCATCAGGGCCGATGGATCGACCGAGCAATTGAGGTTGTCCACCTCCACCCAGGATACTCTGGATGTTTATAAAGCCATGTTGAACACGCTGCGCCCGGCCTAGGCGGTCGGTTTGCATCAAAATGCCGGGCATCGGAGTGCTCACTCCGATGCCCGGCATTCATTCCAGAAACGGTGGGCCAGGGTTAACCAGGCATGCTATCTGTCAGGCTGCCCCGGCTCATTGACGCCTTCCCATACAAGCCTCAACATGCTTGACCCGATCGCTCAATGCGCATTAACTTTGTGGTGTCCGGAGTGATTGCTTGCATTGGGAATCGATTCCGCAATGGCCTGATTTGCGTCACTGACGGATGCATATCGGATGAGGAAATTGACCACACGATCGGCGTACGGGGAACCCAGGCCGGTGGTGGCATCCCAGCCTGGTCCGGCGTTGAAACCCTGCACGGAAACCGGATTCCCGCCGGAGTCGGTCTCCACCACCGTATTGTTGCCTTTGGTTATATCATGGAAGGGGTTGGTATATTTATTCGGGGACAGGTTGAAGAGGTAGAGGGCCAAGTTGATAAAGCCCAGGCTCCGCCCGGCTTTCTGATCGGCGATTGCGACGATGCCGGCCCACTGGGGGGACCCGCAGCTCGTTCCGCCGAAAAGATACCAGCTGCCATCCCAGAACACCAGCACGCCGTGGTAGATGGCGGCGTTATAAGCCACGTCGGGCACCCCACGCCCTTTGTTCCCATGGATCGCGACCAGCTGGTAGACCGGCTTGGGATAGAGCACACTGAAGCCGCCACCGGTCGAATCGCTGTTAAACTCATTCCAGGCCACCTCGCTCTGGTAGGTGCCCGGGGCCGGGGCTTTGGTCGGATCACACCCCAGCGAGGACAGGCAGTAATCCGCAGCATGCAGTTCGGTCCCACCCACGGCAGTGACCAGCGGATCGCTGGCGGGGGAAGAGGCGGCGCGAACCCAGGAGCTGCCGTCACAGGTCGCTTGCGCGGCACCCTCGTCGCCCGAGGAGGCCAGGAGGGTGATGTGCTCCAGGGTGGCTTTCACGAAAAGGTTATGCTCCGATTTAAGCAGGGTTGAATCCACACAGCTCTCATTCTCGCCGAAGCTCTGGGAAATGACGTTGCCGAGCTTGTGGTTCACTGCGTAGGTTGTGGCGCTGAGGATATCTGCGTCCTGGTCCGATTTGGCCAGATCGAGGACCACTTTCGCACCCGGGGCGATGGCATGCGCCCATTCCACGTCCAAGGTGATTTCCGATGACCAGCCGACCATATCCGCATTGGACGGGTCGAAGGGGGTCTGGCCATCTGGGGCGACCTGGGTGAAGAAGGCAGACCGGGCGGGCAGCCCGTACGTGGCATCGAACGTGTCCAGGTCAGTGAGTAGGGTGGGGCTCTGGAAGGCATCGATGATGACAATGGTGCGTCCGGCACCCGTGAAGCCCGCGTTGATCAGCGAGTCGATGCCGTAGGCGTGCCGCATTTGAAAGGGATCGTAGCAAACGACCCCGGGGGTTAAACCCACCTGGCAGGTGAAGAGGGTTTGATTCGGATTTACGGCTTTCTCCTGGACCGCCTTAGGACCGACCTCGACGAACGGTGCCGCCGTCCCGGCTGCGCTGGCCAAGAGGCCCGTTGCGCTGCTGGCCATCGGTACGACTGCCAAGCTCAGCAGGCTGAATATCAATAAGGGGTTAAACCACTTCGTTCTCATAAACCTCTCCTAATCATTTGGGAAATGTGTGGGATTAAAGTGCATGGAACGGCAGGATCGTAATCGGTTCGTGGGATCAACATCACCTCCTCTCATAAGAAACACCGAAATATCCTTCGGCGGTCTGTCCGGGGGCTGACATTTTCGGGTGTTCTCATTACCTTCTTCCAACGGTAGGGATGGTTTAAATACAAACCGACCAAATTTGTCCTAATAGTATAACAAATTTCAGGTCAGATTCAAGGGGTGTTAGAGTAGAACCCACCTGGCGTGGGTAAGACCGGCCGGTCACCCTCTCTGGCAAGGGTATAATCCAAGTTATGACCTGGTGTACTTGGTTATGGGCGATCATGGGTGAAGGCGTATCGGGATTGGATTTCTATTTTTCGATCGTGCTGGACAACAGGCATCGAGGCTTTCGCAAGGCGCTGGACACCCCAAGTGCGCTCGAACCCTCACCGTTTCCAGGCCTGCCCCCGAAAGCGCAAAAAAACAACGGGGGCATCGCGGCCTGCGGTTCGTAAGGCGGATCAGGAGAAGTGCAATGGCCGACTACAAGGAGAGCGTGGTCTTGGTAACCGGTGCGGGGAAAGGGCTCGGCCGCCGCGTGGCGCAGGTTTTTGCTTCCCAGGGGGCGACCGTGGCGGTGAATGATGTGTCGCCCGTTAACTTGGATGAGACGGTCGCCCGGATCCAGACAGCCGGCGGGCGCGTACGGGCCTATGTCGAGGACATCGCCAAAAAGATGCCGGTCCAGACGCTGCTCAATCAGGTGCTGGAGGATTGGGGTCGCATCGACATCCTGGTCAACTGTGCCGAGGTCGAACCGACCCTGTCTGTCCTGGAGATGGACGACTGGGACTGGCAGCGCACCCTGGACGTGAATCTGACCGGTGCGTTCCTGCTGACCCAGTCGGTGGGGCGGATCATGCGCGAAAAGGGTGGCGGTGTGATCCTCCACGTCGGCGAACGTGCCAAAGGCCCGGAGCTGCGTGCCGCTTATTTTGCCAGCAAGGCTGGGCTGGCGGCCTTGTCTGCTCTGGCAGCCTACGAGCTGTCCGAGTACAGCATCCGCGTCTACCATATTCAGCCTGAGGAAGGGAAGGATATCGCCGCGGAAGTGCTGGCGTTATGTGCCTGAGACCATGAGCATCCGTCTGCGGGATTTGCTGCTGGGCCTGCGGGAATTACGGCTGGGCGATCGTCCGGTGATCGTTCATTCGTCCCTGTCAGCCTTCGGTCAGGTGGAGCAGGGAGCCGAGTCGGTGGTCGCCGCCCTGACCGCAGTGTTCAAGACGGTCCTGGTCCCTACCTTCACCTACAAAACCATGCTCACTCCCCGGGTCGGGCCCCCGGACAACGCCATGGTGTATGGCTCACAGGGTGACCTGAACCGCATGGCTGTATTCTTCACCCTAAAAATGCCATCCGATCCCTTGATGGGGGTGATCTCGGAGATCTTCCGCCGACAGCCCCGCGCCCTGCGCAGTTCCCACCCGATCCTGTCCTTTGCAGGGGTCAATGCCGAGGCCATCCTCCACGCGCAGACCATGGACGACCCGCTGGCACCCATCGCGGCCCTGGAAGCGCAGGAGGGCTGGGTAGTGCTCTTGGGCGTTAACCACACGGTCAACACCAGCATCCACTACGCCGAAAGGCTGGCCGGCCGGCGCACGTTCTTGCGCTGGGCGCTGACGCCCAAGGGGGTGGTCGAATGCCCTGGTTTTCCGGGTTGCTCGGCCGGCTTCCAGGATGTTGCTATCGACATGGAACGGTTTACCCGCCGGGTGCAGATTGGCGATGCAATTGTCCAGGCCCTGCCGCTCAAGATGCTGTTTCGCGTGGTCATCGGGATCATTAAAAAAGACCGGCTGGCACTCTTGTGCCAGCAGGCGGATTGCGAACGCTGTAATCAAATCAGGGCCGGCCAGGGAAAAACGGATTTGCCCGATCTGCTTCAGAGGTAGAGGATCGGCTCGATGCGGATGTTCTCCTCGCCGATCGCCAGGCGAAGTTTCTCGATCAGCTCAGGGCAGAGACGGGTGGTGTCATTGGGGAAATCGATGAGGTGGCCGCGCCCGTTTTCAAAGATCTGGAATTGGAAGCGGTCTTTCCCAGGGTAGGAAATGAAGGTCCCGTGCAGGCGACCGATGCGGCGGATGTCGCGCGGTGCGTCGCCGGAGGGTCGCAGAACGACGGTGATCATCTGCGGGGGATGATCTTCGCCCCGACTTAGCCCCGGACTGGCTGGGGTGGGAAGCTTCGCGGCAGGCAGGACCAGCGCAGGGGAGAACTCGGTCAAATCCGGTGCCTTGTCCTGGTCGGCCGACCCGAGTTCTGTTGTGGATGAAAGGATGGTCTCTTCTTTGGGTGCCTCGTCCGCCTGCCGCGCGCGGGAGGCCCCTCCTGACCGGGTGGGAACATCAGTTGCCAGCTGCTCCCATCCGGGAGGAAAGTCTTCTGGGGGAGAAGGCTGCTCGGGATGGTCCCTGGTCTGGCCTGCGGGGTTAAATGTCGGGGGAGACTCCTGGAGGCTGTGCCCGGGCGGCGCGGCCTTCTTCTGAGGAGGTATCCCTTGGGCCTGGAGCGGACCCTGTTCTTCCGTTGGGGTGACAATTTTTATCTCGGTCCGGATGGCATCGACCAGCACCTTCGCAGGACTGGACTGGGCGTCCACCTTGCCCTCCGCCAGGATCACCCCGCCGATTTCCAATTGAAACTGATACTTTTCCCAGGTGCGCGGGAAGAGCACCAGTTCGAGGGTGCCCTGCAGGTCCTCCAGGGTGACCCAGGCCATCATCTTTCCGGTCTTGGTCTGGTGTGGGCGGATCCCGCTGATCATGCCGGCCACCCGCACGGCTTCTCCATGGGCTGCCTCCCCCAGGTTGCTGGAGTAATAACTGACAACCCGGCGGAGGGTATCGACATAGGGGGTCAGGGGGTGTTCGGAGACGTACATGCCGATCAGTTCGCGTTCCCAGTTCAGCATTTCACGGCGGTCGGCATCCGGGACCGTGGGCAGGCTGATGGTCTCGCGTACTCCGGTGTGCGCTCCGAACAAGGACATCTGGCCAGCCTGCTCCGCCCGGAAGTGGCTGGCACTGACCGCTATCATCCGGTCAAGGAGTTCCAGCATGGCCGCCCGTGGGCCGAAGGAGTCCATGGCACCCACCTTGATCAGGGACTCCAGAGCGCGCTTGCCCACGGCGCGCAGATCCAACCGCGCGGCAAAGTCGTTGAGGTCCTTGAACGTTCCGCCCTTGCGGGCCTGGGTGATCAGTTCCACGGCACCCTGACCGACATTTTTAATCGCTCCCAAGCCGAAGCGGATGGCAAAGCGATCGCCGGATCCTTCGATGATGAAATCCCATTCGCTGGAGTTGATGTCGGGTGGCAGGACTTCCACGCTCATGCTGCGGGTGTCGTTGACGTAGAGGGCCATCTTCTCGGTCTCGTGTTTGGTGACCGAAAGCAGGGCGCTCATATACTCGATCGGGTAGTGCAGTTTCAGGAAGGCGGTCTGAACCGCCAGAACACCGTAATCGGCTGCGTGCGAACGGTTGAAGCCGTAGCGGGCGAACTCCTCCCAGTCGGCGTAGATGGCTTCGGCGGTGTCCGAGGGGATGTCGTGCGCCATTGCCCCTTTGACAAATTTCTTGCGGTGCTTCTCGATATCCTCTTTCTTCTTCTTGGAGATCGCCTTGCGCAGGTCATCCGCCTCGGAGGGCGAGTACCCTGCCAGATCGACCGCAGCACGCATCAGCTGCTCCTGATAGATCGGGATCCCGTAGGTGGTGCTGAAGATCGGCTCGAGCGCCGGGTGGCGATATTCGACCGGTGATTCGCCGTGCATGCGGCTGATGTAATCCGGGATGAAATCCATCGGTCCAGGACGGAAGAGCGCTACCATGGCGATGATGTTATCCAGCGTCTGGGGTTTCATCTGCACCAGCCAGCGGGTCATGCCCGAACCTTCCAACTGGAACACGCCCAGGGTGTTGCCCTCGCCCAGGAACTTAAAGGTCTCGGGGTCATCGGTGGGGATGTCGTTCAGGGTGTACTTGACCCCGTGGCGCTGCTCGATGCTGTCGCACGCGCGGGCCATGATGGTCAGGGTGGCCAGACCAAGGAAGTCCACCTTGAGCATCTTGAGTTTCTCGAGGATACCCATCTCGAACTGCGTGACGGTCTTGATGGGTGTCTCTTCCGAGCTGCTGGTCGGCCGGTGCAGCGGCAGGTATTCGAGCAGCGGTTCGTCCGAGATGACCACCCCGGCGGCGTGTGTCCCCGCGTTGCGGACGACACCCTCCATCTTAGCGGCTGTCGCGATCAGCTCGTGCAGGTGGTCGGCGGACTCGTAAGCCGCTTTCAGGTCCGGCACCTGTTCGATGGCTTCGGCCAGGGAGATCGGTTTTCCGGGGATGTTCGGAACGAGTTTGGCCACCCGGTCCACTTCGGGGAGTGGGATGTCCATGACACGACCGACATCCCGCAGGGCGGCGCGGGCCCCTAGCGTGCCGAAGGTGATAATCTGGGCAACCTTGTCCTGGCCGTACTTATTGACGGTGTATTCCAGCATTTCGGAGCGGCGGTCGTCGCGGAAATCCAGGTCGATGTCCGGCATGGAAATACGACCCGGGTTCAGGAAGCGCTCGAAGAGCAGTTCGTGGCGGAGCGGGTCCACCAGGGTGATGTCCAGGGTATAGGCCACGATGGAGCCGGCCGCCGAGCCGCGGGCGTTGTACCATATGTCGCGTTCACGGGCATATCGGCACAGGTCCCAAACAATGAGGAAGTAGGCATCGAAGCCCATCTTGTGGATCACACCCAGCTCATAGTCCAGGCGGGTGCGGACCTCTTCGCTCTCGGCGCGCTCGGCGTAGCGGCGTTTTGCCCCCGCCTCGCACAGCGAGCGCAAATAGCTCTGCGGCGTGTATCCTTTCGGGACCTCAAAACGGGGCAGCCTGTATTTTTCTACACTCAGGTCCACCTTGCAGCGTTCAGCCACCAGCAGGGTGTTCGTCAGAGCCTGCGGAATTTCCGCGAACAGGCGCGCCATCTCTTCCGGGGGGCGTAGGTAGTAGGATGGATCGGACATGCGCATGCGGTCGGGGTCCGAGAGGACCGTACCGGTCTGGATGGCCAGCAGGATGTCCTGCAGACGGGCGTCTTCGGGGTTGATGTAGTGGACGTCGTTGGTGGCAATGAACTGGGAGTCGTAGCGATGCCCAAGCTCCAGCAAATTTTTATTGATGGTCTCCAGGGCAGGGATATCGTGCTGTTGGAGTTCGAGGAAGAAGTGCTCCTTGCCGAAGACCTCGTAATACCAGTCGAGGGATCTACGGGCTTGGTCGACCTGGCCCTGCTCCAGCAGGCGCGGCACCTCAGCCGACATGCATCCGGAGGAGCAGATCAATCCCTCGGCATGCCTGGCGAGGAATTCTTTGTCGATGCGGGGGTAATAATAAAAGCCTTCCAGTTGAGCCGCAGAGGCGATCTGCAGCAGGTTCTTGTATCCGGTTTGGTTTTCAGCAAGCAAAAGCAGGTGCGAGGACTTGCGGTCTTCCTTGGGGTCGTGTTCCTTCATCGTGCGCGCGGCCATGTAGGTCTCGATGCCGATGATGGGCTGGATGCCGGCTTCCTTGGCGCGTTCATAGAAGTCGATCACGCCGAACATCGTGCCGTGATCGGTGATCGCCAGGGCGGGCATGCCCATTTCCTTGGCGCGCGCCACCAGCTTTTTGATGTTGCTGAAACCATCCAGCAGGGAGTATTCGGTGTGAACGTGAAGGTGGACGAAGGACATGAGGTGGGAGAATGAAAAGGAGATGGGGCTCCGGGTAAAGTCGATTTGATTATAGCACGTCTGTTTGACTTAAATTTTTCGTTGCTCCCGCTCTCCAGAGCCGCAAATTCCGGAGATATGCTATGATTTGCCCGAAGCCTGAAAGAGGTGCCACCGATGGAAAATTCTGTAATCGAAACCATGCTTGCCCACAGGTCCGTGCGTAAATATACGACTCAAAAACCGGCCGATGAAGACATTCACGCCATTGTCCGGGCAGCAGGCCCCGTTTGCTTCGCAGTTCTACAGCGTGCTGCTCTCCCGGAAGAAGAAAGCGCCTTACGGCGCGCCCTTGTGGTTCACTATCTGTCTGGACATCCACAAAGCGGAGATGTTTATGGCCAAGCGCGGCTGGCAGGTGATCACCAATGACCTTTCCTTGCTGCTCTTTGCCATTCAGGATGCGGCGCTCATGGCTGAGAATATGGTTGTGGCGGGGGAGGGTCTGGGGCTGGGGAGCTGTTTTATGGGCGCGGCTCCTTATCAGGCTGAGCGTATCCAGAGGGAGTACCAACTTCCCCAACGCGTCTTCCCGCTGGTGCAATTGGTGATGGGCTATCCGGCGGAAGATCTTCCGCCCCGTCCGCGCTACCCGTTGGAATTCACCCTCTTTGAGGACCGTTATCCCGAACTATCGGATGCCGCGCTCGAGGAAGCCATGAAGGTCATGGATGAAGGCTACCTGGCCCAGGGCTATTATATTAAACAGAAAGCCAAGATCCGCCTGGAGCAGGGCCGCAAGGATACCTTCACCTATGCGACCTACTCTTGGACGGAGCATATCTCCCGCAAGTGACGCTCTCTGTCGCCTGAAGACGACAGCTTCTCAGGACACGCACGGCGCAACCGCCCACGTTCCGTCCTGACCGCCTCGTCCAGGCGGTTGTTGAAAGGCAAGCTGTAAGATGTTCCGG
>JBEKFY010000068.1:0-15908 GCA_050013095.1 Anaerolineales bacterium | reverse complement strand
GGAACTCGATTGATGCGAAAGTCGCCAAACTTTGGAAGATCGCTCGGTAACATTTTGTTTTGAGGCAACGATACCCCGAAAGTAACATTTTTCTATGAGGCATCACGCACGGAGAAAGGCTCGGGCAAATGGTCAATAACATTACCCGTCTGCTGGATTCAAGGAAGATCCCCTACCAGGCCTTTGAACTGCCGGCTGAAAAATTGGGTGCGCGTGAGACCGCGCAACTGCTACGGGTAGACCCTGCCCTGGTCTATAAGACCATTGTCGTCACCCGAACCGCAGGGAAACCGATCCTGGCGGTCATACCGGGTCCGAACCGCGTCGACCTGAAACTGTTGGCCACCGCGTTGGGCGAAAAAAAAGTGACCCTGCCGACAGAACGCGAGGCCGAGACCCTAACCGGCCTGCAGGCAGGGGGCATCTCCCCCCTGGCGCTTATCGGAAAGGGATTCCAGGTCGTGATCGACACTGCTGCTCAAGGATGCCCTGCGATCCACATCAGCGGGGGGCAGCGCGGGCTGAACATCCGCCTGCCGGTCCAGGCGCTGGCAGAGCTGACCCATGCGCGGTTCGAACAAATCAGCCTTCCGGAAGTGGAAGATCTCTAATCCGTGATTTAAGGCATCTTTCCTGGTAATCGGGTAAAAGTGCATCCTTGAGAAAAAAGAGGCCGGAGGGCAACCTCCGGCCTCTTTCCCGTTCACGGGAGTCCTAGGGAATCGTCCAGTCGCTGACCGCTGTGTTGTTCAGCCACAGCGAATAGGTTCCGGCTGGATAACCTGTCAGGGTCAGGCTGGCATGCTGGGGCGTCGCCAGCTGCATAAGGGTACAGACCCTGTTCGGTTCGATCAGCGAGTAAGCCGTGACACCAATCCGGTGACTGGCATCCGCTTGGCTGATCTCGACCCTTAAGCGATGGCAGGGGGTGGGTGGAAAATAGTCAAATTTCAAAACTGCCTGCCCTGGAAGAGACTGGGTATCCAGGGAGGATGAGACGATTTTTATTTCGCCGCGAAGCAGGGCGGCATCCCCGGTCTGGGGGGCGTAAGGATTAACCCCCTGAGAGACGGGTGGAATGGGTGTGGGGGTCCTGGGATCCGTGCAAGCAGTGACAAAGGCGCAGAGCATTAGGATTGTCAGGATGGTCGAGCTGCGTCGGGTGGACATGATAAACTCCTTATATGACCGATTTGGTGTGATATAAGGAGTGACGGATAGAGGCGGGAAATTGTTCCCGGTTCAGCCTTTGATCACTGCGACGGGCCGGAGGCGGGCCACTTTTCGGGCGATGCCAGCCGCCACGACCGTTTCTACGACCAGATCCACATCCTTGTAGGCGGAGGGAGCCTCCTCAGCGAACCCTGGCATGGATCCGGCGCGAACTTGGATGCCTCGGCCTTCGAGCTCGCGCCGGAGGGCATCCCCGCGGACCTCGTGCTTGGCCTGGGCGCGCGACATCGTCCGTCCGGCTCCGTGGCAGCTGGACCCCCAGGAGCACTGCATGGAGGCTTCCGTCCCGGCCAGCACCCATGAAGCGGTCCCCATGCTGCCGGGGACGAGCACCGGCTGGCCCGTCTGCTGGAATTCCTGCGCCAGTCCGGCTGCTCCCGGCCCGAAAGCCCGGGTGGCCCCCTTCCGATGAACGCAGACTTTGGTGCGTTTGCCCTCCACCGTATGGGTCTCAATCTTGCCCATGTTATGGGAGATGTCATATACCTGAAAGAGCTGCCAGCCTGCCAGCTTTCCGGCAAAGGTCTCCTCAAAGGCCCGCCGTGCAGAATGCGCCAATAGCTGTCGGTTCGCAAAGGCGAAGTTGCCAGCGGCGCGCATGCCTCCCAGGTACGCTTGTCCTTCGGGCGAATCCATTGGTGCGCAGACCAGTTCGCGGTCAGGGAGCTCGATCCCATAGCGTCGTACGGCCGATTGGAAATCCTGCACATAATCGGTGCAGATTTGGTGGCCAAGGCCGCGCGAGCCGCAGTGGATTTGAACTGCCAGGCAGCCGGACTGGAGACCAAAGACTGCTGCAGTCTCTGGGTCAACGATCGTCTCGACCACGTCCACTTCGACAAAATGGTTGCCTGCCCCTAATGAACCGATCTGCTCCCGACCTCGGGTCTTCGATCGCTCGCTGACGCGCTTCGGGTCGGCGCCTTCCAGGCAGCCGCCCTCTTCGGTCCGGGCCAGGTCGTTCTCGGTTGCATAGCCGGATTTAAGCGCCCAGCGCGCCCCTTCCCGCAGGACCCGGTCCAGCTCGGGGAAATTCACCCGTACGACACCCCGCTGGCCCACCCCGCTCGGGCAGTAGCGGTTAAGCCGGTCTGCCAGGGGAGCTAGAAAATCCTTAGCCTCGTTAAAATCGATCCTGGAAGCCAGGAGGCGCACGCCGCAGCAGATATCATAACCAACCGCTCCAGGCGAGATGACCCCCTGTGGAAATTCAGTGGCAGCGACACCGCCGATCGGAAAACCGTAGCCCTGGTGCATATCGGGCATGACCACCACCGCCCCCACCAGCCCAGGCAAGGTCGTCGCGTTGACTGCCTGGTCCAGGGATTTGTCGTTCAGCACCTGTTCCAGCAGCGCCTGGGTGGCGAAAATCCTCACCGGGCCGCGCATATCTGTGCGGTAGGAGCGCGGAATCTCCCATTCGTACGGGCTGATGCGTCGCATGTCTTTCATGCCTGGCATGGCTGCCTCCTAAACATCGAAGACGATCTCCACCTGGTACTTGTCTTTCGTCCGTTGGATGCTCAGGTTATGATAAGTGACGGCCTTGATGAACCCGGTAAGGGATTCGAAGGAGGCACCGGACATATCGACGTGCAGGTGGTCATTCTCAAGGTTGATCTTGAACGTGTCGAAGGCAAGCTGCTCGCTTTCGATCGCATACAGCAGCTCCGATAGAAAGGCGACGAGCATGATTTCAGGGTCGGAGGCCTGTGCCTCATAGACCCGGACCGTTCTCGGCCCGGTGGACAGCTGTACTCCCATTAAAGTGTTCATGCCGCGGGCAGCTTCCGCGAACAGGGCGGCGAGGTCCGGAGCCCAGACGCGCAACGCCCGGTCGGCGGTGTTAGGCAGCTCCTCGAAGCCGGCAGGGGAAGAGGATTTCACATCTTCATTGTAATCAGTTTTGGAGGGAAAGGAGCCTTCCGGTTTCCGAATTCATATAAAAGGTGCGGTAAGCGCGGGTCTCATCCAGGATGATCTGGAGACCGTCGTTCAGGTCCCCTAGCGCATAGGGGTTTTCCTGCGGCGTTCCCCGGCCCAGGTGGAGTTCTCCTTCGTTCGTTTCAACGGCCAGCTGTCCCTTGGCTGCCAGCCACTCCAGGCCCAGCCGCACAGCCGCCTCGCGCGCCGCAGTTGCCGCGGCCATTTTAGCAGTACTGGCCTGTCCTGCGCGCTGGTTGAGCGCGAACTTGGCGAGGCCAGCCAGCCGTTCCAGGAATTCTCTTGGCTCCTCCTGCCTGGGGAGAATGGCAAACAGGATCACCCGCCGCGGCTGAACCGTCCGCAGGGCGGCATGCAGGATCTCGATGGAGGGTGGAATCGTCCATATGGCCAGCGTCTCGGCGTGGAAGAGTTCGGTCCGATCCTTGCCTCCGACGCCTTTTTTGTCCTCCCCTTCGGCCCAGATCAGGCTGCCCTCCGGCAGTGACGCCAGGATGGCTTGAGGATTTTCAGCGGCGCGATGATCGACCACCTCTAGGGAGGGCAACTCGATCTCTACCGGGGTTTGCTCAACGATGCGATAATCCACCAGCTCCAGCTGGGCGGTGCGCCTCCCCCCCCAGTCGCTGGTCCGCAGCGTAAACGCCAGGTCGAACCGGCCCTCCGGCATGATTTCCCCCGCCCCATCCCACCAGAGCACGGTTTGCGTGTTCCCGGCCTCGTCGGATAGCGTCAACCGGAGATGCTCTTGATTCCGACCGATCGCGGCGCGGGACCGGAGGGTCAAGTCGCGTGTGGCCAATACAAGTTTCTCGTTGCCTGGGCCGAAGGGGGCTAGAGTCTCCAGGGCTTCGGCCAGTTCCAGATCGGCCTGGGGCAGTTCGAGCCAGGCGTCGACCTGGAGGCTCGCTTCCGTCTCAACCTCCCTTGCCATCTCCTGCACGGTCCTCGCCAACCGGGCGCGGAACTCGGGCAGCTTGTCCTGCTCCAAGGAAAGCCCGGCGGCCATCGGATGGCCCCCGAAATTGAGTAGCAGGTCCTTCTGGGCAGCAATGGCAGCGGTGATGTTGATCCCTTCAATCGAACGTGCCGAACCGTGTGCCGGTTCCCCCGCCGGTGTGGAAAAAAGGATGGCCGGCCGGTGGTACCGATCGACCAGGTGGCTGGCGGCGATGCCGATGACCCCTCCCGGCCAGGTCGGATGGGCGAGAACGAGGACGGGTTGGGCCAGGAGAGACGGGTCAGCCTGCAGTTGTGCCTCGGCGGCCTGGGTGACCTGCTCAGTGAGCAGCTGGCGTTGGGTGTTCAATCCCTCCAGCTGGGTGGCGATCAGTCGGGCGCGGCCTGCGTCCGAAGTGGTCAGGAGCTCCACGGCTGGGTTGGCATCCCCCAACCGTCCCAGGGCGTTGAGACGCGGCCCAAGGATAAAGCCGATGTGTTCCTCGGAGAGATGGTCAGGCTTGACGCCGGACAATTCCAGCATGATCTGCAGGCCGAGGCGGTGTGTTCCTCGGAGGACTTCCAATCCGCGCTGGACCAGGTAGCGGGCATCGCCCGTCAGGAGCGCCAGGTCAGCAACCAGTCCGAGCGCGGCCAGGTCGAGCAGGTCGTCGGGAGCAAGCGGGCTGGACGAGGCTCGTCCGAGCAGTTCTTCGGCCAGCTTGTAGGACACGCCCGACCCGGAGAGGCTCGCGAGCGGATGCTCCCTCGGCAGGAATTTTGGATCGATGAGTACGGCTGCCGGGGGAAGGATCTCCGGCAGCTCGTGGTGATCGGTGATGATCACCTCCACGCCACGGGAAAGGGCATATTCTACGGCTTCATTGGCCGTGATGCCGGTGTCGCAGGTCAGGATCAGTTTGGCCCCGCGATCGATGATTCCTGTCAGGGCGGGCACATTCACTCCGTGGGATTCCTGGGCGCGGATTGGAATGTGATAGGTGACCTTGGCCCCGAGAGCGAGCAGGGTGGAAACCAGGATCGACGTGGAGGTCTGCCCGTCCACGTCGAAGTCACCCCAGACGCAGATGGGTTCGCGAGCGCGGATCGACTGCTGCAAGCGGTCAGCGGCCGCGGTCAGTCCGGGCAGGTCCGCGGCAGGGGTGGGGGAGTAGGCAGCCGGGTCCAGAAAGGCGCGTGCGCTCTCCGGCCGACCGTAGCCTCTGCGGATCAAGGTTTCCGCCACCAGAGGATGCAATCCCGGGAGGGGGCTTTTTCCAGAAGAGGCGCTTGGTTCGATCCAATGGGCCATCGGGTTCGATTAGAATTCGATTTCCTGGATCTGTTCGAAATTGATCTCGAGGCTGGCGAGTTCGGTCTCCGGATCGATTTCCGCCTCCGAACCTGCGGTGAGGCCTCGATTGCAGTAGGAGCGGTAGGGGCAATAGGCGCACTTCGTTTCATCTTCGGTGAGTTCGAAGTGGCCGTGATGCCCGATTTCACCAATCAGGCTGGTCAAAGAATCCCAGTCCCGCCGGTATTGTGCGGATGTATAAGGGAAAAGGGCCGGCTGTGCGGGAAAATCTGCATACCAGTAGACCATTTCAATCTGTTCGGGGAGAATAGGCACCCCTCCGTTCAGAGAGGCTCCTGCCTGGACGAGCAGCGCTCGGTATACCCGTGTCTGCAGCCGGGCAGCCATCCTCTCGTCTTCGGGGCGTTTATGGTAGGTTTTCCAGTCATACACCAGGACCTTCCCATTTTGTTTCACCGCTACCAGATCATATTTTGCCAGCAGGCGGTAGGACCCGATGGGCGCACTGAGGGTCAGTTCGCTGTGCTCTGCATAGCCTTCCAGTTTGAAATCGTAGGCCAGGTAATGGTCCCACCAACGACTCAGATCCGAAGTGCTTGCCAGGCGTCTCAATTTGTCCTCGGGCAGACCGAGGCGGTGCTGCTGGACCAATCGATGGAAAAACTGTCCTTCCTTCTGTCGGCGCTCGTTCTCAAGGGCCGGTTCGGTTTCAACCGCCGGCCAGGCGAGCTGTTCGATGTAGCGCAGCTGGAAGCGGCGCGGACAGTCGACATAGTCCTGCAGGGATGACTGGGAGAACGTAAAATCAACAAGGGTCATGGCTTGGTTGAAATTTGGTCAGAGGGGGGGATATACACGTGGAAGTCAGTGAAATCTTTCTTGAGATAATTTTTCAGGGTATCTGGGATTTTTTCATAGTAAAGGACATAAATCATTTTCGGATCCTCCCGGCAAGAATCCAATCCGAAGATGTACCTGCTCAGGGTGCGAACCTCGCGGAATCCCTCGTTCGGGTTGGTGTATTCTATTGTATTCAAATACGACGAGGGATTCTCGGGCTCAGCCAGCAATACGTAAATGTACGGGTCGGTGACCAAATTCGTAACGCAGATGGGATGTTCGCCTTGCTGGCTGGCGTATTGCAGAGCCGGAATCAGGCCTGGGTAAAAATTATGGGTCGCGTCCTTATAATATTCAATTCCATGGTAATTTTTGTTGAAAGAAAAGAAGCTCACCAGGTAAATGCACACCATTAGGGCCAACAAAACCCTGTGCTGTCTTCCCAACCAGTCAAGAAACGCCGCCGTGCAAAGAATAATAGGAATGAAAACCAATTGGATGCGATTGAATTGGGCGTTTAAAAATAGCCCGATACATAAGGCAGCCAATAACCACGCCAGTACGAGCATCTTCTCGGGGATCAACTTTGTTTTTCGGTATGGAAAGAGCAACCCTACTCCAAGGACCGCTAATGGAAAACTAAATGGATATAAATAACCAAATTGACCAACGCTGTTGAAAATTAAACCATCCGATTGGTTAATTAGGAGGAGTTTGAACATGATCGAGGCATTGTAGATCATGGACTTGATAGGATTGGAACTGGAAGTCGCGGAGACCGATAAAAAACGAGCTGTGCCCAGTAGGTGCGGTATGGTGATTTTGCCAATTTCAATGGTATTCCAGCCGAAGATATTGATTACGATACAGATCAGGATGGGTGTAATCACGATGGCGAATAGCAATAATCCGCTGATCAATGTTTTGGTGCTGACGCGCTTTGCATAAACCATCAGGGGGATGGCCAGAATGAGAAAAACAGGCATGGCCACATACATGGCACCGTATGCGTAAAGGGTAAGGCCGAAGAAAATCATCGCGCCGATAAACCACTGGTTTTTCGGCGTGGTGAGGATGAGGCAGGCAAAACCCAGCATAAAAACAAAAGGCAGGATATTTTCATTGATCCCCCAGCGGGACATGAGGATGTGCCAGGGGCTGATCGCAAGCAGAAACATGGAGAGGAGGCCAACCGTTAATCCGAAACTTCGCTTGGCAACAAAAAAAACAAGCAGGAGGGTAAGAATCCCGGATATCAAGATTGGCAATCGGACCGTAACCGGGTTGAGTCCCAATGTCATAAAAGGGATCAGCACGTATCCCTCCAGTGCATCCATCCCATTCCCCCAGGACAGAAACTCTACCGGATAAGAGAATCCGTTCCGGTCAACTCCGAAATGGTAAAGGTCATACGCTTCTACTCCGATCGAAGCTTCGTCCTGATTAAGGCCAGGCGGAACTTCACCGAACTGCCAAACGCGGGCGAAAATCCCGATGACTAAAATGATCACAAATAAGAGGGCGGGGGTGAAAGCCCCGCCTATTCCCGCCGTAACCGAGGGAAGCTTCTGGTCAAGTCTTTCCTTCAATCCTGCAAGGCCGTTGGTGATCATCCACCGGGTTTTCATCCGGGAATTACGCGTATCCGTCATAAAGGCTTCCTTATCAGGACGTTCTTCTTTGTTAAAGAGTCGTAATACGATCGAGTGCTCGGGTAGGAAATATGCTTGACCATGGTCTGGAGTTCATTTCCCGCGGGGAATAAGGCTAGCGAGTTTGGCTTGGCGGGATTATCGGTTTCGGATTTTCGGAGGGCTTGGGTTGCGGCTCTTCGATTGGAAGAACTACTGGTTGGGTGTGATGCCTGCCATGCCCGCAAGGAAGAATGTTGATCCAACTTCCTTGATCCCTCCAAGCTTTGATTATAACTCGCCCCGGCAGGGTGCGCCTGAACGTAACGGTACCCGGCAGGTCCGGTTGTCCAGGGTGGAGCATATGGTCCTTGGAAAATAAGGAGATGATTCCGGAGGATTGTGGTCCACACCCGGCTGGATGGAAATCGCCTTGCGTGAATTCCTCACAGAAATTGCAAGTGCTGATGAATGTCACTAGATTTGTGGGCTGCCAATCTCTATAATGGTACTGGTAAGACCACTTACCAGAGGAGGCCCTGGGACCATGGATTGGCAACCCCTTCCAAAACCGGCCGAGATTGCGGAAAACCGTCTACTTGAGGCAATTCTGACCGGCCACTTCCCCATCAACAGCAGCCTTCCGGGAGAACGTAATCTTGCAGAACAACTCGGTGTCACCCGGCCGACCTTGAGAGAAGCGCTTCAGCGCCTGGGACGTGACGGATGGATTGATGTTCAGCATGGAAAGCCAACCAGGGTACGCGATTATTGGCGGGAGGGCAGCCTGGGGGTCCTGGCCGGCCTAGCTGCATCCTCACACAACCGGGCGCCGGATTTTGTCCTGCACTTGATGGAAATACGCGCCCTTCTGGCTCCGGCTTACGCCGAGCAGGCGGTCCAGTCTGGGGGGAATCAGATCGCCCTGTTCCTGGAACACTACGCCTCCCTGCTGGATGACCCGCAGGTATTTACATCAGCCGATTGGAAGTTGCACTACCTGCTTACCCAGACAGCGGAAAATCCGATTTACTGTTTATTGCTTAACAGTTTCAAGTCCCTGTATGCGGTCATGGGAGAGCGCTATTTTGCCTATGCCGAATGTCGCCAGCACTCGCGTGGATACTATGATCGCCTCCTGAGCTGCGCCCGTCGGAAGAATGGTCGGGCCGCCGGGGTTCTGACGCGGCGAATCATGCAGGAGAGCATATCGCTATGGCAGACCGTGCAGGGATAAATCCAACGGAGGAAATTATGAAACGCTGGAACGGCTGGGGTAACTCCGCGACGATCTACCCGGTGCCAGAATCCGGGCTGGTTTATTTGCGGGGTCACCTGGGAGGATTTAGCGATCTCCCGGATGCTTCGCTGGAGGACATTCTGCCCAGGATACCTGACTCAAGGCTGCCTGCCCACAGGCTTGTACGAGTTGATGCCAAGGAGCGGCTGCTTCATGCTCGAGGTCAGAGTTTGCCGGATTGGGTGGCATTACGCTCGGGACGCATCCCGGTCTTTCCGGATGGGGTGGCCTATCCGGGAACGGAGGCGGATGTGGTTGACGTGCTCGCGTATGCGCGCCAGAATGGGGCGTGCGTGATCCCATATGGGGGCGGGACGAGCGTGGTCGGACATATCAACCCCCTTAAAAGCGATGCGCCTGTGGTAAGCGTGGATATGAGCGCGATGAATCACCTGCTCTCGCTGGATGCGATCAGCCGGGTGGCGGTCTTCGAAACCGGTGTGACCGGCCCGGCACTGGAGGCACAGTTGGCGGAGCACGGGTACACCCTGGGGCATTTCCCCCAATCGCATGAGTATTCAACCCTGGGAGGCTGGATCGCCGCCCGTTCCAGCGGTCAGCAGTCCTACTATTACGGCCGCATCGAAAGCCTGTTTGCCGGCGGTCGCCTCGAAACTCCTCTCGGCCGGCTTGACCTGCCGCACTTCCCTGCCAGCGCGGCGGGTCCGGATGTGAAGGAGATGGTGCTCGGGTCGGAGGGGCGAATTGGGATCATTACCCGAGCCGAGGTCCGGGTTCGGCCGCGACCTCAGGCTGAGCAATTCCATGGCGTATTCTTCCCCACCTGGGAGCAGGGCATGACTGCCGTGCGTGCCATCGCCCAGGATGGAATCCCGGTATCGATGCTGCGCTTGAGCAACCCGCTCGAAACCGAGACCACCTTGGTCCTTTCCGGCAAGTCCTGGATCGGTCCGGCAGATAAGGGCCTGCGCCTGATCGGTTTCGGCGAGCAGCGCTGCCTGCTGGTTTTCGGCGTAACCGGCAGTGCAGCCCACGTCCGGCGGGCGCGCGGAGGAGCGACGGCCGTCTGTCGTAAATATGGCGGGTTCTTCGTCGGCAGCTTGGTAGGGCGCACCTGGCAGAAGAGTCGTTTTCTCTCACCGTACCTGCGCAACACGCTGTGGGATCAAGGCTTGGCGGTGGATACACTCGAGACCGCCCTGCCGTGGAAGAACGTGGAAGCCGCGGCGGGCGACATTTCGGCCTCCATCCAGGAGGCAATGCAGGCGCAGGGTGAAAAGGTCTTGGTCATCACCCACCTGTCGCACGTTTACCGGGACGGTGCCAGTATCTACACCACCTTTCTGTTCCGGCGCACGCCGGACCCCGAGCAGTTGCTGGAGCGCTGGCATGCGATGAAACAAGCTGCCAGCCTGACCATCCAGCGTGATGGCGGGACGATCAGTCACCAGCACGGCATCGGCGAAGACCATGCTCCTTACCTGTTGGCGGAGAAGGGGATACTGGGCATGCAAGCCATCCGGAATGTCTGTGCGACGTTTGACCCAGAAGGGATGATGAACCCAGGAAAGCTATTTTAAATGAAGCTCTTTATACTAGGAGAGCATTCATGGAGTGGACAAAAAATTGGCGCGGTCAAGGCTGGGCGCAGCTGGATCAGGAATGGGACGTGCTGGTCATTGGTGGGGGCATCACCGGGGCGGGTATCCTGCGCCAGTGCCGGCACGCTGGCCTGCGGGCAGTCCTGGTGGAGGCGGACGATTTTGCGTCAGGCACTTCCAGCCGCTCATCCAAGCTGGTGCACGGGGGGCTGCGCTATCTCACAAATGCCCAGATCAAAGTCACGCTCGAGTCGGTCCAGGAGCGCGAGTACCTGCTCAAGCAGGGGCGCGGGCTGGTCAACCGGCTGGGCTTTCTGTACGCCTGCCTGCCCGGCGACCACATACCTGGCTGGGTCTTCGGCGCTGGACTGACCATCTACGACATTATGGCGCGCCAATGGTCGCACCGCTCGTATGACGCCGAAGACCTGCGCGAGCTCTGCCCGCCCTTGACGATCCCGGGGCTGCGCGGCGGATACCGCTATTTTGACGCCAACACCGACGATGCCCGGCTGGTATTGCGGCTGTTGCGTGAAGCAGTGTCCGGCGGTGCGGTGGCGCTCAATTATGCCCGCGTCGCTTCGCTGTTGCGCACTCATGCCGGCCAGGTGTGCGGCGCTGTCATATGCGACACCTCGGGTGAATCCAGCCGGCAGGTGGAAGTGCGCGCCCGCGTGGTGATCAACGCCACCGGCGCCTGGGCGGACGCCTTGCGCAGCGAGATTGGACGGAAGCCGCGCCTGCGCCCGTTGCGCGGCAGTCACCTGGTATTTTCCTGCGAGCGCCTGCCTCTGACGCGCGCCGTCACCTTCCTGCATCCTTCGGATGGCCGTCCTGTATTTGCTATCCCGTGGGAGGGGGCGGTGATCTTTGGCACCACCGATGTCGATCACCGCGCGGACCTGGTCACTGACCCGACGATCAGCGGCTCTGAACAGGAGTACTTGCTCTCCGCGCTGCAGTTCGTTTTCCCTTCTCAACAGTTGACCCCCTCGGATGTGATTGCAACCTACTCAGGACTGCGCCCGGTGGTCAATACCGGCAAGGCGGACCCGTCCAAGGAGTCACGCGAGTACGCCATCTGGGACGAGGACGGCTTGCTGACGGTCAGCGGGGGCAAGCTGACCACCTTCCGCATCATGGCGCGTGACGCCCTCAAGGCGGTGCGTCGGCACTTGGGCGCCATCGCCTTCGACCCGGAGACACCAGTTCTGGATGCCATCCCGCCGGAAGCGGAGGCCTTTTTTGCGGATACGAAGCTGGATGCCTCCCAGCGCCTGCGCCTGCTGGCCCGCTATGGGACAGGAGCCGCCTCGCTGCTTTCCAGTGCTGAAGGGGACCTCGAGCCGGTTTGCGAGACACCGTACCTGTGGGGAGAGCTGCGCCAGGCAGCGCGCGCCGAGGCGGTCGTCCACCTGGACGATTTGTTGTTGCGCCGCGTCCGCCTTGGGCTGCTGCTCCCGGAAGGCGGCCTGCAGCTGATAGCGCGTATCCGCAGCCTGGCCCAGGGCGAGCTCGGCTGGAATGACACCCGCTGGCAGGCGGAGGTCGAGGCATATGCACAGCTGTGGCGTGCTGCGTACCGTTTCAGATAAGATCAATGAGGCCCAGCGCATTCGATGCGCTATGACCCTCCTGCAATGTGCCGGGAGAGCATGGGAGGATTGGCCTGGATGAATCCCGAGGAAAAAGGGGAAATTGCTGTGCACAGTCTGAGTCCTGATTGACTCTGACTACGAAACCGCCCCTGAGCTGGCTGAAAGATCGATTAGAGAGGGGAAATATAAAAATAATCCTGTTAGCGAAAGAACCAGGATGTCTCCACCCAGTTATGCATCCAGTTTTCGGGATAGCGGATATGAAAACAGGAAAAACACCAAGTCACCCAGTGTAACCACCAAGCGGGAAATGAGAGCAACAAATGCCGCGGATGGCTCCCCTATAAAACTAGTCAGAATAAGAATCATGATCGTTTCCCGCACACCGAGTCCGGCTGGGGCTCCGGGGGTGATAAAACCGACCACCCAAGAGATAGCAAAAGTAGAAAAAATATACAGGACTGGGATATTGAACCACATGCCGGTACTTGTGCCGATGAGGATCCAAAAGATCGAGCCGTCCACAAGGTAGAATAACAGGTAGATCAGCAAGATCGGCAACAACCCCTTCAGGCCACTCCAGACAGGCTTTTCGGGAAACCCCAACTTCTTCCCGATCGAGAAATGGACGAGAATGAACTGGATAATCAGAGGAAAGACGATGATAGCAGGGAGGATTGCCAGACGGATGAATAGGGTGTTCTCCAAACCGATCTCTTTTGGAAACCCGACCATTGAGATCGTACCTGCCGCAACAAGTTGGCCGATGATCTCATAAACCACTGCCCCAACCAAGGCGGGGTGTTTGAATCCTGCCCGGTTTCCCATGATATGCCGGCTGGGATAATGAAAGAGATTTCCGGGGATGTACTTGGCAATAAACGTCCTCCCGTAAATCCCTATGCAAACTTTTAGCTTGGCATCTGATTCTCCAAACCAAACAAGCAACTTCTGCCATGACCACCCCAGGAGAATTAAATTTAGCCCGTGTGCTATGCCTCCTGATATCACAATCAGCAACAGCGACACGCTCAGCAATTTTTTCCAGTTTGCCTGTCCGATCGTCCAGATTCTCTGAAAGACAAATCCCAGGGCAAGAAGAGTGATAATAATCCCAATGATCTGGATATACCGCCAAAGCGTAGAAGGTCCGCTTTGCTTTATGTTCGTTTTCGACATGGAACCCTTCTCCAAGGGAGGCAGACCTCCGCATGACTAAAAGGATCTGTCGAAGCGAGGCGTCGATCCAGGGAATACTGAAAGCCATTGATCCGATACCTGGCAACCAGGTTCTTCGTCGAACAGATCGGATTGAGGGCATCTGCAGCGGTTCCAACCTCGACGGTCAGATCATTCTTTATGGTTGCGTTCCTTATCGTCGGTCAATATTTTTTGTAATTGCCAATCGATTTTCTCCAATAATTTTCGGTTGACGGAGATTAAATCGGCAAGCAATCCAGTGATCACCAGGAAACCTCCCAGGCTCAGGAGCACTGCAGCCAGGATCAAGGATTGAATATGTCCCTGGCCACCCATAGTAAGGTAAAAATATAAGAACCGCAACCCGATCAGGATACCAATCGCAAAGCTGATAAGGCCCGGGATCACGAAAAAATTAAAGGGCTGGTAGGTCATAAAAATACGGACCATCGTCAGGCCGGACCTAAATATATAGCGCGGGATGCTGCGAATCAATCGGGAGGAACGCAGTTGCGGGTTTGTCCTGATCGGAACCGATGTAACCACGATGTGCTTATGGCCAGCCTGGATGATGGTTTCCAGGGTGTATGTATATTCATTAAATACATGCAGTTGCATGGCGGCTTCCCGGCTTAACGCCCGGAAACCACTGGGGGCATCCGGCACATCCAGGTTGCTCAGCTTGCGGACGAACCAACTCCCGATATTTTGCAATATTTTTTTTATAGCAGAAAAATGCTGGATGGAAGCGATTGGACGCGACCCGATCACCATTTGGGCCTTTCCTGAGAGGATGGGTGCGATCAATTTCGGGATATCCGCGGCTACATACTGATTGTCCGCATCCGTGTTGACGATAATGTCAGCCCCAAGTTGAATGCAGGCTTCCAGGCCGGTCATGAAGGCGCGTGCCAGGCCCAGATTGCGAAGATGACGAACAATATGATCGACCCCATGGGCTCTTGCCACTTCCACCGTCCTGTCGGTGCTCCCGTCGTCGATGATGAGCCACTCAACACGATCCACGCCGGGTAGTTCACGCGGTAGGTCCTGGAGTGTTGAGGGAAGCGTGTTTTCTTCATTGAAACAAGGAATTTGGATAATTAGTTTGGTCATGATTCAATTCTCTTCGGCCAGGGGTGGTCTTATTATCCTTCTTCTTCGCTTACCCGACAACATTCCGGATAGACGACGCGCTTCCGATTGATCTGGTGTTTTGCCTTTTATAAAAAGCAGCGCTTGATTTCAACATCTCGGCTTTATCCTGTTAAATGATGATCAACTTTTATCTTCTAGTCCGTCTTGGAATAGGGGATGTAAATATAGCCTTCACTTTTCTTCTATTAAATCTTTCAATTTTGAATGAAAAGATTTCTGTCATCCCATTCAAAACTGCCTGGTGGTGGGAGAAGGCGAAAGACCCGGCACAGCAGAAGAATCATACAGGGCATCGGAGATTGCTCTAACATTATAACCACAGCACGCTCACCTCATGAGCTCTGAAATGCTCCGGCCCGGTTCTTCGGATGGATGCTTGGCGTGGGTCCTACCACGTGTCAGCAAATCTCCGGACGATGGCCGGGACAGATATGTGAACCCGGGAATACAAGTATTCATTATAAGAACATGGGACGTCCTGTGAAAGGAGCGGTCCTTTGGAATCGCCGCCGAAGTCACGCTTGTTTGCCCGTGTCGACCCAGGTCTATTATAGCTGGGATGATAGACTTGAATTAATCAGGAGTGTGTTCCAGAAATGGCACTTCCTTTGCCTGTTTTATCCGAGATCGCGTACTTATGCAAGCTACCATATCATGGACCACTCCTGGATTCTCACCTTTGACGGCTCGTGTCATCAGAAGATAGACTTGTCTCAGATTAATCAGCTGATGAGGAAATGCGGTAATGGTAACGTCATACTGAATTGATTCATTAGCATGTCCGTTGATGCCCACCTCGACAATATTAATTTTTGTTCTTCTGCGCCTGCACAGTGCGGCTTAGGGCTAGCATTTCCAGCTCGTATGTCGAGACGCCCCCTCTTTCTTTCGAACTGTTCAAGACAAATCTAACCGAATCTTAATGCCGCTATGCTACCATCTCTTTATCTCTGGTCTCGAGGAGATTCATAGATTTTGCGGCGCGGAAACCATCCGCTTGAAGCGGGTGGAGGAAGCGCCGCCGCCGATAGGCGCTCGAGGTTGGAATAGAATGGGTGCATGGATCATCAACTGCATCGCTCGCTTCACTGTGTCTACAGCATCAACTACCATCTGGTGTGGATACCGCGCTACCGCAAAAAGGTTTTGGGCGGTCCGATTGCCGACCGCCTGAAAATACTGTTGGCC
>JBEKFY010000067.1:0-16717 GCA_050013095.1 Anaerolineales bacterium | reverse complement strand
CGGCAAGAAAACCACCAACAACCGGGTAAGGAATGAAGCGCATCAGCCCGCCTAGCTTGAACCACCCAAACGCCAACAAAATAGCTCCTGTAATGCATGTTGTCGTTGCAATCGCTGCAACGACAGTATAAAAAGTTTGATTTTCCGTCTGTGTGACACCCATGTTGGTCACGATAGCGGCGGCGACCAGCGCAAGAATCGCCGCCGGGCTATCCTGGGGGACGGCAATTGTCCCTTTAAAGGAACTGAAAAGAGCAACCACAGTACTGATGATGACCGCCCCAAAGAGAGTCAGGCCGATCCCTCTGCTTACCTGGCCGGCCAGCGGACCGGAAAAGATTAAAGCAGCGAAGGAAATCTCGAAGCTGATATCGATCATTCCGCTGACGAACCCTGCCGCCAGGCTGGGTATGACCTGCCTGAATGCAATCCGACCCGCCATAGATGCCAGCAAGCCATTCAGGAGTCCCTTCGGATTTATCCCTGAGATATTTTTCATAAATCTCACTCCCAATCCATGATTGCTCTTTTTATAAAGAAGCTGGATTTTCTCCCTTTCCAGTTAGTCTTCCTTCAGAATATCCGGCATCGTTCAGAAACGGGCCTCCTCCCTGATCGAATTGTAGTTGCATCCTCCGAGGTTTGATTGAATATCATCGGTGTCGGGCTTGGGCTGAGCACGGGTTGGGGGCTGCCGGGGAGAATTTGAGCTGGCTGAGATTTAGCTGGCAGATAATCGCAGATGCGTACGCCGTTGAAATTCACCGCGATCGTTGGAGATGAACCCTTCGCAGAGCAGGCTGCTAGGATCAATGACATAAACGCCATGAACAGAAATAGGGTCTTGGAAAGCTTGTACATCGTGATCCTCCATCAATGATTCATTGTGTTATGGTTATTTTTCGGGCAGGTCACAGTTCGCCAGGCCTGACGTCCCAAAGTTGTCTTTGGCAGGGTCGGCATAGAACGCTTCGATTGCCCCGAAATGTGTCTCAGTGAGCGAGATCTTCGCAGTAGTGAAGGTGTTGTAACCGAGGATAAGGGTATCGTCGATGGAGTAGAACCAGTTGTAACGAGAAGGTTTCATGGACTTGGTTTCCTCACAGCCATTTAAGCTCATGAAGCTTTAACCTTGGCGTTGCAGGCCAATGAGGGAGAGGCCAGCGCCTGGCGAGCTTTCGATAGTCCATTAGTGCATGCGGCAGATGATAGCGTAGTATGGAACAAATTCGGATTCACCCGGCAGGTTGACCCAGGCTCAACCTGCCGGTTCTGTTGCGCCAGTTTTACGCGTAGAACAAGACTTCCGACAAGCTCTTCGATGGGAATCCCTGATTAGCTGACCGGTTAGGCGGCGCTCTCGATGTACGCTTTCACCGGGGTGAGCTGGAACCCAAAGCTCTTCTGGATGCCGCTCATCTCGATCGGGTCGCCGGCCGCGTAGCACAACATCAGGCCGATGAAGGATTTCTGCATGGGATCCGCTGCGCCGTCATACTGGCCTTGCAGTGCCTCGGGCGGCACGTGCGTCACCTCGAAACCCTTGCCTTTGGCAGCCTCGAAGAGCTTGATCACCTGGTGTGGGCTGAGCGATTCCGGTCCGCCTAATTCCAGTACACGGTTGCGGGCGGCCTTGTTGGTCAGGCTTTCGACCGCAAAGCGGGCCACGTCCTTGATCGCGATCCAGGCGATCGGCTGGTCCCCGCTGCCGTAAATGGTCGCCTTTGCATTGGCTGCGTCAAAGCCCACCGCCGGGGATAGCCATACTTCCATGAACATGCTCGGGCGAAGGATAGTGTAGACCAGCCCGCTTTCCTTCAGATGTTTTTCCACGGCGCGCTTGGCATTGCGCAGGGGAAAATCCCGGTCGAGATTGCCGGAAAAGGAAGTGTAAACGAACTGCTTTACATGGGCCGCTTTGGCAGCCTCGATCAGGTTGTTCACCCCCTCCAGGTCGACGGATTGAATGTCATTCACCCCGGGCTGGTAGCAGAATGGCATGGCGGAAACGGTGCAGATCACTGCGCTGGCGCCCTGGCAGGCTGCCTTCAGCGATTTCGGGTCGCACAGGCTCCCCTTAACGATCTGGGCCCCGAGACCCTTGAGCCGTTCCACCTTAGCCGAGTCCGAACTCTCCCGCACCATGGCACGCAAGGGCATGCCTTGGGAGGCAAGCAGGCGGCAGATTTCGCTGCCGACCATTCCAGTTGAACCTACAACGAGTATCATTTTTCCTCCGATCAGTTTGACTGGCTCCCGCCGTCAGGCGGGAAGATGGATTGGATTCACTTGGAAGGAACCCACTTTCACGATCCAATATTGCTAAAAAGTGTCCAAGGTTTGCTCATCTTCTCCTTTCCTTGGTATTTCCCAAGAAATCGTTCCCCATCAATTCAAGCAAGAATCCCCTGCCCAACCCGCACCGGCTCGCCAGTGCGAGATGATTGAAACACTGCATCGATCACTTCCATTACCTTGCCTGCCTGGTGGGCGGTCACAAAAACCGGCTCGCCGGATCGGATCGACTCGACAAATTCAGTGAGTTGGCGGCTGTGCTTTACATCCCGTATATCCCCGGCAATTGGCAAATGAATTACGGCTGGCTGCTTGTATTCTTCCCCCACACGGCTGGATACCGTGACTTCGTAATCCAGGAAACCACACGGTCGCATGCTGATCGAGCCATCCCGACCATAAATGTCCATCTGGCTGGTAAAACCCAGGTCTGTCTGAGTGGAAATTAGTTGTGCGGTCGTGCCTTTGGCGAACTTCACCTGGAACGCCGAGGTTTCATCCGTGTGTGTGTCGCTGCGGAAGCGCGTGGAGGCATATACCTCGACTGGATCATCCTGCAGGTACCACAGCACCTGGTCGACCAGATGCGAACCCACATATAGCAGCGGTCCCCCGCCGGTCTCCGGGGTGGATTTCCAGCCTTCATCCATTGATCCCACGCCGATATAGCCCATCACCGCCAGGATCTCGCCCACCACACCCTGCTGGAGCAGCTCATGGACTTTGTACCAGGCTGGGGTGTAGCGGAAGGAATAGCCCGCCAGGTAGCTGACACCGTCCCTTTCCGCGGCTTTTTCCACCTCGGCCAATTCCGCCGCGTTCATCCCGCACGGCTTTTCGCACAGGACGTGCTTGCCAGCCTTGATCGCCAGCAGGGAAATGGGTGCCAGAACATGGTGCGGCGTTGCCACCAATACAACATCGACGCCGCCGTTCGCCAGCAGCTCTTCAGCCGAAGCATGGGCGCTGGCACCGCCCGCAAAAGCTGCCAATTCCACCGCTCTTTCCGGAATGATATCCGCGCAGGCCGTTACGGTCAGCGCATCCACCAGGGCAATCGCCCGCGCTAGCCTGTCTCCCTGGTAGCCGCAGCCTATGATTCCTACGCGTAGTTTGTGTGAATCGTTCATTCATACCTCCTGCAATCATTTTCTAGACTTCTGTCCTTTACGTTTTTTCCAGCCAGAACCCTTGCATATGCCGGATACTGACAATTTCGTTTAAATGGTTGCTGTTATGGGCCAGGTTTCCCAGGATGTACTGGTAACCCTTCATCTTGACAGCAGGGAGTTCATGTTCCAGCGCAACCTCGGAAAGCCCGGCAACATATTCGGCCAGGGAATGGTTCATGGCCAGCAGGCCGGCTTTGGCCTTCTGCCAGGCTTCTGCATCCTGCGGATCGTGCACCGGCGGCCAGGCGCCTTCCGGGAAGAATGCACTTGCCTCGACCGCCTCGCCGCGCAGCACGGCCAGTGCAAACTGCTGACACAAGGTGAGGTGCAAGGTGACCTCCCACACGCTGTTAAAACGTGGACCAGGAACGGCAGCGGCTTGCTCAGGAGTCAACCCTTCCATGGCGGCTGGATAGCTGACGAACCAGGACAGGTCGGGGGTGGCCAGCAGCCCTTCCAGTGCTTCAGCCAGGTGGGAAGCTTCAAACATCGTCTTCTCCGTTCAACGAGATGATGAGTAATGAAAACCCTCACCATCTCATAATAGGAGGCTGGCGTTTCCAAAGCGTTTCGTTTATTGTTCTTTTCGAGTTAAGTTTGGGAGAAAAATTATAAATCCCCGCTTGCTTTGACCATTACCAGAACCTGTTTAAAACACTCAAAAGCCGCTTTCATATCCTGGAGACGGCATGCGTGCAGCGCCTCTTCCAGCCGTACCGCGATCGGCTCTCTAATCGGTTGGATGAGCGAGTTGGGGTCCAATAGAGCCAGGGCGCGGTTCTCAGCCTGGCCCAGGTCACCCCGTGAAACGGCAATAGCCAGCAGCACCCAATCCGCCAGCCAGGGGAACATATTCCCGCCGGATTGCTTCCAGGTTTCATTAGCAGAGTTGCACAACTTTTCGGCGCTGATAGAGTCTCCATCTTGCCAGGCCAGCCAGCCCTGGTTGGCTAGGCTGATGCCCTGATAGGCAAATTCGTTGATAGCTGAAGCCAACTCGAAAAGAGTAGAGCTTTGTTCACGCAGAGAATTAATATCTTTGAGCTGGCGGCTGGCCACGCTCAGGTAGGTCAGGCTGCGCACCTGTAAAAGGCTGGCCCCCATCCGCACTGCCGCCTCATACGCTTTGACCATCCAATCCCGGGCTGCCCGGGGTTCTCCATGCCACAACAGGCTAAAGCCCACATGAAACTGTGCCCAGGCAATGTCATAGATGACACCCAGCGTTTTGACAAGCTCCAATTTACGCCGCGCAATTTCCACGGTCTCATCGGACAGGCGATAACGTTCGTGTCTCAGCCGTGACATCCACTGCTGGTCGAGCAGCTCGATTTGTTGATCCGGGCGTCCATCCGTCCCAACCATGGGAAGGATTTTTTGGATGATGGCATCCATCTGATCGGGATGGTTGCCCCAATAAAATAAATTGCTGCGAGCAAGCTGTATCTGGATCCATTCCTGTCGTTCTGGCAACGTTCCTGCTCCGTTGTCGAGATTTAAAACCTTCTCAGCATGGTCCAGAGCGGTATGCGCCTGAGGATGCTGGTACTGCTGCATCAGGGTTTCGCTTATTTTTCGATAGATCTGCGAACCCCACAATCCCGTGTGCGGAAAAGGTTGGGCCAGTGCATTCTCAAAGGCAGCCTGCGCCTGCGGGTATTTCCCAACCAGCGCCAGCATCTCTCCCAGTTTTTCGTAAAGCTGGGCGAGTTGATCCGGTGGAATGGTCTGGACGGTGGAATTGGATAACGGCGTTTCACCCAGTGATACTGCACGCTGGTAATACTGGATTGCCAGGTCGTTGGCAAAGATTTTGCGGGCCGACCCGGCCGCCGTCTGGTAATATTGTACAGCCTCCCCGACGCTACCGCCCTGTTCCAAGTGGCTGGCAATTTCACCGCTCCTGTTTTCCAGATCGTTCTTCGCCAGCTTGATTAAGGCATTGGCCACCTGACGGTGGAGCAGCTGGCGGTGGGCGCTGCTCACTCCCATAAAGGCAGCCTGGCGCAGTTTATCGTGACTGAAATCGAAAGTGTTCCGGGCAACCTCGCGCACAATCCGCCGGTGCAGCATTTCGTCCAGACTTGAGATCAGTTGAGCTTCATCGGTACCGCCGGCCTGGCGGAGCACTTCGAGTGGAAAAGCGCGCCCAATCGTGGCGGCCAGTAAGACTGTTTCGCGGCAGGCCTGCGAAAGCTGGCGAATGCGGTTCTCCAGCACAGCTTGGGCTTTATAGGCCAGGGGCTGCACACCGGGCAAGTGCCTCTGTTTGAATAACTCGGTCCGCACCATCTCGACAATAAAAAGCGGGTTGCCTTCCGTCTCCTGGAAGATCAGGGAACCGACGCCATTCTCCAGGTTTTTTCCAGCCACGTTGACTGCCAACTGGCCGGTCTCTGTTTCACTTAACGGGCCAAGCTCCAGGTGGCTGTCTTGCTGCTCCAAGCCTGATAGCAGCTGGCCACAGGCCGGGTTGGCCGCGATCTCCTCGTTGCGCAGAGTACCAACCACCAGGAGAGGGGCGTGGGGGTCGAAACGCAGGAGGTAATGCAGCCATTCCAGGGTATCCTGATCGCACCAATGCAAATCTTCGATCAGCAGCAGGGTCTTCCGCCGGTCGCCTAGTGTCGCCCGTGCCAGGGCTTCGAACAGGCGCAGGCGCTGCCAGGCATCGGATAAGGGGGGCGGTGAGGTGGAGTTGTCTTTCAATAGTTCAGGCAGCAAGCGGGATAGCTCCGTCAGCCAGACCTTGTCCAATTGCGGTAAAGATGAAGCCCGCAGCCATTCCACGACCGGGGCGTAAGGCAAGGCGCCTTCCGAAGCATAACAGTGCGCTGCCGAAGTGCGGATTCCCTGGCGTGCCGCCCAATCGACAAGTTCTTCTGCCAGGCGCGTTTTGCCAATGCCGGCTTCGCCGCAGATCACGAGCAGGCATGGATTTCCAAGGGCGGCGGTTTTCCATATTGACTGGATGGCCTTCCATTCGGCCGCCCGGCCCACCAAGGGCAGCGAGGCAGAGGCGGAGGCTTGATAGCCAGTCAAAGGTTGCACTTGCCTTATGTGGGCATACAGGTCTTGCATGTCCGCGGGCGGTTCGATCCCCAGTTCGTGTTTGAGCAGCCGGGCATATTCCTTGTAGGTTTTCAGAGCTGAGGGCACTTCACTATTCATGGCGAACAAGCGCATCAAGCGAGGGTAGCCATCCTTGTCGAACGGTTCCACCGTCACCAGCCGCTGGCAACACACAATCGCATCAGGGTAGCGGCGCAGGCTTTCATAGCGGTCAATCAACTGATCCAAGATTGCGATAAAGACCTGGTGATAATGGTGGCGTTCCGCCGAAACCCATTCATCATAACAACTTGGCAGGAGATCACCTTGATATATCTTCAGGGCTGTTTCCAGGGCTTCCAGAGACAGGTTTTGAGTGGAATCTTGAGAAATGACTTGTTGAAAATCGATTACATCCAGCTTGAATGAAGCTTCCGGGTTCCACCGCAAAGTTTGGTTGTCAGAACAAATCAGGGAATTGCCGTCCGGGAGCGCTTTTCGCAGAAGGTACACCAGGTTACGCAGGTTCGTATGGGCCTGCGCTTCTGGGCTATCCGGCCAAAGGATGCTCGCCAAGTGGTACCGGAACTGTGGCACATCGCGATGAAGGATTAAATATGCCAGTAAAGATTGCAGGCGAGGTTTATTTAGAGTGGTAACAAGTTCTCCACCTTGTTTCACTACAAAATCCCCAAGAAACCGGATTTCAAGGCCGTTCATAAATTTGCAGGGAGAAAAATGGCTTGCTATCTGACAGTTTCATTATACAATACCTTCACTATATACAATACATTCGCCAAAACAATACCTTCGCCAATTATGTAGAAACAGAAGGTTCTAAAGTCGGGTGAATCATGCCCAAACGGGCGATTTGCTCAAAAATGTCGGCCAAAATAATGGCATCAGGTTTTTCCGGAAGCATTTTTATTGTCTCGAGTGCATATCGGTAGCCATGATAGTGCGCTTTCAAATCCAGGATACTGAAATCCGGATTGGTTGGTTGAAAACGCCGCAAGAGCACCTGTGAAAGATTGACCAGGAAGAGAGCCAGGTTGGCGGCATTGGTTACGGCGATCTTTTCAATGTTCATGAAATCCTCGAGGCCCCAATATTGCTTGGCGTCGCGGAAGTTGAACTCGATCTGGAAGTGCAGGCTATAGAACTGGATCAGTTTGTCGTAGTTCAACTCCAAATCTGTGCTGAACAGGATAACGTGCGCCTGGGCCTGAGTATCCAGATTAGTTTTTAGGACAATGACCACATTGAGTGGTAGAGCAAATTCCTTGTTGAGCAGTTCGGCCTGGTAAATATCGGTACGGATATTCTTCTCGACCGTGCTCTCCTTCAGGTATTTCTGATCCAGCTTGCGAACGATAACTCGGTCGCCATATTTCGGATGAGGCCCAACGCCTGGATAAGTACCGGTATAAGAATAATACAAAGCCGCATCCTGGCGCAGTTTCGAGATCAACTGCAATCCAGCCTGGGTCACCATCACAGCGCTCGGATAATTGCCAAAGTGACCATCCATGACCAGGTACTTGAGCGCTAGAACCTTGCCAATCTGCTCTAAAAATGCCTTCAACGCCACCTGGATCCGCTGTAATTCGGCATTCAACACGACTGCACGGTTCTTTTTGTTCTTGCTGCCTTTCGGACGGCCGCGTTTGCGCTTTTCTCCAGGTTGCTTGTCCTTTTTGGCCTTGCTGGCCGCCTTCTCTTCGTCGCTCCGCACGACCTGATCGATCCGCACGGGGTAGGATGTCTCCTCCGGCACATTAACCAGTGAAAAAGCAAAGAAGGCCAGTCCCGCGATGGGACGTTGTTGCAGACTTGAAAAGAAGCGATCCAATCCATAGGTCTCTTTGCCCGCTTTGCCGCACACCACTTCGTCGCCTGCCAGAAGGTACTCGTCCTTGGGATCCCAGAGCCACTTCTGGAAGAAGGTCCACAGAACATCTGTCCAGGGGATCTGGGTGTGATACAAGCGCTGGATCGTCCGGTAGCTACCGCCTTTGTCAGTCCAGCGCGAGATGCCTAACATCGTTACTCGTCCGGTCATCATCAGCATTCCCAGGATGATCCGGCTCAATTGACGCAAAGTCGTTTTTGAGATCAGAGGTGCTATGCATTGTAAAAGTGCTAGAATGTCTGTCATGGGCTTCTCGGGATAGGTTGGTGGTTGGCACCTCAACTTTACCCGAAAAGCCCTATTTCGTTAGTTCATTTTTGGCGAAGGTATTGTAACGTAACAACTATATCTTGTATTGAATAATGTCTTCAAACGAAAGTGTCTCTTACCAAAAGACGGTTTTTGTCCCAAATGTTATGACGACATACACCAACATAGGACTATCTCCCCCTCTGGTAAATAACTGATCAGACTCGGAAAAAGTATCCGGAATCGCTAGTGCAATAGGATAATCTATAATTCGCCACTTTTAGCCTTCTCTGCAATCTTTTTGACCGCTACTCCCATTCCAGCCAGCGGATTCCCCAGCGTAGCGACAACCACATCGAGAATATCCGGCGCCATCCGGGCAATGCTACGGAAGTGGCGCGCTAGAGAGCTTTCATCAAGCGGCTTTTGTTCCTCCCTTGCCTTCTTGACCGCCTCGTGGATCTCCTGCACATCGGCCTTCAAATCAGCCTTATCTGCGGGCGGCGTTCCCGGTCGCGCCTCGATGGCGGAATACAACTGTTCGAACAGCTTGCTGATTTCCGCCGCGCTTAGGCCTGTTGTTTTCTGGACTGTAATATTTCCTCCTGCAACGTTGAACTCTCCACTCACACCGGAGATGTTGCCGATCCTAATGCTAGTATCGCCTTTTTTCTTTACCATATTTTCCTCGCTATTCTTTATAGAGTTGGCGTGAGAGTCGGAACCAGCTCTAACAGCCATTGCGGGCAGCTAGCCTAGTAGGCTTCACAGGGGAAATAATGTAATCTCGAAAAACATTGCTATATTCCGCTCTACCCCTGATCCATCTATCCTCAAAGCTTTATTATTATATAACAATAAAATGGCGTAAGAGCGGGGAATAGATGCGGCAGTATAAAACGCTCATGATTCATGTACATTGCATTCTTGTTTAACTCCCGCTATGTACCAGTATGGGTCGGTAGTCAGGGTAGAATATTTGCCAAAAAACACTGATACGCCCGAATTCAACTAAAGGTCATCCGTGGTTTAACCGCACACCGAACGAAAAGATGCTGGATAGAAGCTCTGGAATGCGGTTATTCCTTTCGTTGCAAAATATCACTTGAAACCGGTGGGAGGAAGAACCCGCAGCCGTCCCTCTGCTCCGTGGTTTGCTCGCCCGTATTGTTGTATACTATCTTCGTGCAAATGGGGAGGCGTGTATGGACCGGAGGCAGATCAAGGTAGGCAATTTCTCGAATGTTGGCGGGGGAGTGAATATCGCTGGCGGCGATATAGTTTACCAGGGCCTCGGTGTGGAGCAGGTCAAGGTGCTGATGGAGAAGCTGGGCACAGAATTCCAGCCCAAACCATTCGACGGGCGCTGCCCCTATAAGGGACTGCCTGCTTTTGAAGAAGATGATGCCGCCCTGTTCTTTGGCCGCGAAGGACTTGTCAAAGAGCTGGTCGGGCAGGTAAGAAATGCCCGGGCGGTGTTCGTCACCGGTCCATCTGGCAGCGGCAAATCCTCGCTTGTGCGCGCCGGTCTGATCCATGCCCTGAAAGAGGGCGCCATAGCAGAGCGTCACAGCGAGCATTGGCTGTACGATATCATCACACCTGGCCGTGTACCACTTGATGCCCTGGCTACTGCTTTCTCGCGCCTCAAAACGCCTGAGCTGGGCGACTACTTCCGCCAGCACGCTAATGAGCCGGACATTATAAACAAGTGTGCGGAATCGGTCCTCAGCGGACAGGAATCCCAGCGTCTGGTGTTCTTCCTTGATCAGTTCGAGGAGGTCTTTACTCTTGTCAGTCCGGAGCAGGCTGCCAGATTCATCGAGTTGCTGACCCGTGCCGCTGCTGCCGAAAACGGGCGTGTCATCTTGCTCTTCGCCATGCGTTCGGAATTCATTTCGGTTCTCACCCGCTATCCCAGCCTGCTGGCGCTATACAACCAGTCGCCCAAACTTCTGGTGGGTCCCATGCAATCCGAGGAACTGGTCCGCTGCGTTGCCCTGCCTGCCCTGAGCGTCGGATTGCGTATTGACCCCGCCCTCATCTCACAAATCACGTTCGACATGGAGGGCGAGACAGGCGCTCTGCCGCTTATGCAGTTCGCCCTCAAGGGCCTGTTCGATGCCCGGCAGGCTGCTGGTGGTGTGATGGAACTGACCTGCAAGGAATACCTCGATCGTGGTGGCATTAGCGAGTCGCTCGAACGGCATGCTGATGAGGTGTTCGCCAGGTTGAACTCCAGCGAGCAGGAGCTGGCCCGTTCCATCTTCGGCGGGCTGGTCCGTGTTGGGAGCAGTGCTCAGGACGATACGCGTGGTCTGGCTTATTTCGAGGAGCTTGCCCCCGCGGGGACGGACGCCGGCCAGGTGAAGGTTCTCCTACAAAAGCTGGCGGACGCACGCCTAGTCACCACCGATCGCCAAGCTGGGCGCGACACGGCCACTCTCGCACATGAGAAGCTGATCGAGGCCTGGCCATGGCTCAGGAAGCTGGTGGACGAGAATCGTGAGATACTAACCCTGCGCAGTGCCATCAACGCGGACGCCAAGGAATGGGATGAATGCGGGAGGGAAACCAGCTACCTCTACCGGGGGACACGTCTGGCGACCGCCCGGGAGAATATTAAGGCCCTTACTCTTGGTGACCTGGCGAGGGCCTTCGTGCAGGCTTCCATCGAGGCCGAGGTCCTGGTCCGCCGCCAGCGTGAGCGGTTGCGACGCCGTACCATCATCGGCCTGGTCGGTTTCTCAGCGATCGTTCTGGCTTTATTGATCTTTGCGCTCGCTCAGCTTAATATCTCGCGCGCCCAACGCCTGGGCGCCCTGGCTGAGGTGTCGTTTGCTCAGCAGGACTACAACACCGCCATGCTGTATGCTCACCAGTCCGATCTCATCCACAAGAATGTTACCGCTGATACGGTTCTCGGCCAGTTGCCATATGAGAACCTTACCACCGGTAGGCAGTTGTTTGGGCATACCGATCCTGTCCCCAGTGTGGCCTGGTCGGCGGATGGGCGTCTGGCTTCCGGGTCACAGGATGGCAGCGTGATCATCTGGGATCTCAATACCGGCCAGCCGGCCCAGATCCTGAAAAGAGATACCGCCTGGGTCACCAGTGTGGCGTGGTCGGCGGATGGGCGTCTGGCTTCCGGGTCACAGGATGGCAGCGTGATCATCTGGGATCTCAAAACTGGCCAGCCCGCCCAAACCCTGAAGGGACATACCTACGGGGTCACCAGTGTGGCGTGGTCGGCGGATGGGCGCTTGGCTTCCGGATCCGAGGATGACAGCGTGATCGTCTGGGATCTCCAGACTGGCCAGCCTGCGCAGATCCTGAAGGGACACACCAAATGGGTCACAAGTGTGGGGTGGTCGGTAGATGGGCGCCTGGCTTCCGGATCATATGATGGAACTGTGATCATCTGGGATCTCCAGACTGGCCAGCCTGCGCAGATCCTGAAGGGGCACACCAATTGGGTCACCAGTGTGGCGTGGTCGGCGGATGGGCGTCTGGCTTCCGGATCATATGATGGAACTGTGATCACCTGGGATCTCCAGGCCGGCCAGCCTGCCCAGGTTTTGAAGGGGCATTCCTTTACTGTCACCAGTGTGGCGTGGTCGGCGGATGGGCGCCTGGCTTCCGGGGCTTGGGATGATACCATTATTATCTGGGACATCCAGACCGGCCAGCCTGCCCAGGTCCTGAAGGGGCATATCGATCGGGTCGACAGTGTATCCTGGTCAACGGATGGACGCCTGGCTTCCGGATCAGATGATAATACTGTAATTATTTGGAATCTCCGGGCCGGCCAGCCCGCCCAAACCCTGAAGGGACATACCGGTGGGGTCCTCAGTGTGGCCTGGTCGGCGGATGGGCGCCTGGCTTCTGGGTCAGATGACAATACCGTGATCGTCTGGGATCTCCAGACTGGCCAGCCGGCACAGGTCCTGAGGGGAAACACCGATTGGGTTACCAGTGTGGCGTGGTCAGCGGATGGGCATCTCGCTTCCGGGTCACAAGATGGCAACGTGATCATCTGGAATCTCCAAAATGCCCAACCGGCCCAGGTACTGAAAAGAAATTCGTTTGCTGTCAACAGTGTGGCCTGGTCGGCGGATGGGCGCTTGGCTTCCGGGTCATGGGATGAATCCGTGGTCCTCTGGAATCTCCAGACCGGCCAGCCAGCCAAGGTCCTGAAGGGGGATACCAATTCTGTTACCAGTGTGGCCTGGTCAGCGGATGGGCGTCTGGCTTCCGGGTCAGGAGATAATAAGGTAATTGTCTGGGATCTCCAGACTGGCCAGCCGGCCCAGGTCCTGAAAGGGCACACCAATTGGGTCACCAGTGTGGCCTGGTCGGATGATGGGCGTCTCGCCTCCGGGTCACAAGATGGTACCGTGATCATCTGGAATCTCCAGACCGGCCGGCCCGCCCAAACCTTAAAGGTAAATGCTAGTGTCAGTAGTGTGGCTTGGTCGGCGGATGGGCGCCTGGCTTCCGGATCATATGATGGCAGCGTGATCGTCTGGGATCTCCAGACTGGCCAGCCTATACAGATGCTAAAGGCTCCTACCAATCAGGTCAGTAGTATGGCCTGGTCGGCGGATGGGCGCCTGACAACAGCATCACTTACAGATCAAACCGTCCACATTATCACGGTTGGAATAGCGCCATGTAAAGTGATATTGAGGAATATGACCTTGCAGGAATGGGCAGAATATGAAGGCGCGTTGTATGTGTACCGGCCGGCATGTGTCAATCTGTATAATCCAATCAGCGGCATTATGTCCAAAAATGGATTGCTTTATAGCTGGAAAGGGCATCTGGTTCTAATGATTAGTATACTTATTATTTTGGCCATGATTTTGGCACTTATCTTTTTCGCTGTACGGCTGTGTCGACGGGTCATTCCTTTTTTCTGGCAAAAGATAAAAAGGCGTATCCCACAAAAGAACGTTGTGGGAAACTAAGAGATCTGCCCACGAAAAGAAGCGAGCATAGCATACCTTATCGGGGTCTTGAGCAAGCCAGGAATGTACCGGTGCAAAAAATCACTTAAAACCAGTGCAAGGGGAAATTGAAAATAACATGGTGTAGTTGTAGTTTGACGACAAACACTGCACTACTTGCCGATTCACCTTGCAGTATTTGACTACTTATTTTGAATTCTTTCGAATTACCTTCCAGGCCCCATCTAACCATAATTTAGAAATATATGCAAGCAGTTTTAATTATCCATTTCGCCCCCTAATTCTGACTGCCTTTTACCTTTATTTCCCCGTCTCCCTTTTTGTTAATTATCTTTTTCCTCGACCAGCGAATTATTCCCAAAATGGGTTTTGGTAACCACTTCGGGTCTTACTGCTTACCTAAATCATAGGTTGTTATTCTTTCGATTGTCATAAACATTTATAGTCAGTTTTTTGGTAAATGTCGCCTGATTATTTTAATTATCCTTTTTGCCCCCTGATTCTGACCGCCTTTTACCTATGGAAGGCCGCCCTCATCTCGTCCGGCCAGTTGGGCCTGCTTGACGAATTTCTTAAAATGGACTCCGCTTCCTTTTTCGGCGAGCGTCCACCTCCACGCCCGTGAGGCCTGTATCAGGGTTAACGTAAAGCGCCGCGAGCGTGTCGAGAACCGACGCGCTCGCGATGTCGGGTGCCTTCCCCACTGCCGGCTTCGAGGCTAGGTTTTCTTTTTCCGATTTCTTAGTGACTGTTTGCATAATGATGTTCGTTTCCGGAACAGCCGGTTTTATAAAGGGGTACCCGTTTTAGCGAAGTCCCCTTGCCAATTACGAATTTCCGGACGGTTGGCTTCGCCTCCACTTGCGCTGGACGGGATAACGGCGATGCCAAATACCGACCTGAACAACAATGCCAACAACAATCAGTCCCAGGAAGACCAGCCAGTAGTATGCCGAGACATAGGTGCGCAAGAAGGTCATGATGATTTCAGTTCCCAGCAGCACGGACAGGACGATGATGGCCCAATCGAAAAGTGCAGCCACCAGGATCAGCCCGATGATACCGCCGATGATGTAGATCAACCAATTCCCAGAAGCGATGGTCATTCCCAGAGAAGCTGCCAATGAAGTCGCCAGATACCCACCGGCTAGGAAACCGGCGATCAGGACAGCCAACCACTCCAACACAATTGCCAGGAAGGCGCCGATGATGCCTGCGACAATGGCGATCAACAGGATGACCAATTCCGACTGGCCGTGCATAAACATCGTAGCGAATGTGAGCCCGGCAATAAAACCGACCGCGGCCACAAAAATCCAGAAGGCACGCCTGCCAAAGAGCAGCAACAGGATACCTAAAGCTAGCGTCAAGATAGTGGAAATTGTCATTTCAAACTCCTTTTCTGTTTTCAGAGAATGCACTGATCGATTTCTTAACCTGGTTACAAAACAGCCCGACCGCCTCGGCTGCCTGCACATCTTCAGTCTCGCGCTTGAGCAAGTCGCGCATGTAAAAAAGCCCTTTCTCGTTTTTACTTCAACCAGAATGCCGCTGCGCAGCCGGCTCATCGACCCAGTACCCCTGGCGATTGTAATGTCGATGCAACCTGGTCTCATAATCCCGAGTTGGCAGAGACTCCTCCGAGTATTCGGGTGATTGCTTGATGGTCTCGCGGGTAAGATTGACGAAGACCTTTGACTCGCGCCAACTAACGCGCTCGATCCATTTCGGTGAAATCAGGACCTTTTTCCCCGGCCACCAGTTCCGTGTATCGACGATTAGATAACGAATCGCCCAGGTATCGTCATCCACGATAAAATCCTCGACGTGGCCGATCTCGCCGTCTGCGGCCTGGATGTGATGACCATCCACATCGTGAGTGCTGCGCAAATGAGCATCCCACGCTTTCCCTCCTTGATTGGATTTATTCCATTTATCACGGTTACGCTCAATATAGGGATATTCCCCCCACATGTGTGGGCCGTCCCAATACGTCGGCCATGCATAATATCCGTAGTAAATCTCCTCGAATTGTCGCGAGACAGGCTTGTCACTGTTCAAGGATGGACTGCCCTCGATCTGCTTTTTGGTCAAATCGACGGTGATGGTTTGCTCTTCTTTATTCACGGAGCCCAGCGCATACGGGGAGATCAACACCTGCCTGCCCGTAAGCCAGTCTCCGGTGTCGGCGACCAGATAACGAATCGTCCAGTGATGGTCATCGAAGTAGAATTCATTGACCTTCCCTATTTCACCGTCGCGGCTGTTCAATTTGTAACGCCTCAGTGTTTTAGCTTTGTTTAGCATAGTAGTAATCCTTTCTTTGAGTTTCGTTTTTGTTCGCTGTTGTTGCTCGGCTTACGGCGTATTTGAGAAATCGGTATCAAAGCGATCGGCACAATTGCCATTCCTCATATTGCGCCATCGGAGGGTGCTTCGCCTTGGGGAGGGTCGCGCAAGGAAAATGGTTGTACGACCTGAGGTTTTGGTGCTTGCGGCAAGGCGAGATCTGTTGCGCGGACTGCCTCGTGGAGAGCGACTGCTGTCTGCTTGTCAGGAGGAAGGAGCGTTATATCCTGTATACTAACACCACTCATATCTATATAACCCAAGGGCGTGAACGTAGCAGACAACCGCGTGATCCTTGGGGACGGCACCGGCAATACGGTGGCCGCCTCTGGGCTTTTCGGGGGATTTACGAGGCGCATCATGGACCAGGAGAGAAACGCACTGAAAGGCAAGAAGCACTGTAATCAAGATCGTTCGTTCAGAGGAACGCATGATTTTTGTTCTCCTGGTATTGTTTCTACCTCATATCGATCGGCCAGTGGAAATATTCTGGAGTGAGCATGTTATCGGTAGAACGCTCATCTCCGTCGCATCTTGAGAAGGATTTCCAAACCCATAGGAGATCCTCTTGCATTAGTTAATTCTGGAATAAAGTTATTCCCAATACGGACTCACTATTTTGTCAATGATCCAATAACATAAAAAGACGAGGAGGCTGGAGGAAATCCGTCTGCTCGTCTTCTCTGGGGGTTGCCCAATGATAACACCTCCTGGATACG
>JBEKFY010000066.1:0-16730 GCA_050013095.1 Anaerolineales bacterium | reverse complement strand
CCTCGGCCTGCTTCTCAAGGTCGTCGGCAATGACCAGGGTTTTTTCAGGATTCGGATAATTGTAGTAGTAGTAAATGCGCTGCTGCTCGTGCTCGCTTTCCATTTTGCGGCGAAGTTCGCTGATCCGTTGCTTATAGGCGATCTCCATCTTCTCGCGTTTCTTCTTTTCTGCAGTGAAAGCGTAAACCGCCAGCGAGACGGAACCCACCACCGACAACCCCATGGGGATCATCATGGTCAGATTGTTGCTCTTTCCGAAGACAGAGACCAGGATATAACCCAGGATCATGATCATGGGCAGCGCGGCCTGGGTCAGGATCTGGCTTGCATTCACCTGGATATCCGGCGGATTGGGAATATCGTACGTCCCCGAAGGCAGCTCGGGTTCAATCCGGGGCGGTCGGTCTATGTAGAGATTTTGGGACAAATCACACCTCCCCGATCTAGTGAGGAACCACGGACAGGGCGAATAGGACCAGCAGGGAGACCGCCAGCAAAGTGCCGATGACGATGAACACGATCTGCCAGTTAATCCGGAACGATCTCCGTTCCGCGGGGATGGGCGGGAAGTTCGGGCGGAGCGCGTTGGCAAAGCTCAGGACATCCGGGAAGCGCAGGCTGGGCTGCCGGTTGATCGCTTTTTCAGCGATCTCTGGCACATTCTTGAGATCAATGCGGCCGGTGGGCTTATAATCCCCCGCCAGGACGTTCCGATAAATGGCCTCATCTTTTTTAAGGTGGTACTCATAGGTCGGCTTGCCGGCCAGCATTTCGTAAAGCAGCATCCCCAGGCCGTATACATCCGAAGCGGTCCCGGCCGCGGCTCCGCCGCCTGGATCGATGATCTCCGGAGCCGTATAGGCTGGCAGGTTGTAATTATCGTTCCAGATCTGCTGGACCTCCTGCGGCGAACTGCTGATCCCCAGGTCCAGAAGGATCGGGCGTGGAATTCCCTGCCTGTCATAACGCACCAGGACCACATCCGGGCTCAGGCAAAGGTGCAATTTGCCGGTCCGATGCAAATAATAGACCACATCGGCAATGCTCAGCATGATCCAGCCGGCGTACTGGTACCAGGGTTGGGCGTTCTTAAGCAGAACATTCCGCAGGATCTCACCATCGACATATTGAAAGACCTCATAATACCTGACATGACCCTCGATCACCGTCCAGCCATAAGGATGGTGCTCAATGGATCCCTGCGGATGAGCCGGAAGAAGTACCGGCAGCAGGGGGTGCTGGCCGGCCTTGGCCAGCTGCAGAAAAGCTTTGGCTTCCTGCCTCAATTTTTCTTCGCAGCCGGTGTTGGCAATTTTGAGCAGGATATCTTCCTCCCCCCGCTTGGCCTGATAGATGATCGCCGAACGCAGGGTCACGATCGGTTGGATGATCTCGATCGGACCAAACCATTCACCGTTATCGAATATTTCGGTTGCGCTTTCAGCGGGGCAGTATTTTTCCTGGCACCAGAGATTAAAATCTTGCGATATGACGTTGCAGCGCAGACAGATCTTCTTCATAAGTGCCTCGAAAAAATGAACGGCAGGCTCAATTTACTTAATGATGAAATGATAGCAGGGGAATTGGGGATCTCCCCTCTTCCCCGCCCGGGCCGGAGGAGAGGCTGGGAGAAAACCTTCAGCAACCTCTGGTCGTCTACCCAGCCCTCCGGGTCGATCTCCTCCGGGACAAAGGGACTTTATCGGAAACGAGCGGATCCAGATTGGTCACCCGTCTCATAGTTGCTGATGGCACCCTGAATATCGCCCTGTAATTCATGCATCTTGTTCGCCAATTGATCGACACGCGGTTTAATCATACCCAGGTAGGCTTCTACCGCTGCGCCGCCTACCAGGCCGATAAACGCCGTCACTTTCAAGATATTAATCGCCACTTCCAAGGCCTTACTGACCCCTTGCAGAACATCGCCAAAAGTCCCGAAGGACTGGGCCATTTTCTGAACCTGGGGGATATCCATCAATACTTCTTGAGCCATAGTCGCATCTCCTGTATGAGGTCAGGTCAGAAGCTCAGGATGCCGTTGAACACATCGTTGAGGGAATTGGCTATCTGGCTGGCCTGGGAATCTGCCTGGTTGAAGATACTCACCGCGTTGCCGATCAGGGATCCAAAATTCATGCCCACGTCAGCGATGTTGGCCAGGGCGGGGATCACCTCATTGGTCATCTCGTCCACAAATCGGGTCGCACCATCTCCTTTCCAGATCCCTCCCACAACCTGGTTGACCATGGCCTTTAACGGTTGGGTAACCTGATCCATGACCAGCTGGATCTGCTGGTTGATGGTATTCATCACTTCCTGGATGATCGCACGGGCAATACTGAGCACAGCGTCCATCAAGAAACTCATTTTTTACCTCCTCTACTATTTGAATCTTCCGCTGGCGCTCTGGTCCTGCGCCTGCATATCGGAAATCGCGCCCAGGATATCGCCGTTGATTTCCCCGAATTTGTCGCTGAGTCGCTGCACCTTGGGGGCCAGCACGCTGGTCAGGGCATTGGAAAATGCCTCCCCCGCATCCCCGACCATGGCGCCCGCCTGCAGTTGCTGAGCGAGCTGCCGCGCTAACTGGACGGTTTGCTCCAGGCGTTGAGCGACTTTCGTACATTGTTGAGCCATATCCTGCATGGCCGGATAATTTAGCTTGATCACGTCGCCAGGCATAGTGTAATCTCCTTTTTTCTGAGAGCGGCAGGGTGGGCTGATTTACCCAAAGCCTCCACCCCGTTTATATTTTCAAGTTCTTGAAGGCACCTGAAGCTTCTTGCGATGCCTGGTGATAAACATTCTCGATGTTTTTGATGATGCCTGCGGTCGATTGCAGCGCATTGATCAGACGGCCCATAGCCGGGAGGACCTGCTGTTCCATATCCTGGAAGAACTTGTCCGAGCCGCGGCCCTCCCAACCGGTGCCGTGCAGGTTCTCAACCTGGCCCCGGGTCTGGCTGAGGACTCCGTTGAGTTCATCCGCCTCCTGTTGAAACCTCTTGGAGATGTTGTCCAACTGCTGATAGTCCAGTACGGTTTTATCACCCATAGTCGATCCTTTCTGAATAGAGCTGCTTTATTTTTTGGATGGAAAGTGAATGTGATTATCTTTGATCTTGAGCGATGGACCTCCTTCTTGAATTTTTCCCTAAAAAATGATGAGTGCAATTTGGGAATAATACCGATCATCCAGTTGATTTACCCAGAGGACACCTTGACCGCGACCTTCAGGCAGGGAAGCAGAAGAGGGGATGACCCGTTATTTTCTTTTTTTCCTTCCACGCGCCTTGCCCCTGATCGGTTTGCCTGCTGCATCCAAGGCCACATTGGCGCCACCGGCCGCAGCCCCGGCTCCGCCCACCGCCGCCACCGCACCTGCCATGGTTTTACCCCCGGAAGGAGCATTATCCGCTGGACCGCCGGCAGACAGTCCACTCCCAGTTCCGGTAGGGGATGTACCGCCAGAAGAATTCGAGAAGGAGGCGGATTGGCCCCCATAAAGATGGTCCGGAATGCCGGCAGTACTGCCACCCTGGGTGGCGCCGAAGCCGCTGCCGCCCTGGTAAGCCTGGCTGGCTCCTGTGGCTCCTGCAGTGCCCAGACTCCCCTGAATACCCGGGGTGCCTCCGCTTCCACCCCCCCCGCCTCCTGCAGAACCCGGGGTAGAACCGGCGCCGGCACCCTGCGATGACCCAGGCTGGTTTGCGCTGCCAGTCCCGCCGCCCTGACCGGCTGCGGCGCCGGCACCCGTTGCACCGACCGCGACCCCGAGGCCGCCGAGGCCGAGACCAGCTGGGATGGGACCAAGCCCTCCGACACCCACGCCGGCTGGGGTCAGGCCGATTCCCTGCAATTTGACCTTGAAGAGGGTAGAGCCTTCCTCTTCCGCCTGATGGTAGATCGCAAGGATCGATTGGGTGATCTGGGCGGTATAAAACAGGGCCTCGCATAAACGCTGCACGGAGGGCAAGATCTTGTTGTCCATGTCATCGAAAAAGGAATCCGATCCAGTTCCGATCCATTCCGACTGCATATCGTGTACTTTCTGCCGGGTCTGAATCAAGAGCTGCGTCAACTCCTCGCCTTCGGTTTCAAATTTCCTGGCGACCGTTTGAAGCTGTTCGTAATCGATGATCGTCTTTTCTGCCATGGTTCTTTCGGGATAGATCAGGTCAGGTCGAAGCGGACAACCACATTCGGACCCAGATTGATCGAGGCGCCGCTGGTCAACACTTTGGCCTGGCCGGGCACCAGGGGAACACCGTTCAGGCGCGTGCCGTTTGAGCTGTTCAGGTCGGTGACAAAGTAAGTTCGATTCGCCCCGTCAAAAGTGATCTGGGCATGGCGACGTGAAACATTGGGATCCTGGATCAGCAGATTGCCCTCCAGCCGTCCGATCACAAAGGGGAATTGCACCAAAGGGATCTGTTTTCCCTGGGAGGAGATGTCCTGCGGACTGCGTTCCACCATGAGGTGCGCTGAAACGGCCGCCGGCTGAGCGGCGATCATGGTTGCGCCCTCCGCGGCTCCACCTGCAAACAGGGTCTTATCATCCCGGCCGGCTGCGGGAGGCCGGGAGGGGGCTGGCTGGCTGGGCGCGGGGTAGTCTGGCGGTGGAACAGAAGGGGCTGGGGCGGCGGGTGCCTGACCGCGTGTGGGAATGGGCTCGTTATCTGCCAGGGGGAGGACCGGCCCTCCCCGGCGGCCATCGGTCAATTTTTCGCCCAGGCGCCCCTGCATGACAGGCGTCCCGGTCATGGATTTTGAACGCATCGATAGATACATAAAGTAACCCACCACCCCCAGGAGGATCGCGATGATCAAACCCAGGAAAATGGGCGCGGCGATCAGGGCCACCCAGATGGTCTGGAAAATGGATGGCCGAACGGCGGTATAGACCACCCCCGAGTAGTTCGCGGACGAGTACACCTGGTTGTTCTTTCCAAGCACCTGCACGACCAGCGTATACTTGCCATCCGGGATCTTGTTGGCCCCGGCCGGGATCACGATCGTTCCGCTGCTCGTCCCCAGCGCGGGGAGGGTGAAATCGGAGTTCTGCACCTTGGTGTTGGTATTCTCATCGATCATCCAGCCACTAAAGCCGCCAATCAGACTGGTATTGGTGGTGGTGATGGTCAAGGCGATATCGTTAGCCTGCTGAGCGACCGACTGGATCTGGACCTGCGGAGAGAAGGTGGACGGGTTGAAGGTGAACGCCTGGATGAGTTCCGTGGTGGCGTTACCCTGGGAGTCCCGCGCCAACGCGAAGGGCGTATTATCCGACTTGCTCACGGCAACGATATGCAGTTCATAATCGTTTCCAACGGTCAGCTGGTCGGTCGGGAAGTTGAACGTATTCGCACTCACCGGATTATTAAACACATAGTTGGCCACCAGCGAGCCGCTCTTGGTGTCCCAGATGGAAACCTTGACGTAGCTGACCAGGTCGGGCGAGGTGAGGGAGAGCTGGATATCATAGGTGCTGTTCTCCGGGTGGAACAGCAGGCCGGCAACCTCTGCCACCACCGGGCTGGGTGGGCCCGGGTAATTGGTGCTGGAGGTGAACGAAAAGGAAGCGGTCAGGGAACTGTTGTCCTGCATGGTCACAGCCAGGGTGGCCTGGTTAGTTCCTTGGATCGGATAGGCTGAAACCTGAACCATCCATTGGGCTTTCAGCGCATCCATGATCTTTCCAAACGAAGCGGACATGTCTGCTTGGCCGCCGATCGCAGAAAATCCGCCCGTAGTGGAGGCCATGCTCTGCAGTTCCGCGGAATTGATGTCCGAGCTGACATCCGAAAGGCCGATGGTGTTGATCGGCACCTGGCTCTGGTTGGCGAAGGTGACCAGGTCCTGATAGGTGTGCTGGCTGCAGGGTTTGCCATTGCTGCCTTCATCCCTGCCGTCCGTGAACAGGATGATCGCCCTGCGGCCAGCCGGGGCTTTGCTAAGGGTCTCCACGGCGGTATAGGCGGCATCGTACAGGCAGGTCGTTTTGGGATTCACCTTATACTGATCGATCGCGGAACTGACCAAACTTATATTCTGGGTGAAATCCTGGATCAACTTGATCGTTTCATCGAACTGGACAACCGAAAAAAACGAATTGTCCGGCGCGTCGTTCAGCGCCTGCTTGGCGGCCTGTCTGAGCTGGCTGGCAGCCGCGGCCATGCTGCCGCTCGAATCTAATACCAGCGTGATGTAGATGGGGACATCCGGTTTTTTAACCACTCCCTGGGCCACCTGGTTGGTGTTGGTGATCGTGACCTGAGCGCTGGTGGGATTCGCAGTTAAGACCGGAGCCCCCGTCGCCGGATCGAAGAAATTGAAATAGATCTTTAAAACCATCGCACTGGGGGTCTCCAGGGTTGAGACCTGGTTGACGCGGATATCCCACCCGGACTGCGCAAAGACGAGTGTTGGGGCCGGGATGAACAGCATCACACTCATGATGACGATCAGAGCCACCCGTACCGGACGATTCACACAACCCTCCGTGAAATGAAATAAATCGTACTGGAATGAAATATATTGATGGTGAAATTTCAACCATTATAGCAAATCACGGCTCAAATTACTACGAGCAGTTTGAATACGGGTGTGTGTGCTTGTGCGCCACTCCATTTTCCTGGCAAAGAAATATCCAAATCACAGCGGCGTCCTGCGGACAACCCCATTCCATGGGTCGCTGGCCGCATTAACCACGGCCCTCGATCGCGCCCTCTCTAAAACCGGCGGAACGGACGGGTGGGGCCTATGTTTCCACTTTTTATTCCCTCGATTTTCACTGTTATAATATCCCCAGAATTATCCTCTTTGGGAGGTTGCATGTCCACAGCAATCCATTTCGGGACCGATGGCTGGCGAGGGGTCATCGCCGAGGATTACACCTTCGATAATGTCCGCCGCTGCGCGCAGGGGTTTGCCTCCTACCTGCTCGAGAAGGGGGACCAGGGCCTGCCGGTCGTCGTCGGCCATGATAAGCGCTTTGACAGCGAATTCTTTGCGGCCTCCGTCGCCGAAGTGCTCGTCGCCAACGGGTTGAAGGTCTTTCTGACGGATGGCGCCACGCCCACCCCGGTCATCGCCTATTCCGTGGTAGATAAAAAAGCGTGCGGGGCGGTCAACATCACTGCCTCCCATAATCCGGGCACCGATAACGGTTTCAAGGTCCGTGACAATCACGGCGGCGCGATCGATCCGCAGGGTTTGAAGAGGATCGAGGCGCTGATCCCAGAGGACGTGAAAGGCGTGAAGCGGAAACCGTACAGCGAGGCGAGACAGGCGGGTCTAATTGTCAAATTCGACCCGGTGCCCTCCTACTCGGATCACATCCAGAAGCTGATCGATCTGAAGCCGCTGAAGGAGGCGGGACTCACCGTCCTGGTGGATGCCATGTGGGGCAATGGCGCCGGCTGGTTCCCGCGGCTCCTGGCAGGCGGCAAGACCCGGGTGATCGAAATCCACAATCAGCGCAACCCCATCTTCCCGGAGATGACGCGACCGGAACCGATCCCGCCCAATATCGATGTGGGCTTGAAAGCCACCGTGGACAACCGGGCGGATGTGCTCCTGATCACGGACGGCGATGCCGACCGGCTCGGGGTGGGAGATGAGCAGGGTGCCTTCATCAATCAGTTGCGCGTTTACGGCCTGCTGGCTTACTACCTGCTCGAGGTGCGCGGCCAGCGCGGCCCGATCGTCAAAACGCTGTCGACCACCACGATGTTGAACAAACTCGGTAGCCTTTATCACGTGCCTGTCTATGAAACCTGTGTAGGCTTCAAGTACGTCGCCCCCAAGATGCTGGAAACCGACGCCCTGATCGGCGGTGAGGAGAGCGGCGGCTACGCCTTCCGCGGCAATGTCCCGGAGCGCGACGGCATCCTGGCAGGGCTGTACATGCTGGACTTCATGGTGCGCACTGGCCAGAAGCCCACCGACCTGTTGAAACTGCTTTTCGCCAAAGTCGGCGGGGAGTACTTCTACGACCGCGTCGACCGGCCGTTCAACGGGGATCGGCAGGACCGGGAGCGGATGATCCTGAACGCCAACCCGAAGACCATTGCCGGTCTGAAAGTGATGGAGCTTTCGACCGTCGACGGCTACCAATTCAAACTGGAAGATGGCGGCTGGATGCTCATCCGCTTCTCGGGGACCGAGCCGATCATACGCGTATACTGTGAGACGATGCACGGCGATAAAGTGCAGGCCATTTTGCAGGATGGATTGAAAGTGGCTGGCCTGAAGTAGTGCTGACCGATACGCACTGTCACCTGGACTTTAACTGGTATGATGACGACCGCCCGGCGGTGATCGAGCGCGCCATATTGAACGGCGTCAAGCGCATGCTCGTCCCGGGCATCACCGCGACCTCCAGTGGCGATGCCGTCGCCCTGGCCGAAAGCCACCCGCTGATCTTCGCCGGGATCGGAGTTCATCCGACCGAAGTGCGCACCTGGAACACCCAGACGCGCAATGCCCTCCGGCAGCTGGCGGTCAGTCGCAAGGTGGTGGCCATCGGTGAAATCGGGCTGGATTACTTCCGCGAGGGCGGGACCCACGATGCCCAGCGGGATATCTTAAGCGAGCAGTTGACCCTGGCGGGTGAGCTGGGACTGCCGGTCATCCTCCATCTTCGCGAAGAGAAGGATGCCGACGAAGGTCAGGCCAGCCTCGACCTGCTGAGGCTGCTGGAGGGTTGGGTCGAGGGTCTCCGTTCCCGGAAGGATCCGCTGGCCGACCGGCCGGGGGTGCTGCATTCCTTCAGCGGCACGCTCCCCACCGCCCAAGTGGCCCTCGGCCTTGGCTTTTTCATCGGCGTGACAGGGCCGGTGACCTTTAAGAATGCCCGTACCCGCCAGGAATTGGTGGCGGCCCTGCCCCTCGATCGGATCTTGATCGAAACCGACGCCCCCTTCCTGACGCCTGTCCCGCATCGCGGGCAGCGCAACGAGCCGGCGTTCGTAAAATACATCGCGGAAAGGATCGCCATCATCCGATCCCGCAGTCCTGAGGAGATCGCCGCCATGACCACCTCCAACGCTGAGCGGCTTTTCTCCTGGGGAGCATGAGTTTGAGCACGGTAACCTTCTTTACACCCGTCCTGGACGGCCTCCAGGAAGTCGAGCAGCTGCTACGCCACCAGGCGGATGACGATCATCCGGACCTGCGCGCCGCGCTGGAGCATTTGCTCTCCTCGGGGGGAAAACGCATCCGCCCGACCCTCGCCCTCCTGACCGGGCAGATGCTGGGAGGGCCGCATGATAAACTGGTCACGCTGGCCGCCGCGGTGGAACTCCTGCACAACGCCACCCTGGTCCATGATGACCTGATCGACGGTGCGCTGTTGCGGCGCGGCATGCCGACCCTCAACACGCGCTGGTCGCCTGCGGCCACGGTGCTGACCGGGGATTTCATGTTCTCGCATGCCGCCAGACTCGCAGCCGATACGGATAACCTGCCCTTGATCAAGCACTTCGCCGAGACGCTGGCCGTCATCGTCAACGGCGAGCTGACCCAGCTCTTCTCCGCCAGGGGGGTCGTCAGCCAGGAAAATTATTATCAGCGCATCTATGCCAAAACGGCCTCGCTGATGGAAATGACGACACGCGCCGCCGCCATGGTCAGCTCCGTGGACAGCTCGGTGACCGAGACCCTGCGCTTATACGGGTACCACCTCGGGATGGCCTTTCAAATCGTGGATGATATCCTTGACTTCACCGGCGAGCAGGATGAGGTGGGCAAACCGATCGGTAGCGACCTGCGCCAGGGGCTGGTCACCCTCCCCACCCTGTACTATATCGAAGACCATCCCGATCAGGCGGAGGTCAAGAGCCTGCTCGCAGGGGAATACGACGGCCGCCGCGAGCACATGGAATCTCTGGTTCAATCCATCCGCTCGAGCGACGCGATCCGCCGGTCGTTCGAAAAGGCCCACGATTACGTCGACCAGGCGACCGAGAAGCTGGCCGGGATGCCGGATGGCATCGAAAAGCAGTCATTGCTTGACCTGACGCACTATATCGTTGATCGGCGCCTGTGACTCTTTCCTCTATAAATGAAAATCCCGACCGGGAGGCGATCTAGCCGCCCACCGGCCGGGATTTCTCATATCCCCGGTTCTCAGACGAGGGGTTTCTTCTCCTCCGCGATCATCCGCAAAAACATCTCAACGACCTTCGGATCGAACTGACTGCCCGCATTATTCTGGATGTACTCAAGCGCAGCCTGTTCCGTCCAGGCTTTCCGGTAAGGACGGTCCGAGGTCAATGCATCCCAGACATCCACGACCGCGAACACGCGGGCGTCCATGGGGATCTGTTCCGCCTTCAATCCACGCGGGTAACCTGATCCGTCCCAGCGCTCGTGATGACAATACGGGATGTCCAGGGCCAGGCGCAGGTAGGAGATCGGCAAAAGCATGTCATGGGCAAAGTTCGGGTGGCGGTGCATGATCTCCCACTCTTCTCCGGTCAACGAACCCTCTTTATACAGGATGCTGTCGGGGACTCCCATTTTACCGATATCGTGCAAGAGCGCCCCGCGCCGGATCTGCACCAGGTCAGGATCCCGTGCCCCCATCATGCGCGCCAGCTTGAGGGTCATCTCGGTCACCCGCAGCGTATGGCCTTCGGTCTCCTGGTCGCGCAGGTCAAGGGCTCTCGACCAGCCTTCAATGGTCGCATCGTAGGCCAAGGAGAGATCCAAGTTCGTCCTCTGGAGATCCTCGAACAGGGCCGCATTATCCAATGCGATGGCGGTCTGTCCGGCCAGGGTCTCCAAAAAGCTGCGCCACTCTGCATCCGGTTCGATCAGGCTGCGGTGAAATATTTCCAGGATTCCCTTCACCTGCCCCTTGGCGATCAAGGGCACACCGAAATAGGTGACGAAGCCTTCGGCGCTCGACATCGGTCGGCGGGCAAACAGGTCATTTTCAGCCAGTCGCGGAATATAGACCAGCTCCCTCTTGCGAACTGCATCGCCCGCCAGGCTTTCACTGATATACAGGTGGGTATGCTTGATCGCATCCGTGCGAAATCCGATGCTGGCCGCATGTTCCAGGGTCTGCGTGTTCGGGTTGAGAAGCAGCACATCCACCGCGTCAACCTTGAGCTGGCTGATGATGTGATCGATAAGGACCCCCAGGGTCACGCGTAAATCGAGGATGGTGCTGATGGCAGTGTCAATGGCCCGCAGCGAAGCCAGGCGTTGAACCTGGCGTTCGGTCTGTTCATGCAGGTCGGCGCGGCGGATCGCATTCCCGGCGATCTCGCTGATGGTCGAGAGCAGGTGAACATCCTCCGGCTGGATCTGGCGCGGCAGGGCCACCGACACGAACAGGACCCCGATGGTCTCCTGCATGGTGCGGATCGGGACGCAGGCGCCTCCCCAGCCGGGCGGGACCTGCTTACGGAAGCTCTCGCGCGTCATTGGGTCCGTAGCGAATTCTTTCAAAATGACCGGCTGGTTCGTTTGAAATACCGTCCCGGCGACCCCCTCGCCGGATTTGACCGGTCCTTCGTGGAGCTCGGCGAACCAGCCGCGCGCGGCAGCCTCTTTTAATAAACCACTCGTCCGATCGTAGAGCCAGATCGCACCGGATCCGCTCTCCAGGACCTGCAAGGTTTCACTCAAGAGCAAGGGCAGCATCTCCTCGACAGTCTGGGCGGCGCGCAAGGTCGTGGATATCCGATTGATGACCTCCAGTTCCTTTAAACGCCGCTGCGTTTCGACATAAAGCCTGGAATTTTCGATGGCGACCGCGGCATGCGCAGCCAGCATCTCCAGCAGGGACTGATCATCATCCGTGTAAGCGTTCGGGATATAACTCTGCGCCGAAAGCATGCCGATGACCTTTTGACCGAGCCGCATCGGCACGGCCAGAATGGAATTAACATCCTGCCCTTCTCCAAAATTGACGCCCGACACCCCGAGCTCCGAAGGAAGATGGTGCACCAGGACCGGTTTACCGCTCGCGATCACACTGCCAGAGAGACCCTCACCGATCGGCAGGTGCAATTCGGGCCAGCGCTTGCCCTGGTCGAGCAGGTAAACGCCGACCGCTTCCCGATCCGCCTCGTTCAGCAGCGAAATGACAAAGGTTTCGGCCGGCATGACCTGGGAGGCGGCATGATGGACGGCCTCGTAGATGCGCTCAGGGTCCTGGCTGGCGCGCGCGATCTCCTGGCTGGCCTGATGCAGGATCGCCCGGCGTTCCGAAGCCTGGACTGCCTGTTGGTAAAGCCGGGCATTCTCGATGGCAACCGCGGCCTGATGCGCAAATGTCTGTGCCAGTGCCGCACTCTCTTCATCATAGGCCAGGACCCGGCGGTTATCGAGGGTAATAAATCCGATCACCTCATCGCGGACGATCAGGGGCACACCCATCCAGCCGCGTACGTAATCCACTCCCCCCCATACTTCAAAGCGGGCATCCTGGCTGGCATCCGGCAGGATCAATGCTTTCCTGGTGCGGCTGACCTCCTCCAGCAGCCCATTGCTGGCTGGAAAGGAGGCTCCGATGATCTCTTCAGACGGGTCGAAACCCTGAAAAGCCATAATATGGACCACTTCCCCGTCCAAGAGCATCACGCTGGCGCTATCGAAGGGGACCACCTTGTTGAGGGAGACCAGGATTGATTCAAGCACCTGGCGGGGTTCAAGGGAAGAAGAGACGGCAGCAGCTGCCTGGCGCAGGGTTTCCGCTGCCTGGCGCTGGCTGCGCTCGACATCCAGCAGGCGCAATTTTTCAATGGCGATGCCCATCTGGACCGCAATGGTTGAGAGCAAGCGCTCATCGTCGGAACTGAAGAAATCCGGCTGGCGGCTTTCAGCGTTGATGACACCGATCGGGCGCCCGGCAACCAGGAGGGGTACACACAGTTCGGAGCGGATCCCACGCGTCGCACCGACATAACGGGGTTCCTGGCGTACATCCGCCACCCGATACGATTGGCCCGTTTCCAGCACATAACTGCTCACACCCGCTCCCATTGGGACGGTCGTCGAGCTGTTCTCCTTGACCTTCCCGAGGCGATAGGAAGCGTGTGAACGCAGCAGTTGCTGCTCTTTATCCAACAAGATCACCCCGAAGTTGTCCGGATAGATCGATTCGCCGATGATCGTGGTGATGCGTTCGATCAAATCGTCCACGCTGTTGGACTGGGTGCCGGCTAGGGCGGTGGCCTGAAGGACCGTCAACTCCTTCAATTTGCGCTGCAGGACCTCTTCAGCTTGTTTGCGGGCGGAAATATCGCGACTCAGCGAGGCGATCCGGTAGCCCTGGTCGGTTTTTACGGGGAATATCGTTTGAGCCAGGAACAAGGGCTCCCCGCCCATCCGAACAAAATGGTCTTCGATGGGCTGCTGGAACAGCGGGGACTGGCCCGTTTTCAGCGCCTCAAGCACGACCTTCTTGTAATACTCCAGCCGCTCGGGAGTCTGTTCGGCAGGATCAGCCAGCAGGTACTGCACCTCCCAGAATGGCTTGCCGATGGTATCCGCACTGCTTAGCCCCCAGATGCGCTCCTCGGCCTTATTCCATTCGCTCACCCTCCCGTTTTCATCGATCAGCACGAAACCCTCCGAGGCCTGTTCGATGACGCTGCGGAATTTCTCCTCGCTTTCACGTAAGGCCCTCTCCATGGTCATACGCTCGGTGATATCGCGCACGATGGCCAGGAACGCCGGCTTTTCCTCGAATTGAATTTCCGCTTCATTGACCTCCACGAAGACTTTGCTGCCGTCGTTTTTCAGGATGGCGGAATCCAACGAATGTAATAACTCCTCCCCGGCTTGATAACCTTCAAAGAGGGCAGTTACTCTGGGGCGCTCATCCGGATGTACGAGCCCGAAAAACGAGCTGCCGACCATGGTTTCGACCGATACGCCTGCCATGGCTGCCATGGTCGGATTGGCGTATTTGATCATGCCACCCTGGATGATGATGATGCCATCACTCGCCAGCTCCACCAGGGAGCGGTATTTCTCCTCGCTCTCCCGCAAGGCCTGCTCCCCCTTTTTGCGTTCCGTGATGTCTTCATAGGTCCCCAGCACACCCTTGACCCTGCCCTCGGCATCCAGTAGAGGGATTTTGCTGGTTCGCAGCCAGATCAGGCTGCCATCCGGGGTCGTCTCAGGCTCCTCATAATTGATCTTCGGCTGGCCGGATTCGATCACAGCCCGGTCGTCCGCTCGATAGAGTTTGGCCTGTTCCTTCCAGCCCATCTGGATGTCGTTCTTCCCGATGATCTCTTCCGGTGTTTTGAAGCCGGCGTCCAAGGCGAATTTCCGGTTACTACCGAGATAGTTCGAATCGCGGTCTTTCCAAAAAACGCGCACAGGAATCGTATCAATGATCGAACGCAAGATCTGCTGGGATTCGCGCAGGGCCGTCTCGGCCTGCTTGCGCGCGGTGGTGTCCACCATCAGCCCCTGCCAGCGCGGCGGCGCTCCCGCGCTGTCCTTGATGAGGACGGCCTGATCATGGATCCAGACCGTCCGACCGTCCGGCCTGACGATGCGATATTCCACGTTGAACGGCTCACCGGTCCGGTTCGAGCGTCGGTGTTCAGCCCGCACGCGCTCCACGTCCTCCGGGTGGATCAGCTTCCACCAGGTTTGCGGGTCGGCGATCCACCGCTCCGGTGGATAACCGGTCAGGGCGGTCACCTGCGGACTTATGTACAGGGTGGAACTGAGATTATCGACAGCATCCGCATAGATGACCGCCGTGATCTGTTCGACCAGAGTCCGGTAACGGGTTTCTGCCTCGCGCAGGGCATTCTCAGCGTGTTTCCGCTCGGTGATATCATGCACGATCACTTGAAGATAGGGTTTCCCGTTCAGATCAATGCGGTTAAGGCTGACCTCCGTCTCGATCTGCGCTCCGTCGCCGCGCTGATACTGCCACTCGAAGGATTGAGCCTCCCCTCGCAATGCAGCCTTGACCTTCCTGGCGAGAGCCGTTTTTGAGCTGGAGCCGTCTGGCTGTTTCACCGGGGAGAAAGACCAGAGCGAGAGACCCAGGATCCTTTCCTTGGGCAGACCGAACATCGTGAGCGCCTTCGGATTACAGTCGATCAAGCGCTCACCTTCCATGAGCAGGATGGCTTCATTCGCCGTGTTAAACAATGCCCTGTATTTCAACTCGTTCTCGGTTACGGTTTGCTGAACGCGTTTGCGCTCCGCCAGCTCACTTTTCAATCCTTCGACCAGCCGTGCGTTGGCGGTGGCGATCGCCGCATGATTGGCGAACATGGTCAGCAATTCCTGATCATCGGAAGTGAAAGTCTCCATGTCGTTCACCCGAAACACATCGATCACCCCGATCACCTGGCCCTGCCAGATCATCGGGACCCCCACAACTGCTCGGAACGGTTCGTCATGATCGAACACACGCGCACGACCCGGCCAGATCCGATAATCGTCGAGGAGCAAGGGCTCACCGGTCTGGGCGATCAGCCCGGCCGCGCCTTCGCCGTACTGGAGGGTTGTGCCGGTGTAATCATGCGGGGTTTTATAGCTAACCTCCAGGCGGCACTCACGGCGCTTTTCGTCGCAAAGGTACAGGCCTCCGCCGTGGCCATTCAGGAGGCGCACCGCCCGATCGACAATGGTCTGGAGCAGAGCGGGTAAATCGTGCGGGACAGTAATATCCAGCACGGTCGCCTGAAGCGTCGCCAGCTCTTCCACCCGACGGTAACGGGTTTCCGCCTCCCCCGGGGTTGCTGGCTCTTTCCGGTGTGCAACCGCCGCGGTCTGCCTTGGCTTTTTCATATCTGCCTCCGAGCGCATAACCGATTGGCTCCGTATAATTATAGGACGTTTTCCGCAGCGGGGCGAACAACCAGGCCTTGCCCTTGACAATTCCGATGACCGCCGTTATGGTTCAGGTCGAACCAAAGGAGTCTGCGTGCCTCAATTTTCCCTCCGGCGCCTCGTATGGGCCGGGCCGCTCGTCATCGCCCTGGCGGTCGCGGCAAACCTGCTCTTCTACTCCATCAGCCAGGTATTCGGCGAGCGCTACATCGCAGCCCTGGGCGGTCCAGGACAACCGGCCGTCCCAATGCCGGTCGCGTTCATTGTGATCCCCACGGTCGGTGCGGCGGCCGGCGCGATCCTGCTCTTTGCACTCCTGGTGAAATTCAGCCGGGCCCCCCTGCCGCCCTTCCTGTCCGTCTCGGCCATGGCATTGCTTATCTCCTTCGGCGCCCCCTTCAGCCTGACCGGCACTGCCACTCTCGCCACCAAGCTGCTGCTCGCCGGGATGCAATTGCTCACCGGTGTCGTGATCGTCATAGGAATTCTGATTTTTACCAGGAGGAGGGGATAGCTTCCATCCGCCAAAGGCCTACGGATTCATCGATTGACGTCAGGGGAGCTTTTTTCTACATTAATAGGACTTACGCAAGAACCATTTGAATAGACGGTGATTTGAGCTGTTGGCGCAAATAATCAGAGAGCAATCCATTTTTGACCTGATAGATGGTCCGGTGAGTTTCATAAGCGACCTGCTTGAGACGAACCCAGACCAGGACGGCGCAGCCAATATGATTACGGACGAGCCTGGCTTTCCGGCATTGGCAGCCTTCGATGCCGGTCAGTTGTTTGGTTTCGCGGTGAAACTGCTCGATCTTCCAGCGCAAGCCGCACACTTCTTGTACGACCTGCGTGTTATCCTGAGCCAAGTCGTTCGTCACGACATAGTCCGTGCGCTG
>JBEKFY010000065.1:0-17184 GCA_050013095.1 Anaerolineales bacterium | reverse complement strand
GCCGCCATACCGACCAGCTGCGCGCCCTTGCCTATCGCTATCTCCCCCTTCAAACTCCTCCCAGAACGTATCAGACCACACAGTTTCTGGAGGTAGAATATTCACAGGCCGCTCAGGCTTCGTTGCCTGCCTTTCAAGGACCGCACCAGGACCGACCCTGGGTCCGTTCCCTTCACCGGCTGATCTATGGCCGCTGATCTCTCTCTTTCCCTGTTCTATGGAAATTCGATACAGTAACGGTTCCACGCCGGTGGCACACCAAGGTCGGGATCAACCCCTCCAGAGATATTTAAGGGTGGTTGCCGGCACCTTCAGTTGGGAAGGGGTTTCTCTTCATCGGGCCTCATTTCATGTAGTTCGGATTTAAATTACACCGTATTATTTCATAATTATCCGTACTGTTCACCCCCCTTTTTTTGAATTGGGGATGGTGTTGACATTCGGGAAAACCAGCCGCGGGGTTTGGCCATCCGCCTTGACCATCCAGCCTTTCTTATGGGCTGCCACATCAGTCCAAGTCATCTTCATAATACGCGTGCTATGGAATCAACCCTTAAAGAACTGATGGAAAAAATTTAAATTCCTACACATTAAGAGCGACCTGCATTTTACGGACGGACCGGTCTAGGATGCGGCCTGCCACCCGGTCAACTGCCGTGGCATTCCTTTTGACTTCATCCTGGCTGGGCGTTGGGCCTTCCGGAGCATGCTGGCTGAGATAAGCGGCCATCGCTTGACGTCCAGCCGAGACCAAGAGCTGCTGCCTCAGGTCGCTCATATTGAATTCGGTGGTGCCATACCCCTTAGCTGGCAGATGGACCACAATCTTTTCGTAGGCGTCGATCACCATTTTGTCGTGCGCAGAGATCGCCGTGTCGATCAGACTCGAAATGCGCCGGACCGTATGAAATTCCTCAAGGTCGATACTGGCTTTTTTGGCTGTAGGTTGGTCCGTCCCTGGAACCGGCAGCGTCTCGTCGATCAACAGCCCTAACACGGGGTCGTCCACCTTCGGACCCATCACATCGGTCACATCCTTCAAGTTAGAGAGGTAGAGCTCGAGGGGAAAACAGGAAAGCAGACCCCCATCGACGATGGTGTGGCCGCTGATATCCTGTCCGTAGTAGGGTCCCCACCCTGACTGCCAGACGACCTCCTGCCAGAGAAGCGGGATGCTCATCGACATCCGCACGGCCCACACCAGAGGGCATTGGGGGGCGGTCCGGTGATTGAGGACCAGCATGCTCTCGCCGGTCGTATCGGCTGCGACGACGGTAAGCTCCTTCCGGGTGGCCGCGAAGTGCTCTTCCAGGGTCATCTGGCTGAACTGACGCGGTTTTCCCTGGTACGTCCCGGAATCCATCTTGGCCTGGAGCCAGACGATAAAGGCGTCGGCAGAATACCAACCCCCGCGTTGAACAAAGGAAAATAAATGCCGGGAGCGCGGCTGCTTGGCAAACCAGTCGACCAGGTGGTCATCCAGCCCGTCCTCGAGCGCCGCGGGGAGAAGGGGGATGTTGATGCTTTTCAGCAGGTTCAGGAAATCGTTATCCTGGAGGTCCTTCGCCGTGAACGGCGCCGGAGTTCCCATAAAATTCGTAAAAACGGATTGCCCATCTTTCTTCTCCTGCAGGGCCGACAGCATCTCCTGGGAACTGTACCCGACAGATAGTAGGGAGGCGGTGATCGCCCCGGCCGAGGTCCCGAGCAGGCGCGCGTGGGTATGGCCGCGGGCTTCAAACTCCTGCAGCGCTCCCACAAAGACCATACCCTTTGCACCTCCGCCTTCGAAAACCAGATCGTATCTCATCCGATTCCTCCTTTACGATCACCCAAATATACTACAATTTCGACAAAAAATAGCTTAATCTCGTAATGAAATGACCGAGAGCCGCAGCGCTGGCAACCTGCGTGTGGCTGACTCGAAGTGTGGAGACAAAAAGTCATCGCGTATAACGACTTTATGGTATCCTTAGCCATAGACTCCACCCCCGGGAGGGCCCATGTACATCGCCATCGAAGGCGTCATCGGGGTCGGGAAGACCACCCTGGCGCGGCTGCTCGAGCCGGTCTTCGACGCTGAACTGTTGCTTGAAGTCTTCGAGGAAAACCCCTTCCTCTCCGATTTCTACTCCGACCGCGAGCGCTATGCCTTCCAAACCCAGATATTCTTCCTGCTCAGCCGCTACCACCAGCAACGGCGGGCCGTACCAGAAATCCTGAAGAGGCAATCCCTGATCTCCGACTACACCTTCGCCAAGGACAGCCTTTTCGCCCGCATCAACCTGGCAGGGGATGAGCTGGAGATGTACAACCGGGTCCACGAGGCCCTGGCCGAGAAGATTGTTCCACCGGATCTGCTGGTATACCTGCGGGCCAGCACCGATGTGCTGATCGGGCGCATCGCCACGCGCGACCGCTCCTACGAACGCAACATGGACCGGGCCTATATTGAAAAGCTCAACCAGGCTTACGAAGACTTCTTCTCGCAGCCATACGGCAACACCCTCGTCCTGACGATCGACACCGACCCGCTGGATTTTGTCCATTTCCCGGCGCATCTCAAGCTGATTGAGAACCGCATCCGGGCCTCCCTCAACCTGCCCCCGTACCAGGAGCAGCTGCTCTTCGAGAAGTGACCTGGATGCGCCTGACCCGTCAGACCCTGCTCCGCATTGCCAAGGAGACCGCCCAAAAGCGAGCTCTCTCGGATCGCGGCCTGGTCGCGGCCTACCTGTCGGGCTCCCTGCTGACCGAGGACCCCTTCCTGGGCCATGCCACGGACATCGACCTAGTCTTTGTCCATGCCGACCCGCCGCAGGTCCGCCGCGAGATCCAGCCGGTGACCGCCGAGGTCCACCTGGACATCTTTCACAGGTCCCGCAGCGAATATGACCGACCGAAGGAATTGCGCGTCCATCCACACCTGGGCCCGGAACTATACGACCCCCTGCCGATCTACGTGACGGAGCATTTTTTTGAATTCGTCCAGGCCGGGGTGCGTGAAAAGTATCATGACCCCTCAAACGTGCTCGCCCGCGCCCGCCAGGCTGCCGAATCCGCCCGCCAGGTATGGACAGAGCTCGCCCCGGCCGGCCCCTTCAACCCGGAACTACTGCTGGCCTACCTGAAGGGGGTTAACCTGGCGGCAGACGCCATCGCCCTGCTCAGCGGCGGCCCCCTGCCCGAACGGCGATTCCTACTCCAGTTTCCTCAGCGGGCGCAATCGGCCGGACGCCCCGGCCTGACTGCCGGGCTGCTCGGTCTGCTCGGCGGCGGTCAGGTCGATACAGGGATGCTCAGCGCCCTGCTCCCCGAGTGGATCAAAGCCTTCACCGACGCCTCCGGCAGGCCGGGTTTTGACATACGCCTGTCCACACCTCGCTTGGGATATTATCGGCTGGCCTGCGAAGCGTTGCTGGCGGGTGGAACCCCGCAGTTCGTGCTCTGGCCGCTGCTGGTGACCTGGACCCTGTCCGCCAACGTTTTGCCTCCGCCCAGCCAGTCCTCATGGCAGGAGGCTTGCGAGCGGCTGGGGCTGGCAGGCGGGGCTTTTCCAGAAAGGCTGGAAGCGCTGGATGCCTTCCTCGACACCGTCGAAGAAGTGCTGGAGGGTTTTGCCTCCAACAACGGCCTGTAGCGGCCATATCTTGGGGGTCCAGACACCCGCCTCAATGGCCCAGACTGTGGATAACTGCCCTAAAACTGTGGATAAAGGTCGCCGCCTGTGGAAAAGGCGCTCAATTGTTCGATTATTGCACCCCAAGATATGGGGGTATGATATTTTCCACCCCCAATCTGTGCCCCAGCTTTAAAAAGGGTCGAAATGCTCACCCGGGTTTCAAGCTTTTATCCCCATACGACCGCCGCCCGGCGGCGGTCTTTTCCGCTACATCTTGGACGGACCCGGAAAGGTACTCCACAGGTAGGCCCCTTTTCAGGTTTTCCACTTATCCACAGTCTCTACTAATACGACTAAAATCCATTTATACTCATTAAAGAACAGAGTTACGAATGATTAAACCTTGGGTCACTTCCTGAAAGAAATCCCCTCTCCGGTGAAAATTGCTTGCAGGTCCACTTCATCGGGTGTATAGTCGGGTGCAATATCGATCCGTAACCACTCTTTATAAGATGGATCAGTTCCACTGGAGGCCACACGATGAGTGTCCCAGATCTTCCAACCCTACCTGAAATCAGTGCACAATCGAAAAGCGGCATCAAGTACCATATCCTTGGGACGGTCCAGCAGACTCTGTCCGTGGAGCTGCAGCCCAGCCAGGTTATTTACTCGGATGCCGGAGCCTTGTCCTGGATGACGGCCTCGGTCAATATGAGCACTACTTCGGGCGGTGGCCTGGGTGGGATGCTCAAGCGGGCGGTCTCCGGGGCCACCGTATTTATCATCAATTTCAGCGCTGTGGGTCAACCCGGTCAGGCCGCATTCAGCACCGATTTCCCGGGCAAGATCCTGCCGATCGAATTGGATGCCGGACAGGCGATCATCCTGCACAAGCATGCATTCCTGTGCGCGGAGAAAAGCGTGACCCTGGATGTCTTTTTCACCCGCAAGCTGGGGGCGGGCATGTTCGGGGGTGAGGGGTTCATCCTGCAGAAGCTCACCGGGCCCGGGATCACCTTTGCTGAGCTGGACGGGGATGCGGTGGAATACAATCTCCAGCCCGGCCAGGTGATGAAGGTCGAGCCGGGGCATGTGGCCATGTTCGAAAGCACCGTCTCTTTCGACATCGAAATGATCAAAGGTGTGGCCAATGTCCTGCTCGGCGGGGAAGGCCTCTTCCTGGCAACCCTCAAAGGGCCGGGCCGCATCTGGCTGCACTCGATGACCGTCAGCAAGATGGCCCATCGGCTGATCGAATACCTGCCGGAAAAGAAAGGCTAGTCCGGACAGTGCTCCAGACATAGGCCCTTTGGAGTAAAATCCGAAGGGCTTCTATATTGAGGAACGAATCGATGGGAAATGAAGACACACGGATCCCGATAAAAAACGGCACGCATGTGGAGGTGGAACTCATCAGCCGCTCCGGAAAAAGCGAACGCCTGGCCTTCACGCTCGTCGAGGACGAGCAGGCCGATTTTGCCGCCGGCTTCCTGGGAGAGGGGACCCCTCTGGCACGCACGCTGATCGGACACACGGCCGGGGAGCTCCTGCCATACGCGGCGGGGGACCTCCGTTCGGTCAGGGTCATGGTGGTCACAGTCAGTGAGCGCACTCAAGGAGAGAATGTAGCCGCCCGGAGGAAAGCCGTCCTCCGGCAAGCCGTGGACCATTCGGACTATATCAATGCCATGATCTTTGCCTCCTCCGTCAACAACAAGTGGGGGGATTACGATGTGGAAGGCTTGGATCCCGACCAATGGACAGACAAGCCGGATCAGCCGGACGATCCCGATTGATCGATCAACTCGGATTTTCTAAGATGTGTCTTGTCCTTGATCGCAGGAAGGCAGCAACTCCCCCTAGGATTGGGGGTTTGTAACATAGATACCAGGCCGGGCCGTGTGGGCCCGGCCACGAGCCTTTTGCTGGAGGTCATCGCCGATGGAACAGGACAAGATCAAAGTGTATGGGTACCGCTGGGTGGTACTCCTGGCGTTCATGCTGATCGTGATGGTCAACCAGATGCTCTGGATCACCTTCGCCTCGATCACCGGGGACGCCACCAAGTTTTACGGTGTCTCGGACCTGAGTATCGGACTCCTCTCCCTGGTCTTCATGGTCGTTTTTATCATCTTCTCATTTCCCGCTTCCTGGGCGATCGACACCTACGGGATCCGGGTCGGGGTGGGCATCGGGGCGGCCCTGACGGGGCTTTTCGGCATTCTGCGCGGCGTCTGGGGGGCCAACTACACCCTGGTGCTCGTTGCGCAGATCGGGATCGCCATCGGGCAGCCATTTGTTCTTAATGCGGTAACGACGGTGGCGGCGCGCTGGTTCCCGGTGAAGGATCGGGCGACCGCGACCGGGCTCGGCTCGCTGGCCATCTACCTGGGCATCTTCCTGGGTCTGGCGCTGACCCCCTTCGTGGTTCAGCACAGTGGGATCGCCGGAACGCTGCTCATCTACGGAATTGTTTCCGTGATCGCGGCCGTCCTGTTTTTCGTTTTGGTCCGCGAACGCCCCGCAACCCCTCCCTGTCCGCCGGAAATGGAAGTGCGCAGCCTGGTCATGGACGGCCTCCGGAAGATCTTCCGCATGAGGGACTTCGTCCTGCTGCTGGTCATCTTCTTCGTAGGATTGGGAGTGTTCAACGCGGTGACGACCTGGATCGAAGAAATCCTCAGTCCGCGTGGCTTCACCAGTGACCAGGCCGGGATCGCCGGCGGCTTGATGATCGTCGGCGGCATCCTGGGCGCTCTGGTCATTCCCACTTTCTCGGACCGCCTTCGCAGGAGGACGCCGTTCATCATCCTCGCCCTGGTCGGTGCGACGGTTGGGCTGGTCGGCATCACCTTTGCCACCAGCTACTGGCTGCTGCTCGTCGCCTCGATTTTGCTTGGATTCTTCCTGCTCAGCGCCGGCCCGATCGGATTTCAGTATGCGGCAGAAATTACCTACCCGACGCCGGAAGGGACCTCCAACGGCCTTTCGATCCTGATGGGCCAGATCTCGGGGATCATCTTCATTATCGCGATGGACAGCTTGAAATCTCCTGCCACGGGGTCGATGACGCCCTCCCTGATCGGGATGATTGGATTGATGGTGATCAGCCTGGTCCTTTCCTTCCTGCTCAAGGAGCCAGCCAGTTTGCTCACCCAGCCTGCTTCCACCACAAAGGCCGAAGCATAGATCCTCAATAAACCTCAACTCCAAAGAGCGATCCTCAGAAGGCTCTTCGATCGGATTTCGAAGAGCCTTTGTTGATTCGGAGGAAGCAGGTTTCGGGAGGCTGGCCCCAGTCGCGGCGATTCATCTCCTCCGCGGGAAACGGATTCGGAGGGATGCGAACCAAAGTTATAATATAAGGCATTGTGATGCGGAGTTAGGCAGGACCCGTGAACCGTACTCCTAAACTGACCCGTCCCCTGGGTATCGCCTTCTTCTCTTGCGGGATTCTGGCCGACATGCTGCTCTTCGCCCTGCTCTCATGGGCCGGGCTTGAAGCATACTTCTATTTCGACTACATGCCTGCTGAGAAGGCTCTGACCACCTTGAGATGTCCGTTCGTCCTGACGAGCCACGAGAGCGGCCTGGTGACCGTCACCTATTCCAATCCTTCCAGACTGACCCTCGCACCACAGGTTCAGACCGAGATCAGTTCCCCGGAGTTGTACCGGACGGTCAACACCATGCCTTCCTTCGCGCCGGGTGAAACGAAGGAACTGCAATGGACCATTACTTCGCAGGACGTCGTATTCGGGCATCTGATCCTGGCCGAGGTCTACGTGTCGCCCGTCTACGACACCCCGGATCGAGAGGGGCGGTGCGGTACACTTTGGGTGGACCTACCGATGCTGACCGGCAGCGAGCTCTTTGCCGGCGTGCTGACCGCCAGTCTGCTCTTCATGGCCCTGGGATGGGGATTGTGGATCTCCGGCAACCGCCCCATACGGGGCGGCAGACCGGAAGCCACACGCGCCATGCTCGCATTAACCTCCATCGTACTGCTCGGGACGATCGCAGGCGTTTTGGGCTGGTGGCTGCTCGGGCTGGTCTGTCTGGTCCTCACCCTCCTACTGATTCTTTCCACCCTCGGCTACGTTATCCAGCGGGGGTAGCAGACCCATCGCAGGAACTTCGCTTTCCTGGGAGGGTCGGACTCCTGATGATGCCCACGCGAGCGACGGGTAAAATTTACCCCGTAGAAAATTGAGATCAGAGAACGACCAGGCCGCGCTGCATGCCGATGCGGACGGCCTCCGTCCGATTGGTCGCCCCGAGTTTGGCATACAGGGACGAGAGATGGAATTTAACCGTATGCTCGCTGATCCCCAGGCTGATGGCAATCTGCTTATTGGCGAGCCCCTGAGCGATGCATTGCAGCACATCCATTTCGCGCTGCGTCACCGCCTCGGTGCCTGCATCCAGACCGGACAATTCGATCGGGGTGGGTCGCCTGAGGAGTGCGCTCATCAACCCCGGCGCGCCGACCCACAGGCCCTCGCTGAGAGCGGTGATCGCAGCTACGATTTCGGTTTCCGAGGCATTCAAGGGGAGCAGGCCCCCTGGATGGGAGGAGACCCTGCCGGCCAGCAGACGGGTCTCGTCGCCTCCGTCCGTCAAGAGCAGCACGGCCGCCTCGGGCAGGCTGACCTGCCAGGCAGAGGCCGGGATCGCTGCCAGCACCAGCACGTCCACTTCATCCCGGACGGCATCCCATTCCTCCAGGGCTGCTGCCTCGCCGACGAGCTCAAGGTCAGGGCGGGTGTTCAAGATCTCCCGCAGGCCGAGGCGCAGGGCCGGGTTGGGTGTGACCACGCCAATGCGGATCAAATGGCCCCCACCGGGTCCGACCGGTTCAGTGTGTGCGGAGAGCCCTGGTGGGAGATGGCGTTCTGCACGAACTCGCGCGCCAGAGAGACCGGGATGGCAATGCTCTGGTCGCCTCCGACGATCATGGCGTTGATGCCGATCACTTCCCCGGCCCCGTTGACCAACGGCCCGCCCGAATTTCCCGGGGCGAGCGGGGCGTCGGTGCGGATGACCGTCAGACTGCCGTGTACCCCATGGGTCCGGGCCGTCGGCAGTGCGCTGACAATGCCACTGGAGACATAGCCGCGCTGGCCCCACGGATGTCCGAAAGCAAAGACCATCTCCCCGACGCGGGGCAGGGAGGGCGCAAGCCGGGCAGCAGCCAGGTCCGGTGCACTAACTGCCAACAGCGCCAGGTCGACCTCCGGATCCTGCGCCACCAGGTGCGCCTCCAGCTCGCGGTCATCCTGGAGCAGCACCACGGCGGGGTGTTTTCCGACCACATGGTGGTTGGTCAGTATCAGACCGCTGGAATCCCAGATGAAGCCGGCCCCTCCTCCGAAACGATGGCTGCGCACGACCACCAGGCTGGATTGGAGGCGCTGGACGAGTTCGTCTAAAGCTGTCCGCAGGGCTCCAGAGAAGTTAAGAAAGTCCTTCATCGGGCACCTACAGCTTTCGCTCTGCTACGGTGACATTGACCACTTTGGGCTGCCCGGCGCGCAGGAGCTCGATGGGTGTGGCCTTCCCGATCCTTTCCTCGTTCAGCTGGGAATACAACTCGTCGGGGTTGGTCACCGGGGATCCGGCGATACCCACCAGGATATCCCCGACCATCAGGTCTCCGCTGAAGGCCGGGCTGTCCGCTTCCACGCCGACAATCAACAGGCCAATCGTCTGTTCTCGTTTCAAGGCCTTCTGGGCCGCGGCGGGGATTTCCACCGGCTGGCTGCGGATGCCGATGTACCCGCGCAGGACATGACCATGAGCGGCGAGCGCACCAGCCACCTGCCAGGCCAGGTCGGCCGGGATGGTGAGAGGCATGCCGCGCGCCAATCCGGAGGTATTGATTCCCAGCACCCGCCCGGAGGCGTCCACCAGCGGGCCACCCGAGAAGCCCGGGTAGGAGATGGCGTCCGTGCGGATGTAACGTTCGAGCATGCCGCCCCGCCCCGTACGAACCGGGCCCCCGATGGCGCTGACCACGCCCAGGCTGGCCTGGAGCCCTTCCCCGTCCGGTCGGCCTAAGACCAGGGTGAGCTGCCCGATGCGGGCCGGTTCGGTGGCAGGTGCAGCGGTTGTTGCGGTGGCATGCTCAAGGCGCAGCAAAGCCAGATCGCTTCCAGGGTCCCTCCCGGCCAGTTTTGCCGGAATTTCAGTTCCATCAGACAGCAGGACCATGATGTCCTCTTCCCGTTCCACAACATGGTCTGCAGTAAGGATCAAATCTGCGGCGTACACGATTCCGCTGCCCGGCAGGCGGCGGCGGGCGTTCACCAGGACGGTTGCCCCGCCGGCCTGCTCGGCTGCGCTCGCCAGGGCCTCCGAAAGTTCTACCAGCACATTATTGGCCATGTTTTCACTCCTTCGGTCGATCATCAGTGGGATTGGTTTTTCGTGTGCTTAGTATAATCGGACGGCGGGCGCCGCGCCTCGCCCGAAAGGACTGAGTCGACCTGGAAATATGGCTAGGGCGTCGTGAGGAGGTCCGGGCCGATTTTATCGGTGTTTGAGAAAAACATGCGGCGATCAGGTCCATTGACAAATTAGAATATACGTTCTACAATCTCTGCCGAGAGGAATAACCCCCAATGGATCAGGAGGCGACTATGGCCAATAACATTTCCGAACAAATCAATGAAATCGGCCGAAACGTTGAAGATTTCGCCGGTTATGATGTGCGGGTAAAAGTGATGGAAGGGAACGACAAGATCCTCTCATCCTCCAATTCTATAAAAGTGGCCGAATGGACCAAATCGGCCATGGATCGGCTCGACCTGCTCACCGATGGGGCAACCAGTGCCCAGATTATGCTCAACTGTGGATATAACTGCATCCTGGTCAACCAACGTCCGCTTGTCAGTGCAAAAGCCCGTCGCAAGAAATACCCTAGTGAAGGGGCTTTTCTCGAGGCGGAGGTGAAGAAGCCGCCCAAGGGAATGCGCTTCGAACGGAAAGGGAACACTTTAATCCAGTATTATACGCCCCGTTCTTACGGGAGCGGGATGCGCTGCTACTGCAGTCTGTTGTGCGGCTTGCCAGCCAGCCAGACCGCCTCGCTGACCTACTGCCAGTGCTCACGCGGCTTCGTCCAGAAATATTGGGAGGGAATCCTGGGGCGTCCGGTCGAAGTAGACTTGTTAGAATCGGCCATTTCCGGGGCGGACGAATGCAAGTTCGTCATCCATTTCTAAGAGAAATTCTCATCATGCTCAAAAATCTCCTACAGGTCAGCTTGCAGGAGATTTTTAAACAGATAGTTCTCCAGGACTACCCCGGAGGACCGTCGCTGGATCGAAGGGATCGGCTTAGAACAACCCTCGCAAGGTCAACAGAAATCCAAAAATCATGAACGGTATACCGACGATGGCACCCACGACCGTAACGGTCAGTACCACCCCCAGGATCAGGAACACCACGCCCAGGATGACCGCGACCAGACGTCCGGTCGCGATCACGATGCCGGTGATCAGTTTCCAGATGGCCCAGAACGGCCACAGGATCCACGGGATCCTCTTGCCGTGTTTTCCTTCCACCATATGCGCCTCCATAAAAAATCTACGCTGAGCTTCTGGAAAAGTTGTGACCGCCGCGTCCCTCACGGCAGAGGGACATGGAAGGCTAGGATCGCCAGCACCAGAAGCACGGCCAGCAGCAGGCAGAACCCGAGCAGACCCCCGACCAGCCACGGCGAGGGTCTGCCTCTCTTTTTGTGCGCGGGGTATGCCGGGACCGCCAGCAGCACCACGGTGATGTTATCCGGGCCGCCGCGTGAGGTTGCCAGGTTCACCAGTGCCTGCGCCGCTGACTTCAGACCCAGGCCGGCCGGACTGCCCGAGGATATTGCAGCATGTACCGCCTCCCAGATCTCATCTGCCTCTACCAGATCGGTCAGTCCATCCGAGCACAGCAGCAGCACATCTCCTGGAATGAGCCGCAGTCCCTGGTGGGAGCGGGATTGGGTGTCGCTCTCGTCCTTGGCCAGGCGCATGCGCAGGTCAGCCTGAGGCGGCGTCGACGAACCCAGGTAGCGCCGAATGACGTGCAGGTTGGGATGGACACGCGCCTGGTCGGCGGGAAGGATGCCCTTCTCCACGGCTTCCTGGACCCAGGTGTGGTCGACGGTCAGTTGGTGAATCTGCTCCCCGCGCAGGAGATAAATGCGTGAATCCCCCACCGAGGCCGTGAACAGTTTGTCCTCGATGACCCAGGCGCAGGCGCAGGTCGTGCCCATGCCCAGACGCTGGGTGTCGTCTTTCGCCTTGGCGGCGATGAGCTCGCTGGTTGCTTGGACGGCATGGTTGAGGGTTGCCAGGGGTTCACCGGCGTCGCTCTGTTCAACCATCCGGCTGATGGCTTCCACGGCGATTTCCGCCGCCACCTCTCCAGCGCGATGACCGCCGATGCCGTCGGACAGGATGGCAAAAACGGAGGGTGTCGGATTGGCCTCGCTCAGCCGGAAAGCGGAAACGGCAAAGCGATCCTCGTTCTGCCGGCCGGTCAGGCCGGGATGGGTGAGAGCGGCAACCTGCAGGTGCGCACGGGAAATGCGGATCATGGCGGTGGAGGGGCCAGGCGCGGCTTACTCGCCTCCGGCGGTTTGCGCAGCATGAAACGGTAAGAAATCCGTCCCAAGTGGATGACATCGCCGTGTTTCAGGCGTCTGGGTTCCAGAATCTGCTCGTAGTTGACCCAGGTCCCGGCGGTCGATTTCTCGTCCGCGAGCTGATAGCCGCCGTTGGGGAGGCGGCTCAGGCGGGCGTGCAGCGGCGAGACGGAGGCATCGTCGACCACGTGGGTCGCCCGGGTCGGATCGGTGCCGAAGGTCATCTCTTCTGTGGTGATGGCGATCGGAGGGGCCGTCAAGGACTGACCATCATCTTTCAGCCGAACCAGGTAGGCCGGAGAGCTTCTCTCCCGGCCGGTGCGCGGCACGCGCAAGCCGGGTTTGCTTTCTCCGATCTTCACGGGCTGTGTGAGCGGGTCTTTCCTGAAGCGGCGGCTTGGAGTGCTGGACCGTCGGCGGATGCGGCCCCAGGCCAGGGTTGCCCCCAGCACGATTCCGGCCAGGAGCACGGCCCCGAAGGCCACCCATAGGCTGTGGCGGGACAGGTAAGCGGCCAGTCCCCGGCGCGGCTGGACGACGGTGATCGTCACCGGCACACTCAGGCTGGTCTTGCTCAACCCCAGGCTGTCCACCGCCACCACCTGGAGCGAATGTTGGCCGCTGGAGGTATACCCGCTCAAATCCCAGCTAAATTGGTCAAAAGGTTTGACCGTGTTCGCCGCCGCCACCTTGCCGTCCACCAGCAAGGTGGTCTGCACCAGCCCACGCGGGTGGTTGTCGGGAAACTCGATGATGATTTCGATCGGTTGTTCTTTGGGCTGCAATGCAGATGGGTTGGTTGTGTTGGCATCCGGCTCCTGGCGCACGATCTGTTCCGGAGGCGAGACCAGGATCGGATTGGGAGGTTGGACATTCATATTCCAGGTCAGCGCCCCGGAGGTCGCCTGCTGCCCGGTGAGGTTCGCGAGCACTGACAGGGTATGGCTGCCGGAGGTAGTGATCCCCGACAGATAGGTCAACCGATAGGTGTGGTGCAAGGGGTCCAGGTAACTCTCCGGGCTGGGCAGTGGCTGATCTCCAGAAAACAGGGTGTACTGCCCGTCGGTCTTGATCGCCAGGTCCTTGAGAGCGGTCGCGCCGCTGGTGGTGAAAAACGCGGGTGAGGCGACGATCCATACCGAAACATGGATCTGTAGTTGTATCGCGCGTTCTGTCAGGTTCTGCAGGGTGGGGATGGCCGGATTATCCGGCAGGGAGCTGATGAACAGGACGGCGCGCTTCATGCCAGGCTGGGCAGCCGGTTCTGAGCTCACATCCAGGGCGTTCGAAAGGATGTCCAGGCTAGGGTTGAGATTGCGCACGTCGGGCTTGAAGGCGGAGAGTGCATCCAGGAGAGCTTTATTACCCTGCAGGTGGGAGGCGGTCGGACCGCCGTTTGCCACCAGACTCATGTCATCAGAGGCATCCGCCGGGCGTACCGCGGCCCAGTCCTGGAGCGAGCGCAGGATTTTGTCCAGCCGGCTGATGCCATTCACATCGCGCAAGGCAAAGGCCGGACCCAGATTGAAGGCCAGGACGAACTGGGTTCCTGGGTGTAGCTCCTCCAGGGATGCCAGCGGGCGCGAGCTGCTGTCTTCGCGCAACGTGACCGCATCCGCTTTCAGTCCGGAAGCGAAGCTGCCGTTGGCGTCGTACACATCCAGGAGGGCGGTCATGGACGGAAAGGCAGAGGAATCCAACGCATAGAGGGCAGCCTGCGCCTGACTCGAGGGGGGCACTTCCGTTTGGGCGCGGGCGGGCGGAACCTCCCCCCACAGGTTTAAGAGGAAAAACAGGAGAAGGAGTGTCGAAACTTTATGCATAATCCACGATGACCGCGGCGTAGGTGCTGGGCAGTTTGGCCAGGCGCAGATCAGCCCTCAAGGTGTAAAACCTGGCTGGTCTCATTCAAAATACACGGAAGTTTTAAACTTCGGCGGTTCTTTGAGCGATTCGGTTTGCAAGGTCCTCCGCTTTTGTGAAGGAGGAGAGCCTTTGAAGCAGGCCAAAGTTGTTTGGGGTTTTCATCAAGAACCCCCCGTAGAGCCGGGGAGTTTCAGCGATTTTGATGATCATCAACCTCCTTAACTTCAGCATCCACGATCTCCTGATCGTCAACAGGCGGTGGGCCCTTCAGCGCCGGCAGCTTGACCCACTCGTGCAACCCGGCCCAGCCCAGCAAGATACCACCGACAGCAGTACCTGTCACGGAGATCGGCACGCCAGCAATGATCCCCATGACCAGCCCTTTGGCAATGGATTCTCCCCAGCTGTCTTTTGCCAGGTAATGCTGGACCATGGTTGTGGTGAGAAGACAAATTCCACCGATCAAGGGGACGGTGAATATCCAAAGCTCTGGGCCGGCCAAGTCAGGTATAGCAAAAAGATTGTCCAGTACAATGGTCGCCAATGCTGCAAATGGATGGATTGGGGCGGCTGGGATCGGGTGGCGGGGTTCAATCTGATGATCCATGGTTTCCTTATCCCTTTAAACGAAAAACGTTCGCAAGCTTATTCCCATTCAATCGTGGCGGGCGGCTTGCTGGTAATATCATACACTACTCTATTGATTCCGTGCACCTCATTGACAATCCGGTTCGCCACCTTCGCCAGCAGGTCGTACGGCAGGTGTGCCCAATCGGCGGTCATGAAATCGTCGGTGACCACCGCCCGGATCGCCGCGGCTTCCTGATAGGTGCGCTCGTCCCCCATCACGCCGACCGTCCGGACCCCGAGCAGGACCACGAACGCCTGCGCGGTGGCACCTCCCTTGCCAAGGTAGCCGGCCGTGGCGAGCTCCTGGGTCAGGATGGCGTCCGCAGCCTGCAGGCGTGCCACCCGTTCGGGGGTAATCTCTCCCAGGCAGCGTACGGTCAGCCCTGGACCGGGGAACGGTTGACGCCAGATTAACAGCTCAGGCAATCCAAGAGCTTCGCCCACCGCCCGCACCTCGTCCTTGAAGAGGTAGCGCAATGGCTCGACCAGGCTGAACGGCATGTCCTGCGGCAGCCCGGCGACGTTGTGATGCGACTTGATGCGCGCCGCCTTGTTGCGGTCAGGGGCGCTCGACTCGACCACGTCCGGATAGATCGTCCCCTGCACGAGAAAGTGCACCCCTCCGAGCTTCTGGGCCTCGCGCTCAAAGACGCGGATGAATTTTTCGCCGACGATATTCCGCTTCTGCTCAGGCTCGCTGACCCCTTTCAGTGCCTTCAGGAACTCCTGAGAGGCGTCCACGGCGATCAGTTCGGTCCCGCCGCCGAGCAGATCGTGAAAGGCCGCGGCGATTTGCGCCGGCTCATCCCGGCGGAGCAGGCCGGTGTCCACGAAGACCGCGATGAGCTGATCGCCGACCGCCCGATGCACCAGTGCGGCAGCGACCGTCGAGTCCACTCCGCCGCTCACCGCCGCCAGGACGCGTTCCCCTTTGACCTGCTCCCGGATGTGCCGCACGCTCTGCTCGATGATCGACTCGGGCGTCCAGTCGGGCTGCGCCCCGCAGATCTCGGTCACGAACCGGCGCAGGATCCCCGGGCCGTCGGGGGTGTGCTTTACCTCCGGGTGGAACTGCAGGCCGTAGTAATTGCGCTGCGGGTCGACCATGGCGGCCAGCGGGCTGTTGTCCGAGCGGGCCAGGGCGGCGAACCCCTCCGGCAGTCGCGTGATGCGGTCGCCGTGTGACATCCAGACAGGAAAAGATGAAGAAGGCAGCAAGGAATTGGGGGTCAGGGTCTCAACTTGGGCGGGGCCGTATTCCCGTTGCGGAGCCGGGTCAACCTGCCCGCCGAGGGCATAGGTCAGCAGCTGCATGCCGTAGCACAACCCGAGCACGGGCAGACCGGAGCCCAGCACGTAGGGTGGCAGGGTCGGTGCGCCCTCGGCGTAGACCGAGGCCGGTCCACCGGAGAGGATGAAGCCCTTCGGCTGAAGAGCCAGAACCTGCGGGGCGGGTGTGTCCCAGGGGAAGAGCTCGCAGTAGACATGCGCTTCACGTACGCGCCGGGCGATCAGCTGGGCGTACTGCGAGCCGAAGTCGAGGATCGCGATGGAATTTTGTGTCATCGGGGGGTACCTCAGGCAGTTCAGCCTCCAGGAACAGATCCATCGGCAAGGACGGGTCCAACCATGCAAACGAGAAAATCAATCACAACTGCCAAAGACGATCCGGCCGTCCTCCATCGAGGTGATGCTCACCAGCGATTTGATCGGCACGCCCAGACCCTGGAGGGCGGTACGCCCCCCTTCGAAGGTTTTTTCGATCAGCGTCCCGACGCCGACGATGACCGCCCCGGCTGTCTGCGCCAGCCGGACCAGGCCCAGGATGGTCGCTCCGCTCGCCAGGAAGTCGTCGATGATCAGCACTTTCTCCCCGCCCGCCAGGTATTCCGGCGAGATGATCAGCTCCACCATGCGGCCCTTGGTGTGGGAAGGCGCCAGTGTCAGAAAAACCTGGTCCGGCATGGTGATCGGTTTGGATTTGCGAGCGTAGACCACCGGCAGCCCCAGGTAGCGGGCCGTGGTGAGGGCAGGGGCGATGCCGGAGATCTCAGCGGTGAGGACCTTGGTCGCACCGACGGAGGCAAATCGCTCCGCCAGGGCGCGCCCGCACTCGTCCATCAGGGCCGGATCCACCTGGTGGTTGATGAAGCCGTCCACTTTCAAGATGCCGTTGCCAAGGTTCCTGCCATCCCGTTCAATACGCTCTTTGAGCTCTTTCACGATCTCCTCCTTGAATTTTCAAAGTCCGCCCGACCTTGACCCTGGTGGGATGTCCCGGGCGATCCGGGCAGGTCTAGACAGCGTGACACTCTGCTACCGCTCAAATGGCGCAGTTTCTTGGGTCGTGAAAACCCAAGCCACATGCCCGGTGTCCACGGGACTACGCTTGCCCGTTGCGTCGAACGGGTGACGATACTTGACCTCG
>JBEKFY010000064.1:0-21223 GCA_050013095.1 Anaerolineales bacterium | reverse complement strand
AGTGCAGGTGGCAAATTTGTTACGCCTGGATCCTGCGGTTACGGTGCAAGTAAACATGCCATGGTTGGTTTCTTCGATACATTGCGAATGGAGCTTGCAGAAACCGGTGTAAGTGTGACAGCGATCTATCCCGATTGGGTTGCCACGGGCATTTCCGCTAGAGCGCTGGAAGCAAACGGAAAACCTGGGGGCAAAATCGTTGCCCAAGAGCAAGGTGCAATGTTGCCAGAGGAATGTGCCCGGCTCATTCTGAAGGCGGCCGCTGAGCGGAGGCGCGATACCCTATCGCCGAACCTAAAACTAGGCCTTCTTCTTTCTCCAATCATACCAAACTTCGTGGATAAAATTGCTGCCCGAACTTTCGAAGGCCCTGATTAGTAAAAACGGTTCGATTCCCGTTGGGGGGTTGAACCGCTGTCAGTATTTACGTTGTCATAATCTCCCATTATCCTAAATAACAGCTGCAAAATTCATACGACTTGTTTATGCGGTGGCAGTACTGCCTGCGTTGTTGCTTAATATGGGAGTACTCCTCCTCCCCCATTTTGGTGCGGGAATTTGCAGATGCTGGTCTCGGTTCTTCTTATCGGAAATAACTATTGTAAATTAGGCTTATCAATAGGAGTCTTGCATGGAATATTGGCTACCAAGCATACCCATCGATGGGATAAGAGCCAGTCGAGCGCGGCACTAATTTGATTGTAGCGGAGCGTGCTTCAGGGCTCACAATATGGCTGATGATGCTTGCGGCGTATCGACGGTACTTAGTGCGATAAGCTGCGTCAATCTGGTCATTGATGTCGGGGACGGCATCTACGAAAGTGACGTCCTTCTCTACCCCGCCAGCCTGGATACGACCTTCATGGCGTAACTGAGTGCTACGGTACCACGCGGCGGTGCGCCCGTTCACGGATCGGACGTAGACGTCGTCGCCAAGGCGGACGACCCATATCGTCACCGGTTTTCGCAGCGTGCCGTCGCGCCTGAGGGACGCGATCTCCAATTCTTCTACCGTTCCAATCTTAGTGAGCTCGTCGCTCGTCCACGTGGTCATTAGTGCGGCTCCTTTGTGATCCCATTATTCAGCGTTCAATCCTGCCTGATATTGTTCGTTACTGACCTTTTCCATCCAGTCCGCGGACTTACCGTCGACTTGTTCCACAATGGAGATATGCGTCATCGCTGTGGTTGGCGCGGCGCCATGCCAATGTTTCTCACCTAGCGGACAGATTCCATTATATATTCCCTCAATCATTAATACCCTAATCAACCGATCTCGTTATTTCAGACCAATCCGGACGTGTAAAATGCCGTCCGGAGGCAAATGCGCCTGTCCTGGGACCCTCCTGGGGGCTGTTTTTCGACTTACGATTCCCAAGTTGTTCCGTTCATTGTATTCCCAGATTGCGTGGTCAACTTCCTGCACCGGCCAGCCTAATTCTTTTGCCAGAGGACGGATCTTATGCATATAGCGCTGGTAATCTGTAGTCGTAAACCCTGTTCCATTTTGATCAAAAAGTTGCCGCCAGGCGCGAAAATCGATCACAGCGTACTCTTCCGGAAAGATAAGCACGAGAACTGTTGATGCCACCGGTGCGTCCACGCTACGCAGTGCACAGAGGATATCCACCTGCAATACAAGTTTATATTCCATATCGGAATGAACAATATTCAGAGCCAGCCCCGTCCGGGCATGGATGATATCCTCCGTGTTAGATTTACGAAGTCGCTTTTGTTGTCCATACTGCTCTCTTAGTTTCCAATGCAGGATCTCGTCAAATTCTGCAGAAGTTAGATAGATCGGTCGACGCTCGCTACGTAGCCCGGCAAGTTTTGCTTTCAGGGGTTCGGCCTTCTCGTAGTCGATCCCTTGCTTATAGAATGGTTTAATTTGAGTTGTGGTTATCATGGTAAGCTCACCGCCCACGCAGTATCGGATCCTTTGAAAAACGTACCCAAGATATTGTTTTAGCCGGAGAATTGGTCTATACTGAATGTGCAAGCGCTGAGTGTTGCTTCTATACTAAATAATAGGACATTTTATATCTTCCCGCACAGGCAGATGATTTTATTAAACGCGGAGGTGGATTTGCCTCGGGCGAGAGGCCGGGCAACGCCGCCGTGATGGTTCTCAGGTGGTACACCTGAAGGAGGAAGACTATGCCAAAGGATCTAACCGTCGTTCTGGAAGACCGTCCAGGCGAACTGGCGAAGCTAGGCGAGGCGCTTGGAAGGGCAGCGGTGAACATTGAGGGGATGTGCGGCATGACCGTTGGAAGCAAAGGTTTCATTCACATCCTGGTGGAAGATACCACCAAGGCTCGCCGGGCACTCGAAGCCAGTCACATCGAGGTTGGTAAGGAGACCGAGGTACTGGTGCTGCCAGTGGAAGACCGCCCCGGTGTCCTGGGAAACATTGCCCGCCGGCTTGCGAATGCGGGGGTGAGCATCCAGTTTGCCTACCTGTCCACCTCGAAGAGTGTAGTGGTAGCCGTCGACAATCTGGCGAAAGCCCAAGCTGCGGTAGAGCCGAAGAAAGCGGAGTAATTCTTCGGAATTCCCTTCTGCCACAGTGCCCACGGGATTTGGTCCCATGAGGGTTAGTTTTCTCGCGCTTGCGTCTCCGACACGAAAGAGGCAGTGACTGCAGACTGAAATTCAAAGCGCAACACAGCAGGGCTCTTTTAAAATCCAATATATCTCCACAAATATATTATTGCGAGCCACCTGAGGACCGGGTGGCCCGCAATAATATCTAGTTTGTGTTTTATTGAATCGGTCGGCTACTTTTTATCTCACCGGGTCCGGATTGATCTAAAACCACCGACTCCAGGTCTCCAAACTCAGTATCACTTTTTTAACAAGTTACATGGAACATCCCGATGGTGTGGCTTTCCGCTTTATTCCAGCGACGGATCGCCTCAGGCGTGGGGAACATCTCCACCGCACACTTTTTAAGCTGGAAAAATGTGCTCGCTTCTTCTGAAAGTTTCATCTTACCGGACTGACCAGTGCCAATGATAATCCGTGCGGCGCCTTCTTCGTAAACATGCTCCGCTTCAGGGAGAGAGATCACATGTGAAGTACCAAAGATCTCTTTGGAAAGTTTTTTCTTGCGCTTCTTCACCATCCCGTTCATCCGGATGATGACATCGTGTTCGTACTTTTCGCCGTCAATGATGATCGAGCCAAATATCGTATCATCAATCATGGGTTTCATATGTAGATCTCCTCCAAACTGCTCCTCGCTTGAAGTTAATAGAAAGTCCAGATGACTGAGTTGCCTGGGCGCATCCTATAAAAGACCTTCGCCCAGCGAATGGATATCTGGACGATTTTGTATTAGTCCTGTTTGGAATCGCACCCGCAAGAAAAATGATTCTGCCAGTCATATTAGCCAAGTGTCGAAACCAAACACAAGAAGTAACGAAACCGGACTAAACTCGTCAATCGAATAGCCGCTGCAATCATCCTCGCCATTTGGCTTCTGCTAGCAATAATGGCTGTTGTTTTTGTCATACGGCTCACTCAGAAATACGACCCCCGTCCTTATTCGCCTTTGGTAGACTCGATCGCTGCATCCAGAGAGCTCTCGGCCGGCGGCTCGAAGGAATAGGTTTGCCTGTCAAGACATCGGATATTTCTAAACGCCGCTCATTGTCAATCAAATCGCCAATTTTCTGCCCAGATGGGGAAAACGATACACGACTGACCGAAAAGGATGATGGCAGGATGGCTCCAGTTAAAAGCCTGCTCTGAACATCTAAATTGCTAATCGTGCGTCAACTGATAATTAGGCGCTTCCCGGGTGATGATGACATCGTGCGGGTGGCCTTCGATGAGCCCGGCGTTGGTAATACGCACCAGCTTTGTCTTCGAACGCAGGTCATCCAGCGTTTTGGCGCCGGTATAACCCATGCCCGAGCGTATCCCACCCGCTATCTGGTAAACATAGTCGTGCAGCAAGCCTTTGTATGGAACGCGCCCCTCGATGCCTTCCGGCACCAGTTTGCCGTTCCCTTTTTGACCGCTGGCATAGCGGTCCTTGCCATAACCCTGCATCGCACTGATACTACCCATGCCGCGGTACTCCTTGAAACGGCGACCTTCATAGAGCACCTCTTCGCCCGGTGACTCTTCCAGACCTGCCAGCAGGCTGCCTAGCATGACCGTATCCGCACCGGCGACGATTGCCTTGACGATGTCGCCGCTGAATTTGATCCCGCCGTCAGCGATAATCGGGACCCGAAAGGGATGGGCTGCGTGGGCACAGGCATAAATCGCGGACATCTGCGGAATCCCGGCGCCTGCGATGACGCGCGTCGTGCAAATGGACCCGGCGCCGACGCCCACTTTAACTCCTGCGGCCCCTGCCTCGATCAGAGCCTTCGTCCCTTCCGCGGTGACAACGTTTCCGGCGATAATGGGGAATTCCGGCCAGTTCTGATGGAGGCGCCGGATGGCCTGGATTACGCCTTTTGAATGACCGTGGGCGGTATCCACAACCAGTACGTCTACACCGGCTTCGATCAGTTTTCCGGCGCGCGCTTCCAGGTCTGCACCGACCCCGACAGCCGCCCCGACCAGCAACCGGTCACGGGCGTCGCGCGCCGAGTTCGGGTAATCGCGTTCCTTCTGGATGTCTTTGACGGTTAACAATCCCTTGATGTGCCCGGCCTCGTCCACCAGCGGTAATTTTTCGATGCGGTGTTTCTGGAGCAGGGTTTTTGCTTCCTCGCGTGAGATGCCCACCTGTGCGGTGACCAGGGGCTGACCGGTCATGAATCGACTCACCGGCAAACGATAGTCGGATGGTTCCACGAAGCGGATGTCGCGGTGGGTCAGGATGCCGACGAGCTTGTTTTCCTCATCGACAATAGGCACGCCGCTGATTTTATAGGTGGACATGATGTCTTCTGCCTGTTGCAGGGTAGCATCCGGTGGTAAGGTGATGGGATCTGCAATCATGCCTGATTGCGAGCGTTTCACCTTATCCACTTCTGTAGCCTGCAGTTCGGGGGACATATTGCGATGGAGGATGCCGATGCCGCCCTCGCGCGCCAGTGCGATTGCCAGGCGTGCCTCGCTGACGGTATCCATCGCGGCCGAGACGATCGGGATATTGAGCTGGATATCCCGGGTCAGGTGGGCGGTCAAGTTCGTTTCAGCCGGAAGGATTTCACTATAGCCGGGGATTACCAATACATCGTCGAAAGTTAGCGCTTCAGCCGATTGAAAGATATCCTGATTAATATTCATAGAACTCCTGGAGAAGGTTGCTGATGGGTTGTCTAGACGATTTTACATCAAAAACGGCTACCGGGTTTAGGCGGGAGGCAACACCGGCTGCACCTCGGACGCGAAGAAATTTGGCGCCTGAGATCTGAACCTGACAGTCGAAACGATAAGGCCGCCTCATTCACTGCCGCTTCCGATAGGTGCCCCGAGGGCAAAGCTAGCGGTATGGATTGGGGCTGCTCAATCGGAGGTTCACCCGGCGTTGGGTTGCTTTGCTTGTCACCGGCCGCAATCGATTTCATCGTCCGGGTGGATGTCGTAGCGGGCTGTTGATTTTATGCTAGCGTGACAACTATTTCGGGGAAAACTATTATAAACAAATATATTATCAATAGATGTTCCAGCACGGAAAAGGGGGCTATCCCCATTCGATCAATCGGCATACATGGTGTTTGTTCCGATAGAATCTCGTCCTGATCCGATTGCACTCCCTGCAAATCTAATAACCTCTATCAAATTGCCAAAAAACCTGCATTATCAAAATATCTTGAAGCCTCGATATCAATTGACCTACCTCAAAACTGGTTCCGCTTCATTTTTTTAGAGGCGGGCCACACGATCATGGCCAGAAATGGGGGAAATCCTTATCCTAACCCACGGTAATGAGAATCACGACAATTGTCTATTACAGGGAAACGCCCGCCCATATATTTTTATAGGGGGATTGGATATAGTAACTAATAGAAAGTAATCTAATTATCCGTATGTTTCTACTCGTTTCTTTGAGCTCGGATAGCAAAGGGTTAACCTTGCTCGAGGAGGAACAATGAATGTACAGGAAAAAGAGGTGAAGTTGGAGGGTGTTGTCATGACCGTCCACGAAGTAGCCAAATACCTCCGCCTCAGTGAAGCAAAGGTTTATCAAATGACCAGAAAGGGCCATGTCCCCGCGATTCGCCTGGGGAAAACATGGCGGTTCAGGAAGGATCTGCTTGACGAATGGTTACGCCGAGAAATGGAGAAGACTTGTCATATCTCCGAATAGCCTCAGTCGAGGCAAATGGCGGCTCCGAAATTCCTTTCAAGGAAGATCTGACAGAAAACTGGAATGCCTCTAAAGCTCAAACCACGCAAAGAAGGACTGCTTGCTGACTCACTTGCTCTACACCAGGAGGAGACATTCTACCCACACATCCTGGTGAAGGATATCCATTTGCTCGTCCATAAAGCCGGGCCATACATTACCAGTTATCTTTTTGACCATGCTGACCTTGAAAACCTCGGGAAATCTACCTTTCAATATATACCGGAGGCTGCTGGCCAGAACTTACGGAAGGGGAGGCGGCCCACGTGCCAGATGGTCTACAAAAGGCCATCCGGCTGCGCCGGGAGGCGGTCGGGCAAGGGGGGCTGGCCGGGATATAGTGAAGGGCTCCGGACCTAGACAAATGCTTGAGGAGTGGAGCAATTGTAAAGAACAAGTCTCAGCGAGTCACTGAAGGAGGTGTGAAAGCCACAGGCTTCAATTTTAAGTTTCCGAAGTGGCCATGCAAACCTCTGTCAATCTTAAATGATCACAGCTTGAAAGGTTCTGTTGAAATGCAAGCTGCATGGCCATGAATAATATCGATCAATACGATGACAAAGAATCCTGTATGGTCATGAGAAGTATCGATAAGATCAGTTTGAAGCAAGACCGGAAACAGAAGGAACCACGCCTACGCTACGCCGCGGTGAGGCGATCTAAAGATGCGCCCAAGGCGGAGAGGTTGATTCGGCCTATCCCGGAGGGCAACCAAACAGAGCGGGCTTTAAAGAAAGCCAACCGGGCATTGAGGGCGATATCGGCATGCAACCAAATTCTCATCCGTACCCAGGAAGAGCATGAGATCCTTGAGCAGATCTGCCGGGTGATCACCGATCTGGCCGGGTACCGTCTCGCATGGGTCGGCTACACTGCCCGGGACAAAGCCAAAACCGTCCTCCCGGTGGCGCAGAGCGGTTTTGATAAGGGATACCTCAAGGCGGTCCGGGTTTCCTGGGCGGATAACAAGTACGGCCGGGGCCCAACCGGTGCCGCCATCCGGACAGGCAAGCCTTCTATCGTACAGGATATTCTACACGACCCGGCTTACGCGCCCTGGCGTGCGGCTGCCAGGCAGCGGGGTTATCAATCCTCCATTGCATTGCCTTTGATCTCGAATGGCGAGACCCTTGGGGCATTGAACATCTATGCTGCCGATCCGAATGCCTTCAATGGCGAAGAGGTGAACCTGCTTACCGAGTTGGCAGACGATCTGGCATACGGAATAGCGGCATTGCGCACGCGCGTTAGCCAGGAGCAGGCCGAGAAAGAACTGCGGAGTAATGAAGAGCGCTACCGGAGACTCTTTGAAGACTCGCCGATCTCGCTCTGGGAACAAGACTTTTCAGCGGTTAAGCAGCATTTGGAAAAGTTGCGCCAGCAAGGGATAACGGATTTTCAGGCATTCTTCGAAAACCATCCCGAGGTCGTGGCCGAGTGTGAGCAGGAGGCCAGGGTCTTGGATGTAAATCAAGCGACATTGAAATTGTACCGGGCCAGAAATAAAGCTGATCTCCTAAAGAACCTGGCCGAGGTGCTCGGAGGGGATGCCAGGAAAGACTTCCAGGATGAACTGGTCTGGATCGCAGAAGGCAAGACCGAATTTGAATGGCAGGGGGTTAACCGGACACAGGATGGAGAGCAGCTGAAAATCAGCCTGCGCTGGTCAGCAGCACCCGGTTATGAAGACACCCTCTCTAAAGTGCTTGTCTCCGTGATCGATATTACCGCCCGCAATCGGGAGGACGAGGCCATGGCCCGCCAGGCCGAAGAACTCGCCCGATTGTACCGTGCCTCCGAGTCCTTGATTTCCAGCACCCCTTTTGTCCTTCAGACTCTCGCTCAGACCATTGTCCAGGTGGTCTTCCAGGAGTTTGGACAGTCCAACTGCAGCGTGTTCCTTGTCCAAGAAAATTCGAACGAATTGAGGCGCATCGCCGTCGCGGGTCCGTACGCAGACCAAGTGAGCAAGGCACAGCTTACCCTGGATGGTCCGGGGCAGGTACCGAAAGCTATTCGCAGCAGCAGCGTGATCAACACACCGGATGTACGCGCCATACCCGTTTATCTTCCCAATTGGGCAGCGGCTCGGGCGGAGCTGACACTCCCGCTCAAGGTCGGTGAGACGGTGATCGGAGCCATCGATGTCCAAAGTGCGGAACCCGGCGCTTTCCACGCGGACGATGAACGCTTGATGGCCGTCTTCGCCAAACAGGCTGCCCTGACCTTGGAACATGCCCGCTTGTACGCGCAAACCGAGCGACGCATGCAGAATCTGGCTTCCCTTCGTGCGATCGACTCGGCCATTTCCAGCAGCTTCGATGTCGGCTTTACCTTGGGCATCCTCCTGGATCAGGTCACCCAACAACTAGGTGTCCATGCGGCCGATGTGCTGATCTTCAATGCCACCTCCCAGACCTTCAAGTTCGTTTCTGGACAGGGTTTTCATACACAAGCCCTGCAATATACCGACCTCCGCCTGGGAGATGGATACGCTGGGCGTGCAGCCCGTGAACGGAAGGTTGTCATCATTCAAGATCTGGCCAGGAACACCGGGGGACTGAAGAGATCGGCGGAATTCCTCCGGGAGGGGTTTTATACGTATGTTGGGGTACCCCTGATCGCCAAAGGTCAGGTGAAAGGGGTGCTGGAGATCTTCCAGCGCGAACCTCTCGAGCTGCTCCAGGAACAGCGCACTTTCCTGGATATGCTGGCGGGTCAGGCGGCGATCGCCATCGACGGCGCCCAGCTCTTTGAGAACCTGCAGGGTTCCAACTCCGAACTGATGCTGGCCTATGACGAGACCATCGAAGGCTGGTCGCGGGCCATGGACCTGCGCGATAAAGAGACCGAAGGTCACACCCAGCGGGTGACCGAGCTGACCCTGAGGCTGGCAAACAGCATGGGCTTCGCGGGCGAGGAGCTGGTCCACATCCGGCGGGGCACCCTGCTGCACGATATCGGCAAGATGGGCGTCCCGGACGACATCCTGCGCAAACCCGGACCATTGACCGACGAGGAATGGGTGATCATGCGCAAACATCCGCAGTTTGCCTACGACATGCTTGCCCCCATCATTTACCTGCGTCCGGCCATCGACATTCCCTACTGCCACCATGAGAAGTGGGACGGGACAGGTTACCCGCGTGGGTTGAAGGGTGAGAACATCCCGCTGGCGGCACGCATCTTCGCCGTGGTGGATGTCTGGGACGCACTCTGCTCCGACCGGCCGTACCGGAAGGCCTGGCCGGAGGAAAAAGCCCGACCGTACCTCCAGGAGCAAGCGGGGAAACACTTCGATCCGCATATCGTCGAGGTCTTCCTGAAGGAGGTCTCCAGTGTCGGATGAAGAGGGCTCTTCCCTGACCCAGACCCTGCAGCGCTCCTTGATCGAACTCACCCTGGCCTATGATGCCACCATCGAAGGCTTCGGACGCGCCCTGGACCTGCGTGAGGGGGAGCCCGTGGGCCACACCTCCCAGGTGACCGAGATGACCGTCGAGCTGGCTAAGGCGCATGGCATCCGCGGAGAGAATCTCATGCATATCAAGCGGGGGGCGCTCCTGCATGACATCGGCAAGATGGGCATTTCGGAGCAGATCCTCAGGAAGCCCGGCAAATTGACTGAGGAGGAGTGGGTGATCATGCACATGCACCCGCAGAACGCCTACGATCTGCTCGCCTCCATCATCTACCTCTATCCGGCGATGGACATTCCCTACTGTCACCACGAAAAATGGGATGGCACGGGCTACCCACGCGGCCTGAAAGGCGAGCTGATCCCGCTGGCCGCCCGCATCTTTGCCGTGGTCGACGTCTGGGATGCACTCACCTCTCCGCGCCCTTACCGGGAGGCCTGGTCCGAAACCCAGGCGCGCTTATATATCCAGGAGCAAGCGGGTAAGCACTTTGACCCGACGGTGGTCAAGAATTTCATGAATATGAAATTTCAAAGGAGGCTGACGAAGCCGATCGTCAAATAGAGGCGCGGAATTAGCACTTTAATAATTGAATAGTTCTCATCTTTGTGAAAATGGGCGAAGGGGTACCTTCGCTACGAGATTGAAGATTCACTGGTTGCGTGAGAGGGATCAGATACGGGAGCGGAAGGCGACCAGGTCACCTGCACGCGTGTGCCATGTGCGGGAGCCGAGACGATGGTCATCCTGGCTCCGATCAGTGCGGCCCGTTCGTGCATCCCTGCCAGGCCAAAGTGTTTATTGGCCAGCAGGGCTGCCAGGTCGAGCTGATCCCCCGTGGTAAAGCCTTTACCGTCGTCCTCGACAGTCAGATTAACTTGCTCCAGCTCCAGGCTTCCGAGGATGCGGATGGTTTTGGCTTCGGCATGTTGCAGCGCATTCTGACATGCCTGTTGGACGATGCGAAAGAGATGAAGCTCGATCATCGCAGGGTAACGCACTTCGGTGGGAGGCACTTCCAGATGGATGACCGTTCCGGTCCCAAGCGTGAGCGTTTCATCTGCCAATTCATCCAGGGCTGGCCGCAGCCCATAGTTCAACATCGCGGGGCGCAGACCGTTGACGATCTGGCGGATGCGGTCGGTCGCGGATTGATAAGCCTGGTCGAACTGAGGCGATGAGCCGGTGTCTCCCATATTCATTGCCAAAAGAGCCATCTGACCCAAAACGTCATCGTGCAACTCAAGTGCCAGTCGGTTCCGTTCGACCTCCTGCCTTTCAATGTCTGATTTATAGAGGGCGAGCAGGTCCTCGGCCTGTTCGATGTTCATCAGTGCCAGGGCGGTCTGGTCCATTAAGGCCTGTAAGATCGGGATTTCGGTCGGAGCATAGAAATCATCTGGATCGCGCCGACCGAAGAGGCACAGGCCGATCGTCTTGCCTTCCAAAGTGAGCCGAAGGACCAAGCGTGCCCATGGGCATGGCAGAGGATCCGTTCCCTCCAAATATGGCTGGCGAACCCGGCCGCTCTCTGCGAGCAAGACCGGAATTTCGGAGGGTCGAGGAAGCTGCATATCGGTCACCCCCAATCGATAGACCGGCATAGGGTTCTGGGCATCCTCGAGGCGGATCAGTGCGGATTCGCGAATGAGCATGCTGGGCAGCACTTCCTCGCAGATGACACGCTTGAGCTGCTCGGTGTCCAGGCTGGTGAGGATGTGCGCGGTATAGAGCTCCAAGACTTGGGCCGGTGGTAGTAGCATTCCCAGGATTCGGCGCTCAACCCAGCGTTGGAAAGAGGGGTAGTAGATCGCGGTGATTAATGCGATCAGCAGGGTAGCCAGTAGCCCGGCCGTGATGGCCGCCTCGGGATCGTTTAACCTGTCGATCGCGAATCCAAGCGGGATCAAAATAGTTAAAAGCAATACCCCGTAAATGAATAAGGCAATGATGCGGTTGGCACGCAGTTCCAATCCTCCCAGCTGCCGGCGGTAGATGGCGTAGAAATAAGCGCCCGGCATGATCGGCAGGGCAAGTAAAACCAGGGTACTCGACGGAGGAACACTACCGAAGAGCTTGATGACCCCCAGGCTAATCGAAGGAGCGATGGCAGCCAGGATAGCAATGGCCAGCAGGCCAACTTCGCGACGCTGAGCAGGCTGCCTGGCGAAGTGGACGACCAACAAGGTGATGCTCCCCGCCAGCATCAGGAGAAAACCGAGTAAATAGAAGGCACCCGGTATCAATTGCACTAACTGGCAGACTGCCAATACGCTGCTGATAAAATAGAGGAAGCCCCAAACCAGGGGTGGCATTCGCCGCAATGGCTTCGGAAAGATCCAGTGCAGGTTCAGGTACACCGGAAGACCAAGCCAGGTCACCGCGTGGAGCAAAACGGAGCTTCCCCAGATCTGGGAGCTCGACAGGCAGCCGACGATCAGCCAGAAACCGGTCAGGTAGTTGGCCGCGATCAATAACCGCCAGCGAGCATCCTTCGGGCGAATAAAAAGCTGGGCAGCCAGGCCGAAGAACCAGAAAAAATATGCAAGCCACCAGACGTTGACAAACCGGGAAGCGAACTCCTGCTGATTGAATCCTGGAAAGACCCAGGGAACCGTAAGTGGCAAGCCATTTCGCAGGACGACAATATCGACGATTTCTCCGGGCTGTACATTCTCGAATAACGCCTGCCATGAATTAGCATAATAACTCATCCAGCTGACCGGACCGATCTGTTCCAGGACATCCCCCGCTTGGAGAGCAGCCCCGGGATTGGCTTTTACAAAGATTTGAAAAACTTGCCCATTGGATGGGTTGAACTGAAAACCGGAATAAGGAGCCTTGAATAGGAAAGCGTAGGTATATGCCAGGATCAGAGCAAGGACAGCCAGGGAAAGCAGAATTTCGCTCGGACGCCAGGATTGGAAAACGGTTCTTCTCACAGCAGTATCTCTGTCAAATAAAGAAGGTTCCAGCCACAACTCGCGAAGGAGGTGATGCCATTATAGCGTAATAGGACGAGCAAGATCGATGTTTATTTAGTATGCATACCTTTTGTTTCGACTCTAGAAGAAAGGAGATTCTCACCCATGTTGAATATGCAGGACTTTCATGAATGGCTGTCGTCTACAGTGGAGACATCCGAGGCTTATCAACGTTCTCTGGCGAACCTGACTAAGGCCAGTCTCACCCAGATATTGAACATTGAAGGTCCCTTATCGTGGGCCATGTGGAAAGTCGATCAATCGGCTAGCGCCAATTAAATCCCTGAGGCGGAGTTCGTGAACTGGCCGGGGGCGTCCTCGGCCAGTTCACGAGGAGTCGAGTATGGATATCTATGAAAAGATCGTGGACTATTTCTCGGGCATACCCTGTGTGGATACTTGGGGAGAAGTGCAGGCGCTATTCAAACGGATTGGGTCGATGAAGCCACGCCATTGGATGCTACCGGTGCGGTCCTGCCAGGCGGTGGGAGGAACCTCCGACCAGGCTATCCCGGCAGCGGTCGCCGTCGCCTGTTGTCACACCAGCATTATCCTGGTGGACGACATGCTGGATGCAGACCCGCGCGGGGAGTATCACCGGATCAGCATGCCTGCCGCAGCGAACATGGCCTGCGCCTTTCAGGCTGCTGGCTTGGAAGCGATCGCATGCAGTGAGGCTGAGCCAAGTGCAAAAATGCTGGCCCTTCGCAGTATGAACCGGATGACTCTTACGACGACCCTGGGCCAGTCCTGGGACGTCCAATGTCCAGCCGATGAAGCCGCTTTTTGGCGTGTCGTGAAAACCAAGAGTTCCCCCTTCTTTGGCGCAGCCTTAGAGATCGGTGCGCTCCTGGGCAGGGGACCGGCGGAAATTGCCGGACGATTGAATGAATTGGGGCGACTTTACGGCGAGATGATCCAGATCCACGATGATTTAAATGACGCCCTGGAAGTCCCTGCCAATCCGGACTGGACCTCCGGTCGTTCTTCTCTGCCGCTTTTATTTGCACAGGTCGTCGATCACCCCGATCGGCAACGCTTCCTGGAACTTCGTAAAGAGGCGTCTGATCCTGAAAAGCTGGCTGAAGCGCAGACCATATTGATCCGCTGCGGGGCGATCAGCTATGGTGTCGACCAATTGGTGAGGCGCTATCAACAATCTCGAACGATCCTGGACAGCATTCCATTAGTCAAGCGCGAGGAGTTGGACAGTCTGCTCGACGAGGTCATCAACCCGGTTAAGAAAATGTTCAGCGCTCTTGGAATGGCTCAAGTCTCGCTGCCACCCAGCTCCGTGAGGCTGGACGCTGGCATATCGGGAGGCAGCAATCCCACTTGATGAGCTTTGGCAATCGCTGCACTGCGAGTGCGTACATTGAGTTTGAGGTAGGCCTCAGAAAGCAGGTTACGCACCGTAGAATTCGCTATAAAGAGCTTGGATGCCAATTCAGCGGTGCTGGCATCCGGATAAGCGGCACACAGCGACAGGACTTCCATTTGCCGGGGAGTCAACGTCTGGTCTCCATAATTATCCAGACCCTTGGTTAGCTGCTGGTAGGCAGACTGGCTGAGATGGATCCCGCCGCTGGCCACGGAGCGGATCACCGAGGCCAGGTCCCGGATCGTGGCCTGATCGTCTTTGAGCACGTAGCCGCTGGCGCCGGCTGCCATGACCGCCTCGATGAGCTTGCGTTGATTGTGCATAGAGATCACCAGGATCACCAGGTTGGGATAGGTCTCGAGAAGCCTCGGGATCAGGTACAGAATCGGGTAGGGGTTGAGGTTGTCGGGGCTGGTCGGCACATGCACATCGAGAAGCAGGACGTCCGCCGGGAATTGGGCAAGCATGGGTTCCAGGGTTTCCCCATAAGTGGCGGTTGCCACGATCTGGATATCGGATGAGGCCCCTAACCGGAACTGATAGCCGTCGATGATCCCCTGATGATTTTCAAGGATAGCCACTCGAATTATGTTGGACATCGTTCTTACCCTTTATGGATTTTCTCAATCGTCCTTCATAGAATACACGATAAGCAATGATTGTGCAAGCATACAATCCAAAAAAGTACAAACGTCTATGAGTCAAAGCAGTTCGTCTCTACAAATCGACCAATAAAGTTTGTACATTTGAGCCATTCATGTAAGTAAAAGTTAAATCACAATTGATGGTGCGACATGGTGATCATCGCTTCTGAAATGCGAACACGTGAACAACTGGAAGAACGGCGCATGGAAGGCGGGCGGTTGCTGAGGGCAGGCAAATTAAAAAAAGCGGAAATCGCTCGACAGCTGGGCGTAAGCCGTACGGCCGTGGGTGCCTGGGCAAAGGCGCTGGAAGCGGGTGGTCTACGGCGCCTGCGGCGCAGGACCGGTAGCGGGAGGAAGTCGAAACTGAGCGCCGATCAGAAAGAGCGCTTGAAACGATTTCTGGATCGAGGCGCTTTGGCGGCCGGATATCCGACCGATCGGTGGACGATGGTGCGGGTGTGCGAATTGATCCAGAAAGAGTTTGACATCTCGTATCATCCAAAATGGATCAAACAAGTGCTGGACCAGATGGGCTATCGTGTTCAAAAGCCCGTGCCGAGAGCAGCCGAGCGGGACGAAGAACTGGTCAAGGCCCGGCTCTCCCAGGTTGGTCCAGGATAACAGGGGGCTGTTTTTATTTAGAGGAAATGGTTCAATCTAATCATCGGAACGGAAAGCGGCGGAATGACAGCAGTTCAACCACAAGTATTAATTATTGAAGACGATAAGGATGTCGCCGGATTCTTCAAAACCGTTCTGAATCTGGTGGGCTTCGAATGCGAGATCATCCTTTCGGCAAAAGAGGCGCTCGCCAGGCTGGCCCTCAGCACGCCGGACCTCATCCTGCTGGATATCCGCCTCGGCCTGGAGATCAGCGGCGAGGACATCCTTTACCAGATCCGATCGAACCCGCGCTTTGACAAAACCCGCGTGGTGGTCGTCACCGCCTATCCAAGGCTGGCAGAGCCGATCACCGACCTGGCAGACCTGGTCCTGCTCAAACCGGTGGATGTGGACCAGTTGAAAAGTTTAGTGGCGCGCGTAGGAGGCCTGGATTTCAAACCGAAGCTCCCCCTCTTCCGAGATCCGGCTACGGAATTATTCAATGAGGAATTCTTCCTGACCAGGCTGGAACTCGCCTTCGAGCGCGCCAAGCGGCGGCCGCAGTTCCATTTTGCCGTGATCGTCCTGGAGCTGCAACTGGACTCCCATGAGCAGGAGAAGATCACTCCGGACCGGTTGCTGGACATCCTGCGCGAGATCGCCTCGCGCCTGAAGGGTTACGTGCGCCCCACCGATGCGGTCGCCAGGATCTCTGGATGGAAATTCGCCACCCTTCATGAGGACCTAAACGGTCCGGAGGATATTCAGATCATCCTCTCACGGCTGCATGAAAAATTATCTCAGCCGTACTTGATTGGGGGGGAGGCCTATTCCCTGAAAATCAGTCTGGGCGCCGTCGTGCATGATGCCTATTACCGGCAGCCCAGCGACCTGCTGGTAGCCGCAGGCAAGGCTCTAAAGGAAATGCCGGCCGGCGAGCAGCCGATTGGATAGCACCAAGAACTGCCTTCATCAACATTGATACCTGAGGCAAACGTATGTCCGAAACCCACCGACTTCCCAAGGTGGCTCGCGAGGCAAGGAAATCAAAGCGTGTAGAGGCATGTTCCCGGGTTGACACCCGCCAATAAATGACTATAATTATAGTCAATGACACGCCAGTCAGCATTTGCGATCATTTACTCGCCGGAAGTGGCTGATCACATCGACGCAATCGAGCGGAAGCACCACCGCTTGATCGAGAAGACCATCGACGAGCAATTGTCGCACAGACCCAACCGGCAGACGCATAACAGGAAGCCGCTCGAAGAATTGCCTGGGCCCTTCGGCTCTACCTGGGAGCTGAGATTCGGTCCACCCAATCAATTTCGGGTGTTTTACGAAATTGTCGAGGATGAAAGAACTGTCTGGGTATTAGCGATCGGCGTCAAAGATGGTAGCAGGTTGTTTATCGCCGGAGAGGAGTTTTAATCATGAGAGTCGCATCGCTGGCCGATGTAAAGGCGAAACTAAGCGCTTATCTGCAGGAGGCAGAAACCACCGGTCCTGTTGTGATCACTCGCAACGGTAAGGCGGTCGCCATCCTACTTGCCCCGATCGACGATGACGATCTGGAGCGTTTATTGTTTTCCAGATCTCCACGCTTTCAAGCTCTGCTCACCAAATCAAGAGAGAGCATCCAGGCAGGCAAGGGAATTCCACACAGGACTTTCTGGAAGGCGGTCAAAGAGAAAGATCGTGTGCCGCGTTCAGCCAAAAGCTAGTGGTATTTGTTGAAGCTGCTCAAACCGAGATTCACTTGGCGTTAGGTTGCTTTGACGGTCACCAACTACAATCGATTTCATTGTTTGGGCGGATGTCGTAATTGGCCGTTGCAGTGATGCTGGCGTGGCAACCATCACATGGGGGGACAATTATGGTAAACGTAGATTATCAATAATTATTCGGCATAGAAAGGGGGGCTGTCAATCGGAAGATTTTAGCGTTTTAAGAAAGGTAACCTACGAACTCTGATTGAGCGCCGATCCCAGCCAGAAATAGGCGAGTGAATATATAAGATGATCATATCCATATTAATCGAGTCGGTTATTTATGGCAAGAAGCGATAGAGTCCGTCTGAAGCCAACCATTGTGTTCCATCCCAACCGAATGATAAATCCCTAACACCATCTGGAATTAAATGTGATCAGCTGGCAAATCTCGATAAACCTATTCACGGCTCTAAAAGACGGCTCCAAAGAAATCGTCCTTTAGTTGAGAGCTTCGTCAGAATCGACGGATATAAGTTTATATTATTATGCAAGATCAGTCGGTGTATAGGCCTTGTTGGTTGGAGGTTGTTAATCGCCCACAAAAGGCTCAGCGTCTTTTCACCCGAGCTCAGACATGATAATATTTGGCTTGTTTCGGCAAGATCCGAGGTCCGAGTCTCAATAAAATCTAATGAAAATACTGTAGAATCTGCTTCATATTCTATTCTAATTAGGAATCGATAGGTTTCATAATGAAAAGAATATCACTTCTAGTTCTCTTACCGCTTCTGGTAATGGCTTGTGATCTTTCTGTCCCTGCACTTACAATTGCCCCTACGACCACCCCCACGAGTCTTCCTACCCTGTCTCCAACCCCGCTTTGGACTTCAACTCCGGCATTCACTCCGACCGCGACCCTGCCCCCCACCGAAATAGCTTCCTTCACACCCTCCCCTCCCATGGTTGAAGCTGTCTCCCATACGGTGAATTGTCGTTTCGGTCCCGGAGAAGACTATCTTCCGGTAGGCGCTCTACCGCCCGGTCAATGGGTCCCGATAGACGCCTCCATCAGCGACCACAGCTGGTGGCGGATTGAGCTTCCATCCATCTCTGGAACTTATTGCTGGATCGGCAGTTCGCTCACCAAAACCCGTGGGGACCTGAGTCAGGTTAAAATTGTGCGACCGACCGGAGGTTTCGCCATCGGGGCCACCGTGTCAGCCGATACAGCCCGATTGATCGGCCCCTGCAGCGGGCCGAACACAAACAACTTCAACGGAACAATTACAACCAATGGTCCTGGTCCAATTCTCTATGTCTGGGAAATAGCTGACGCAGCTGGAGATAGACTGGAAAAGTCCTCCACCATGAGTCTGGTCTTCCACACCCAAGGTACCCAGGCCGTCAACTCATGGTCCTATACAGGCGGCTGCGGGAACTATGTTGTCTCGCTGGTCGTTTTTAAGCCGAATTCGTTGGTGGCGACCTTCAGCTATCAGGCCGGGCCTTGACCGGGTATTGCCAGCCTTTCATCAGGTAAACCATTCCGAACTGACTGGATCCATTACAGGCATGTACCTTTATCGAGAGCATTAAGAATATCGCCTCCGAATCCTCCGTTCGGAAATTGAAATGCTTCCACGTCTCGAATCTGGGACCGTTGGTTCGATCTGGTTGGAAAAGGATCGGCTCGGAGATAACTATCGGAAATGAATCTTGAACTAAGCGCTTCGGTTGAACTAAGCGCTTCGGTGCGACACGAGGCTGTTTTTGTGACTGTCTTGCATAGTCCTACCATGACAAGACCTGCCATCCCATCGGCAGTACCCTAGGTGGATGTGGGGAGGAAGCAATTCCTCCTTGCAAAGCTCCACCGACAATGTACCCGTGGCGAAAGCCAGCGCACAAACCGTGAGGCAAGTGCGTTCCCCGAAAGTGCCTAAAGGGAGAGGACTAGAGTTCGGCAGTATGGTCAACATATGTGAATGCCCGACAAACGTCGTTATTAGTGACAAGCTGAAGGCACAAGTATCAGGCTTGAGCCAAAAGGCAAAGCAGTGGGAACAGGAAGTCGAAGCTTTCCTGTCATGGGCAAACAACACTGTCGGCGGAGAGGACAGACCTAACCTGTCGCTGTCACAGAAATGGAACGTGGTAAGCCCGTAATCCTCCTCATCGAGAGGAAAGCAAGCCGTAAGGCATGCCGATAGGACTGCGGGTATGGGAGTGTGGAAAAAGCGAAGGCCGCTCTGTAATGGAACGGATAAGGGTTGAGCGAGAAGCAATATTACCCTGCACGAAAGTGAGCAGACTTCCACATGGTCTTTGATCACGAGAGAGTTTGAAAAACCGATTGAGGAGGTAAAGCAGATGAAAGCAAATGAAGAAATGGTTGCTTGTGCGACCTCCCACGATGAGGTTGACTGGCACGCCATAGACTGGCACAAAGCCAACCAAAACGTGCGTCGGCTCCAAGCGCGTATCGTGAAGGCAACACAGGAAGGCAGATGGGGCAAGGTGAAAGCCTTGCAACGCCTGCTGACCCGCTCGTTTAGCGGTAAAGCCCTTGCCGTCCGACGAGTGACAGAAAATCAAGGCAAGAACACCCCGGGAGTGGACGGAGAAATCTGGGACACCCCCACCAAGAAGGCAGGTGCGGTACCCTCGCTTCGCCAGCGTGGTTATCGGCCTTTTCCTCTCAGACGAATGTACATCCCTAAGAGCAGTGACCCAAAGAAACTTCGCCCTCTCGGCATTCCTGCCATGAAGGATAGAGCGATGCAAGCTCTCTACCTCTTGGCGCTAGACCCAATAGCAGAAACGACGGCTGACCCGAATTCCTATGGATTTCGCAAAGGCCGGTCAACAGCAGACGCTAGTGAACAATGCTTTAAGCTCTTGTGCAGAAGGAATAGTTCGGAATGGATACTGGAAGGCGACATTAAGTCATGCTATGACCGGATCAGTCATGAGTGGTTACTGGCTCACATCCCAATGGATAAAGCCATCCTCAAGAAATGGCTCAAGGCCGGGTTCATCGAAAAGCACATCTATCACGCAACTGATGAAGGTACGCCGCAAGGCGGTATCATCTCCCCTGTCCTAGCCAACATGACCCTGGATGGGCTGGAAAGCGAACTAAGGAAACAATTTCCCAAAAACCGGAAAGCCCAGGTCAATTTCGACAGGTATGCAGATGACTTCATCGTCACCGGAAAAACGAGAGAAGTGCTGGAAGAAGAAGTGCTCCCAATCGTGGAAAACTTTCTAAGTCCGCGGGGGCTGGAGCTCTCAAAGGAGAAAACCTGCATCACTCACATAGAGGACGGCTTCGATTTCCTCGGCCAAAACGTGCGAAAGTACCATGGGAAGCTGATTATCAAACCAGCCACCAAGAACGTCAAAGCCTTCTTGGAAAAGGCACGGTGTACCATCGAAACGAATGCAACGACAAGTGCTGGTAACCTGATTGCTCGCCTTAATCCGGTAATACAAGGATGGGCCAACTACCACTGCCACGCTTGCAGTAAGCAGACCTACACCGATGTTGACAGTGCCATCTTCGAAAAACTGTGGAATTGGGCAGGGCGAAGACACAGGAATAAAGGCCAACGATGGATAAAAGCCAAATACTTCAAATCCGTCGGATGCCGCAACTGGGTCTTCTCAGGCATAACCAGAAAGCCGGACGGGAGTAACCGAGCTATCCATCTGCGCCCCGCATCCTACACCCCTATCAAACGGCACATCAAAGTGAGAGGGGAAGCTAATCCTTACGATCCCGAATGGGAAACTTACTTTGAACACCGCCTGGGTGTAAAGATGGAAATGAATCTGAATGGCAGAAAAAGACTACTCAACCTGTGGAAATCCCAAAACGGCCTCTGTCCAGTCTGTGGCCAGAAGATCACCGAAATAACCGGGTGGCACAACCACCATATTATCTGGCGGTCAAAAGGCGGGTCAGACACGGCAGAAAACCAAGTGCTGCTTCACCCGAATTGCCATAGCAAAGTTCATTGCCAAAAGTTACCTGTTGTGAAACCACGTCCTGCAAAGGGCGCTCCAAAGGCTTGAGCCGGATGAGGTGAAAGTCTCAAGTCCGGTTCTTAGGGGAGGGGGCGGTGGTAACACCGCCTCCTTACCCGACCGCAG
>JBEKFY010000063.1:0-20342 GCA_050013095.1 Anaerolineales bacterium | reverse complement strand
ATACTGACGGCTTCGGCTGTCATCTGAGAGTTCCTTTCTTTGTTGTTGTGGCTAACTACAATATTGATTGGAACTCTCTCTTTTTGCAACCCCTTATTCTATGGATTTTTATTACTGTAACTCATGGTTTTTTCCGCTTTTTGAATTTTGGGGAGTATCATATAATGGATTTGTGCCGGCGCCAATTTTAACTACCAAACTTTTTATCCCTCCACTTCGACCAAAAGTTGTCGTTCGCCCGCTCCTGATCGAGCGGCTGAATGAGGGTCTCTCCCTGGGCTGTAACCTGACCCTCATCTCCGCCCCGGCTGGCTTTGGAAAAAGTGAAAGAGGAAAGCTGGCAGGAATATGGAAAATACGAGAATCCTTGTGATCGGGGCAGGCGTGAACGGCTCGATCTGTGCCGCAGGGCTGTTCAAGGCCGGCTTCGACGTGACTGTCCTCGCCCGGGGAAAGCGCTACGAAGAACTCCTGGATCAGGGGATCGTCATCGAAGATCCATTCAAGAAAACGCGCACGATCACCAAGGTGCCCGTCATTAACGCCCTGGACCCGGAAGATCGCTATGAATTTATCCTCGTCATCGTTCGCAAAAACCAGGTTCCCGATCTTCTCCCGGTGCTGGAACAAAATCGGTCGGCCAATATCGTTTTTATGATCAACAATCCATCGGGGCCCGGAGTCTACACGGACGCCCTCGGCAAAGAGCGGGTCCTGCTCGGTTTTGTATTCGGCGGAGGGAAGCGGGACGGCAGTGTGATCCGCGCCATCGGCGCGGAGGAGGCTTTGGGTGGGACGACGCCCTTTGGAGAAATCGACGGCCGGATCACCCCCCGACTGACCCGGTTGATCGAAATCCTGCGTCAGGCAGGCTTTCACGCAAAGGCTTCCACTCAAATTTCCGATTATCTCGCCACGCATGCCGCATTCGTCGCGCCGTTTGCGGCCGCGCTCATCCGACACGGTTGTGACAACTACGCCCTGGCCCGCTCGCGGGACGATCTGCGCTTGCTCGTCGAGGGGATGCGCGAGGTGATCCCTGTGCTGCGCGCCAGTGGTTTTGCGATCGTACCACCCAGCACCGGTTTCTTTTTCGGGGTCATGCCCAAGTTTCTGCTGGTGACGGTGTTTCGATTATTTCTGCCGACCAGGCTTGCCGAGGTCGGGGCCGCCTGGCACTGCAGACAGGCTCCCGACGAGATGCACCAGTTGGGGATCGAGCTGATGGCCATGGTCCAAAAGTCGGGACTGCCTGCTCCTGCACTCCGCAGGCTGTTCGCGGACGCTTGACGGGCAGGATCAAACGAGGATCGCTGCGACGATCCCTTCCATGCCACAAGATTTCTGAGGGGGAAACAGCATCCTTCCCACGGTAGATCGATTGCATGTTTTTCCCTCTCCCGTTCAGTTGGCCGACGGAGCCCTTGACAGTCGCGTATATTCTAGTTAGAATATACAATATAATATAAAGGAGAGAATCATGTCGGTCCGCCTGGTCATCCTCGGTTTGCTGCGAGAACGCCCTCTGTACGGCTACGAGATCAAGCAGGTGATCGAGGATCACATGAGCGATTGGACCTCCATCGCCTTCGGCTCGATTTACTTTGCCCTGGACAAGCTGGCGGAAGAGAAATTCGTCGAGAACTTGGAGGTCGAGCAGCAGGGCAAGCGCCCATCCCGTAGCGTATACCAGATTACCCCGGCAGGGCGGGAGGAATTCCTGCGCCTGCTGCGCGCGAGCTGGCAGCTGTTCGAGCGGGAGTATTATCCCCTGGATGTTTGCCTATTCTTCCTGGATAGCCTGCCCTTGAAGGAAGTGAAGAATTACCTGCGGATGCGCCAGTCTGCCCTGCAGTCCGCTCTGGACCATCTCCGCAGCCACCGCCAAGAGCAGCTGGCCCTCCCCGAAGTACCACGCCTGGCCGCGGCGATCTTCGACCACACCCTGGCCCATACCCGGGCGGAGTTGGAATGGGTGACGGATCTTTTGCAGAAGCTGGACCGTGGCAAAGGCTTGTAAGCCCATCTTTTTTTGATTGATATTCTAAATTGAATATTCTAACTAGAAAGAAAGGAGAAAAAATGACCAAACCGCGTGTTCCCGAAACCGACCATGGCATTCAGGGGGAAATCACCGTCGCCCAATATGACCAGTTGCAGCGCGCCTTACGCGACCGAGGCTGGATCGAAACCCCCAGCCTGCTGAAACACGGCATTACGTGTGGACAGGCACTTGAGATCGGTCCCGGCCCAGGCTATCTGGGTTTGGAATGGCTTAAAGGGACCTCAGCGACAAACCTGATCGGTCTGGATATAAGCTCGGACATGCAGGCCCTGGCGGAGCGCAACGCCCAGGCGTATGGACTGACCGAGCGCGCCCGGTACCACCTGGGGAGCTGCGACCGGCTGCCATTCGAGAAGGATACCTTCGACTCAGTCTTCACCAACGGGTCCCTGCACGAATGGACCAACCCCTGTGGCGCGTTCGATGAGATCTGGCGGGTGTTGAAGCCGGGAGGACAGTATTTCATTTCCGATCTGCGCCGAGATATGAACCGTCTGATGCGCGGATTCTTGTGGGTCAGCGTCCGCCCGACGGCCATGCGCCCCGGTCTGGTGACGTCGCTGGATGCCGCCTACACCCCGGAGGAGCTGCAGGTCATGCTGGCGCGGACCTGCTTGAAGGAGGGAACGGTAGCAGGAAATATCATCGGGATGGAGCTATTTGGAGTCAAAGCCTCCGACCGGCCGGTGATCCCTTGACGTAGGACACCTTTTCGCTGATCAACCCGTTCGTCACTTTGAAGAGATCGACCCCTCGGACGTACGCTTTGTTCCCTGACCCGTCGACCCATTCATATCTCCAGCACATGATGCACCGATACCCCAGGTTGAAGATCTCCTCGGGATGTCCATGAGGGCGGTTACACTCAAATAACTAGCCATAGCACTAGCGGTACCCACCCGGAATGAAGAAGCGATCCCGCCCGACCGGGTTAGGGGAGAATCATAGCATGGCTAAGAGTAGGACGGCTTTTGCCCGTTTGTCGTACGTCGCTACTGCGCTCCTCCTGGAGTCTCTTAGAATCATCTGCGAGTGTTTTTCGCCAGGCGGGTGACTTAGGTTAGGGTTGGGGAGGTGGTGAATTAAAGGGTTCGATAAAATCTAATTACCGACATACCGTAAACGACTACTATACAATCAATATCAATCTTCGCATAATATCCGACGGACAAATATTGTAAAACACCTTTTAGAATAGATGTCTACTTCGAGCCTTTGATAATTGGTTCTGTTTCGTATAACATGTGGTTTTGTTAATTCAAAAGAGTGTTGGCGCATAAATCAGAAAGTAAACGGTGAACAGGCGCAATCCGACCTATCAATGTAAAAGGGTCAGGCAGCGAGCTTATAATTCTGGGGCATACCCAGATGGGTCATTTTGTTGAGAGGCACACATCGAATGAAAGCTTGCAACGTGTTTTTATGAGTTTATTCATAAACCCATTCATAAACAATTATCTTGTGCTAGGTATCATTTCTTTGATGAACATTATTCCATCTAATACTTCTGTCCAATTCGCTCCATACTCTTGATAGCCAAGCGGCCTGCTGATTATTTTCTCTTGCAACCAATCCCCGTTATTGGTTGGATGACGGAAGTCGATGATTGCGTAACTGAAATTTGCTTTGTACATTAAATCTTCCAAGGAATTCTCGCTTGGGGGACTCAGAGGTTGAGTGGATTGTCCTACTATCCCAAATCTCCCGGTATATGCAGTGAAACCAAGAGCATAGACTTGGTCGCCGAGTTCTTTCCAGACTACATCTCCCATTGTAGTGATATTGAGGTGACCCTCAATACTGCCCAGGTTTCGGGCAATATGATAGGTTGCCGCCCAGACAATAATCTTTTTATCCGTATAATATTCGTTCGCAAGCCAAATTAAATTTTGCCCCATCTGGATATCTCGTAAATCCGAGATCTCAGGATGAGAATTGAGATAGTCATCACTTTTACCCGCCGTCTTCCAATAGAATTCAGCCTGCGCATCCATGCTCTTCAATAATTGTAGCCAATAGGCAGCCTCACGATCGTCCGGTCTGGCGACAAGCTTAATGTTCTCTATCAATGTCTTTGTTTCATTCAAATATAATTCCTGAGCGTCCGAACTCGGAGGTTCATACATACCGATCAGATGTCTCGTTTGATCAACCCAATCATTCCATTCCTGTCCCTCGGGTGCAACCATGGGATATTTTTTTAGGAAGGTAGTGAGATCGTCTATTAAATACCTGGGAGAAATTGTCCCCGTAAACTGACTGTCGAATCCTGTCAGGATAAGCGGGTGCTCCGTTATTGCCATTTGATCCAAATAACTCATCAGTGGCTCGACCTGGCTGCTTTCACTCCAAATGTTTCCGACACTCCCGTTGAATGCGGTTTTCGTATTATCACCATTCTGAATCATTTCCCAAGCTTTGTGACAGTCGTAAAAGCCGCTTTCGAAGGCCAAAACATCAAAACCCATTTCTTGATGCAAAAATTTGATCAAACGTATTTTAGCAAGAAAGGTATTCCCATCACCGTGAGATTCCTCGCCAAGCATGATAATCCTTTTATCCCCAATGATTTGCTTAAGCGGTTCCAAATCGGAAAAGTTATCATCTATTGGTGAAATAGAACGCAATTGAAGAGCATTCTCTTTTAGCCAGGTGATTTTAGCTGAGGTCTCTGGATCTTCAATAATAGAAATTGGGGAAGTGGTTAAGGTTGATGCGAGTTCAAAACCCGGTGTAATAATCCCTGTTTTAGCTTGCGTTTCGATGCCGGACACCTGATTTGTCGTTTGAGATGATGCACAGGCTGACAATAGTAAAGATAAAAGAAGAATTGTCGCATTGAATAATTTCATGATCGTCGCTCCCGCAGAATTTGAATAACGGATCTCAAAATCTGCTTTACGATCCACCGCCTATCTGATCATGAATTCGCCTACAAATCGGCCCTCGGCTTTTTCCGCACTTCTAAAGATTATAGTCTCGAACGGCTGTTATGCATGAAGGGTTAACAAAAGAGGCGTCAGGATGGGAATTTACCTTTCATTCGGTAGCACAGTAAGTTACGAGGTTGCCTAGCATGTCCTTGGCTACTGGAGCGATTCTATCTATTCTTCGATTTATGCACCAAAGCCGTTTGGGTCCGATATATGATCTCAGTGTGATGTTTATCGGTAATTAAGCCTCTTGAGGGGATCTTAATGTGATTGACCATCCTATTGTGAATGCTGACATTTCATGAGGGTTTTCATCTGGGCTGCACACTTGGAGTATGAAGGTATCCTGCTAATGGTTGAAGAAGGAATCAGCCACAATCTTGGTAGGGACCAGAAACACTCAATCCCGAAATCATCTTATGGTGGGGGAAGGACAGTCCAAGGATTGATGTGCACGCCATTCAGGATCACTTCGAAGTGCAGATGCGGACCGGTTGGTGAATTACCGGTCATACCGGCAAGGCCGATTAAATCCCCTTTTTGAACGTTCTGTCCACACGATACTTTGACAACGTCCAGATGGGCATAGAGCGTATGGTATCCATTCCCATGGTCGAGTATGACCAGGTTCCCATATCCCCAGGCGTTCCATCCAGTGTAGATGACCGTACCCGTGTCCGCAGCATCAATGGCATCACCCACGGCGGCAGCAAGATCCAGGGCGAGGTGGGCTATCTTCGGGTCATAGTCCATTCCCGAGATGAAATGCTTAGAGGTTGGCCAGATAAAAACCCCGGTACCCATTTCACCACCCTTAACCGAAGTACAGGCTCCTGGACCGGAGACTTGAGAACCAGAGGAGGTCCCGGATATTTCCGGAGCTCCGGGGATCCCGAGAACCTGGCCAACGGTGAGATGAGAACATGCGGAGTCCAGGTTGTTAAGTTGGATGAGGGCGGCTACCGGGGTGTTAAATAACGCAGCGATGGAGCTACAGGTATCCCCGGATTTGACTGTATACACTTCCATAATTAAGAGAGTGGAGTCGTTCGAAGGCGAATACGGGGTTCCACTGCTCAGGCAAATCGGGAGGTACAGAACCAAACCGGGTTTGAGGATGGTGACGTTGTTATTGTTATTCGCAAGACCGTTCAACGCTACAAGGGTTGCCACCGGCACATTAAAAGTCGCCGCGATGCTATACAACGCATCGCCGGCTTTGACAACGTAGGAGACTGTATAACATCCTCCAGAGGCGGCTGGGATTGATTTCGCCGCCGGGGTGTCCGTCGGTGGGTTAATGGTCGCACCCTGCGAAGGCAATCCAGAGCCAGGAAACGCGCCGGGGTGGGGCTTGAACCCGTTCAACACCCCGGAAAAAATTAGGATGAATATCGTAATCACCAGGACTCCGCCGGCAATTCCCAGGACTGATTTGCGCATGGCTTTCCGCCTCGAGTGGATTTGAATCCTCCTAAAAGACCGCTGATCCAGATCGGGGCTGGCCTTCCAGCGTTTTTTCATCAAGGGTGCGAGACGGTCATCCAGGTGATGGAGGTCAGCCGCATACTGGCGGCACGACGGACATGTATCCAGGTGTGATTCGAGTCGGATGCGCTCATCGTCGTTGAGCATTCTCTCCAGGGAGGTTTGGACCAGCCTTCGGCATTGCGAATGAGAAATCGCGGACACGTCTAGTCCTCCACCTTGAATGCTGCTGATGATTTCAAACTTTCACGCATTCTTTCGCGAGCGGTAAACAATCTCGAGTACACCGTCCCCTGCCTGATCCCCAGGATGCGGGCAATTTCATCGATGGGGAGGTCAAGATAATAGCGAAGGATCATGGGCAGGCGGTGTTTCTCATCCAACCCTTGCAGCGCCTCCCACAAAACTGCTTCGGTTTCATCCTGGATTACCTCGTCTTCAACACTTTTCGTGGTCTCATTCTGGATGCGCAGGATCGTCTGGAGAGTTTGTTTTAACCGGGACAGCGCCCGCTGTTTATGCAACCGTCTTCGGCTGATGTTCAAAGTGATGGTATATAGCCAGGTCGTGAATGCAGAATCACCTCGGTAAGAATCCAGATCCGCCAAGGCCGCGATCAGGGCTTCCTGAGCCGCCTCGCCGGCTTCTGCGGGGTCATCCAATATCGATAATGCCAGCCGGTAAACTTCCAGGTGGTGGTTTGCTACCAGCCTTTCAATCGAGGCCTCATCCCCTTGGAGGCAATGGGCGATCAGGCATGTAGTATCAGAAGGATCCATTTTCACTACTTTAGATACCTGCCGGCTCAAAAACCTTCATTTTCCGCCCTGATTTGATCGTGAGATTTCCTCCAATCGTGGTGACCGTCTCTGTCAATGAACTAAATTCTTCAATATTTGGCAAAATAAGCGTCGAGTACCTCTTCGAACTTGTTCAGCAGCACGGCTCGGTTAAACGGAACTACCGTGCCCGGAGGGTAATTTCCGGTATTCGTCGAGTGGATCAGGAAGATCACTTCGACACATTCGTTTCCTATAACAGCGCGATTGGAAATTTGATCGTAAAGATTGCCGGCAGCCGCACTGGTGGATTCGGTACGAGTAAAAGTGAAGTGCTGGGTCGTCACCTGGCCGGTCAGGGTATCGATCCCGTTGGCTGAGGGCTGGGTGCAGGTGGAGACGGTCGCCGGATCCTGGGTGGCGGTCAGGACCAGGTAGGCTTCGCTCAGGTTGGTGGTTGGGAAATAAAAGGAAGGGTCAATGAAAGCGAGTGTGATCAGGGGCGTACCCTTGGGGTCAATCGGGGCTACGATGTCCGTCGGCGCGAATTCGTCCGTGTAGGTGAGGAGGCCACCGTACTTTGGGTCGGTAAAGGTAAACTTCTGCGTCGCCTGCCCCAGCGGATTAATGACGACACGCAGCGTGAAGGGAGCCCTCACCTGCGACTGGACCGTGACGATGTAATCCTGGGTGGAAGGAAGCGCACCCCGCCAGAATGGAAGTTGACTGCGCGGGTCGCTGAGGGACTTTTGATCGGCCCCGGCGACCGCCAACGAGAAACCCGTTCCTTGCGGGATCGAGACGCTCATGATCTGTCCCTGCATGGCTGAGAGGACGTACCGCTTCGAGGCATTCGCCGAAATGGTATCGTGGATCTCGACCCAGGTCGCCTCTGGAGCGAAACGGATCCGGTAGGCATTCGTATTTGGGTCAAAAACGACATCCGGCGTGGGCGTCCCAAAAGACGTAGGGTTGGGAATCTGTGTGGGGGTGGGGAGGCTGGTGTCGATGTGCGTGATGACCGGAGCAGAAGAGACAATATGCAAGGGGATCTCTGTCCAGGTCCTGCCGCCGTCCACCGTTTTATAGAGAGTGGAAGTGTCATTGTCCTGGATCACCACCCAGCCGAGGTTGGCATCCAGGAAATCGAGCATTGAGACGGATCGTGTGTCGGTCTGGGTGAAATCCAGGTTGGAGGCCACTGCCTGCCAGGTCTGCCCGCCGTCATGGCTGGCACACAGGGCCTTACCGCACACCACGAAGAGGTCTTCAGCATTGGGCGATACGATCTGCGCCGGCGGTTCTGCGGCGACCTGATCGAGCACGCCGGGGAGCAAGGACCAGCTTGCACCGCCATCCTGGGTGCGGTAAAAGGCCAGGTGCTGGTAGGCAAATGTGTCATCGCTGTTCATCTTGACGAGATGAACCGGCAGGAGGCCCTTTTTCCCGTCAAAGAAAATCGGCTGGGATGCCGCGACCAGCGTGCTGGCTTCGGTTTTCGGCAGGGGCAGGTTCTGGTTCTGCCAGGTTTTGCCGAGGTCGAACGAGACCTGCATCCGCACGGAGCCGCCAGCTTGCATGGTCAGCATATCTCCATAGACAATGATTATCCGGCCAGGGTCGTAGTAGAAACTGTCCTCGCACAGACCGCAGAGATGGACCGTTCCGGGCGGCAGGTTACTTTCTGGCACCGGCGGGATGACCGGGATGGGCACCCACGTTACGCCACCGTCATGAGTAGCGGAAAGCGTGTAATATGCATTTCCTGCGGCACCTTGCTCCTCTACAGCCCATCCGTTGCTTGCGTCGGTGAAGTCCAGAATGGTCGGCTGGCCACCGGAATTCGGGGGTCCATAGGATAACTCCTTCCAGGTCTGACCGCCATCGGTGGTGTGCATCAGACCAGATAGGTTGATGCTCTGCAAGTAGACCGGCTGCCAGGCCGTCTGGCTGTCGGGATAAAAACTGCCTTCCGGCCCGACCGATGCTCCAGGGGTGCGGTCGGTCCAGGTCTGGCCGCCGTCGGCAGTGCGCAGCAATTGACCTGAATTCGTCCAGGCCCAGCCATCCTTTGCATCGATCATTTGCAGGCTGGTGATCTGTGGGGCAACCTCTTCGGTGGCCGAAGGCGGAATGGCTGTACCTGTCGCCGAAGGGATGGCAGGCAGAGTAGGTGCTTCCGTAATCGGAAGAGGACTGCTTGTGTCTGTGGCGGTGGAAGTGGCAGGCCAAGGGGTGGTTGGTCGGAGCAGCCCGCAGCCCGAGAAAGCGGGGAGCAGGATCCCGATCACGAACAAGAGTGTGAATTTGGATTGCATCCATTCCTCCTGTAAAAAAAAGACAGCGTTTTACTCCCTATGGCATCCTGCAGACAGCAAGCACGAGGGAGATGTTCCCATTGGCTTCCGCAGCGCATCTCGTGAAGCAGGTTGGTCAGGATGTGCGCCCCGGAACAGCACAGCGAGGACCTGGCAGAGGGCTAATCTGGCCTGACTCAACGACCCTCCTGCCGAAGGAAGAGGCTTAACTTGTCTCTCCGGCCGGCCGGGCTTTCTCGCCATTTTCATCGGGTCGCTTACCAGTGATCTGCTGGTTACGTAAGCGGTTATTTTCTTCCAGCGAATCCACCAATCGCCCGAGCAGCTGCCGCATTTCTTTTTGATGAGGAGTGTCCGTTCTCTTGATAGCCCTGCCCACAAGAATGGCAGCCAGGACAGGCAGAGTGATTGCAAACGCGTACACGAGGCCATAGACTATTGCACCCAAGAACGAGAATCCGACCATATATGTATCCTCCTTAAGACCCGAACCTGATTACGACAGAGTAAAAGAATTTGTGATTAGGCAAATGGCAAAGAGACCGCCCAACAAAAAACTGCCCTGGGCTATCCATGCACAGATCGCATCATGGCCCTAAGACGTCCGGGATCCCGTATACGATCCGGCTTATCGAGATATGCGAATCCGTGCCAGGGTCCGTGCAAGGGCCTCCACTTTGGATGGGCTGCGATGGTTGCCCGGCACCTCCAGTGGGAATGTCGAGGTCCGTCATTTGCTCAGACAATTAGTGCAGGCAATCCGGCGTCCCCGTGGGTGGTGCTGCGGTAACCACCTGTACCGTAACGTCCGGCGTTGGGAAATTGCCTTGCGCTTGGCAGCCCACACACAGGGTCGCGATCATCAACCCCGGCCATATCTTCAAAGTCTGAATCATGGATGGATCCCTCCTTTTTTAAGAGTCACCGATTCGGAATTTGACTTCGAAGGCCTCTTTCTCTGATCCTATCCCCTCCCGATCGTGATGAGGGCAAAAAATAATCCAAAGTGAAGAATACCACTGACGACGAGAAACCCTAAATCGGATAACATTTTTCGTTCCCGGCGTCTGTCAGCCAGGATTGCCGCCCCGCCAAAAGCCAGCCCAGGCAGCGCAAGAAAAACGATAACACTGACACTGATCGCGCCGAGTATGCTCAAGGCCAGCAGCCCTCCACACGCAATCCAAACCAGGGTTCCCCAAGGGCTAGAGAATGGTTGAGGCTCAAGAGCAATCCCTAAAAACCCCACTACTCCCAGGAGGGCAACTTCGATGAACAGCAGGGCAGGCAATGGCCAAAGGGAAAAGCCGGGCGGATGAGAGGCTGCTTGAGGAATCCAGATCGATGCTGGGCCTCCAATACATAATATCACTCCGATGCCAGCAAGGATCCACTCTATCGTGCGTTTCATGGCGATACTCCTATCCCAGAACACGTAAAAACTTACGGGCTAATATGATTTAATGACATGCCCTCCGTCGCTAGAAAGTATGGTAGTTTTCCGGCTTTCCCTTCGGCCAGATCCCGTTGTGCAGTATATTTCGGACCGGGCTCGTGAGACCGTCTCGCCTTTTCGGCAACCCTGAACATCCCCTGCTCCGGTTGCAGGCTGCCTGACCGTCTGTCCATACCCAGAGCGGGACTTTCATCATCAACCCAGCGAAGATATTTCAGGATAAACCTCGCCGGGTTAGGTGGCTTCATGGTGAATCAGAAGGCAGGTAGCGGGCAATTCCACCGTAATATCCAACCCAAACCGACCCATCGGGGGCTGCAACGATGGGACCCACCCCGGGAATACTCGGGTCATTTCCCAGGATGAATGTGGTCCACTTTTTCCCATCAAACCGGGAAGCACCGCCCACGGTGCCCAACCAGACGGTACCATCTCTGGCGACGGCAACATTTAGAGCGATATCGCTCGCCAGTCCGTCCTTCGTCGTAAAGTGGGTCCAGGTGTTTTTGGATAGGCGGTAAACCCCCGAGGCTTCCGTGGCGAACCAGAGGTCTCCATTCGGAGCCGCTGCCATATCTTCCGTATATTTTCCCTCCTCAGTCCATGGAGTCGGATAATTGGTCCACTGCTGGCCATCAAAACGGACGAGCTTGGCAGAATTAGCGATGCTGGAATTGATACTGGTACTGAATAAAAGAGAGTTGTCTGGAAGTACAAAGATACGCCCCACGGAAGGCCCCCATAAGCTTCCGTAATACGCAGGAAAATATTGCCAGCTCTTCCCATCGAACCGGGATGTAGCTGTATCCAGGGTCCCAACCCATAAAGCTCCATCCCGTGCAAATGTTATCGTATCAATGCGATTTTCCGGAAGGCCATTCCCCATTGTGTAATTCGTCCAGCTTTTCCCACCAAACCGATAAATGCCACAGCATAATGTGGCAAACCAGATCGCGCCGTCCGGAGCCAGTGCGCTCGAAGAGAATTCTACATACGAATGAACATTTCCCGTTATGTAATGCTCCCATGTTTTCCCATCGAAATGGTAAATTCCTACACCACCCGAAACTACGCCACCTGAGGTAGCAAACCACAACGTACCATCATTAGCAAGTGTGATGGATGAAATATCTGGAAATTCTCCTGCGTGCTGGAATTGTTTGGTCCAATCCTGGGGGACATACGTTGTCCAGGTACCCTGGTAGAGGTGATGAGTTTCCACCTGCTCAACCAGCGGACCATGGAACATTTCTACGGGAACATCTCTTGGTGGCGGAAAGACAACCGTTGGAGGCGGAAAGACAAACGAAGTTGGTGATGGAATGAGAGAAGGAATGGGAAAAGGAATGGGAGTCAGTGTCTCGGTTGTTGAAGGAGCCGTAGGTGAGGGTTGGGTGGGAATTTGGGTAGGTTGACACCCCATCGTGCTCATGACTATCAGATAAACGGTCAATAGGGCCATGCTTATCCAGGTTGAAGTAGATTCCTTCATGATCATGCCTCCTCGACCCCGTCGGTAGGCATCCGCCCCGCTATCGAGAACCCGGGTCGTACACTGTCAGCACTTGCTTAAAGCCGAACCGGGTCCCATTGTGATCATAATCGATCTCCACCATACCGATATCCTTACAGAACCATTGAAAGAGAGGTCCATCATTGGCGAACTCTTCGATTTGGAAACAATTTTCGAATTTGCCCGCCGGCACCTGGTGGGTCGATTGTTGAAGGACGGTTAGTTTTCCGCCATTATCGCAGTTGGTGACCCGAGGATGATTGGGATTTTTCAAATCAATCCGCACCGGACACCAGCTGTGATTGACCGAGAGAGGGAAATCAAATGCCAGGGGGAGTGTGTCGGTATCCTCCGTTGTGAAATCTGCAGGCCCCCCACTCTGGAAAACCTGCCGGCCTTGGATCCTATACCAGAAGTCCCCCGACGGCGAAAATGGAAAATAATTAGCCGGCACCTCGGCTGGCACCTGGATGGGTTTCTCTTCGCTTTGTACATGAGCGTAAAACACGCCATGTGTGCTGCTGGTTTCCGTCACCGTTTCCGTGATCTGAAATTGGGCCGTGACCACTTGAGTTGGATCACCAGGCGCCGGCTGGTAATCGGACTCTGAATAAATCCAAGAGGTGCCTTTTGCCAGGTTGAACTCACTCTGCACTGGGTTCACCGGGTTGAAGGGAAGCTTAAGCGTACAAGATGAAATGACCAGAGTGCCTATCAAAATAAGGGCCGTGGTGGTTGTTGGGAATTTCCTGGGTGCCATGAAAGGCTCCTCTACTAATATTTCCTTTAAGATGGCCGGTCAGCAAATTGATCCTGGCGCCATCAGGGAGCGGCCTGAACGGAAACCAGGTACCAGACTCCCTCCCTTTGAGCATAGAACCAGGCTCCGGAAGACAGGCTCGATATATTGTAGTTAGCCCAATCGCAGCAAAACGGGCCGTGGAGTAGAATCTGGTAGTGCTGCGGCAGGACCTGTCCATCGTACGATATGCCAAAGGAACCATCTTTATAGAAGAAAAAGAAGGGTTTGCCCTGGACCGGGTGCCAGTAGAACATCTCATCAAAGCCCAGCTTCGGGTTCTGCAATTCACCGTCCTGGATCACGACATCCGCCGCCTCCATCACCCAGTGACCGGCCCAGGACCAGAAACCATGCACCGGGGATCCTGCGGGTCCCTCGGACGGTATTGCCAGGGTATCGATCACCTGATCGTTGCGCTTGACAATCACCTGGGAAGAGGAACCATTCGGATTAAGGTGGTCGGCACCATAGTCAAAGGAGACCAGGTCAGGCCCGACCCAGGCGGTATTAAAGCCATCGTCCCAGTTCGTGAGTGATCTGAGGGAATTCTTGCGTACTTCCATGGGTGGAAAATTAAAAAGGGTGTCCTGGACCCAGAGCACAAAATCGGTGCCGGCTGCATTCACCGAGACAGGGCTAAAACGGGTTATCGCTGAGACCAGGGTCGTTTCTCCCTGGTACAAGCCGGTTTTGGTCAGGTGGTAGCCGAAGGGCGCTAGGGCCTGATCGGCTGCCTGCATGCGCTGCGCGGTATCGCTGTCGTAGGCGGATTGGACGAGCCGCTTCAGGCCCAGCTCTTCCAATTGCGCTTGAAAAACATCGAAGTTCTCCATCGGATCACAGCCGGCGCTGGCGATGGCATATTCGGTAACGGTCAAGCCGGCGACATGGTCAATGTTATAGGGCGGCACTCCCGGCGGTATAGCACACTCGTCCGAATTGTTGGCTTCGTTCGAGGGAGTGGCAGTGCCAGATCCAATAAACTGCAGTGTGCTGAGGATGCCGCTAAAGTGGGCAGAATCTGCTTTGAGCATCAGGCTCCAGTCGGCCGGCCAGGGCGGTGGGTAAGAGGTGTAAAGGACCGTTTGGTCGTTCGGTGCGGCGGGATGGTCATCCCCAGGTGTTACCGTACATCCGTAACTACCTTCCGGACTTGCCCAGACACCCACAGAGGGAAATGCACCATATCGATTGGGTTTATCTCGGTTGGCTTCGACCACGCAGTCCGCATCATCAAATGGATAGTTTTCCCCGGCGAGTTCAAAATAACCCTCCGGGCCGTGGAAGCGCGAAGGCGAATCCGCCTTCCAGGTGGATGGGAAACGCAGCTGCACGTGCAAGGCAGCATTGGTATAGGTTTGCCAGGAAGTCGGCACCGGTGTGGGTAGACCCACAGGCGAATCGGTTGGTACTACTGGTGTGACCGAAGGAAGGGAGGTAATGGTAGGAGAGGCCATTGAGGGGTTCGTTTCAGTCGGTGTGGTTTGCGTAGCCCCCACCGGTAGAATCGATTGAGAAGGGCTGCAAGCCGCCAGAATTACAACTGCGAAAAAGAGGAATGGTCGTTTCAATGCGCTCACATCCCGCCAGTTCCCGTAGGTTTCATTACCCCGCGATGAATTTCATGATCGGGCTGAATAATGCTGGATATTGATAAAACGAGCCTCACTGCTCAATTTCCCGATCGTGATGATCATTCATGAAGAAAATTAATGAATGGAAACCTGGAGGGAATAGTTCACCACCTGGCCATTGCTCGGGACGACCTCGATCACATACTCCTGGCTTTCCTGCAGGACCCCCGTCCAGGTGCTGGCTTTGGCTGCCGCGCCCAGGATCGTACCGCTGGCAATCCCGAAGATGTCGATATAGGCGGTGCTGGAGGAAACATTGAGGCTCGCGGTCATGGTCTGTCCTGCAAGACAGTAGAGCCCGTAGGAAAAAACGTATCCATTGATCGTCGAGCCCGTCAAGGTGATGGAGGTGGTGCCGGCGGCAAAATTGACCACCTGGGCCACTTTTATGGTCAGGGTGTAATTCTCCGTCATCGCCCCCCCGATCACCTGGATCGTGTACATTTCAGTCCTGGGCAGCAGGTACTCCCAGCGCGTCCACTGGTTGGCCGGATCGAGCAGCTTCGAGCCGTTCGGCTCGAAGACCCCCAGGGTGACGTCATTATTCGGGGAGCCCAGGAGCAGAATCAAGGGCTGGGACTGTTGCGCATACAGGGTATAAGTCACGACCTGTCCGGGTTGGATGGTGCCTTGTTCGACCGCTGCGGTCGTCCCGAGCGCCAGGGCGATGTTCGTCGGTGTGGGCATAGTGGTTGCAACGATCTGAAACGTAGGGCTGGGGGGCATGAGGGTCGGCGAGGAGCTCGGAAGAATGAGAGTCGGCGTGGTCGAGGGCAAAACAGACGTTGGGCTGACAGGGGTATGTTCGAGACCGATCTCGAATGTGCCGTTGCAGGCCGTGATGAGCAGAAGAATGAGAACTGCTGACCAAATATGGGTTTTCATTGGCCCTCCTGTTTGGGACGGGATATGCCTCACTATTGTAGGATATTCCGGTCACATTAGGATGGCGGGCAGGTCACGCTTTCGAAACACGCTGTGACTGATCCGTGACCTGCAGGGTAGCTTCGGCCGGCGAGCGCAGGCTGAAGACCGTCTCCTGGCCGAGGTGGCTGCGTAGGCACTGATATGAACGACAACACGATTCTTTCTTATCGACCTTTGTGGTAGCTTAGCCGATAATGGATTTATCAACCAGGGTCATGGGTCGCATTCTGGTATTTTTCCTGTCTGTAATGGACCGCCCACCCTTAAAGCCAAGCCATCAGCAGCGTTGATAGCTACAGATACACAGCCACGAAATGGCGGAACAGGTGTTACTCTCGGAGTTGAGGGAATGAACTGCCATTGATTATCAAAATAAACGATAAGCCATACCTGCGTGCCCGTTGGCATATCGTTTGCTGTCCCTATGAAATTGCTATAATCCAAATAACTCATTGGCTTCACTTCGACAACGGTTAGCGGTTCCATGTAATTGAAGCTCGCTCTTAGAGCTGATTGGGCTGCTATATGAGCCTGCGATTCGTTTACAACGGGATCACCAAAGTGAAACTCTTGCAGTGTTCCCTGTGAGGTAGGTGTGAGAAAAGACTTGTCAGTGATACCTTTTTTGGAGTAAGCCGAATAGCCGCACGCAGACAAGGCGGCAATAAGCCCGACTCCCAAGGTAAAACAGCTGAAACGTAGGTTCCAAGCAAAAGGTCTTGTAGAATACATGGAGAGCCTCCAGAATCGTCCTTTGTGGTACTCGATTAGCCCTAGTGGGTCAGTTCAATTCCGGCGAACGTGTTCCTTCTTCTTATGGAGTGTTGTAATATCGGACGCTAAACGTACCAGTATAAACATCGAACCACTGTTCACACCCGCCCAAAATTATGAACTTTCCGGTGGAGGGGTCTGACTCCGGTCCGAGGGTCTCACCCCCCTTACACGGCGGCACGTAGATCGTCCATCCCGCCAGGGGGTGGTCGGTTTCGCCGTCCAGGCAGGCTGCATCCGTCGCAGCACAGCGATATTCAGCGACGACCCCGCTTTGCCCCTGCAGGCCCAGGGTGAGGATAATCCAGCTATTATCGAAAAGGAAGCAGTTCCGGATTTCCCCATATTTTTGGCTGAGGGCTGCACCGACAGAGCCATCCGTACCAACCCATGGTCCACAAGTATCGGATTCAGAGACATCTGCAGCTCACGGCGGTTGAAAGTGGGAATAGGTAGCCCACGGTGTGGAGGTGGGGGTTACTGGAATGGACGTTGAGGAAGTGACCGGGACCGGTGTGGAAGCGCCATAGGTATCGAATTCTAAATCATGCAGCCGGCTTGGAGTGATCACGGAGGCGTTGCCATTCACATCGTAAACGAAAAACCCTCCAGCCGTACCCGTGGAGGAAACATACCGAAATTCCGCGGTGTCTTTCCCCAGATCCAGGTTGTTTCCGTCCTGTAAATTCGTGAATTGAAGGTGAAAGGTCCCATTAGTCGACCAGGCCAGCCAGGGCCAGGAAACTGCCCAGGCTAGTGTGCTATCCATGTTCATAACTATCCCGGTGTGGCGTTCGATGGCCCCGGTCGCCATATCCACCAGCAGCACCTCCGCTTCTCCATTCCCAGATGAAAATCCCACCGTCTCATGCGGACCTGTCCAAGAATAGTGGTAGGCCATATCGATCGATCCGATCGGCAAATTTGAGAGCGAGTTCAGTCTCGGATGATCCAGGGCCAGGGTGAATTCCTGATGGGAGCCATCCGTGACGATCGTCACCTTGCCATCCGGAGAATAGATCGGGTTGGGATCGAGATCGACATATTGATCGGGTGAGAACGGAATCAGCAGCAAAGCCGTCCCACCTTCTCCGGGAATAGAGTAGATCCCTCCGGGTGCAAAGTAGATGATGTAATTTCCGTTCCAGCCCAGGAATCGCACGCCCTCCTCAAGAATCATCTTACGAACAGTTCCACCGCTTGTGGATATCAATTCGACCCCATCGGGACCGCTCGGCTCGCCCCATATGGTTGCAGCGATCCATTTTCCATCGGGGGAGCGCTCCGGGTTGATCCCGTCCATCCCGATCGAATGGACCTGGCCTCCTTGATCCATGAGGACGATCGGCCCTAGCTTGGCATCGAGACTGGGTGGTTGATTCCAGATGAAGACACCCGAGGAATCGAGAAGCCAGTCAGCGCTAAGGCTAATCCCGTTAGGGGAATCGTAGCGGCCCACAAGTTGACTCTGGAAGCTGAACATCTCGATTGTCTGAAGATTCTCCGTAGTCCACTCGATGAATGGACTCCCCTCCGGGGACAGCAGAAAGCCTTGGCCAAAAGGAGTCGGCAGGCGTGGGATGGCTCCCCAAGGAGTAGAAGTGGGGGTCATTGGAATGGTCGTTGAGGAAGTGACCGGGACTGGTGTGGCAGTCTGTGTAGGAAAAGGCGAAGACGTGGGCGTCACCGGCAAAGATCCCCCAGGGGATGCACATCCGGTTAGACTGACAATCACGACAAGGATCGAGAACAACAAGGTAGATTTCATCAGGACTTACGCAAGAACCATTTTGAATAGACGGCGATTTGACCTGTTGGCGCAAAACCCGCATTCAGTATATACATAATCCTACCTCGAATCATCAAACTGTAAGGATTTCGATTTGATCATTCCTTGCCAGGAGCATTCCGGTAGAATGAGAAGAGGAAGGCCAGCGGCTGGCATGATACAGTCAGGGAGCCGGCATCCCTCTCGCTGGCTCGCAAGATTATCTTCGAACAGGGCGGCTCATTCGAAGCCGGCCAGGAAGGCTGTGAACTGTCTGTGGTCATTGCTCTTCCGGTAGACATACCAATGAATTAAAGTTCGAGAATACAGTCTTACGGCGTCATTCCCTCTTTCAAGCGGATCCCTTCCCGGCGTCTGACAGGTCTCAAAGATAATTTCAATGGCAATCAAAACCTGTCTTTCGATGATTGAACCACCAATAGCCGGATTAATGGGATTCCGTAATTTTCCAAATAATATTTACCAAAATTCGGTCATGGTTTACCTAAACCCCGATTTTGTTACCAAAACCCTTATCTTTTGACCGAAATCCCCCAGGTTTACCAAAACCTCCGATAGGTTTACCTAAATCGCTATTTCCTTACCCAAATCCCTTACCTTTTTCCCAAAATCCCCATCAGGCTTGCCAAAATCCAGGTTTAAGTTAGGTAAATTCTTGATTTTCCTGATGTAGGGCGAATTTCTCCGAGATTACTTTTCCATCCGAAGCATATTTATAATTTACCTCCCTCGGATTCTCGTCATTGATGATCCAAAAAATCTTTCCACATCTCCATCTGCATAACATAAAATCAAGATCGCCGAGATGCCAAAGGACTTCTGATTTGGTATGCTTGCAATATTTCATAGTTCACTCTGCCTTTCCCTGACGAACGATGAGGTGTGTGCTGCTTGAGGATGCAGATACTCAGCCGGAGATCATTCTGCCGATCACTTCCAGCGCATGCCCCAGCTCTTCCTTCCCGGAACTGCGGATGATCGCCTCTAGTTCTCCGTTCGGGCTGACGATCGGATTGCCGGCCAACCGGAGGATGTGCTCCCTGACCTCGCCTTCGGACAGGAAGGCGTAGGTTTCATCGGTGATGCGCGTGCTCGAGTGCATCAGGTTCATCGAAAGCGCCTTGAAATCGGCCGGCGTGCGGGCGTGCAGCAGGCCGTACACCGCGTGGCCGTGGCGGTATTTATGGGCGGATTTGTAGGTCAGGCCGGCAAGGGTCATCAGCAGCTCCAGGCGTTTATCGAGGGCGATCACCCGGTTGGATCCAGGATCCTTATCGCTGAGACGCTGGTCCCCCCAGTTGCTTTCAACGATGGCATACCAGGGGCAGGAGGGGGGCAGCTCCGCGCGCACGCGTGCGTCCCACTCCTGGATGACAGCCAGCAATTCGGGGATCTGCAGCAGGTAGGTTGTCCTCGAGTGGTTCATCTTGGTTTTTACACCCAGGGATGGGAGCTGGTCGATGGAGTGGTGCTCCAGGGAGACCGCCAGGATGGGGAGGGTGGTGAAGGCCGCAGCGCGGGCTCCGGACAGGAACAACATGCAGGCTGCGGCTTTATCGCGCTGCACGGCCAGGTCGCCGGCTGGGACGGGCATTCGTGCGATCTGCAGGATCTCCTCTTCGGTCACATAGACATGGGGGCGGGGGGCCTCGGCGGCATTGGGGGCCACGCGCAGGGTTTCGATCCAGGACTGCGGCATCGACTGGAGTCCGGGGACTCCTTCTCCCTTGGCCCAATGGAAAAAGCGCCGGCTGACCTCCAGGATGGTCTTCTGCGACTCGAGCGCCAGGGCCGGCGCTCCGTCCTTGCCCGGCAGAGTACTTACGTAGACCGGGAAGGTGGGGCGGATTCTGTCGGCTTTCGC
>JBEKFY010000062.1:0-20388 GCA_050013095.1 Anaerolineales bacterium | reverse complement strand
CGTCCACCTGATATATAATCATTTCACCAGCGTCGCTTCGCCCCACTTACTGGACGCCATGAGACCGGATTGGGTGGACGGCATGGACCGGAATCGGTGGACGATTTCACCGGAATACGCAGCCATCATTTCATAGACTACTTTTATGTCTACGGGTTCAAGTAATTCTTCTGGTACTCTAGGGGACTTTACTTTCCTGATTGGATTTGTCCAATCCTTAGGTTCAGTCTCATTTTCCCACCATCGTAAAAATACCTTTACAGTTCTATAACCAGCATGGATTCCACCTGGATTATGTCCTTTATTTTCTAGGTCGAGTAGAAACTCCCTTAGAAGACTGGGAGTAATTTGTGAAATATTGATTATTGTTCTAGCGTCACAGAAGGTGATAAAATCTTTTAACTTCCATCTGTAGAACTCTAGTGTCCCCCTGCTTAGATTTTGAACTTTTCGGTCTATCAGAAACCCTTCTACCCACCTAGACAGATTGTCATCTTCTATGATAGTCCATTGGTTTACAACTCTTGTTTCCATTTTATCCTCCATTCGAAGTACCATATGTGGGGGATAAAGCGGATTTTCTTCTAGTTCTCCCTGTAGCTAACCTCGAACTCGCGACCTCTGGATTCGAAGTCCATTACTCTATCCAACTGAGCTACGCGGGCAGTAGTGATTCATATTATACCCCTTTGAAAATATCAGGGCCGCACCTGGATCTTGTAAGACTACCGCTACCCTTCTTGGGCATAGTCCGGATACGGCTTTTTCCAAATCTCAGAAAATGGAATGAAGTGAACCAGGGTTTGACCTCGGATCGGAAGTTTTGCCTGGGCGGGTAACCGCCCGGTGGGAAGCGGAGGAGTGATCCAGGGACCTGCTCGTCTCCTGTAAAGCCGGATGCGTCTCAAAGCTGATCTGCTTTTGGTATTGGTCACCCTTTTGTGGGGGACTGCATTTGTCGTCCTGCGCGTTGCGGCCGGTCATGGCACGGTCTTTTTCCTGAACGGGACGCGCTTTTTGCTGGGCGGTCTGTTGCTGCTTCCGTTGACCAAGCTCAAGGGAGTTTTCAATCGTAAGAACATCCCTTATGTTGGCCTGGCCGGCGTGTCGCTCTATGGAGCAGCTGGCTTCCAGCAGGCCGGAATGGCTTACACCACGGCTAGCAATGCTGCCTTCATTACAAGCCTTAGCGTGGTGATTGTCCCCTTCATCCTGTGGGTGTTCTGGCGCGAACGTCCATCGCTGGTGCTGGGTATTGCCGTCCTGATGGCAATCCTGGGAGGATTCTTGCTCAGCACCGCGGGAACCTTCAGGATCAATCCCGGCGATCTGTTGATCCTGGTCGGATCGTTTTTTTGGGCATTGCAAGTGGTTGTAGTTGGGAAATCCCAGGGACAAATGGACGCCCTACCTTTTGCCCTGGGACAGTATCTGGTCTGCGGGACCCTCAATTTGATAACGGGTGTCTTTTTTGAACGACCTTCGCGTGCGGATATGGTATTTGTATTGCCGGCCATCCTGTATACGGCGGTCTTTTCAGTCGCCATTGGGTTTACCCTGCAGGTGGTAGGGCAAAAACACACACCCGCGTCCGATGCGGCTCTCATTTTAAGTTTGGAAGCGGTATTCACCGCCTTCTTCGGTTGGTTGTTCTTACATGAAATGCTTCTCCCCGTGCAGGTCGTCGGATGTGGAATTATCCTATCAGCAGTGATCCTGGTACAGATTAAACATGTGAAAATTACTCAAGTGTAATCTTTGCTGAATCCGGGCGTGGAGTTACTTTAGGGAAGGATGTCCCTCGTCCGTAAGATTGGTGATAAACCCCTTCAGATCGAGAATTGTAGAATCCAATGCTTCGAGCCTGGCCCGATAGTGTTTTTCCTGTCCCCGCAGGGTGAGAATGACCAGTCCGGCGAGACGGAGCACCCGGAGATGATGGATGATGGTGGGCCCGCGTAAATCGAGGCGACGGGACAATTCTGAAGGCCCCAACTCTTCCTGGTAGAGATACCGGAGGATTTTCAAGCGAGTAGGGTCGGCGAGTGCCTTGAGCGTCCTCAGAAGGCCGTCCGGGACCGGTTCGCCTGGGATGGCCGATGTCGTGGATGGCCGGGCGCCAAAAAGGAACAGCTTTTGGTCAGGGCTGATTTTATCCAGGCTGATCAAAGGGGTCATCCAGAAATCCGGAACAACGATTAATTCCTTCCCAATCTCCTCCGTGGGTAGAAAACCCTGGGAGAGTTCGGTAATCAGCTCCAAAACACTCAGCCGCTCGGAAAGCTGGCGAGCATGTTCAAGGCCTGCCTGCAGGATCGGCTCGACGCGCTGCTCCTCTTTTTCAAAAAAGGCCAGGTTGTAAGCCTGCAGGGCCAGCAGGAGCATCTTTCCAAAATCGTCTGGGTGCGACCATCGATCCAGATACTTGATCAATGCCTCTTCGCTTTGTATGGGCTCTTCCTTGCACAGGATGGGAGCGAGGGCAGCCAGGTCATCTTTGTCCCATGTCCGCCGTTTGGCAATTTCCAATAAGCGTTTGGATTCTGGCCTGAGACCCTGCTTGAGGTCGAGCAGGACAATGCCTCGATCGGCAGGTTCGATCTGTTTAAGCGCATAAAATACGCTGCGGGCATCCTTTGGTTTGGGGAGACGGTATATCCAACCTAGCGGAAGGTTGAGGAATGGTACGACTTCTTCCAGGAAGGTCCGTTCAATCGAGGGAATGCGGGAACGAATCCCGGCTGCCCAGGAAGGACGCAGCTCATAATATTCGGGCTCATGCAGGACTTGCAAGCTCACGAAGAGTTCGTAAGCTGTGCCCACATCCCACACCAGGGCGGTGGGGTCGGTGGGGGGTTGGGTTTGGTCCATCAAACACTCCCCTTCATGTGTTTTACCTGGAAATTATCTTTGAGAAATCGTCCGTCCATTTTCATGAGGCTGGTTCCGGAAGATTTCTCGGGTTTGGCATGTAACCTTCAGGCATGGTGCAAGCGTCGAGGCCGGGCTTGCCGGGTTTTGTCTTGACTAACCGGGTACATTGAATCTTCCGTGCCCTTAGGAACGATTCCTTCTCCGGTCAATTCTTTGCCCATTCTAATCAAGAGCCTTCCCAGTCGCAAGGTCAATGAATTTGGTGAAACTGGCTGTTTGGCATGGCATCCATTGTCTTGTGTATTTAGCCCTTTGTTTGTGATCCGGGAGCCTTTTGGAAATTTTCGGTTAGGACCCAGGATATAAGGATTTAACATATAAACCTCCATACAAGACGTTTGTCTATATAGATAAATATCTATATAGATTATAGTCTAATTAAGAAATTGTGTCTAGGATTAGATCGCCCTTCGCACCTCGGCTATCGATTGAAGAAAAGGTGGATATGGGAGTGATTCCGGGTTCTGCGATTGTGATGTTGGAGGTTGCGACGCAGGTTCTGTGAAATCGAGATGCCGCAGCAGATGTGAGTTGGCGCCCCGGAGATAGGGCTGAATCTGGACGGTTCCGCGAGATTATGACCGCTCTCCCTTTAGGATGCGTATAGTCATAAAGGCAAAGAAGGGGAACCTCAACCATGGATTTCGCCCAGGGAGGAGAGCTTCTCAGAGATTAATGGATGCTGAGTGAATTATCGGGCAGGCGTAGCGGAAACACAGGTCAGCCGTCAAGCAGGGGGTGACGGGGAGGGGTAACATACCGCTGCGACCCTTTCTCTTCTCCTCCCATTTGAGAGCCAGGTCTGGAGCCCCTGGCTCTCAAACGTTAACAGTGGAGCTTGCGATCTGTTCTTGGATTTGCGGTCCTTGTGTGTGGAACGTGGCAATGCTCAAGTGCGTATATATCTGAGGTGTAAGAGCGCTGCCTTTGAGGTTGTGAGCGATTGCCGAAAGTGGAAGGGGATCGGTTATGCATGTCCAGTCAGGAAGGCCGAGCGTGGTCATTATTGGCGCCGGGATCGGGGGCATTGCTACGGCTGCCCGTCTAGCAAAGAGTGGATTTCGGGTAAAAGTTGTAGAAAAATGTGAACAGGCGGGAGGTCGCTGCGGAAGGATGGAGGTCGGCGGCTATGTATTTGATACCGGTGCGACCTTGTTCTTGATGAAGGAGCTCTATGAGCAGACCTTTGCCGAACTTGGCGAGCACCTGGAGGACCACCTAGCCCTGCAGCGCATCGATCCAACCTACCACCTTCATTTCCAGGATCAAACACAGTTGGAGCTTACCTCCGACCTGCACTGTATGGAGACGCAGCTGGAGAGCAAGGAGCCTGGCAGCTTTGATCAGATGTTGCGCTACTTGATAGAAGGCCGGGAGCATTACCACCTTTCTCTGGACCGGCTGGTGGGGAAGGACTTTCGCAGTCTGGGTGATTTTTTTAGCCCACAAAATATGATCCTCTTTCTGCACTTGAAGGCGCTCACCCGGCATACCCGCTATGCGGCGAGATTCTTCCGGGACCCGCGTTTACAGATAGCTTTCACCTTTCACGACATGTACATGGGCCTCAGCCCGTTCGAATCGCCAGCAACTTACTCGTTCCTGCAGTATACCGAGCTCGCCGACGGGCTCTGGTATCCCCGCGGAGGAATGTACAGCATCGTCGAGGCGCTGAAGGACATTGCCGAAAGGTTGGGGGTGGAGTTCCAGTACCGGTCTCCGGTCGCAAGGATTCTGGTTCATGGAGAACGTGCCACTGGCATTGCTCTGGCAGACGGACGCAGCCTGCCTGCCGATCTCGTTGTAGCGAATGCGGACCTGGGGTATGTATACCGCGACCTGCTCCCGCAGGATGGGACCGCAGACCGGATAGATCGCAAGGAATATGGATGCTCGACGATCATGTTCTACTGGGGGACAGACAAGCGATACCCTGCTTTGGGGCCGCACAACCTGTTCTTTTCCGGGGATTATCGTCGAGGTTTCGAGGTCATCTTCAAGCAGTGCGGCATGCCTGACCAGCCGAACTTCTACATCCATGCGCCTGTACGGCTGGATGCCTCGATGGCACCATCCGGGCATGATGTCCTGGTGGCGGCGGTGCCGGTCGGTCATATCTGCCGGGATCGTCCCCAGGACTGGCCGGCGTTAAAGGCCAGGGCCAGGTCGTTCGTGCTCGAGCGCTTGGCGCGGATCGGCCTGGAGGACCTCGAAGCTCATATCCGGACAGAGGTGAGCTTTGTACCCACCGATTGGCAGGACCGTTACAACCTGACGCTCGGATCCGCACATGGCCTCTCCCATAAGCTAACCCAGATGGGGTACCTGCGACCGCACAACCAGCATGCGCGCTACCACAATCTGTATTTCGTTGGGGCGAGCACTCATCCTGGGACTGGCATCCCGAGCGTGCTTACTTCCGCACGACTAGCTGCGAAACGCATGCTCGAAGATTCCGAGGGTGGCCGCCTTACACAGGCATGATCCGGGTAGCTGGTTGGGAAGTTTTAAAAGCCATGGAATTTGGGAGAGGAACACCTATTGAACGGAGAGAATATCGATATGAACATGACCGCCAAATTGGCCCGCAAGATCACCTGGAAGAGCAGCAAGCAATCCTACCTCACCGCCACATTCCTTGCCGATCGTGATCTGGTCGAAGATTGCCTGAGAGCATATGCCTACTTCCGCTGGGCGGATGACCGGATTGACATCTTCCTTCGAGAGCCCACCGAACGGATGGAATTTATCCATTCCCAGCGGGCCCTTATGGAGAGACTTTACCAGGATGATCGACCGGGGAACCTATCCCCCGAAGAGGAGATGCTGGTGGACGTGATTGCCCATTCCAAGGGTCGGGGAAGTGGCCTGCGATCATTCATTGATAACTTCATGTCGGTGCTGGAATTTGATGCGCGCCGTGCCGGTCAGCCTGTCAGCCGGAGCGAACTGGCTGCCTATACCTCGTGTCTGGCTACCGCGGTCATGGACGGCATCCAGTATTTTATCGGGAATGGATATCCCTACCCGCGCACTCGTGACCGCTGCCTGGCGGTCACCGGGGCCCACCTGACGCACATGCTGCGCGACCTGCGGAGGGACCTCCCGGCCGGGTATTTCAACATCCCCCTGGAGGTCCTCGATATGCGCGGTATGGACACGGCGGAACTCCAGACCAAACCGGTCCGCGATTGGGTGGGTGAGCAGGTGGTTCTTGCCAGGTCCTGTCTGGTGGATGGCAAGGCCTATATCGACTCCCTGGAAGTCCTACGCTGCAAGCTGGCCGGATACTGGTATTCTGCCCGGTTTGAGCGCGTCCTGGATGCCATCGAGCGCGACGGTTATTGCCTGAGAGCTGGGTATCCGGAGTGTCACGGGATGGTTGCATGGGCCGGGATGTTCGGATTGGGTACAGTCGTGGTTTTTAAGCATTTCCTGACCCGGCTCCTTAATTATTGGATGACTCTGGTTCGTTGGACAGCTTCGGATTCGGGTTAGAAACCGGTGGGGTCAGGTCAGGCTACCCTCCGCCTTGTGGCTTCCCATGCGAACGATTTGATTTTCCGTGCTAAGATAGTGAAGGATCATCCTTTCTCCGGATCGAAGGGAACATCGTTATGTCTTTGCGCCATTTCATCGACACGCAGGACTACACCAAACCGCAACTGCTCGACATCATTAATCTCGCTCGTAAGATCAAGGCAGCCGACAAGCAGGGCTGCAGCCCGAAATTGCTCCAGGATGCCTCCCTGGCCATGATCTTTGAAGAACCATCCACCCGTACGCGTGTTTCTTTCGAAGTGGCCATGACCGAGCTGGGGGGTCATGCCCTGTATCTCAAACCGGGGGAAATCCATCTCGGGGTACGGGAATCTCTGTATGATACAGCCAAAGTGCTTTCGCGCATGTGTGATGTCATCGAAGCCCGCACCCTTAAACATGAAACCATCACTGAACTGGCCAAATATGCCGAGGTCCCGGTCATCAATGGCCTGACCGATTACAACCATCCCACCCAGGTGGTTTGTGACGTAATGACGATGATCGAGCACCTTCCTGCTGGAAAGAAGCTGGAAGATCTGAAGGTCACGTTCATCGGCGATGCGACCAATGTGCTTTCTTCCTTAATGTTGATCTGTACCCGCCTGGGGATGCACTTCACGCAGGCTGCACCCGAGAGATACCAGGCTCCGGCTCAGTGGCGCACATGGGCTGAGCAGAACTGCAAGGAGTCCGGCGGCATCCTGCGCATCACCTCCGACCCGCGGGAAGCCGTGAAAGAGGCCGATTTTATCTATACGGATTTATGGTGGTGGGTCGGCCAAGAGGAGCAGATCCCTGAGCGGCGTGCTGCGTTCATGCCGGACTATCAGATCAACCTGGATCTGCTCCGGCATGCCCCCTCCCATTGTCTGTTCATGCACTGCCTGCCAGCTTCCCGGGGTGTCGAAGTCACCGATGAAGTCATGGACCATCCCCGCTCGATCATCTTTGATCAGGCAGAAAACCGACTTCATACCGAGAAGGGTTTACTCGTGTATCTGGTTTATCCCCGTCTCAAGCAGGCTGCTTCTGAGCTCAAGTCATACCACCAGGAGCAGATCAGCGCGTTCGTCCGTAACCTCAAACTCGACGGGTAGCAGGAGTGGAAGGATTGGCGACAACCTTTAAAACCACACCCCGCTCAGATGGCTACTTCATGCCGGGCGAATTTACAGCCCATGCCCGAACCTGGATGCTTTGGCCTGAACGGCCGGATAACTGGCGGGAGTCCGCCAAGCCGGCTCAGCGCGCGTTCGCCGAGGTTGCCGCGGTGATCTCCAGGTTCGAACCGGTCACCGTTGGTGTGAATCCCACGCAACTTAAAACAGCCCGCACCCTGCTCCCCGCGCAGGTGCGTGTGGTCGAGATCCCGAATAACGATTCCTGGATGCGGGACTGCGGCCCGACTTTTGTTGTCAATGCTGGTGGGCGGCTACGCCTGGTAGACTGGATGTTTAATGCCTGGGGCGGCCATGAAGGTGGGTTATATGAACCCTGGGATCTCGATGACTGGGTGCCTCAGGTTGTCTCCGAGATTGAGGGCATCGACTGTTACCAGGCCCCCATCGTTCTCGAGGGTGGTTCCATCCATGTGGACGGTGAGGGCACGCTGATCACCACGGAAGAATGTCTGCTCAACCACAACCGCAACCCATCGCTTAGGAAAGGGGAGATCGAGGCAGTACTCAAGGAGTACACCGGGGTTTCGAAAATCATCTGGCTGGGGAGGGGAATTTTCAACGATGAGACAGACGGCCACGTTGACAATCTGTGCGCGTTCCTGCGCCCGGGCGTGGTCGCTTTATCCTGGACCGAGGATACGGGCGACCCCCAGTATCCGATCTCGTTAGACGCGTTTAATCGGCTAACTAAAGCCTCGGATGCACGCGGGCGGAAGCTGGAGGTCTATAAGATAGTCCAGCCGCAGCCGGTCCTGATCAGCGAAGCAGAATCCAAGGGGGTCCTGCTAACCGAAGGCACACTCCCGCGCAGATCTGGCGACCGCATGGCTGCCTCCTATGTAAATTTCTATCTCTGCAACGGCGGGGTGATCGTTCCGACCTTCTCGGATCCGCACGACGGGGAGGCACTGGATGCGCTCAGGAAACTCATGCCGCAGAGACAGGTGGTTGGCGTTCCTGCGCGCGAGATCTTGCTGGGCGGTGGGAACATCCACTGCATCACCCAGCAGCAGCCGTTAGGGAAGTGAGAGAAGCACTACATCCCAGACGCCCGATCATAGGAGGAGCCCAACGTCTGGCGCGTGGTGAGTTGGTTCAGCTTACATCTTTCGGATTGATCTCTTTCCCACTGGATGCAGACTGAAGTGCTGCCAGGGTGAATTGAAGCACCGCTTTGCCGGTGGGGCCGTCCAGGCGCGGCTGGCCATCGGTCTTTAATTTTTCGATCATATCCTGGGTGGCAGCGATGAAGCAGTCATGCCATTCCACACCCTCGACCGGGATTGCGGTGGTCTTGCCGTCCTTAAAAAGCATCAATTCCGGCAGGTCGACGGTCTTCGTCGTATAGCGGTTGATGAAGATCATGCCCTTCTCGCCGATCACCTCGATGCGATCATCATCGGCATAATACTGGGAATAGATGCGCATGGCGGGGGTGTGCTCGATATCCAGCGAGCCGTAGCAATGGGAAGCCTCGTACTGGAAGATGATCATGGCCGGGGCATCGATCTTCACAATCCCTGCCGCCTCGGAGACGGGTGTCCTGTCGATCCAACCATAGACGCGTTTCACCGGTCCACCCAGGTAGTAGGCGAGTGAGAACAGGTGGTAGCCGTGATCGAACACCATGGGACCTCCGCCGCATTGTTTATCGTTGAAGCGCCACAGCCAGGCAGACAGAGGCACCTTCCAGGCGGTGTCATCGGTGCCGGTGGATACATGCAAGCGGCCGGCGCGCACTTCGCCGATCTCCCCGGCTTCGATCATCTGGCGGGCGCGCATGGCGGGGGCATAGTAGACGAAGGTCTCGTATACCCGCGGCCGCGAACCAACTAGGTGTCGCGTAAATCTTTATTGGATAGACTCGAACGCGCCCGCCAGGTGGGAATTCACACCCTCTTCCCGACACCGGCGGGATTCGGCAAGACGACCCTGGTCGGCGACTGGATCCGGGGCGCAGGCAAGTTTCACCGGGGATTTATGCAACAGGCTCAGAGCAGGAGTGTCAGCTTGAGTTTAAGGGTTTGCCTGAATTATCTCGTTGAGTTAGCGCAGCGGGCCAATGAGGATGGTTTTTTTAACCCTCCATGAAAATGGCGGGAATGCTTAGGCAAGGCCAGAGAAAAAATCTGTCTTGATTTGTGAACTGGGTATTTTCATCTGATTCAGTGATTCCTTGAAGGAATCAACCATACCTTTTGGGCCTGAAATATAGAATATGCATTGGCGGTAATCAGGCACCTTGTTTTTAATCAACTCCGGGGTGATCCGGCCCGTTGTTCCCTTCCAGTAGGAAGGTAGATTGTTGCTATCGGTCACTGAATAAATGATTTGGATGCCCAATTCTTGTTGAGCCCTGTCGAAAATATCTTTGTAGGTGATGTCGGCAATGGTCTTATTTGCATAAAACAGGGTGATCAGCCGGCGCTGATGTGTATCGAGCAAATACTTTATCATGCTGCGGAATGGGGTTATGCCAACCCCACCAGCGATCAGCACACATTTTTGTCTTGGATTTTCAGGCAGGACAAAATCTCCTGCCAACTGTGCCGCAACGATTTCATCGCCGGTATTCATGCTCAACATGGCTTTTTTAAAGGTGCTTGATTTTTGGTAAAACTTGACTCCAAGCCGAAGGGTTTTTTCGGTAGGCGCAGATGCCAGGGTAAAGTACCTCCGATTTCCTCGCCCATCCGGGTGGTTGTGACCAAGGGTCCACTCCATATATTGTCCTGGTGCAAATGCGAAATGCCTGACGCGCGCAAAAACGAAATCGTATATATCCGGCGCAACCTTGATCTTCTCTTTAAGTTTGAGGACCATCCTCGTTTTTGGGCTGACGAAATAAGAGAATACATTCCCAAATAAAATTGCCAGTTCCGGTGTAATGAAAAACGTTCCAAAATGGACTTGAGGAGTAAAGAAAAAGCCTACCAACAAGCCATAGCCAATCCTTGATTTTCGGGTGGGAGGAGTCGTCAGTGGTTCAGTAAGGATTAGGAAGGCAAAGAAAAATAATGGGGAAAGGAGAAAGATATTTTGCATTGCGCCAGTCAAATTGCCGCTGGCAAATAGACTCAATACTATGCTGGTGGCTACGGTCGTTATCAAAAAGCTGAGCACCAGATCGGATCGTCCGATTTTGCGGACAACCAGGATTCCGCCAATCAGAACGAATGGGAGCATGGGGGCATTACCCACCCACCAACTGGCTGACCGGTTGAGCGTAAAATAGGTCAAGGCGACAGCAAAGGCAACCGGGTTAAAAATGTGCTTTCGGTTGATTGCCACAATGTATTTTGAAGCCATCGCGAGAACAGCGCTCCATCCCAGAAACCACAGGTCATTGAACGATTGCAACGGGGTGATGATCAAAGCTAGGATGAGCGCAGAGATGTATACCGATTCTACATTGGCTGCTACCCCAAACGTTCTGGCAAAGATCCAGTTGACAACCCAGCAGACGGCGATCAGGAAACCGATTGAAAAAAGCAGTGCGAAAACGTCGTATTTTAATATGCCCAAAAGAGAAAGGCCTACTGCTGCGCTGAGTAGAAAAATCAGATAATAAAGCACCAGCCGGTACATGGTGATCCGGTTCAGTAGGTTGTCGATAGACCTAAGCATGGCTTACATACCTTTCAAAACCACTTGTATAAGTTGCTATTCCGTGTTGATCGATCATATATCCTTCAAAACCTTCCAACTTTTCAATGAAATTGATACCGTCAGATTCCATTGCAAAGGCCGCAGTGGCAAAGCGATCTGCCTCATAAATATTGGGCCCAATCACCGTCAAGCTGACGATCTCGGCAATCGGTTGGTCGGGGTTTTTGGGATTATAAATATGTTGCCCACGAACGTATGTTCCTGATGTGGCGATGCCGCAATTTTGGATGGAAAGGACTTTTACGATTTCGGCGGGATTGAAGGGGTTTTCAATCCCGACTCGCCAATCCTGGCCCCGATCGTTTTTCCCCGATACTTGAATGTCGCCTCCGGCATAAACGTAATAGTTTTCAATGCCTGCTTGTCGTAAGATTTCGGCCGCATTATAGATCGCCCATCCTTTGACAATCCCGGATGGGTCGTAAAGACCTTTTCGTTCGATATCGAAATAACCGTCGGTTTCCAGGCGGGTTTGCTCCGCCAATATGAAAATAGCTCTCATATCATCGCTCGATTGTTCGAGCGTAAGTTCATGCCTGTTGATCAAGGAAATTTCGCTGTCAGGCTTGTAGGTACTGAATTTCCGGTCTACGTATCCAAAATAATCGAATACGGCATCGAATGTTTTCCCGGTCACGCTGGAGTCAATAACTTCCAGGATCACAGGCATGCCCATGACAATGCGCGTTTGCTTCATGATCAGTTCTTGGCAGATTGAAGTGCTGATTGCAGGGAAGTCGCAAAAGCTTCACTGGTCAGTGTGGCCCCGGAGATAATGTCAACGTTTGCACTCTGTGCCTGGATGGCTTCCTGCACTAGCCAGGGCATGACCTGGTTGTTGATCTGTTGCGAGGTCCGCCGATCGTGAGGATAATCCAGGAATTGGACATTAGCAATTTTTCCATTTTGGATGGCAACCTGTACCTGTACTAAACCATAATATGCGTCCACCACTGGCCCGGTATAGGTACCGTTCTTAAAAGCCACCCCCTGCGATGTTGCTATCACAGTTGGAACAGCAGTGGTGATCGCCGCAGTATTGCTGGCGCTGGCATTCGCCGAAGATGTTGCTACCACAGTTGGAACTGCACTTGTGATCGCCGCAGTATTGCTGGCGCTGGCATTCGCCGAATTCGTATATCGCTCGTGAAGAAAGTAAGCGAAGAATGTAAAGATCACAAAGGCGGATAGAAAAAACTTTTTTATTTTTTGGACGAAATCCGGAGCTTGGGTTCTTTGTTTCCTGGACATGGATATCTCCTTGCCTATTTTATGGATGTGCTGAATATATAATATAAAGATGAAAGCAAGATGAAACGCAGGCAACGAATGGCGAGGAGCGGTTCAATATTATACGCACGCATTTGCTGAGGGCGTTGACGTTCTACACCCCCAGGAATTGGTCGAGGATGGTTGAAAGCACTACACAGGTTTTTAACCTATAACAACTGGTCTTTAAAATTTGTTGTCCCCAATGGATTTAGGCATCGATAAAAAGAACTATTCCTAAGTGGGCCGAAGTGGAAATAAGGGCGGAAAGAACGGTGATTAAACCGACCTTGTGGAAATAACGATCTATTGATCCATTGGCTCCATGTGGATCAAGACGTTATCCAGGTTGGAAATTTCCCCTCTTAAGGTAGCTTCCATTCGTTCAGACAACTCATGAGCATTTTGGATGGAAGTCTCACCTTGCAACAAGCAGTGGAATGAGATATTCAGTCGATCTCCTTCCTTGAGGAATGTGACCTCATGGATTTCACAATGAACCCCCATGAGTTGTGGCAATTCGAGAATGAGCTGTTCTATTTTTTCATCATGGTAGAATGCGGCTTCGGTAGGGCTGCTGATCTGCCTTTGCACTGGCTCCAGGTGGGTCAATACTCGGTCGAAATCGGGAAATGCGTCAGAGACAGCCTTCTCAAAAGCGCTTGCCCGGGTATGGGCTTCCTCGAGCTGCAATTCCTCTTCGAAATCCAGATGAAGGGTGAGGATCTGCTGGCCATGCACTTCAGATATATGGATATGATGAACGCCCAATCCAAACCGTTCGCCCAACGCGCGCAGAGCTTCTGTCAACTGCTCATCTTCCGGCTGGACTGGATCGATATGCACCAGTACGCTGGCGTCGGGCAGTAGGTCCTGCACGGCTTTTTCTGCCAGGTCGGCTATTTGGTGGGCATGTTCTGAGCTAGTGCTGCGGCTGACGGCCAGAGTCAGATCAGTGAAGTATTGTGCTCCACTCCGGCGCACGCGCACCTGCCGGACCTCTTCAACCCCTGGAAGCTTAGCCACCCGGGCGATTTCATCCTGGAGATTTTCAGGCACTTCATCCATGAGCTCGCCCACCGCCCGACGGCCTAGGCGTAGGACCGAATAGGCCACAATCGCGGCCACAACCATCCCGGCGACGGAATCAGCCTTTGCCAGCCAGGGGATATTAAACTTATCGGCAGCCATAACCACACCCAGACCTAAAATCACCACAGCGGAGGACCAGATGTCATTCAAGAAATCCAGCGCCTCCGCTTCTAGCGCCTGGCTGTCATATTTCTTTGCCACACGGCTGAGCTGCCTCGCTAGGGCAATATTAACGGTAATTGCAATAACCATGACCAAGAAAGACCAGATGGAGTTCTTAACGGGCACGGACTTGAAGAAAAGCCGTTGAATCGCCTCGTAAAAGATGGCTGCGCAAGCCAGCAGAAGCAGTACCACTTCAACCAAGGCTGAGAGATTTTCAAATTTTCCATGACCATAGGTATGAGAACGGTCCGCCGGGCGGCCGGAGATCTTTATGGCGAAGAAGGTGACTCCTGCGGCAACCAAATCCATCAAAGAATGGGCAGCTTCTGCCAACAATCCAAGACTACCTGTTAAAATAGCCACGGTAGCCTTCACCAAGGTAAGAAAGACGATGGCCAGCACGGATGAGAGAGCTGCCCAGTATTTTTCTCTGTTGGTGACAGTTTCAATCGTTCTCATAAGGTTTCCTATTGCTTGACCATAAAGCACATCCGCAAGAATTTGGAAAATAGAATATTTGTGGGCATATTTACACCAAATATGGAGCTAACAATAACGCACTCATATTATTGTCAGCCCAACGGATCAATACTCAATTGCGCAGCCAAGCGCTGGCTGACTGAAGCCGTCGTTGCCGGGTCCATGTCCGGCAACACACAAGTACAATACTACACCACAGAGATTAACGCAAATCCATTGTAATTATAGAGTATCAGCCAAACCTCTCTCGGCGCAGATCTACCCTTACAAAATCCCCGATTTAGAACTTGCGTTCTGGGTATTTCGGTGCTACAGTCCAATCGTTGATTAAGTTGTCATATATCGCCGGGCCCTAAAGGATCAAAAACCGCCAGGCCAGGCAGATTCAGCAGCCCGTTGATCGTTAGTGTGCGGTAGGAGACAGACTCTCATTAACCGGTGGGCTATAGTTACCTTCTACGTGCTTGAATCATTCTTTAGATGACATTAAATAACAATGCGAGGTGCCTTTCGAGGCACCTCGCATTGTTATCATAAAGTTCTGTGGAACTTAATATTTACCTGGGGAGGTTGACAACAGACCGAGCTGAATCTGCAAGTGGAAAAGGTTAGGGACGCCCCAATGGATGAGGCCTGTTCGTTCAAATGAAGATGGGTTCAGGTGGTATTCAGCTCGGTGGACCGATTCGGTATTTGCGATCCCTAGCAGACACGCTCCGGGGATTATCCAACCTGGGTCTTTTACGGCTTGGAATGGAACTGCACCTCGACGCTCATGCCTGCCCGCAGGCCCGGAGGGAGCTTGTCGAGTTCAACGGTCACCTTGTAGACCACATCACCGCCGAGCGTATCCGCGAGGGGGGAGATGAGGCTGACCCGACCTGGAACCTCCTGCCCCAGGGCGTTCACAAGAACGGTTGTTTGCAGGCCGACCTCGACTCGGGGTATGTCCCGTTCGCTCAAATCGGTGGTCTCGACATGCAGCTGTCCAACGTCCGCGATCACAAACATTATCGTCTCGGGGGCAACATATTCACCGGCGACCGCATTGACGGAAACAACCGTCCCGGAGAAAGGCGCGACCAAGCGCGTGGCATCCAGGTCATATTGTGCGGTTTGGACGTTGAGTTTGGCTTGCAGGAGCGCAGCATACCCGGGTCCCGTGGCATTTTCTGGCACCTGTGTGCCGCTCAAGGCCGCAACCAGGGTCTGGTCCTCAGCCAGCTTCGCTCTTTCCAAGGCCACTTGTGCTGTATCCGCGTCGATGGTCATCTGGTTCGCTTTGCCTGTATACAGGTTATACATATACTCGGCGTGATTGTAGTTCTGCTGGGCGGTGTAGAGCTGCTCGTAGGCGTAGGCCTTGTTCGCATTCGCGGTGGGGTCCCCGGGTACCTGGTTGTAGGCTTTCTGGGCCTGGTTTAAATTGTTCTGGGCCAGGACCAGATCAGCCTGGGCGCTCAGGATGAGGCCCTGGTTGCTGTGCTGGGCGGTAAGGTTATTCAGCGCGACCTGGGCGTTGTATAGATCCTGCTGGTCCTGCGCGACGGCTTTTTGGGCGGTGGCGAGGGCGGTTGGCGAGGACAATTCGAGCAAGGTCTGATTGTCCTGAGCCAACTGGATGCTCTGAAGCGTGTCGTCCAACTGTGCAAGCACCTGGCCGGCCTGGACCTGGTCGCCGGCCGCAACATTCACGGTCTTGATGTTTCCGCCGGTTACGAACGCCAGCTGCGTTTCCTGCGCCGGCACAACGATCCCTGAGGCGGTGACGCTGATCCCAAGGCTTTGGACCGAAGGGGTAGGGGTGGGGTTTCCCACCAGGACGATCGTGGGCAGGGGAGTCGGTGAATTGGCGCCTGCGCCGCATGCGGTCAGAGCAAGGGCCGTCAGTAAGAGCATGGAAATCCCATGTTTCATCTCTAGCTCCTAGGATTTCTTTTCGGTTCCGTTGTTCTCAACCAGCAGGCCGTCTCGCAAGGTAATGACCCGCTGGGCGTATTTGATGACGCGCGGATCGTGGGTCGCGAAGACGAAGGTGACCCCGGTTTCTTTGTTCAGCTTCTGCATGATGTCCATCACCTGTCTGCCGTTTTCGGTGTCCAGGTTGGCGGTAGGTTCGTCGGCCAGGATCAGGCTTGGATTGGAGGCCAGCGCACGTGCGACGGCTACGCGCTGCTGTTGACCGCCGCTCAATTGGTCTGGACGGTGATGGGCGTGGTCCAGCAGGTCGACCGATTTGAGCAGTTGCATGACCCGCTCCTTACGAGCGCTCGCGTTCTGCCGGTTCAAAAGCAAGGGCATCTCGATATTTTCATAGGCTGTCAACGTCGGGATGAGGGCAAAAAATTGAAAGACGAAGCCCAGGGTCTCTTTGCGCAGCTCTGCCCGCTGGTCCCTGTTCAGGTGTGTCACCTCTCGACCATTGATGAAGACTTGCCCGCTGGTTGGCTGGTCTAGGCAGCCAAGCAGCTGCAGCAGCGTGGTCTTGCCCGAACCGGAAGGACCGGTGAGTGTAGCAAAATCACCGCTCTGAAAGCTCAAAGTGATCCCGCGCAGCGCCTGGGTTTCAACTTCGCCGACTTTGTAAGTGCGGGTGACATTTTCGACTTTAGCGACTTCCATGTTAATTCCTCCTAATTTCCGTGCAGTGCTTCGACCGGCTCCAGGCGGGCAGCAATAATCGCCGGGTAAAGGGAAGCGACCAGGGTGACGACCAGAGCTACGATCGTGAGTTCTACGGTATCATGGGCAGTCAGGACGGCGTAGATTCGGTCCCCCAGCAAAAAGCCAGTCGCACCTATGTTGCCGATGTAGAACCCGAATTTACCGAAGTACAGACAGATCAGCCAGCCCAGCACCAGCCCGACGGTAATGCCAGCTACCGCGAGGAGGCCGGCCTCTACCAGGAACAGGGCCATGATGCGGCGGCTCTTCATGCCGATAGCTGCCAGAATGCCGATCTCCCGGGTCCGTTCAAAGACCGCCATGATCAGGGTGTTCACGATGACCGTCGCCGTCACAGCCAGTACGATCAGGTAGATGAGGATCATGTATCCGTTGGCCAGTTGTTCGGTTGTGAGGATCACTTCGTTCATCTTTTGCCAGGTCAATACCTGATAGCCCGACCCTTTAATGGCAGCAGCAACGGACTGAGCCTCGTCCTGATTCTTCAAAAGGATAACGATCGCGCTGGCGTGGTTCTGGGTCTGGGTGATCGCCTGGGCCTTGGCCAGCGGCATGAAGATGACACTCTGGTCAATGGTTGGCGTGTGGGTTAAATAGAGGCCGCGGATCGTAAATGCCTGATCGACCACATCGCCATTGGAGGTATTGGCTTCCAAGTCAACGGAATCGCCGACCTTGACATTCAGCTTGTCGGCCAGCGGCTGACCGATGTAAATGCCAGACTGGTCATCGGGGGTGAGGTACTTTCCCGCCACCAGGCTTTGGGTGTAAGGCGCATTCGCCTCTGAAAGTGGATCTATCCCGATCAGCTGGACACCGGTCGAATGGTTCCCAGAGTTCAGGATCGCGCTGGCGAACAAGCGCGGGGTTGCCACTTTGACCTCTGGAATCGTTTTAATCTGTGCAACCAGCTGGTCCGGGTTGGCAACCAGATTATCCCATTTCAGGCTACTTTTTTCTTCCACATAGGAGGCGGCGCGAACTTGCAAGTGCCCACTCTCCAGTTGAATCGACGTTTGGAGAGAGCCCTGGATCTCTCCTTGCAGGATGGCGGCAATGAAGAGCAGCAAGGCCAATCCGAGTGAAACCGCCAGAGCCGATAGGATGGAACGCCTCCGGTTGCGGTTCAGATTGCGGTAAGCCATTTTGATTAATTGGAACATGGGATCTCTCTTTGAACCATAGGGCCCGGGGGCTTAAACATAATGCAAAGCTTCTGCAGGCTCATGGCGGGAGGCTTCACGGGCGGGGTATAAGGAAGCCAGGATCGCAATGATCAGGACCGGCAGGCCGCGGGTGAGCAGCGAACCCGGCACAAAGCTTGGATAGACCCGGCCGCTGATCAGAGCGGTATAGGTGGTCAGGCTGGTGAATTGACTGTAATCGATGCCCACTATTCCCAGAAGCCCGGTGAATCCATAGCCCAGGACGGCGCCCGCCAACACCCCGATCAGGCCGAGCATGGCACCTTCCAGGACGAATAGAAGCATGATCTGGCGCGGCTTGAGCCCCATTGCGGAAAGCAGGCCGATCTCGCGCGTTCTTTCATAAACAGCCATGAGCAGTAAATTGATGACCCCGATCGCCGCGATCAGCAGGATGATCAGGCTGAACACATCCATCACTTCATTTTTTGCGCCGACTGTGTTTGATAGGTCGGGGAAAGCCTGGGCCCAGGATTCGAGTTCGTAGCCTTTCAAGGTCGGGGTCAGGGCTGCGATCACCCCTGGCTCTTCGCCCAGCTTTTTCAGGGTCAATACCACTTCGGTGGACTGGCCGATCAGGCCGTACAGGCTTTGGGCTTCCCCCAGGGAGATATATAGGGTCTGCTGCTCCAGCGAAGCCATGCCCAGGTCGTAGATGCCGATGACCGTCATCGTACGCTGGCGCATCTGGCTGTGAGTAGCCTGGCCGACGAGCGTGATACGGTCTCCGAGCTGGATATCCATTTGATCCGTAAGGCCTCGTCCGATCAGGACCGAGTCCTGATCCGCGCTGGTCAGGTAGCGACCGGCGGTGACATGCTGGGCGATCGGATTGATCGGTGCTTCCTGCTCAGGTTCGATCCCGATAATTCCGACAGCAAAAGCGCCTTCACGGTTCGTGACCAGGCCCCCGGTCTCGATCCGGCGTGTAGCTGCAACTACATTGGAATTCGATCGGGCGGCTTGAATCACTGCCTGATCGTTGGCCAGAGGGAGCAGAGGCAGGCTGTCTGTGCTTTCGCTGTAACCCTGCGCATGCACCCGAATATTGCCGCCCAGCACTTTGATGGCATTGCTGTAAATGGCCTCTTGGAAACCATCGATTAATCCGTCGTACAGGATCATCAAGGACAGCCCGAGTGCCAGGGCCACCACAACGATCACGGTACGACGCCGGTGCCTCCAAATATTCCGCCACGCCATCCGAAGATACAGTTGCATGCTTAAACTCCTTTCCAATAAAAGTGCCGGCTTGGAAAATCCTTCCAGGAGGTCCTCCCGGCAAAGGTTGCAGACTTGATCAGGGCTCCCGGACGCGCCATTCAGACTGAGCCTTTTCGAAATATTCGATGAGCAGGTCACTCCATTGGATTGCCCGCTCCAGGCGAGGTCGGGCGGGAGCCGCGGGGGGTAAGGCTTTGAGTCCTTGTTTAGCAACTTCTCTGAAGTCGTAGGCGGTTTGGATCGCGGCCTCTGTTCGCTGCTCCCAGCCCACCTCGGAAAAGAGATAATACGTGGTGCGGTCACCGTGAAAAGAAGCTTTTTCGACCAATCCGCTGATCAGGAGGAGGCGAATATTGGTCGATATACTGCCCCGGCTGACTTTAAGCAGGGCGGCGATGTTCTCGGCTGCAAGAGGTTTGTGGGTGATCATGAGCAGCCCCAGGATGCGCCCTCCGATGCGCGGTATCCCTTGATTTTCGAAGTAGATGCCCATGCTTTCGATGAAGGCGATCAACTCCGGGCCGAGTTTAGGAACTTGATCATGACCATCAGGACTGTCAATTTCTTTCATCGGCCAATCCTCCCACCCCATTATAGTAACCTTAAATATTTCAGTCAAGACTAAAATAATCGAAATGATCTGACCTCCGAGCGGCAGCTCATAACCGTCGGAATGCGCATAGCCAATAATAACGAATAAACAATCTATCTATCAGCTTTTCTTGCACTTGCTGACAAGATCCTGAGAGACCAAGGTCTGGAGAAGGTTTCCGTTATTGCCTAGAAATTTTCTTGGAAAGCGAAGGCTTGAAAATAAGTTATACGGATACGTTTTGTCAATAGGAAGAACTGGAAATTGGCGCATGGCCAGAACAGGTTGGTGAAACCCATCCAAAGAAAAAAGTGACCAAGCGCCAATCATCAGATCTTCACTCTAGGGA
>JBEKFY010000061.1:0-22019 GCA_050013095.1 Anaerolineales bacterium | reverse complement strand
CAGCTCTCAACACCATGACCCATTTGGGTATGCCCCAGAGTTACAAGATCGCATGATCAATCGCCTTTTCGGGTCGTACTTTGCCTGTTCAATTCCTTTCAATCGATTTATGCACCAACGCCGTCTTGAAGTATTGATCTCCAATCGTACTTACTGCCTCGGTTCCCTATTTGCTTGAGTAAGAACCAACATTTCACGAACTGTCCTGAAACTCAGCTCAGTTTCCCCAAAGGGGGTAACAATTCATTCATCGTTATTAAGTACTACGGCACGGCCCTCGGCAGCGCGTGGACGAGCCGCTGGAAACGGTGACTACCAAACGAGAAAGGATCAGTCACATTTCGCGGCTGATCTAGCAGGTGACGGTTCCGGCGCTGCCATCCACCGTGATGGTCTGGCCGCTGCGGATACGGCGGGTGGCCACGCCGGTGCCCATCACCGCCGGGATACCGTACTCGCGGGCGACGATGGAACCGTGCGACAGCGGCCCGCCGACATCGGTTACCACGGCCGCGGCCATGGCAAACAGCGGCGTCCAGGCCGGGGTCGTGATCTCGGCCACCAGTACATGGCCCGGCTGCATCTGGCCAAAGTCCTCCGGCCCGCGCAGCACACAAGCGGGGGCCGTCACTCGGCCGGGACTGGCCGCGAAACCTTTGAGCAGATCCGCCGCTTGGGCGTCGTTGCTCCCCGGTTGCAAGCCGCCCATGTTCATTTTGCCGACGAAGAACCGTTTCGTGGGGGGCAGGGTAGGCGGCGGGCTCAGACGTTTTTGGGCCCGCCACTCCGCCTGGCGCTGGCGGATGGCGACAAGCCGGGCCACCAGGGGCTCGCTCCGATCTAAAGCAGCTACCGCTTCTTCGACTTCGCTTTCAGTCAGCCAGAAGACATCCTCGGGCCGTTCTATTGCCCCGGCCTGCACCAGCCGGCGGCCGAGCTCCTTCAACATCCGGCGCAGTTGAGGGTAGCCATAACCGATGAATGCGATGCTGTCCTCGCGCAATGGAGCGAAGGTTTGCGCCCAACTCAGCACCTTGGCAAAGAGCCAGCGTTTCAAGCCCTTCACTCGCTCCATTATGGATTGCAAAGCGGCCTCACGCTGCTCTGCCAGCCTCTGCTGGCGGTCGTAGGGGCTTGCAAGCGCACCGCTCGCATAAAGCTTGAGCGTCTCCAGCAACGGCACCGGCTCGTCCAATGGCAGCGGCTGGCTGAAATCGAGGGTGTAGATCATCGCGCCGTAGCGCTCCAGGTGCGCCTCCCATCGGGTTTGGAGTTCGCGCCAGACCGCCGCGTCAACGCCGGCCGGCGCCTCCGGTCTGGACAGTTCGGCGGCCAACTGTTGGGTGGGGCAGCGGCGCGCGTAGTCTGCCAGCTCTGCCTGGCTGCTGAGCCACTGGGCCAAGTCGTAAAGAGCCTTCTCGGCATAGATCGGAGCGCTATCGTAGCCCCGCACCAATGCCCCAGGGTCTGGGTCGCCGGACCGGCGGATGAGCCGGCCATACACGGCCTTAAGCAGCGCTTCAGCGCCGCCCGCTCCCCCGAGGAGGCCGGCCTGGAGCGTGGTCAGGTGATTGATGGCCGCGTCGTAGACCTCATGGGCGCCGTCCAGTAGATCACCGGCTGGCACTTCGAGGAGCTGCCGGGCTTTCCAGCGGGCAACCGTTTCCGTGTAGCGGGGTACCGCCTCGTTCCTCCAGTGTGACTTGACCGTGCGGACGGTCTGGAGCATGCGCGGGATAGCAAGCAGTATCCGCAGCCAGGCGCCGAGCGATAACGAGACAGATATGTAAGCGTAGCCGTTAATGATGTCGAGCCACGTCATCCGGGCGTGCTTGTCGCCGATGAACCACTCCATCAGCCGCTCCTCGCCCGCGTTGTAGCGGTCGCGGCCCAGTGTGGCGAAAAGCGGCGAGACGGGATCCGGTAGGAAGTCGACGATGCTGCCACGGGAAAATGGCCCCTTGCCGGGCAGCGGCCATTCTGTCGGGAGAGGCGCCTTGCACTGGGGAAGCGTGGTGATCGGCCGTGCCTGGAGGATGGCAAATTTTCCTTCGGCCAGCGCCCATTCGATATCCATCGGCATCCTATAGAGCCTCTCAATCTGCACGGCTAGGCGCGCCAGCTCGGCCGCCTGCCCGTCGTCGAGCACGGGCGCGCGGCGGCGGGCCTCGGGCACTGGCTGCTCGACCGTGCCGCTCTCGTCCCGGACGGTCATTATGTGCTTATCAGCCGTCTCGCGGCTCAGCATACGCCCCGAAGCCTTTTCCAGAGTGAGCGTGTCGGGCGTCACCAAACCACCCACGATGGCCTCGCCCAGCCCCCAGGCGGCGTTGATGACGACCTCGTCGCGCTGGCCGTTCACCGGGTTGGCAGTGAACATGACGCCGGCAGCTTCGGCCGGGACCAACACCTGGACGACAACCGCCAGGGCCACGGCCTCCTGGTCGATCCCATGCTGGAGGCGATAGGCAATGGCACGCGCCGTCCACAGACTGGCCCAGCACTTCTTCACGGCTGCCATAAGCACCTGCTGACCCCGGATATTCAGGTAGGTCTCCTGCTGGCCGGCAAACGACAACTCCGGCAGGTCTTCGGCGGTGGCCGACGAGCGCACAGCCACCGCCAGGTTGACACCGACCGGGTCGAGCGCCGTGTATGCCTGCGTGATGCCGTCGGCGATCATGGGTGGCAGGGAAGCGCGCTCAAACCACCGGCCGATGGTCTCGGCCGCCGTCTCCAGCGCGGCCGGGCTACGGGCACCGGCCTGTTCCACCGCTGCCATGATCCGGGGCTGGAGTCCGTTTTCTGCCACCACCTCACGATAGGTCGCCGTCGTGATATGGAAGCCACCTGGCACAGGTAGACCAGCGTTGGATAGGCAGGCTAGGGAGGCGCCTTTGCCGCCAACAGTCCCGAGGGTTGCTCGCGGATCTATCAAGGGAAGCGTGTAAGGCTCAGACATCGTTCACATCTCTAGCGAACTTGCTCAAGCACTTTCCTGACGGCCGGGACGGGCATACCCATTGCGAATCTCGAGGTTGCATTGGCATTTGGACCGGGTCTGGCTCCTTTTCTCAAAAGCGTTGCGATTTCCAGTGTGCTTTTCTTCAAACGTCAAAAGCAAATCACCTACTAAAGATTTTCAGGAACTATGCCTCGAGTAGCCGAACTATGATTCGGTAAGGATATTTACATAACATGCGATAATGTATGATATATAAGTGCAGTATATGACCAAAATCCCCTACTAAAGTAGTGTAAACTTTTTTCTGTAAAAGTTGGTAGGTCAGGTGTTATCCTCAGGTTACCACACCGAAAGGAGCACCATGACCTACCGAGAGGATTTTACTTTACCATCAGAAATCCTGGAACAGATCACCAGTCAAGGATTTGAAGCGCTGCCGGAGCTGATCCGCATCGTGGTCAATGCGGCCATACAGGCCGAACGGCAGCAGCACTTGAACGCAGCACCTTACCAACGGACGCCAGAGCGAGAAGCCCATGCGAATGGCTACAAGCCGAAAACGATGCACACGCGGATCGGGAAGATCACCTTCGATGTGCCTCAAGTGCGTGAAGGCGGGTTCTACCCGGAGGCGCTGGAGAAAGGCCTGCGCAGTGAACGAGCCTTGACCTTATCCCTGGCGGAGATGTATGTGCAGGGTGTCTCCACCCGCAAGGTCAAAGCGATCACGGAGCAGCTGTGCGGGACGTCGGTTTCTTCCACCCAGGTGAGCAATGCGGCTGCACTGCTGGACACCGAGTTAGAGATGTGGCGTAACCGGCCGCTGGGAGAATGTCCCTATCTCTTCCTGGACGCCTATTACGAGCAGGTCCGGGAAGACGGACAAGTGCGCGATCTGGCCGTTTTCCCGAAGGACATCGGGACGATGTGACAGCGGTGGGCGTCAATATAGTCGGCAAACGGGAGATCCTAGGCGTTTCGGTCTCCCTGAGCGAGCACGAAGTCCACTGGCGGGCCTTCCTGGAGAGCTTGAAGGGGCGCGGTCTGGGCGGGATCCGGCTGGTCACCAGCGACGACCATGCCGGGTTGCGTGCAGCTCGGCTGGCGGTCCTGGGCGCCGTCCCCTGGCAGCGGTGCCAGTTTCACCTGCAGCGCAACGCCCAGGCGTATTTGCCGCACAAGGACATGGCTGCCGAAGTCGCCGAGGACATCCGCACGATCTTCAACGCTCCCGACCGCGCCACGGCGGATGCCTACCTGGCCAGGACCGTTCAGAAGTACGAGAAGACCGCTTCCCGCCTGTCCCAATGGATGGCCGCCAACATCCCGGAAGGGCTGACGGTCTTCGCCTTCCCGGTCGCCCACCGGCGTTTGCTCCGCACCACCAACGGCGTGGAACGCCTGCATCGCGAAGTGCGGCGAAGGGCTCGCGTGGTGAGCATCTTCCCCAACCAGGCTTCTTGCCTTCGTCTGGTCTCCGCCATTCACGCTGAGATCAGCGATGAGTGGTTGACTGGCAGAACTTACCTGACTTTTTAAGGTTCGATTTTATCCTTCTGAGGAAGCACTTGAGCTCTTTTACAGAAAAACCCTTGCACTATCTAGAAAAATTTGGCTGGCAGGAGATACACGCGAGAAGCAATATGCATTGCGTCAGGTGATTAAGAGAATATTGGTTCGCCGCGACAATAACGTTATTCACGCAACGTTGGAGTTTTTTCCCCCCCCCCAAAAAAAGCACAATCCCCTAGCCAGAGCTAGGGGATTATTAGTGCAACGGCCAAATGCCCCCCTGGGGGTACTTTGCGAAGGGGTGAATCCGTAACGAAGACCGGAAGAGGTCAGGCTAACGGATTGCGTTACCCCCTGGTGGACAATTGTGGACAAGGCTCATTATTATATAGAAAATGCTCAAGTGTAGAAACAATTCATTTTTGTAGCACGAATCCCACCAGTCGGGTGCACGCTGTTGTTGGGCTGCCTGAAAGGTGCTTTACTTTGCGGGAGTCAGGTTAGAAATAAAGCCCGGCTTTGAGTAATCGTAAGAAGTGATACGCTTGGGTTTGACGCGAATGACTACGGGTGCGTAGTTGTTGGCCAGGTCTGCTGCAAATTTCCGAGCATTCTCGGCAGGCATGTAGCGTTCAAAGATCGTGATTCGTTTTGCTATTACATCCACGTAATCAAGTTCCGCTTCTCCATAGATGAGAACGCCTTTCCATGGGGGGGATTGATTATCGATGAGCAGGGTAACCTTTGGATGGCGCTTGATATTTCTAACCTTGTGCGTCCCATCCTGCGTTCCCATAATAATGTCGCCATGGTCATATTTGAAATAGACTGCCGCGATATGGATCGTCCCATCGGGATTCAAACTACTCAAGCGGGCAACCGGCGCTTCATTGAGGAATGCTACCAACTCTTCCTGGGTAAAGGGTGGCATCTGTGGATAAGGTTTAATATCGGCCTCCTATTTGAACGAATCGATTCCTGGCTGATTACTTATACAGTTATGCATCCAGTAAACACAAATATCATTACTGACGTTGCTGCATCCATAGGCAGATTGCATTCAGTATATATTGATTTCCCCGTCAATTCAATAAGTAGGTAAGATATCCACACAACGACAAACGCCCCATCGAGGGGCGTTCGCTTCTAAGAAACCTCAATTTTAGGTATGCCCCCGTGGGGGTACTTTGCGAAGGGGTGAATCAGTTCCTAACAGAATACAGGTAAGAAATTGGATTTTATGGAAACGGGCAGCAACTTCACGGATGGGCTAGCAGCGGGACCGGCGAGACTCTTTTCTAAGAGTGCACCATTTCTAGAAAGCCACCTCGGTCGTGAGCCCTGGAGCCGGTTTTAGCTCGTTTTTTGTCTTCAAAATATTCTGCAAATCTTACTACTTCAAATCGATCACGTATATCAATCGTTCAATAATCTGAATGAAGAAATTATTTCGTCATAAACTTTTTCATTATTTTCTATCGCTTGATCATCGGGCAATTTTTCACCAGGACCAGCGCGACCAAGCTCAGCTGTTATCAAATATTCGGCCTTATTAAGATAAAGGCAATATTTCTTGATAATTTGAACTTGATTGACTCCTATGAGTGTCATTTTGTAATATGTAGCCCAAAAGTGTTCTTTATTTGCGATATCGATAGTACCAGTTGCTATAACGTTTAAGTTTTGTCTGTAAGTCAAGCCATCAAAATATTCCTTAGTTTCATTTATTGTTGGTTCAGATTTATTTTCTGAGAGTGGGGTTATCAATATGTTGAGGTACTTACCATTTGGGCCTAGTATTGTTCTTGAATCAGAAACTTCCCTTGGTGGATAACCAAAATATTTATTTGTGTCTGATAAGGCGACAAACAAATCTGTCGTTATTGAACGAGACCACCCATCTGGGACTGAAATTTGAAACCCAAAATGTTTGGATTTATATTTAATGGTTTTCATTCCTGCACCGATTTTCTGTCCTCAAATAGCATACCTGTAATTTGGTCAAAAAAAACATGGACAGGTCAACGACGGTGCCGAGCCGCGGGGCGGTTCGCAAGAATAACCTCGCAAGCAGGTCACCTTCACAGCCAAGCCCGCCTTCGAATACGAACCGCGATTAGGCTGGTCGGCTCCAGCACTTTGTTGGGTCGTTTTGTCTTGAGAGCGCAAAATCGCCAAGCTATTCGCCATCAATGAGGATGACGAGCGGATCATCCACATAGAAGAATACCTTGGCAACATCTCGACGGACATACTGATCGTAGATTCGTTTGCTCACACTTGCCAATACTGTCTGTACTTTGGGTTCAACGACCGTCTGGGCTTGTGGGATTTTGAGCGTCAGTTCGCATTGGTATTCCTCCTCTCAATATTCAGCGTAGGGATTGGGTTCCACCTCCCTGTCAACGATCAAGGCTTGAACACTAACGGCATTCCTTATCCATCTGTTCTTTCTTTTGATTGTCGACATCACTTCTACAAAGCCTTTGACACACATCCAGGTTTGAATTGCCAAGATTGGAATAAAACACGACCAGCCTATCACATTGATAGTATCTTTGTGGTTTAATGCCCTTGACAGAACAAGAACGCCAAATAAAAGCACTAACAAGGAAAGTAATCCTATAACCAATAGCGCTGTAATGGACAAACCTGCATAATCGGTATCGAAGCCCGCTTTTTTACGTCTCTCTGTCATTAAAGCAAATCCAAATTATGGAGGTACCCAGAGATTGGCAGAAATGGAAGAGGTGACGTTCTACTAGATACCCCCACGATGGCCCAAATATGATCCGGTAAGAATATTGACATGCCATGCCATGTTACATGACATATATGTGGAGTATATTACTTAATTCCACTAAAAACAACAACCCCTTTTTACCTTCGCAGATTCGACCTTAGAATTAGGATGATAATCTTGTGACAAACATTTTGGAATTCACCTCGAAAGTAGAGAAGCCTGAAAGACTCCTACCATTGCTGCATAATTATAATTTCCTATTGCTGAGGTATTAGACTCGATCACATTTATGATAAAAAGGTCTGCCGTCTTTTTGGCAGGCCTTTATAAATCCGTTCAACCTCGACTGTTTCTTTCGTGCACAATATGTGATTACAATACACCCCTTTGGAAGAGTGCCCCCGTGGGGATTCGAACCCCAGTTTTAGCCTTGAAAGGGCCGCGTCCTAGTCCACTAGACGATGGGGGCGGGAAAGCGGCAGGATTTTACCATTCCCTCCCATGCCGGTCAAGCAAATCCCTAACTTTCCTTTTTATCGCTGAGCAAGGCGAGCAGATCAACCTGTCCTCGATTGAACAGGATAGCCGGACTTTCGATGCGCAGCTGAGGGATCATAATCGCCGTTAAGGTGGCATCGTAGAGCGGGACAAAGTCCCGAATGCCTTCCACCATGATCGTGGCGAAGTCGAACCTCCCTGACCACTCAAGGGTCCCTTCCAGCTCATACACCTGGGTCGTCACCCGGATGGCATACTTGACCATATGCTGAAAACCGCCCCGCGCCACTGCCTGCGGTCCGACATCCTCCCTGCGCATCAGCCCGACCGCGAAAATATTGGTCTTTACGAGGTCGATGACGTTGTATTCGCCAACCAGTTTGGTTGGCATGTGCAGACGTGCAAGTTTGGCATCCAGCACTTCCATGAAGGAGGTGGTCGTGTCATTCATCATCCCTATGACCCCACTGTTGGGCGCCATGATTTTTCCGACAATGCGATAGCTTGGCGTGAGAAAATCGGCCGCGAGCATTCGATGGGTGACATTCGTTTCAGGCATCATTCTGCTCCTGGTCTTGAACGTTATTTCGTCATCGGTCTGGTGGAATCACGCTTTTCGGCTGGCGGGCGCGGCCGGTGCGACTTTGCGGCTGGCCTGCCGGTGTCCGGGTTGAGCAGGGTGGTGATCCAGGCGATCGCCCGGGTATCGTACTCGCGCCGCCCACAGACATCACAGACCCAGGCCGGAAAATTCGGGACAATCACCAGTTCTTCGTCCAGCCAGGTAAAGTAGGTTAAATGCTTTAAATGCATGATACCTGCCTGGCAGTCGGTACACGGGAAGGATTTGTTGGTTTCGTTGTCTATCATTGAGGCTCCTGGACCATGGCTGCATGGAGGATCCTGACCCCAGCGCTGCATCCCAGACGATTTGCGCCCGCTGCGATCATCGCCAGGGCATCCCGGTAAGTGCGAATTCCACCTGCTGCTTTTACACCTGTCCCCGCCCCAACCACTCGACGGATCAGGTCCACATCCTCGACCGTTGCGCCACCGGGGCCAAAGCCGGTGGAAGTTTTAATGAAATCGGCGCCGGCCGTCTGGAGGAGCAGGCAGGCGATGATCTTCTCGCGCCGGGTCAGGAGGGCGGTTTCGATAATGGCCTTGAGCATGGCTCCTCGCTCGCGCGTTTCCTGGGCGACAGCAAGCACATCGTTCAACACCAAGCCATAGGCACCCCCTTTCAGCGCACCGATATTAATGACCATGTCTACCTCGCGCGCTCCGTGCTCGATAGCACGGCGGGCTTCATAGGCTTTGTCTTCGGGCAGACTGGCCCCTAAGGGGAATGCGACCACCGCACAGATGCCGATGTCTGAACCTTTCAGTAATCCATTTGCTAAAGGGACATAGACCGGGTTGACACACACGGTTAAAAAATGATGCTCCCGGGCTTCCTCGCAGAGCTGTTTGATCTGTGCCGAGGTTGCCTCGGGCCGGAGCAGGGTGTGGTCGATCCAGCGGGCGATTTCTGGACCGTGCGGCGGGACCAGGAGGGGTGGCGGGTCCGGCAGTTTCCTTTCATAAGCATCCGCAAGTGAGAGAAGTTCGGCGAGTGAGGCCATGGCTTCTGACTAGTGGGCAGCCATCACCACCGGTGTGCGGAGGACGGTCCAATCAGAGAATGGCCAGTATACCAGGATTGCCTTGCCGAGCACATTCTCGATCGGTAAGGTCCCCCAGCTGTGTGAATCGGACGAATCGTTGCGATTATCGCCCATGACGAAGAGTTGTCCTGCGGGGACGGTCCATTCGCCGGAATAGGCCGGAGCTGCCGCGATGTACGGCTCGTTTAGGGCGTTCCCGTTCACGTAGACGGTCCCGTTCTCGACTTTGACCGTATCACCTGGAAGACCGATGACCCGCTTAATGTAATCTTCATACTGCGAATTTGGCATTCCGAGCAGGCGTCGGATCGTACTCTCCGCTGGATACATCGGCGGGCGGAAGACAATGATGTCCCCGCGCTGGTAGTGCAGGACCAGCCGGTCGACCAGCACATACTGGTTGTTCTTGAGCGTCGGGAGCATGGAATAGCCGTCCACACGTGCCCGTGCCGATACCGCGTTGATCACCAGAAAAAGCAGAACCGCTAAGCCGACCGTCTCCAGGATGTCGAGCAGGAACCGCCTCAGGCTATCCTGTGGAACTTGCTTAATAGGTTGGTTTGTCTTTTCAGGAAGTGGCTCGGCCAATAAATCCTCCGCGGCCATTATACTGCGTCTTGTCTCATTTTGTGATTTTGCCCTTCTGCTTCGTGCCCTGAGAGCGGCCGATTAACGCAGACAAAGCACCTTTCCGATGAGGTGAATGCCCAGGCCTCCGCCCGCTTGATTAAGCCTGACCCGTAGCCCTGGTCTGCCCCCAGACATAATAGGTTGGCACATGGAGCACCCGCTCACCTCGCTCCCAGGCTTGTTCATCTACTTCCTTCAGTCTTTGGAGTTTAGCTTCCGGGATTGTCCCTGCTAGGTCTTCCTCCAACACCGCCCATTCCAGACTTCTTTCCTTGGGTGAGGGAGCCTGCCTGGCCGGAGCTGTTAGGGTTCCGGCTTCAACGACACGGATTCCCGCCTGAGTGAACAGGGCAGCAAGCCGCCGACCCAGGCCGGGGTCCGCGCCTTGGAGCCGTAAGGCCTGAGCCTGCCAACGGCCGAGTGGTGCGAGCTCCGCCGGACTGTCCAGGCGATGCTCGTAATCCGGTTCCGCCAGGGCGAGAACAGCTCCCCCGGAGCGGGTAACGCGTTTCATCTCTTGGAGGGCCTCGAGTGGATCTCGGACCCAGAGCAAAAGAAAGTGGCAAAAAGTGATGTCGAATGTCCCAGAGGAATAGGGCAGTGCCAGGGCATCTCCGCAGGTCAAATACGCAGTCCGGACATGCCCCTGCGCTGCAGCCAGACGATCCAGGTCGCAGTCCAGGCCGTGGACCACGCTGGAAAGCTCACGGTCGGCAAGGACGGCTCCGGTCCCACAACCGACCTCCAGGACACGTCTCGGATTCACCATAGCAGGCCGTGTAAACAGGTAGGTGCGCAGGGATTGTGTCCAGGCGGCTTGCTGGACGAAGCGGGCGTGCCAGTCGATCATTCTTTCCACTCCAGGATGAAGGCGATTTGCCGTTGGTTTTCCGGTGAGTGGGGAAAGACCGCGCTTTGGGCCGCGTTTCGGTAGAGGCTGGCCAGTTTGGAAAGCGCCTGAGGACCGCCTTGTCCGTGGCGGACGAGATAGCACCCCACGGTCATTCCGGTCCGTCCGATGCCACCCACACAGTGCAAATAGATCCTGCCACCCTGGCTTAGGGCTGCATCCACAGCATCCAGGGCCGCTTGCATGGCCGCCCGGGGAGGGATCCCGAAGTCTGGAAATGGGAACCGCTGATAATGAACTCTTCGATCCAAGGAAACGGCTTCCTCGGTCAGAAGGGATAAATAAGGGGGACGCTCACCTTCATGGGTCAGGTCAATAAAGGTATCGATGCCAGCGTGGAGCAGGGCGCCAATGCGCTGGTGAGCCTCGATCTCATCCCGGGAACCCGGGTATTCTCCCGCCAGAAACTTACCGCGGATCACCCAGTAGGAGGCAGGAATGGGTACTTTATTATTGAGCATGCACCCATTATAAAAGAGGAATGTCCCTTTTTAATCGTCCGAACGCGTGGGAGCGCGGATCCAGACAGTCAATGGCCCAGGAATTAATATTTGTAGGACCTGGCCGGGAGGCTCCCAAAAAATCAGGATTCATTGAGAATGACACTGGGGTTTACGGCTTCAGAAGTGCCTGAGCGATTTCCACGGCGTCGCGCACCAGCCCGGGACAAATGGTTGTGAACACCCCCTTCTGCCTGGCCTGCATCCAGCCGTCCGGTGTACGGAGATCATACCCGATCAATTCCCGGCAGAGCAGGGTTCCGTGTCTGCTTTCAAAGGATTGAAGAAGCTCCTGCCCCAGCCGGTAGATTTCTTCCTTCCCGGCCGGGAGGTCAGCACCCCGGCCTGCACCCAGGGCCATGAGCGCACCGCTCACCGCTCCGCAAATGTGCCCCTGTCGGGCCATTCCTCCACCGAAGGGCGAGGCCAGCTTCAGGGCGAGCTCGTCCGGGACCCCGAACTGGGGTGCGAACGCAGAAAAGACCGATTGAGAACAGTTGTAGCCCTGGTCGAAACGGGCAAGCGCGGTTTCAGTTAATCCAGGCATATTCTTTCAGATCCCGGTGATGAGATAGTGGCGGACTTGAACACAGATTATTGAGCGTCTTTCCTGCTTCCCAGCTGGTGCGCCCGGCGAAGAGGAACAGGTCAAGGACTTGGAGAGAGACCAGCAGTCCGATCTGAAAGTACCGCACGGGAATGAGAGGGCTCAACCTGGTAGCCCCCGATTCTCCCCTCGGCAGACTGGAGGCCTACCCCCTAATTGGAACTCTGGTAGATTTTCTGCCAAGGGTCTTTCAGGATATTCCCAAGGATCTGGTCCGCCATCCCCTGGCTGGGGAGTACGTCGCCGTCTGGCTCGACATACAGCCAGGCCTTTCCGGCTCCGGAGGGATTTTGGTCCTCGATGGTCGCATGAGCCACCGGATTCTCTGCCGAATAGGGCACCGGCAGGTCCCAGCGCAGAGTCATTCCTAGAGCTACGACTTTATTATGCAAAGCTTGCAGGGTTTCATGGACGGAAGCCTCGGAAGCACTCAGAGATATGCTCTTGACGGCCAGCTTCCCCAGCCGGTCCAGGATCTCACCCGCTTGGGCGGCGATCTCAGGCGTGACCGTCAGGTGAACGGTCGTGAACAGGTCAGTTGGCATCACCGCCTCCAGTGCCTTCCAGGAGGCGGGGTTGGCCGGTTCGAGGATGAAGAGCAGGTGGTCGAGGCCGGTCTGGAGCACGGTATGCAGGTATTCTGGATCAGCGAGTTTCAGGCCGGTCGTAAGCAGGCCGGTGACATGTCCGATCTTCTCGGCATGGGTGATCAGGGCCGGCAAGTCCTCGCGCAGGGTCGGCTCGCCGCCGGTGAAGGTGATATGCGGGATGCCGACCGCCCAGGCTCGATCGAGGATGGTATGCCACTCGGCCGTGGTAAGCTCGCGGTCGACGCGCTTGGTAGGGGCATCGGACGCATCCACGCCCTCCGGCAGGCGATAGGTCAGAGCACAATCCATGCGCAGGGGGGCAGACAGATCCTGCGAATGGGGGGCGACACGCTCGAAATCGAGGAAAGTGGTCGGGTCGAGGTTCGGGGTGTGGATCAAGGTCTGCAGGCGGTCGTGAAAGCCCTGATAGTCTTCCATTGCCTGCGATCGGCCAATGCGGTAACGTTTGGCGATTTGCCTGGCGGTCTCTTCGGGCGGTGTGCCTTTGATCATGTGATAGGCAAATTCGGCGGCAGTCGGATTTAGGTGCAGAACGGTGGAGGCGTTGATGATCAGGATGCCGGAGCCGTCCTTCTCGAGGCGGAGATGGAGACGGTAAGCCGGTCCATCCGGTGCGGATTGGTAATGGTGCGTTTCAGCCGCGAGAGGTTGGACCCGGGTGAATTGATTGCGAACGAAATCGACAATTGAGGCCATATGAGGCTCCTTTCCAATGAAAGCGATTAATCGCGGATGAAATGGGGTATTTCGAACGGGATCTCCAGGGAAAGTTCGACAAAACCGGCAAATTCACCTTTGACATACCAGGGCGATTGATAGATCAGTTTCTTAATTCCGTTCTTTTCAATGGTGTAGACGTTCAACTGCTTTTTTTTCAACAGGCGCTCGACCTTCCCGCGTGCAGGATCCGGATGGCATTCGAGCATGTTCTTGCCGATCAGCTCGCGGCCGCCGTCCTTGGCCAGGGCTTTGGCAGATTTATCGTTCATCTCGAGCAGGATGCCATCGGCGTCACTGACGGTGATGGCGGCGGGAAATTCTTTGACCCAGGCATGGTTGTCGGATTTCATGGCTCACTCTTTCTGGATGTGGGGGATTTCGTCCTGGCTCCCGAACGCAGCCGAGACGAATCCGGCAGGCTGTCAAGGTACTTGGGCGATTGGAAGAATAAGTCCTTTCGGCCTTTGGATTTGTTGAGATACACATTGGATTGCCTGGTCTTTAACATCTGTTCCAAATTGCAGCCTATTTGATCAGGTGGCTTTCCAAGGCAAACAAAACAAAGTATCCGACCAGCAGGATAATCCAGCCGGCCATCTGGACTGCTTCCAGGAAGCCCGACCAGGAAAGGGAGAAGTTCTCCTGGATGGTTTGGATGATCCCTTCCAGGTTGTCCAGCTTGGCTTTGACCATATTTTTCCAATGGTCGAGGTAGAACTGGTCCTGAATGACGTGATAAAGCTTGGCGGTGTACCAGTCCCCGATTAAAAGCAGGTTCTGGTCCGTACGCTCGAAGTCGATCATGACTTCCAACCGGTGAGAGACGATGCGCCGCAGGGAAGCCCGGGTGGGTCCGAAAAGCAGCCTCCGCCGGTCGGCATGAAATTCATTGCTGATCCGCGAAAGGTCCTCTTCGATCAGGCGGTCCAGTATGCGGTAGCGCAGTAGCTGGTAATTCCCGATTTTCAGCAATTCGATATCGGATTGGTAATTCCCTTCGCGGGCAATGATGACCGCGCTTTCCCAATCCACCAGCGTGAGATCGTTCCGGGAATAGCGCACTCGGGCCGCCAGGATGGCCTCGATCTCAGGCTGGTCAAGCACTTCCCGCTGCGAGCGGATGAAGCGCGCCAGTTCCTGGGCATTTTGATCAATCAATCCATCCGGGGAAGAACTGGCATCCGGGGTGCAAAGGATCATGTACTCTTCGAACAGGCTGAGGGTGCGGTGTTCCGAAGGAATAAGTCTTTGCTGAAGGGCCGCCCGGATAAGATCCCTTTGTTGGATGGCCGTCTGCGAAAGGACATCTTCCAGCTTGAAATGGCATTCCGCGATCCGGACCCGCTGGTCGAAGCGTTGCAGAATGACCTCGACAGGAACCTGTTCGATTTCGAATTGATCACTTCTCAGGCTTTCGACATGGATATCGACCGGCTGGAAGTAAGGCGCGTCCTTAAACCCTTTGATCAGCTCCGGAGAGGTGGACCGCTCATCTCCAGGATCCGGGAAGGCTAGCAGGTAACAGATTTCGGTGTTCTTCAGCGTCATCGCGGTTCAGGTTTGACCGGTCAGGCTGGGGAGGATGCCATCCGGTCGAATTCAAACTGCAGCGGACAGCCTCCTCCGCATTCTGCCAGCAGGGCGCAGCCGCCGCACTTTTCAGGCAGTCCCTCCCGTTCGCGCAGCCTGACCGCCAGTTCATGGTTCCAGATGGCATCCCAATCGGATTCCAGCATCTTGCCGAGCGGCCGATAGTACGACTGGCAGGGCAGCACGCTTCCATCCGGTTCGATACACATGTTGTACAGGGCCGCTGTGCATCCCTTTACGCCCAGGTCCAGCTCCATCGGGTCGAAATTGCAGTATTGCGTCGGGGTGTACCAGATAAGGCGTTGGGCAGCGGCTTCGGTTTTCTGGCGCACTAGTGCCAGCAGAGGGTTCAACTCGGACTCGGGTAACCCTGTTCCCACAGCTGCGCCTCGCCCGGAGTGGATCAAAGCGTTAAGCCCGACCGTCCGGACGCCGATGTCGGCGAGGAAGTCCAGGGTGGCCGGGATGGTGGCTAGGTTCGTGCGCAGCATGGTTGTATTGGTCATCACATACAGGGGGGAAGCCAGAGCATTCTTCAAGCCTCGAACCGTCTGAGGAAAAGCACCTTTCGCACCGACCATCCGGTCGTGGATCGCGGGGTCGTAGGATTCGAGGGTTACCTGGACATGGTCCAGGCCCGCTGCGATCAGTTTTTCCAGGTAATGCGGGTCAGAAAGGCGACGGGCGTTTGTGTTCAAGCCGGTGATCTGCCCAAGCTGCTCGGCGTGGGCGATCAATTCGGGCAGATCCTCACGCAGGGTCGGCTCACCGCCTGTAAAGATGATGTGGGGGATGCCCAGCCCCCAGGCTTTGTCGAGTATACGCTTCCAGCTGTCTGTGGGGAGCTCCCCGAGATCACGGCCTTCGATGTTGTAGCAGTGGGCGCAGTCATTGTTGCAGCGGTAAGTGATTGCCAGGTCCATGCGGTAAGGAGCAGTGGGACGTGCGGAAAAAGGTGCGATGATCTCCAGGTCCATTTCGTGGATCGGACACGCCCCATCCGGACGGACAAGTTCCTCCAGCTGGACGCGGATAGCCGCCAGGTCGCTGCGCGCCTGTCCGGCGTTTACGCGGTAATTCTTGCGGATGGTTCGCACCGCCTGATTTTCGGTGACCCCTTCCAGGACCAGATAGGCGATCAGCGCCGCGGTCGGGTTCAAGTGCAAGATGCGATTGGCGTTGACAATCAAGGTGCCGTGGCCGTCCGGATCCAGGCGGAGATGGATGCGCGACTTCTCTCCGTCCATTTCACGGCGGTAGTGGAACATCCCCGGCTGCGGGCCTGGGAGGCCGGATTTTCGATTAAACCATTCGCCAAGCGAGGTCATGGACTGCCTGTGGGTGTGCCATTAACTTGATTGGATCTGGGCCGCTACCGCCCACCGCCCGCGCATGCGCAGGCACAACCGGCACAGGCGCAGGCGCAGGCGCAACTATGCCCGCCGCCGCCAGACCACCTGCCAGCGCCGGACGACCCGGCACGGCTGGTGGAGACCGGGACCGGATTGGTGCGGCCTGTGACAGCGGATGTGAACGTGTTCACATTGCCCAGCACGTGGCTGGAGAAACCCTGCACACTGTTCACCATGGAGGCGGCTACCGCTGCGCCGGGCAGAGAGACCGGTGAGCCGGAGCGGCCGCCGGGAGCGGAAATGGCACGTCCCGCGGGGGCGGCCGCTGCCGGGCGGAAGGTCGGGTCGTAGCTCCCCCACCAGATCGGGAGGAAGATCGGGATGGGGCCGGTGAAGACATTGCGCGTGCGCTGGTCGTAATTCTTATCGAGCATGGTCCATTCCAGGGACTCGTCGTACAGCTGGCTCTTGACCTCGGGCGTCCCGGCCGCCTCGATCTGCTGCCAGGCGCGCTCCATGATGCTTTTATAATAATCGATCGTCTCTTTACGGCTGAAGCCCTTCATTTTTTCGGAGAGGCCGTTCACCATCTTGACGACCATCTCCTGCAGATCCTTGCGGCGGGTGGCCGGGTCTTCCGTGGCAAAGGCCTGCAGGAAATCCGTCTCGTAGTCATGCAGGTCGGCCGGCAGCGGGCTGGCGATCTGGAGTTTCAAGGGATCCTTGGAAACCACCGTGGCCGCATTCTTCTTGACCACCCCGAACAGGATCATGGTCATGACCTTGTCCAGCGGCTCTTCCATCAATATGCCGGCCTCGACAGCCGTCAGGCCGCGTTTGATGCCGTGACCTTCGATGGCGATCTTGGGCGGCAGGTAGGCAAGTTTGCGGCGGTTGTTGTTGACTGCTCCGACGATTGGCAGACCGACGAAGAAGATCAGGATAAAGCCCACACAGCACAAGGGCTGGAGATTGCTGGTGAGGCCGCTCAGGTCAATATTAAAAGCCGCCGGCACCACAATTGCGCCCGCCGGAACATACTGTTTCGGGAAGGAGGCCCCAAAGGTATACTGGGCTGACGCCGAGGCGGCCGAATTCTCCCAGGTATAGGTGATGCGGTTCTGGTTGTCGGTGTCAGTCTGCGGGGCCTGGCTGCCCGGCCAGCCTCCGCTTGGGTTATGGTAGCGCGCCTCGGCGGGCTGGACGCCTAGCGGGAGGTGGAAGATGACCGTCAGGTCGGTGCTGCCCTCGACGTACTGGGAGCCAAAATAGGTAGGCGAAAAATCAGCGCTGGCGTAGGTCGAGTCACTCGAGTCTGTATACAACACCTGGCTGATGCTGCCGACGGACACGTGGACCGATCCGCTCTGCCCCGGCTGGATGGCGTAGTTTCCCATGTCTACGGCAAAGCCTGAGCCGCTGCCCTGGTAATCGGAGGTTGAAACATTTACCGCCTGCCCGTTCACATCGGCGCTGACCGTGCTCGTGTCAAAATTGCTGTTCGGCATGCCGACGTCCACATAGTCGATCACGGCGCCGTTGGGGTCGTTAGTAAAGGAGAAGACGTAATCCAATGCTTCTGTCCCGTCCGCGTTCCAGTAGACATTGACAACTTCCTTGTCTAGGTGGAAGAGATAGGCGGACTGCGCCGCGGCGCTGGCGGTCAAAGCCAGGACCAGCAGCAGGGTGAGGCTGAAAGCGAAAAAGAACCGTTTCATCAGATCCTCCGTATCACCACTTGGGTTCTTCGGTGAGTTGGTAGACGGTGTTGCAATACGGACAGGTGACGACCGGGGCTCCGTTGACCATCTTGATGTTGTCGGTGGTCAGCGCTCCGCCGCAGGAGCGGCACTTCATCTGCTCGATCTTGGTTTCCCCCGGAAGGTCCACTTTCATGGTGATGTTCTGCACCGTATCCTGCTTCGACTTGCGCACGGCCGAGACGACCAGCACAATCCCGCCGATGACCATCAGGACGCCAATGAACATGAAGACACCGCCCAGCGGCCCCCACTGGGCCTGGCCGGTGTTCGGGGCCGTCGAGCCGAGCACCATGATCCCCCCCCAGCCAATCCCGCAGATCGACATGATGAATAAAATCACTGCGCCGACGTACATCCAGGTCGTGGGTTTCATCTTCACCTCTTCGATAGTCTATTCCATATACGTTTTCACTCGCAAATCGTTACGGTAAGTGTAGCACCTTATATTAAAGGGGGCAATTGACGAACGTCTACTTTGGGGATTATTAATGTTTTTTCCCGGCCCCTTCGGCCTGCTCGACCGGCAGGACGACCAGCAGGCCTGTGTCCGGATCTCCTCGATCGCCGACCCCTGCAAGGGTTGCCTGCCACATGCGTTCCACCGTCGCCTGGTCTTCGACCAGGCTGAAGAAGGGTTAGCTCAGCTCTCGGCCGTGTATTCCAAGGCCGATAGACCGGTCGATTCAACGGTCTGATAGTCAATGAGAGTCCGGCGCGCTTAAATTAGGGAGTACTCACGGAAATAGAGGTAGTCATGACCCTGACCGATCACAAACGTTGGACTGAAAATAAGGTGTCTCTTGGAAGGGTTCCCGAACGAAAAGAGACCTTCCAGACCTCCTCGGGCATCCCGGTTCCGCGTCTGGCCTTTCCGACCTTTACGGATCCGGATTATGCCGAAAAGCTCGGTTTTCCGGGTGAATATCCATACACGCGCGGCATTCGTCCGACCATGTACCGCGGCCGGTTATGGACCATGCGCCAGTACGCGGGCTACGCTTCGGCCGAGGAATCCAACCGGCGTTTTCGCTACCTGCTCGAAAACGGTCAGACCGGCCTCTCGGTGGCCTTCGACCTGCCCACCCAGATCGGTTACGATGCGGACCATCCCATGGCAGCTGGCGAGGTCGGTCGAGTGGGCGTTTCTATTTCCAGCCTGGATGACATGGGACGTCTTTTCGAAGGCATCCCGCTCGACCAGGTTTCCACGTCCATGACCATCAACGCCCCGGCCGCATTGCTCTTGGCCATGTATCTGGCCGTAGCGAAGCGACAGGGGGCAGAGATTCGGGGGCTGCGCGGCACCATTCAAAACGACATCCTGAAGGAATATGTGGCGCGCGGCACCTATATCTTCCCGGCGGCCGCCTCCATGCGACTGATCACCGATACCATCCAGTTCTGCGCCAGGGAGGTGCCGTACTGGAACACTATCAGCATCTCCGGCTACCACCTGCGGGAGGCCGGCTCGACCGCCGTTCAGGAGATCGCCTTTGCACTGGCCAACGCGATTGCTTATGTGCAGGCCGCACTCGAGCGCGGTATGCAGGTCGATGATTTCGCTCCCCAGCTGTCATTCTTCTTTGCGGCGCACAATAACCTGCTGGAGGAGGTCGCCAAGTTCCGTGCCGCTAGGCGCCTGTGGGCTCGCATTATGCGGGAGCGCTTCCAGGCGCAGAACCCCGCCTCGCTCATGCTGCGCTTTCACACCCAGACCGCCGGCTCGACCCTGACCGCACAGCAGCCGGAGAACAATGTGGTGCGCGTGGCTCTCCAGGCGCTGGCTGCTGTGTTGGGCGGGACCCAGTCCCTGCACACCAACAGCATGGATGAGGCCCTTTGGCTTCCGACAGAGAAATCCGTCCACGTTGCCCTGCGCACCCAGCAGATCATCGCCCATGAATCGGGTGTGGCCGATTCGATCGACCCGCTGGCCGGTTCCTATTTGGTCGAGCAGCTCACCGATGAGCTGGAAAGCCGGGCCCGTGAGTATATCCAGAAGATCGATGACCTGGGCGGGGCGCTCGCAGCGATCGAGTGCGGTTACATGCAGGACCAGATCCAGCAGGCGGCCTATGAAGACTACCAAGCGGTTGAGTCCGGCGAGCAGGTGGTGGTCGGGGTGAACAAGTACCGCATGGAAGAGCAGATCACCCTGGAGAGCCTCAAGGTGGATCAGGCGGTGGAGCAGGCCCAGCGCGAACGCCTGGTTGCCCTGCGGGTGCGGCGCGACCCGGTAAGGACCTCGGAGCAGCTGAACCGTCTGGAAACGGCGGCGCGGGGGACCGAGAACCTGGTGCCGCTCCTGATCACCTGTGTCGAGAACGATCTCACCCTGGGCGAGATCTGCGGCGTCCTCCGGCAGGTCTGGGGCGAATATCAACCCCCCGACTTCTAACCGCCGGGATTCCGGACATCCAATCTGACCTCAAGCGAATAGGCCAGCCAAAGTTTTTTGGCTGGCCTATTTTTCAGGAAATCCAGCCTGGAAGCTCGTCAACCCAGGTTCTTGGCTTTGCCGGTGCAATTTCTATATCTTTCTTGTACCTCATCACGTGGACTTACCGGCATGGTAGAATCACCCTCGGTTGGGAAATTACCATTGAAGATACCGCGAAAAACATGATCACCCTCAATGCCGTAGTAAAGCATGCAACCTCAATACCGCGATTTCCACTGGAAGGCACTTTGACCACGTCTTTTGCCGAAATAAAACTCGTTTCGCAAGGGCTCGTTCCGCGAAGCCCGGGATATATTAATCCCCTCGCTGGTGCAGCTAATGCCTCATGAAGCGCTCGCATTGCGTCTTTAATGGAAATCGGGCAATGAGTCATCGCCGTTATTACCGTATCGCCGACATTACGATTCAAGTGGACAGCGACCTGCCGATCACCGACACAACCTTCAGTCATGCCCTTGATTTATTTCGTGTAGACAAACCAGGCGATGACACGGTAACGGTTCACCATCATTTCGAGCTGCCGGACCTGAAAGGGCTGGACCTCGGCAGAGAGGTTTATCGCAAAGCGCCGTGGGCGATTTATCAGCAAGGCGACGGGTGGGTCTATCTCGGCATCCTGTCCCAAGCTGAAGACCCCGCTTTGTGGAAGGTCGTCACTTTCAATCCCGATCATACGCATGCCCAGATCTATAACACCAACCCGGATGCATACCTCAAAGGCGATTTGCATTCGCTGACGATGTTTCCTTCCGACCAAATCCTTATCGCACGCTTGCTGGCGGATCGCAACGGTTGCTACCTGCATTCTGCCGGTGCGATCCTGGATGGGGCAGGAATGTTGTTCGTCGGTCATTCAGAAGCTGGAAAATCCACGATAACACGCTTATTAATGAAATCATCCTCTGTTGAGCAGGTGGATGGCCGGCGGGGGGTCGAGATCCTATGCGATGATCGCAACATTGTGCGCCGCTGGGAGGCTGGCTGGCGTGTTTACGGTACCTGGAGTCACGGTGACGTCCAAAATGTATCGCCAGCGTCTGCGCCCTTGCGCGCCATGTGTTTCATCGAACAGGCAACCGAGAACACCCTGACACTTTTGACCGATCGCAAAGAAATCAACCACCGCTTGCTGGCGTGCCTCATCAAACCCTTCGTCACCGCCACCTGGTGGCACAAAACGCTCGACCTGATCGAGCAAATGGGGCGCGAGGTGCCGTGCTATGTGATGCGCTTCGATAAAAGCGGGGTAATTGTGGGTGAGTTGAGAAGATTGTTATGTACGGAACAATAGGTCAATGGCTATATTTCCTCAAATTCGTCTGCTGCGGATGTTACGGAAATGCAATCCACTAATAATTGACTCCTTTAGATCAATACCTTCGCCAATTATGTTGGAACGGAAGGTTCTAAAGCCGGGTGAATCATGCCCAAACGGGCGATCTGCTCAAAAATGTCGGCCAAAATAATCGCATCAGGTTTTTCCGGAAGCA
>JBEKFY010000060.1:0-23826 GCA_050013095.1 Anaerolineales bacterium | reverse complement strand
GGTTGGTAAAGTGCTCCGTGGCAGTTGAGTTATGTTTGCTAGACATTCCTCAATTTTGCCACTGGGCGGCTTGTGCAAACAGGCCGCCCTCCTGTTATCAAGAAGTAGTCTAAACTCTAATATTTACAAACGCATATAAAGTATGTATTATAAGGATGCTTAAAAAGCCCTGCGCTGATGCTTCCGAGGGGAGGAGCCATGAATAGGGTTTTTTTGGTGGGAAATATAACCGGGGATATTTACTTTGATGTCCTGAACGGCCGACCGTTCCTGAGGCTGATCCTGACGGCGGACAAACCCTGGGTAACCCAGGGTCTGCGCATCATGCTGAATAATGACCACGACAAAGCCTTCTGCCATAATCTAAAGAAGGGCTCCGAAGTGGGCGTGATCGGCCACCTTGCCGCGCGCCACTACAAGGGCAGAATCGCTATCGAGATCGAGGCGGTCCATGTGTTCCTGTTTCGGAACAGGGATTGGGATGCCGGAAACCTGGAGACGAACCAGCAGCTTCCATAGGGAGGGGAGGAGCCATGAACAGGGTTTTTTTGGTGGGAAATATAACCGGGGATATTTACTTCGATGTCCTGAAAGGTCGACCATTCCTGCGGCTGATCCTGATGACGGGCAAACCCTGGGTGATCCAGGGAATGCGCGTCGTGCTGTGGGACGATCACGCCAAGGTGTTCTACCCCTATCTGAGAAAGGGTTCCGAACTGGGCGTGATCGGCCATATTACCACGCGCCCCTACAAGGACAGGATGGTTACCGAGATTGAGGCGGTCCACCTGGTCCTGCTGCGGAACATCGATTGGGATGCCGGAAATCTGAAGACGCACCAGCGAGCTCCCACCCCTTCTGCCAACGACTATTTTGTGGTGGGAACGGTGGGTCCGGGGATCCGGTTTGAATGGCGCACCAAACGGTCCGAGGATGGGAACGAATCGGAGACCGAACGGTATGCCTACCTGCAGGTAGCCCTGAGCTACGGGGATGTTCTGGATGGCCTGAGGGTGAACAGCTACGGAACCCTGGCCCAGGTAGCCTATCCGTATTTGCAGCCCGGCTCGCTCATCGCCGTGGATGGGCACCTCGAAACCAGGGAAAAAAGATCGGGGCAGAACATGGTGGAGATGTCGGCTGAGCACATGGCCTTCCTGCAGGATATCCGGTGGGATGAGGGGGGTGCGGCCCAGAAACGCCTGATGATGGAGGAAGAAGTACTGGCATGATCTTCTTTTTGGGGAAAGTGCTGTCATGCCCGCCCGCATCGAGGTGAACGAAGGGGACCTGCGAGCCGCCTCAGGGAAAGCCCTGCGCGCCATTCTGGTGGTGGGGATCGTGGTGGGGGTGACCCTGCTCGGATATTTTGTCACTCCCAGGGACCCGAGCGGCAACCTGCTTTTCCTGAGCCCGCGCGTGGCGCAGGTCGCCAGCTATCAACACCACGTGCAGCAGTGGGCCCGGGAGATGCGGGACACCGAAGGCCAGATGCAATCTCTTTTAAGCGCTCAGACGGCCGATCTCTATGCCCAGGACAGCGCCCTGCAGGACATCAACCGGAATGTGAGTAGCCTCTCCGACGAGGTGGACCGGACCAGTGCGCCGGACTCCCTCGCTGGACTGCATGACCTCATGGCGAAGGCCGCCGAGGCGCACCAGCAGGCCTCCAGCGCGCTGGGGCAGTGGCTGGGAGCGCCTTCCCCGGAAACGCAGGCCGCCGCGCGGAATGCGATCGAGGCCGCCAGCGGGATCCTGGAGCAGGTGTACACCAACCCCTGGGTGACCGTCGAACGGGAGGCAACGCCGGAGGATACGAATGGCAACCAATGAGAAAGGCGCAGATCGAGAATACTTCGAACGGCAGATCGCACAGATCACCAACGATTATTCGCGCGCCCAGGTGGAGCGCCTGAAGGAATTACTGGCAGCCTCCCGGGAGAGGGAGGACCGGGCCACGGACGTGCTGATCAAGATCGGGCAGATCGCCTGCCCTGAGCAGCTGGAGGAGATGCAGCGCAGGAATCCTGGCCGCCCCTTGAACCAGTACCCCCCGGAAGACCTGGAACGGCTGATCTCCATGGCAACGCGCATGATGCGGTCGGCGGTCAACGACATGAGCATCGACGAGAACACTGCCTTGAGCGCCATGCAGGAGGAAATTGCCAAACTGCAGGTGAATCTCAGGATCGAGAGCCACCGGGCCAACGACAGCCAGTACCGATTGGTGCAGGCCCAAAAACGGATCACGGAGCTGGAAAGAGGAGCCGGGAAGAAAAAACAGACGAAGGACAGCACGCTCGAGGCCGAAGTGGTTTCCGGAATCCGGTGGCAGGAGCGCGGTGCAGACCTTGTGAATGGTCAAGGCGATTTGCAAAACGCAGGGGTAAGGCAGGCCCTGGGCCGGCAGGAGAAGATCCAGGAACCCGCACAGGAATCGATCGACACCGTCGCCACCTCAGGGGGGATCACGAAAAGAACGAAGCTCGATCTGACCGTGCGGGAGCTTGAGAGCAGTCTTTTAGCGTGGGAGACCTTCTGTCATCCGCTCCCCAGCCAAGTAAGAGAGGAGTATGAATACCTGATCGACTTAATTGGCGGCAGCGGTGAAACGGTGGGGGTGATCCTGAAGAAAACCGCCGAAATGGAAAGAGGCATCAAAGATTCGACCTGCGACAACCGCTTCAAGAGCATGGTGGAACAGCAAATTGTGACTCGGGGCGAATCCAGCCTGGGAGACCCGTCCAAAGCAGGCAGGCGGCGCGCGACGTTCACCCTGACCCCATACGGGCAATCCATTTACTGGGCCAGGCATAGAAAAGAGTCCCTTGTCTCCAGGGAAGATCAGATCATTGCGCACGACAAGCGCGGACCGCACGGGGCACTGGTGAACCGGGTGGCCAGGGCCTTGAATCGAATGAAGTATGAGATCATCCTGGATCCGAAACCCATCCGCGTCTCGGATAAAAGTTTCACCTATCCGGATATTGTTGTGGTGATCGACGGAGCAGACGAATACAGGATCGAGGTCGAGGAGAAGGGGCATATCGCCAGGGAAAAAAGGACAGTGCTTTGCACCAAGTGGCGGAACGCCTGTGACGCTTTCGAAGAAGGGAACATCTTCGTGGTAACGGAGACGCCGCAGGACATGAAAAAGATCAGGAGCAGTGTCATGTACATGGTCCTGAACGATGACAGGATGCCGACCCTGTACCTGTCGAACGCAGAATACCTGGATAGCGCCCCGGAGGGCGCGCAGATCTGGCTGGAGGTATTGACCCTATCGCCTGAAGGAAGGCAAAAACCAGACGAAATGACAGGGTAAAACACCGGGAGAAAAAGGTAACCAGTAAGGGGCAAAGTGCCTACCAAAATCCATTTTTTGATTAAGTTAATCCGGTCGTTAGGGAGAAAAGTTATTTGATTAAGGTAAGTTGATGATGGCAAACGATCATCACCCAGCCCTCCATTCCTTGAGAAAACCGCAAGAATCAGGTTAAAAACAGGCCAGTTCAGCCCCCAAACCTTGCCCATTCTTTGATTATGGTGTATACAGAAATCAAAGGCAGTTGTTGACCAAACGGAAGTTGATCCCGGGTGGTCGGAAAGGATGTCCGGTTTTATGCCAAGAGGCGGTAAGCGTCCGGGTGCCGGACGAAAACCAGGTGCCGCATCGCGGATCCGGTCCAAACCTGTCTACTGCGGTAAGCTGACGCCGGCTGAGCGGAAGCAGATACTCTATGGCCTGACGCCCGCAGCCCGCCGTTTGGTTCTGCTGGATGCGGTTGGAAAATGGGGAGGTGGATCCCAAGACGGCATGACTGGCCCCTTGTCCGGAGCCGAAGACCTGGACAAAAGGGAGTAGTGGTGGGGTTTTGAGCGGCAGAGGGAGAGGAGTTCGGTCGGAATGGCTGCTGCGATGAACGGTCTGGATACAAATGCGAAGAAACCCAACACGTTCTGGAAGATCGTCGGTCAGGGCGTCGGTTGGGTATTTAAAATCCTCCTGCTGCTGGTTGTGATCGTCATTCTGACCCCTGCCGTCTATTTCGCCTGGCGTGCCGGCCAGCCAATGGAACAGCCGGCATTTGGTGGGAAGACCCTTTATCAAGTATTTGCGGATCGCCGGCAGGCATATGATACGTTGGAGGCGCGCTATCATCAGGCACATCCTCAGGAAAGGATCGTTCACGAAATGTGTTTTTGGACGGATGTCGGCATGAATATTCCGGTAGCAATAATCATAGGGATTGAGACTCTGCGCGCCTATTTTGACCCAACCATGAATCTCGGAGGGGTAGTTCCTAGAAAGATCCAGGATATCTTGCCCGCCTCATGGTCCAATTATGAAAAGATTTTGCTCAGCTGGTATCAATACGTACCTCAGAGTCCTGTTCCCTATTGCCGTATTGCCCCGCCACAAACAACAACCAAGTAAGGCTGAGCAAGTCTTGAGCTAATGGAAATGAATACGGACGACTCTGTTGAATGTGTGAAGTGCGGAAATGTTTCACCTTTTGGCGCGGAGTTTTGCATTCGTTGCACTTGGCCGTTTAGTATCAAGGCCTGGGACAAGACGAAATTTAGAATAAAAAAAATAACGATTGACACCAGTTGTATTAATGTAAAGAAACAAGATCGATATTTAAACATCCTTGAAAATTGGGCAGATGAAGGCTTTATACAAATCCAAATGTCCAGTGCTTTAATTGAGGAATTGGAGGGGCGGGAGCGCCGTGACAAGGCATACAGCATTGATCTTCACCCACCAGTTTTTATTCTTGACGAGAGTGCTCTAGACGGAGACGCAGTTTTGGCGGGACCGGATATGGAAGAGCAACTGCGTAATGTTTTATTCCCCACCACAAAGATATTGACTAAGAATCAAGAATATGATGTAGAGCATCTGAGGTCGCATGTCCTCACTGGAGGTGATGCATTCGTAACAAGAAATCCAAAGGATTTCATAGTCCGAGGAAAACAGGAGACTCTTGCGACATTAGGTATTTGGGTCTTTGATCCTCCCGGTCTTGTTGACTTCCTTTTGAAACTTTATGGATGGAAGCCGAAGGATAACTAACACCGCCTCGACAGATAACCATTATTTTCGAGTCATGCCTGTCTTGGCGGTAGGTGAGCTAAACCTTTAATTAAACTTCGAATTCCTCTTGACTTTGACTCCTCATTTGTTATAAAATGGTTTCAATAAGATCCCGGTAAATTTTCGTCAGTCCCACGCTGGTGGTTTTAGCTGGGAGATCTTCGTTAGCACCGGGGCCCTTCCCGAAAGCGGGGAGGTAAGCTACCGCATTAGTGCGGACCGAAGATCTCGTCCCGGCTCAAACACCAGCGATTTGTTTTAACAAGGGCGGACCGGGGCGGGGGAATGGAAGACCGGCGATGCAGCCGAAATATACGATCCAGCTGAATACGCGCGTCCTCACGAATGTTCTCGTCGCGGGGGCAGCGTTTGCATTGGGGGCATTGGTCAGCTTCTTGATCTTCCGGCAGCCGGCCGGGACCAGTACGAGCGTCCCGCCCGAGGCCCTGAAAGCCGCGGAGGCTGGCGGCGAGGAGATCCTGCAGGGAGTCGATCCGACGAAATTGGACTCCGCACCTTTTACGCAGGAGTTCACCCAACAGTACGCAACCGAATACGACGCCTTTATCAAGCCCATAAGAACCATGGGATTGATCGCCTGGGAAGGGATCCCGGTCGTGACCTGGACCGGCAGCGGCTTTCTGGACGTTGCGCTGGCCGCTAGAACGCAGGCCGGCATCGTTATGCTGGAACTGCGCATGGCCCGAGTCTCAGGGGGTGCCTGGGCAGTAGACCGTTTGCTTTCCATTCAGCTCAGGGAGGCGGCTCAATGATCCATATCCGCAGATCCATCCTGGCAGTATTTTCGGTCGTCCTTGTCCTGGCCCTCGCGGCTGCAGCCGTTTTCCTCATCCGCGGCAGGCCAGCTGGTGGGGTTGCTCATGCCCAAATGCTCTCTGCACCTGTCCCGCCGGATGCCCAGGCCGCCGTCCAAGGTGTGTCCACTTTCTACACCATCGACTTCCACGAGACGGCAGACCAGTGGGCGAGCCGACTGTGCAAAGTCCTTGACTCGGACACCGACTGCCAGGCTTCCAGAGTTTACCTGGCGCCGGGCGTTTATTCCACCGCCCAGAAATACAGCATCCAAACCAGCTGCAGTGCGCTCCCGATCAGGCTGGTGTCGGACAAGGTCCAGGACGGCCGGGAGTACCGCGTTTGGGAGATGCAGGCGACTGTCAGCAAAGTGTGGCCGGGCATGCCCAGCCCCGCGATCCTCTACGCCGAGGTGGTGCTCGACCCGGCCTCGCAGAAGTGGGCCATGACTCACGTCCTGCTGAATGACGAAGTGCAGACGCTGCAGACCGCAGCGCCGTAGGGCAGGGAGGAATTCATGATTCCAAAGAGTCTTTTCAAAGCGTTCGTTTTAGTCCTCTTCGCGGCGTCTGTGACGGCTCTCCCGGCGGCCGCGGACGGCGGTAACGGGGGCACGATCAACCTGCCGAACGATCCCAGCCTGGTTCAGCAGGTGGTGAACCCGAACGGAAGTGTTAACTACGCCGGCCTGACCGATCTGGGGGTCGTCACGCAGGAGGCTGACTGGATGCCGCACCCCCTGGGCATTGACATCCAGGCCACCTATCACGAATACGCGACCGCGAGCGGCGCGCTGGTTCTGGTTCCCACCGTGGAGACCGACATCATGGGCCGGCTCACGGGAGGCTTGCTCGAGAACGGCGCCCCCCAGGGATACTACAACCCCGGCGGGGCCCTGACCGTGAACGTCACCACGACCCAGTATGGGGTCGATTACAGCCAGGGGATCGACGTCAACGCCAGCGTGCAGATCCCGGGAGGCGCCTGGCAGGGAAACCCGTCCGGGGGCTTGGGCGCGGTTCCATACAGCGGCGCCGAGAGCCAGGGCGCTTCAGGCCTCACTACGGTCACGATCCCCAGCACCCAGGCGGGGACGGAGATCCAGGCGGATGCGCTCGCCAGCTACAACGACCTGCTGGCACCTGGCGTTTTAGATCAGTTATCATCTGGTGTTCTTACAGCTTGGTCCTTGGTTACTCTGTCAATAAAAGATGATCAGGTATACGGTCCCTCCACCACCATCCTGATCTACACGGACTGCACTCATTCCCCGGTCGGATGCACGTCTGAATATATGGCGGCACGCGCCCTGGTCGTCCCGCCGCCGTCCGTGATCAGCGAGCCCCCGAGCTGCAAGCCTCCGTTCACGACCTCCGGTCAAATCACAATCTCTGGGGGCCCGGGCGTCGGCAGCGGCGGCAAGCTCGCCCCGTCTTACCCGGTCGTCGTCGGCCAGGACCCGCAGCGGCGCGGGGTGGACGTCCAGGCACGGGTCGTCATCCCGCCCATCATCTATCACTATTTCGAGGCCGTCCGGCGCGAGGAGTACCTGTGCGTGGGTGGTGACCCGAGCCCGTACAACTCCGGCTGCCCCGGGCCGGCCGGAAAGTACAGCAATGGGTGGTCTGCCTCCATGGCCGGAAATGACCGTTACCACGTCGTGGACCACGTCTGGTACGACTGCGTGGAGCACACACAGGTTTACCCGGACTACCTGGCGGAGGCCCGAATTGCCCTCAGCCTGACCGAGGAATCCCGCCAGTGGATCCTGACGAGCCTCGCCCAGGCCTACCCGGGTGCCCATTTGAAGCATCCGGAACTCGGCTTCGATTTCCCGGGACCGGGGAGCCTGTCGGGTGAGAGCGTGGTCTGGTCCACGGTCGAGCACTCCATCCCGATCGAGGACCCGGGCAACTGGGTCGTCACGGTCAGCGCCCTCACGACCGGCACGGCGGTCTCCACGCCGCGCTTTGCCACCCTGGGCCTCGGCCAGTTCCTCGACTATCTCCTCCGGGAGTCGCTGGTGGGAGGCCTGAACCCATGACGCCCGCGCAGGTCCTTTCGGCTCTCCCGCTCTGGTGGGTGAACGGGGCTCTCGCCATCCTGTACTGGGTCCTCGGCAACTTCTTTACCGTGCTCTCGATCCTGTTCGCCCTGGTGATCGCATTTGGGATCGACCCCTTCATCCAGTCGCGCGCCGTGGACCGCCCGCGCCGCTACGAGCGCGGAAGTGCCGCAACCGCCGCACCCTCCGCCACCTACCTGACGCTCGGCGCCTCCGCCTTCTGGACGATCGTCTCCCTGACCTCCGACTTCCCGGTCCCGCTGATCGGGGCGCTGATGTGGCTGGTGGGCCTCTTCGCGATCCTGGTCATCTCCGAGGAGCGGGTCAACCAGCTGTGGTGGGTGAAGGCCGGCGTCATCACCTACGGGGCCCTCGTCGTTGCCCTGAGGGGCGTGCAGGCGTACCTGGCCGTCACCGACCCGGCCGGCTGGGCCGCCTTCGTCGGCACGGCGAGCGATGCCCAGGCAGTCCTCGAGAGCACCCGCCAGAACCTGGCCACGATCGGGATCCTGTTCGTCTTCGTCCTGTATCCCCTCGGGTACGCCGGGATGCTCCTGAACCGGGCCCTGCGCAACCCGAAGCCGAACTTCAACCTCTTCACCGAGGCCGGCACGGTCCTGCGCCGGATGCGCACACGCGCTCCCTGAAGACACGCCAGGGGAGGGGACATCCCGCTGCCGAAGTACCCCCTTGGGCGCCGGGATGTGTCTCTCAGTCCTCGCACTGAGCGACCTACCCTTCCTTGGGCCGGCATCATCAAAAACTTGCCGGCGTCTACGTGAGCAGTACTTCACAGACTCCCGCCCGAAAAGAGGCCGGGACAAAGGACCAGCACCTTAACAACCGATCCCATCGTGCTCCCCGAGGCTGGAGGGGAGATCTTAGTTCTACCGTGTCTTTCCTCTACCCCCTGAAAGGAGCAATCCATGGGAAATTCGCTGGTCTTTCGGACGGTACCGGGGACCGCCGCCGCCATCCTGGCGCTGGCGTTTCTCCTGGTGGCCTTCTGGATGGTCTTCGTCACGATCTTCCTTTTGCGACACAAAGGCAAGGCGAAGCGGATGATTGCCAGCCGGATTCTGTACATCCGGCCGGCGCTCGACATCTACCACCATTCGGATGCCCGCCGTACCCGTCCACAGAAATGAGCGCAGGGGCCGGCCGCGGCCGGCCCCCACGCCTCTCCAGTCCAGCGCCACTCCCTGCCCGCGACCACCCGGTCGCGGCCGGAGAGGGGCGAGCGGACTCGCCCCGCGAAGGACCTGAACGATCAAGAGGTGGAGTATGGTCCTACCTGTTGCCGAGTGGATCGAATCGCACGTGAACGCCGCGGCCCGCACCGTGGAGCAGCTCATGCCGCGCCTGGTGGATTTCGTCGGAGGGGCGGAGGCACCGGTGCTCACGCCGGCGGACCTCAGCGTGCACGCCAGCGGCCTGGCGTACCTCGGGGCCTCCAGCGACCGGGAAGCCGGCCAGTTCTTGGATTACCTGTGGTTCCACCTCACCGAGCGCGAAGGGGGAATTGCCTACCCTGGCTACCGGGTCATCCAGCTCTTGCAGCTCAAGGCCATCCCCTTGAACGCCCGGGCCGACGAGGGGGCGGTGGCCAAAATGGAGACGGTGCTGCGCGGCATCGCCAACTCGAAGGTCGACATCGTCTACCTGGTGGGCGGCATCTACCACCCCGAGCGGCGGGGCATCGTGCAGTGCTACGGGGCCGTCGCCCGCGCACCCGGACTCGAGACGGCGGTCGCCCGTGCCCGGCAGGGCGCCGCGACCCTTCTGGCAGGGCTTTCGGCCTCCTATCCTCAGATCCGTTTCAAACCCTTGGAGGCGGACACCGGGCGCTGGATCAGCGATGCGCTCCAGGAGATGCCCTTCGGCCTCCTGACCGTCGGCCACCCGGACCCGCGCCAGAACGCGCGCGGCTCCGTATCGGACCTCTCGACGCAGCTCACGGCCTCCTCACCTGGCAGCCGGCCGCATCAATTTACCCTGCAGCAGAACGAGCTCGTGATGCGCGGCATGGCCCAGCTCGAGGAGGACTTCCTGCTGCAAGTCCTGCTGACACCCCTCGGGCGCGGGGCCGCCTCCGACCTCCTCACGGGTCTCATGGAATACACCTCGGCCTGGGCCTCCTGGCAGACCGGCCACCGCTCCTTCAACCTGGGCACGTCCCTCCCGATCCTCTTCTCGGGGGCCCTGAACCACAGCGCCGGCACGACCGCCACAGCCTCCCAGGCCCTGGGCACCTCGGACGGCGTCTCGCACACGGACTCCTCCGCCCACACGGTGGGCCAGGCGCACACGCACACCGATGGGGTGGCGGTCACGAACGGCCTTTCGACCACCCACTCCGTGGGGGAGAGTTCCGGGAGCACCCACACCAGCATGCAGAGCACCACGGACGGCACCTCCTCGGTGCACACGGACGGGCAGTCGAACTCCGTCACCGGGAACCTGTCGGTCGGGATCCCGGGGGTCCTGGGGGCGGGCCTTTCCGGGGAGGCCGGCGTGTCCTCGTCGGACAGTACGGGCGTCTCCCATTCCGCGACCCAGGGCACGTCCGATGCAGTGAGCCACGGCACCTCGGTCCAGGACTCTACCACCGTTTCCCACGCTGTGACCTCCAGCAGCTCCGATTCCGAGACGGCATCCAGCGCCGACACGAAAGGGACCGCGGACGGCACCTCCCACGCCGCTTCGCAGCTCTCCGGCACGGCCCTGTCGCGCGGCCTCGCCTCCGGCTGGGGAGAGGGCCTCTCGTACGGCCTGGCCCCGTCCGTGTCCCTGGGTGACATGAACCAGTGGCAGAACGACCCGGCCCTGGTGCTGGTCCAGGCCCTCCGCGAGCAGCAGGCCCTGCTTCAGAAGATCACCAAGGAGGGCGGTTTCTACGCCGACGTGTACGCCCTGGCTCGCACCGAACGCGGCAAGCAGGCGCTCCTGGCCCTCATCCCGCAGGCCTTCCAAGGCGAGGAGGAGGTGATCCTCGGTGTGCAGACGCGCACGCTTTCCCCCGCGGAGGAGGGCTACATCCGCCTGCACGCCCGGGCGATGACGCCCTCGACGCGCGAGGTGCGCATGCCGGAGGCGATCACCGCCTACCTCGACTCGACCCTCTTGACGCCCCTGCAGGCCTCGGCTTACATGACGCCGGGGCTCCTGGAGGAAGGCCTGGCGCGCACCGTGCAGGAGGCCATCCCGCCCTTCGCCTTTGATCCCTCCCTGCCCGGGGATGTGGTCCTGGGCTACCAGTATTCGACCGAGCGCGGCGTCCTGACCACGACCCCGTTGCGCCTGGCGCAGGAGGGGCACTTCCACACTGCCTTCGTGGCCGACACCGGCTTTGGCAAGTCCGTCGCCGCCGAGCGCCTGGCCTACGAGACCACCTTCCGCTGGCACTACCGCACGATCGTCCTGGATTTCGGCCAGGGCTGGCGCAAGGCGCTGAACTGGGCCGGCATGGAGGGGCGCGTTGACATCCGCCAGCTCTACCCCGGCGCGGTACGCCCGATCCGCTGGAACCCGCTGCAGGTCCCGAAACGTACCCCGGTCTACCGCTACCGCAACATGCTGGTCGAGCTCTTCGCCAACGCCGGCCGGATGGGCCCGCGGCAGCTAGGCTTCATGCGGGATGCCCTGACGGATGTGTACCGCGAGTGCGGCGTGATCGTGGACGGCCGGAACGAGGAGGACTTCGGGACCGTGCGTGATGAGGGCGAAGAGGAAGGCATCAATCTGGCGCGCGCCGAGCTGCACCTCGCCCCGCGCCTCACCAAGAACTTCACCTTGGCGAACCTCGAGGAATTCGAGCGCCAGGCGCTCTTCGTCCAGCGCAGCCACGACGCCAGCATCCTGAACTGGGTCGGCAAGCTGCACGAGTACCTGTCCGCGGCCGAGCGGGTCCATGACCAGAACAGCCGCTCGAGCCTGCAGGGCGTCGTCCTGCGCCTGGAGCCGCTGGCGGAGGGGGAGCTGCTGGATATGTACGGCCCCGGGATGGATGCGATCGCCATCGAAGACCTGGGCTTACTCGGCCCGAAGCAGGACCCCTGGGGCATCACGGTCATCGAGGGCGGGGCGCAGATGGACGAATTTGCCAAATCGGCGCTGCTTTCCTTGATCGCGGCCACTCTGTACGAGGACGCCGTGGTGCGGCGGAGACAGTCCCTGTCCGGATTCCAGTTCCCCCCGCTGCAGATCTTCTTCGAGGAGGCCAACAAGGTCCTGACCGGCGTGGACACCGGGTCGGCCGCCTCGGACCGGGATTCGGCCGGGACGAACCAGACCGCGCAGATCTTCACCATCATGTGGCGCGACGGCCGCAAGTACAAGGTCTTCCTGCACCCCCTGGTCCAGACCATCAGCGAGCTGCCGGCGGGGATCCTGTCCTCCTGCAACAACGGCTGCTTCGGCCAGACCAAGAACGACGAGGACCGCAAAGCGATTCTGGCGCACCTGGCTAGGAATACCAAAGGGTTCGTCAACTCGGAGTACGACCGTTTCCTGGCGCGCATGCCGATAGGCATGTTCATCGTCAAGCTCGGGTACACGGAGGAGATCACCCGGACCGAGCCCTACCTGATCGAACCGACCCTGCTGAAATCCGAGGAGCCCTCGGACGAGCAGATCGTGGCCGCCTTCTCTCCGCGGAAGCGTTTCTACCGCCGCTCAGCCGCGCGCGTAGCAGGCAGTTAACCTGGAAAGGAGCAAACACTTATGAAGAACAGCAAGCTCTGGATCGTCATCCTCCTGGCCCTTATTGTGGTCGTGGCCGTCTACAGCGTCCTGGTGAGCACGATCAAACCCGTGGCGGTGGTGGTCGCCAAACAGGACCTGAACGCAGGCACCCAGCTCACGGGCGACCTTGTCGAGGTGAAGAGCCTGCCCTCGGGTGGGCTGCCGAAGGGCACCTATTCAAGCGTCGCCGAGGTCGTCGGGAAGACGCTGGTGGTGGCACGTGTCGCCGGCGATCCGATCACCTCCTACGTGCTGGGCGACTCGAGCACCGCCTCCGGCATCCCCGCCATGCTCGACCCGAACACCGTGGCGATCGCCGTGCGGGTCGACCAGGCGACCGGCCTGGGGGGCGTCCTGCGCCCCGGGCAGCTCGTGACGGTCATCGGCATCCTTGACCCGTCCGAGATCCTCGCGGGGCAGAGCTTAACGGTCGCCTCCTCGCCCGTGCCCGTACTCGCCCCGACCCTCTCCGCCGCAGCGCTTTCCGGCCTCCCGACCGCACTTCCCTCGCCCACCCCGACGAGTGCGCCTCCGCCCTCGGCCGCGGCGCGCATCACCCTGACCGGCCTCAAGGTGCTGGTTGTGCCGCAGTCCTTCCGCTATGAGGAATCTGTCTCGGCCACGGGGAGTGACAGCGGGGCCTTCCTGCCGGCCCAGACCAATACCGAGCAGCAGAACAACAACGTGGTGCTCCTCGAGGCCTCCATCCTCCCAACCGAGATCGCCCCGGGGGTCATGGCGAGCCAGGCCGAGACCCTGGCGCTCCTGAATGACAAGGCCACCATTTGCCTGGTCCTGGACCCGGCCTCCGGCATCCAGCCGGACGTGAAGGCCCAGGGCGTGAACCTGGCCGAGATCTACCAGGCCATCACCGGGCTCAAGCTGCAGCCCTAGCTCCGGGTTCATTTGCAGAAAAACAGAAAGGAAGCCGCCCTTATGAACGCACCCGATCCCGACAAGTTCACCCTCAGCGTGGCCGGCCCGGATATGCCGGCCCTGATGCGGGATTTCCTGACCCCGGTGAACGAGGACAAACGTTTCCATTTTTCCACCTCGGCCAATAACATGGGGGCCCTGGCCGCCGACCTCAAGTTGGGGGAGCCAGACCTGCTGATCGTCTTTGGCGACCTCGCCCCGACCCCTGAGGAGCTGGCCCGGGTCCTCGGGGGTCTCAAGCAGGCCCTCGTCATCGTGCTCCTGCCCAGCACCCTGGCGAGCTTCCAGGGGCTCTTCGAACAGCTGGGGCCGGTCCGCAAGGTCTACCTCCTGCCGGTGATGATGCCTGAGCTCTTGAACGTGGCGTACGGCCTGGTCCAGACCGAGAGAACGCGCGGGTCGATCATCGCTCCCGTCTCTTCGGCCGTCTCCGGCGGGCGGGCCGCCGCGGCGCTCGGGACGCGTGTGCTGGCGGTGATCTCGGCCCAGGGTGGGGTAGGCAAGACGACCCTCTCGACCGCCATCGCCTACGAGCTCGGCGCGAGGCGCTCGGTCCGGACGCTGCTCTGCCCCTTTGACCTGCCCTCGCCCGTGCCCCTGAACATGAAACTGAACTATGCCCCCACCGCCGCCGAGTTCTTTGCCCGGCCCGGCAAACCCGGCTTCCAGGATTCGCTGCAGAGTGTCAAAAGCGGTGAGACCTTCGAGGTGCTCTTGGCGCCACAGGAGACCCGGCCGTACCAGGAGGCGGCCGAGCGCAGTGAGCGCGCCATGCAGATGAACCCCACGGCCCAGGACCTGGCCGCATCGATCACGGAGCTCGTCCGCACGGCCTACACCATGATGTACGCCGGCATCATCCTGGACCTGCCGGTGGGGGAGGGCCCCTGGACCTGGCACCCCCTGGGACTCGCGAATAACGTCCTGATCGTCGCCCGCCCGACTCTGGACAGCCTGAAGGCGGTCGGACACATCACCCAGCTCCTGACGACCATGCTCTCCGCCCAGCACCAGTTCCAGAGGGAGACCATCTTCGTCGTCCTGAACATGCACACCCCCAGGTCCGGCTTCACGCCCACCACCTTCCACCGGGAGGCCGAGGAGGCCTTCGGCTGGTGCCCGCCGGTCATCGCCACCTTCGAATATGACCCGGCCGTGCCCTCCGCCCAGGACGCCCAGCGGCCAGTGGCGGAGGTCGTGGACACGTTCAACCTTGGGATCCAGAATCTCACCGAGTTCTTCTGGAAAGGCACCTCCGGCATGGAACCTCAAAAAGCGAAGGGCAAAAGATTCGGCATCTTCAACATCATCCCGGACGAGAAGAAGGCGGCCTGACCCATGGTCATGGGCATGCTCGAAAAAAGCGCCCCGGCGGCGCTCCCGGAGCCGGCCCGCGCCGAGATCACGAGCTTCGCGATCGACGCCCTGAACCGCGAGTTCCAGGGGGAGCTTCGTCAGGCCGCGAGGCACGCGGAGGTGGCCGAGCGCACGAAGGCCCTGGTGCTGCAGGCCCTGCGCGCGAGGGGCCTGTCGATCCCACAGGATGAAATCGAGGCTGTGGCCGCCGACATCCTGCGGCGCGTGACGGGCCTTGGTTTCCTGGACCTGCTCCTGCCCCCGGCGCGCGTGGATCTCTCCGAGATCGCCATCTACTCGCACGGCCTGATCCAGGTGATGAAGAAGGATTCCGTGCGCTGGGAGACGATCGACCTCAAAGTGCCCCCTGATGAGGTCTTTCGGGTGTTCGGCATGCTGCTCGGGACGCAGTCCAAGGCGTTGAACGAAGCCACCCCGGCGGTGCTCGCGAAACTCCCTGTCACGACCGCCAACCCCGGCGGCGGGCGCATCACCGTGCTCCATCCCTGCATCGTGCCGGGTGACTACCCCTCGGTGAACGTGCGCCTCTTCGAGCTGAAGCCGGTCCGCCCCGAGTGGATCATCGGAAAGGGCATGTTGTCCCAGGAAATGATGGACTACCTGGGAGACGCGGTGGGGAGCGAGCAGCGCGGCTTGATCTGCGGCGAGACGCGCACCGGCAAGACCACCCTGCTCTCGGCGCTCTGCAACCTGTTGCCCGCCGGGTGGCGCATCCTCAAGATCGAGGACCCTTCCGAGATCTGGATCGACCGTCCCACAGTGCAGACCATCGAGGCCCGCTTCGCCCCGCCCGGGTCGGAGGTGCCCTCCTTCACCCTGGCGGATGGGGTGAACTTGGCCATGCGCATGTCGCCAGACTACCTGATCGTGGGCGAGGTGCGGGACGGCTTTGCCGCCGAGGCGATGATGAGCGCCCTGCAGTCCGGGCACTCCGGCTGCTGCACCCTGCATGCCCGCTCGCCGGGCCACGCCTTCGAGCGCATCGCCAACCTGATGGGCATCGCCAAGCAGGTGCCGGTGCGGGACGCCTACATCGCCACCGCCGAGAGCATCGACTTCATCGTCCAGATCCGCATCATCCAGGAAGTCCGGCGTGTGACCGAGATCGCCCGGGTCGAGAAGGAGCTCAGGGATAGCCGGCCCTGGTGCACGCCCGTCTTCCGCTTCGATGAGAATTCCCCTGTGGATGCGCCGCGCTGGGAACGCGTGAGCGCGGCTGAGGATGGGGAGGAATAAGGGCATAAAATATATGCATCCACACTGTACCTGAATTTGCCTGCGTGCTTGTTTTCCACAAATCTACAGTTGATGAGGTTTTTGCACCCTATGAGTGGTTTCATAAAGGCATTCACAAACTCCACTGTGTATAATAATGGTATAATATTTATATCATGGCTTTCGAATACGATCCTCGCAAAAGTAACTCAAACCTCGCCAAGCATGGGATCAATTTTGAGGACGCTCAAGCATTGTGGGATGATCCTCACCGCCTTGAAATCCCTGCAAGAACCATAGACGAGCCGCGTTTTCTTGTAATTGGGAAGATTAAAGGCAGACTTTGGTCAGCAGTGGTCACTTATCGTGGCGTACATGTGAGGATCATATCCGTACGGCGCTCAAGAGATGAGGAGATTCGTTTGTATGAAAACGACAGCATCTGAATTTGATGAGAAGTTCAATAAAGATGAAAGTGTTATTGACGATCTTGATCTTTCCAAGGCGCGCCGTCCCGGAGAAGAACAAAAGCGCGTGAACGTTGATTTTCCGACCTGGATGATTGTTGCTCTTGACCGTGAAGCAAAACGCGTGGGTGTAACGCGCCAGTCCATCATAAAAATGTGGTTGGCGGAGCATCTGCGGACTCATATGAATGTCTCTGGCAAACAGTGACAATCCCTTCACCCTGGCGGACGGGGCGAAGGAGGGCACCTCCGACCTGGACGGTGTGACCCTGGCGATGCGCATGTCGCCGGATTACCTGATCGTGGGTGAGGTGCGTGACTGACATCGCCCGCGTCGGGAAGGAGCTGAGGAACGGCCGGCCCTGGTGCACGCCTGTCTTCCGCTTTGATGAGACTTCCCCCGTGGATGCGCCGCGCTGGAAACGAGTGAGCGCGGCTGATCTCGGACAGGAATAAAGGCTGAAGATATTGGCTATATTCGTGACTATTGGCTGGGTAAGACATTATACTTATAGATCAATTTCTACTTTCCAATTTTGAATAAGATAGAGGCAGGGGGGATTGATTCAAAAACACAATCTATGCCTATGAAGCAACGCGCTAGACCGTCTGTCGGAGAATCTCCTTATTTCTCTATTTTCTCTGCACAATTTCTCCATATTCGCATGGTATCGTTTACCACAAATATAAAATTTAGGAGAATGAAGCATGAGTAAGAAACAAAAGACGACGATTATCGCAGGAGTTTCAGCGGTGTTAATCCTTGCGCTGGTGCTCCTCTTCGCCAGCTTGCGCTCGCAGGTTAATAACAACAGCAGTGGTACATCCGCCTACCAGAGGACAACCGTCCAGCGCGGCACGCTGATATCCACCGTGGAAGGCACAGGGACGGTCGCATCGATGCTATCCGCGAATCTCACCTGGCTGATCCCCGGGCAGGTGGACCAGGTGAACGCAAAGATTGGCGACCAGGTCAAGGCCGGAGACGTATTGGCCACCCTGCTCCAAGACTCGACCCAGAGTACCCTGGAATCCAGCCTTGTCACCGCCCAAGAGAACCTGGCCCAGCTTACATCTCCCTCCGCCATCGCTACCGCCCAGCAAACGGTCGCCAATGACGAGCAGGCGGTTTATAACGCCCAGGCGGCCTTGAACAACCTGACCTACCAGAACACCAATACGGCCGCTATCCAGAATGCCCTTTCCAATCTGGTTCTGGCCCAGAACAATCTATCTCATGCGCAGGACGCCTATAGCAAGATACCGGGTGATCCTTCCGTCGATGCAAACAAGGCCAACGCCTACCAAACCCTCTACTCCGCCCAGCTGGCCTATGGCAGTGCTGAAGCCAATTACAACCTGACCAAAGGCCATGCCAACCAGATGCTGGTGGACGCCGACACGGCGGCCCTGGCGCTCGCCAAAGCCAAGCTGGTCGAAGACCAGAACCTGGTGGCTGCCCTGACCGACGGGCAGGTGCTCGACAATGCCACCGGGACGTCTATGCTCCAGCTTGCACAAGCCAAGCTGGCCGTCCAGACCGCGCAGGATAACCTGAATAATTTAGAGATCACTGCCCCGTTCAATGGGACCATTACCCAGACCAACGTTATCCCCAATGCACTGGTCACGGCGGGGACAAACGCTTTCCGTATTGATGACCTCTCCAATTTAGTGATTGACGTGCAGGTGGTTGAGATCGATATCAATCATGTCCAGGTTGGACAGCCTGCCTCGATCACTTTTGATGCCATCCCCAATAAAACGTACACGGGCAAGGTCATCAAGACAGACCTGGCCGGTACTACCACACAGACCAGCGTCAACTTCATCGTCACGGTCCAGCTTACTGATGCGGATGCAATGGTCAAGCCGGGAATGTCCGCCAATGTCACCATAGTTACCGATAAGGTGGAGAATGCCTTGCTGGTTCCCAGCACCTCCATCTTCACCGATAACAACGGACAGCCGTTTGTTTATGTGGTCCAAAACGGCGGACTGGTCAAGGTGCCGGTCACAGTCGGGGCTGTTTCGGATTCCGCCACGCAAATCATCGGGAATACCCTCTTTGAGGGTGACACAATCGTGCTTAGTTTCGCGAGCTCATCTTCCAGTAGCGGCAACGGCTTTGGCTTAAGGTTGGGCGGCGGAGGTGGGGTTGGTAATACCCAGCAAGCTGTCCCTGTCCCTGGCAAGCCCCAGGTTGTGGCGACCCCTTAGGCCGGGTGACTCAAATGGATGATATCGTTATCCAGGCAGAAGCCCTGAAGAAGGTCTACCTCATGGGTGAAGTGGAAGTCCATGCGCTGCGAGGCGTCTCCCTGGAGGTCAAACGCGGTGAGGCGGTGGCAATCATGGGCCCGTCCGGGTCCGGGAAATCCACCTTGATGAGCATCCTGGGCTGTCTGGACAGGCCAACCAGTGGTGAATACTTCCTGGACGGTGAAGAGGTGGCGGGCCTGAGTGATGACCAACTGGCCAGTATCCGCAATCGCAAGATTGGCTTCGTCTTCCAATCCTTTAACCTGCTGCAGCGTGTTTCAGCGCTTGACAATGTAGAACTGCCCCTGGGATATGCCAACCGGCCGGACGAAGGCCGGGGTAGGGCCGAATCCGCCCTGCGGGCCGTCGGTCTCGAAAACCGAATGAAGCACCGGCCGGCGGAACTCTCCGGCGGGGAGCAGCAGCGCGTGGCGGTCGCCCGTGCGCTGGTCAACGAACCGTCCATCCTGTTGGCAGACGAACCGACCGGCAACCTGGACTCCAGGGTGGGCCAGGAGATCATGGACCTCTTGTTCCAGCTCAACCGCGATCGCAACACCACCCTGCTGATCATTACGCATGACCCCAGGATCGCTTCCCAGGCCCAACGTACGATTCTCATCCGGGATGGCCTGGTCGAGAGGAATGCTCAATGAAAATCAAACGAATTCTTCAGGGAACACTCAGCGTCCTGGTAGGCAATAAATTACGCAGTGGTCTGACGATCCTTGGCATCGTGATCGGCGTGGCGGCGGTGATCGCCATGCTGTCGGTCGGACAGGGTGCCCAGAATTCCATCACCTCCTCCATCAATTCCATCGGCACCAACCTGCTGTTCGTGTCTGCGGGGGCCAACAAGGCCGTTCGAATTGCCGAAGGCGGGGGTGGCCCCAACACCGTGATTGTGCGGAATATTCGACCTTTGACACTGGCGGATGCCCAGGCCATGCTGGATCCTTTCCAGGCGCCCTCGGTCCAGGCGGTGGCCCCGGTCCTGGAGGACGGGAATGCCACTGCCTCAGCCAACGGGCAGAGCACCACGACCGACGTTTCCGGTGTGACCTCCGATTACTTTTCCATGCGGAACGAAGCGGTTGCGGAGGGCGCCATTTTCAGCGACCAGGAGGTGAGCATCCATGCACGCGTGGTCGATATCGGTCCGGACCTGGCCACGACCCTTTATGGTCAAACGACCAACCTGGAGGGACAGACGATCCGTCTCAACGGCCAGACTTTTACGATCATCGGCGTACTGAAATCGAAAGGCGGTTCAGCCCTGGGGAGTTCCGATAACCAGGCCATCATCCCGCTCACGACCGCCCGCGACCGTGTCATCCAGCTCTATGGCAATACGGTCGACATGATCTTTGTGCAGGCCACCAGCGCCGCCACCGTTACGGATGCAAGCACCCAAATCTCCGATATCCTGCGGATGCGCCATCACGTCGCAGTTGGACAGGAAGATTTCACCATTTTTAATCAACAGGACCTGGCGCAGACCGCTTCTTCGGTCATCGGCGTCCTGACCATCTTCCTGGGGGGAATCGCGGCAATCTCGCTGCTGGTCGGAGGAATTGGCATCATGAACATCATGCTGGTCAGCGTTACCGAACGGACGCGTGAGATCGGCTTGCGCAAGGCGGTAGGCGCCCGGAACCGGGATATTCTGATCCAATTCCTGATCGAGTCTTTGTTCCTGAGCCTGCTCGGGGGAGTGCTGGGGATATTGCTCGGCTGGTTGATTGCGCTGATCATCGGCCAGGTCGCTTCGGCCAGCGGTTCTGCCCTGACCCCGGCAGTCAGTCTGAATGCCATTCTCCTAGCCACGCTTTTCTCGGCTGCGGTAGGTCTGTTCTTCGGCATCTATCCTGCCCGGCGCGCAGCCCGCCTCGAGCCGGTGGAAGCGCTACGCTACGAATAAAACTTCGAGAGGTCCTATGTCCATGATCGATCCCAAGCCGGATAAGCCAAAAAGAATGCCTAACCCCAAATTATTGCCGATTGCGGCTCTCGTTCTCGTTGTGCTGTCCTTGCTGTTCATGGCCACACCGCTTATACGCGTGACCGGAAGTCTCCAGGGAAACGGAAATATTGTCATACAAGGGAACGGCCCATCCGGCCCGCAAACTCTTGCCCCTCAAGGGGGAACGGTTCAAAGGTTCTCCGCCGGAGGCAACGGCGCGCAAGGCCCACGGGTTACTTTGGGAAGCGGTTTGCTGAATGGATCCACCGGTGCCATCTTCTATTTTGTATTGGTGCTGGTCTCGCTGCCCGCGGCTGTGGGCATGTACCTCACGAAACGCTGGGGACAGGTTTTTGGGATCATCATGGCCGTTCTCTATGGCTTGTTGGGGCTCCTTTCCCTGCTCCCGGTCCTGCTCATCGGCTCCCTGGGGATCCGCAATCCCATGAGCCTGATCCTCGGTTTGGTTCGCGTGTTGCTGGCCGTAGGGGTGATCGTCCTGGCCGCGATCCCAGCGAAAAAGATGCAAACAGCAACCGCGCCGGTCACTACGCCGGCGACCAATGCATAACTTGATAGACCTGCCCGTGCCGAGGATGGACAGGCCACACTTACTTGCATGAATCGCCCACGTGCACCATAATCCAGGCAATGGCAAAGAAAATTCTCATCATCGATGACGAGCCCAAGATCGTCGAGATCTGCAGCGACTATTTGCATGCCGCCGGATTTGATATCGTCACCAGTGGGGATGGGCTTCAGGGTCTGGCGCTGGCCCGTTCCCAGAAGCCCGACCTCATCGTGCTCGACCTGATGTTGCCTGGCATGGATGGGCTTGATCTTTGCCGTTCCCTGAGACGCGAAAGTAATGTGGCTATCATTATGCTCACCGCCCGGATCGATGAAACGGATAAGCTCATCGGCCTTGAGCTCGGCGCAGATGATTACATGACCAAGCCATTCAGCCCGCGCGAATTGGTGGTGCGCGTCCGTACGGTGCTGCGGCGCGCCAGTGGGGATTCGCCCATCGCATTGATCCGGGCAGGCGATCTTACTTTGGATCGGACGCGCTATCAGGCGGACCTGCCGGACCGGACCGTGGTGCTCACTGCGACCGAGTTTGAACTTCTGGCCACGATGATGAGCCAGCCCGGGCGAATTTTCAGCCGCGCCCAGTTACTCCAGGCCGTGCACGGCGCGGCATTCGAAAGTTACGAGCGCGCCATCGATTCGCACATCCGCAACCTGCGCCGAAAACTTGAGCCGGGGGAATACATCGTCACCGTTCATGGTGTTGGATACAAATTCGAAGGTTGAGCATGCAGAAATCCGCTACGGTCCGCTCCATTCAGAAACGACTTTTCTTATTATTGCTGCGCGCCTTTATGATCGCGGTGGCCTTCCTCATCCTGTTCACACTCCTGGTCACGGGCTTTGTTGTAGCCAAATCGACGCAATCCGCCGTCCAAGCCGAGCCATTGCCCCTTTCCCGCCTCGAAACCTATTACATCGTGCGCGGCGATTGGAACGGCGTCAACACCATCTTTACCAATTCTGCTGATCTTGGTGCCACACAGTGGAAATCCTCTACACTCTTGAATGCACAAGGCCAAGTGATTGTGTTGAATGGGCAACCCGTCGATCCGGCCACCTCTCCGGCATACCAGCCGGCCAGCGGAGAGACTGTCGCTCCCATCGTGGTAAATGGAGCCGTAGTCGGAAAACTGATCGTCAGGCAAAACATCCAGCCTGCGGGGATCTTTGCTTTCCGCTTGCTCGAGCCTGTCATCCTGGCATCCCTGATTTTGGCCGTGTTTGCCACCTTGATCGGGCTGCTGCTCACGCGGCGCGTGGTTTCTCCGCTGGCCGAAGTCATTGCGGCGGCCGAGGAAATTGCCGGAGGCCGTTTGCAGACCCGCATTCGTGTAAAGGGACCAGACGATCTACGCGATTTGAGCAACAGTTTTAATAAGATGGCTGACGCCCTAGAACGCAACGACCGTGAGAGGCGTGATATGCTGGCTGACATTGCCCACGAACTGCGCACACCGCTCACGGTGATACGCGGTCGTCTGGAAGGGATCATGGACGGGATCTATCCGGCAGACCAGAATCACATCGTCCCGGCACTTGAAGAAGCCTACTTGCTCGAACGGCTGGTGGAGGACCTGCGCCTGCTGACCCTCGCCGAGATCCATCAGCTGACCTTCGAAAAGCACAAACTGGATTTGATCGAGATTGCCCGGCGTTCGATCGGCATGTTTCAGGCCGAAGCGGATGAAAAGAAGATCAGCTTGAGCCTGGAGACATCTCTGGAACAAGCCCTGGTCGTTGCTGACTCATTACGGACCGAACAGGTGATCGGTAACCTGCTCTCGAACGCGTTGCGTTATGTCCCCCAGGGAGGGCGCGTTTGGACGGAGATCTCGAGACACGGCGATGAGATGAGGGTCAGCGTGAACGATAACGGCCCCGGTATCTCCGAAGCCGACCTGCCGTTTATTTTCAACCGTTTCTGGCGCGGAGAGAAATCGCGCTCGCGCGTAACAGGCGGAGTTGGCTTGGGATTGGCAATCGCCAAGCTTCTGGTCGAGGGGCAGGGGGGACGTATCACCGCGTGCAACCTTCCTGGTGGTGGTTTACAGGTAAGCGTGTCCATTCCGGCCGCCGGCTGATTTAAACTATAAATTCAACTCGTAAATAAACAACCTGCTGCCCTCTGGTTGGCGCATTCTCAAGATCGAGGACCCCTCCGAGACCTGGATCGACCGTCCCACGGTGCAGACCATCGAGGCCCGCTTCGCCCCGCCCGGGTCGGAGGTGCCCTCCTTCACCCTGGCGGACGGGGTGAACCTGGCCATGCGCATGTCGCCGGACTACC
>JBEKFY010000059.1:0-24202 GCA_050013095.1 Anaerolineales bacterium | reverse complement strand
AAGATTGATCTGGGTGATCTTCTATCGCCCGCGTGCACCCGTGGTGGGCGTCACCCAAACCACCACCACCGATCAGCACACGCATCCATAAAATGGAATCGGAATAATTTCGGCGGATCGATACAAAAATGAGCATGCACTCTATTCAGCAATCAAGGAGATGACATCATGGAAAACACTATCGAGGAGTATGCCTACGGCATGAATAATGCGAAGAACTTTTTCATCGGCTTCGTGATCGGTGGCCTGGCCGGCGCAGCCGCCATGCTGCTCTTTGCACCCCAATCCGGGAAGCGGACGCGCGACCAGATTCAGCTGAAAAGTGACCAATTGTGGGATCAGACAACCGACATGGCAAGAGGCGCTCTTGCGCAGGTTCGTTTCAATACCCGCGAGATCAAGGCCGGCGTTCAGGAGAAGGCCGGGCAACTCAAGCAACTGGGCCAGGATCAGCTCGTGAAACAGCTGGACCGTGCGTCCGCAGCTCTCGACAATGGAAAAAAGGCGGTCGAGGCTGCCTGAGATCATTCAGGCTGCATCCCGTTTAGAGGCTGACAAAGGTCGCTGGACCCGACAGCCACTCATTCACTCTAGAAAGGAAAACCACTATGAAAATCACCAGAAATATTGGCATGCTCTTGCTGGCCATCTTCCTCATTGCCTGGGGGCTGTTTGCATTGATCCCGGCTCTCCACGGCCTCGATATCATCCTGGCGATCCTCGCCATCGCGGCCGGCATCTTCATCCTGCTGGGCCGCTAGTCCACTGCCACCCAGTCGCGTAACCAGGTGACTTCCAATCGATCATTCAAAAGGAGAAATCTCATGTTGTGGGCGATCATCGTAATTCTGGTAATCCTGTGGCTGCTCGGCTTTTTCGGTAGGAATATCAGTTCCGGCTTCCCGCGCTTCGGCGGTTGGATTCACATTCTGATCGTGATCGCCGTCATCCTCATCATATTGCATCTCCTCGGGGTGATGTAAACCTCTCGCGCTTCGACGATCAGACCGGGTCTGCCGAAGCGGATGACGGCCCCATCTTGCTAAACCACAAAATAATTTTCCACCTGGTCATATTAACCGGGTGGCCTGGATTGTTAGATGGTGTTCTCCCCTGCAGGACCAGGGGATCAATAGGAAGCCGCTCGCGATGATCTGCCCTGACGATTTGCCCAGGCACCTTGGAATGAAGGAATGTGCGCTCAAAGTAATCATCACCGACCACCGTGGCTAACGGTCTGGCTGCGCGAGGAAACTTATGCAATTGCACCTATCAGGCAGACTCAAAACAGGTTTTTACCGCCCAATCCGAGCGAAGCTTATCTTTAATTTTGGTTCCGGCCAACCGGGAGAATCACCCCAGCAGCTCGCTAGCATTCTCTCAGAAATGCAGAACCACCTTATTTTGCCGGAAGTCTATATTATCCATCCTGACAGCCGGATTGAGGACGCCATCCATAGGGCAATCAAGTCAGGCATCAAGTTGATCGTCGTTGCCGGGGGCGATGGCACTATCGACAGCGTCGTAGGGGCCATGGTAGGAAGTGATGCGACCCTCGGCATCATCCCCACCGGGACACGAAACAACCTCGCTTTTAACCTGGGGATCACAGGGGATATCTCAAATTCCGTCGCCCTACTGCGCCAGGGTCGCCGGTTGAAGATCGATGTGGGACGCGTCCACTGCGGTCATTCCCGTCATTGGTTTCTGGAAGGCGCGGCGCTGGGTCTCCTGTCGGACTTATATCCCATGGCGGATGATATCCAGCATGGCAATCTGACCATGATCGGTGAATTGTTATCAGCATTCGTCTCTGCGACACCTTCGCGCCTGCGGGTGGTTCTGGACGGGCACAGGCAACTCGCCACCTCCGCGCATATGATGTTGATCACAAATATGCCCTTTCTCGGTCCACACTTCCAGATTTCTCCGAACGTATCCTTCAGGGACGGCCGTTTGGACGTATTCACCTTTTCGGATATGAGCAAACTGAACATGATCTCCTACGCTGCTCTGTCTCACGGGGGCCTTGTGGAGGATGCCGGCATCAGGCATTATCGCGCCAAACATATAACGATTATTTCAAAACCGCGAATGCCTGTACTTGCTGACGGCATCCTGTTAGGCCAGGGTTCATTATCCGTTCATATTCACCCGCGCGCCTTGACAGTTATGGCTGGCACAGAGCTCACAGGACAGGGTGCAACGACGTCAGTGGTCGATCCAAAGCTGGCACCCGATGAATCATAGCTCTCCAGAACCAGTTCCTTTGCCCCCGGTGGCAAACCGCATCTCCTCTTGGTTTACCCATCGACGACAGCCCGCTTACCTGTTGCTTCTGGTGACAGGATTGGTATTCTTTTTCATCTGGCTGCCGGGCGGGGCACGGGCGAGATTATGGACGGCGTTCAGCGCCCAACGAGGGCTGGTCGTCCTGCTTTCCCTGTTTGCGCTGGTGACATTGTCCTTGATTTGGTCAGCCGGTCAGCGCCTGGACACCCGGGTTTTCATGCTTCTTAACATACACGCTTATCCCAAGTGGCTGGATCGCTTGTTTTGGCTCGCAACACAGCTTGGCAATATGTTGGCTGCATTTACCGCCGCACTCCTTTTTTTCCTATTGAACTTTCGCCGCGTGGCCCTAGAGATCATCCTCGGCACCCTCACGCTCTGGTTATTGGTGGAAATGATCAAGGCGTTATCTGATCGGGACCGTCCATTTCTTGCTCTTGTTAACACACGCGTCATCGGCTGGCGGGAAAAAGGCGATTCCTTCCCCAGTGGTCATACTGCCCAGATATTTTTCCTGACGACGCTTCTCATCCACTACTTCCGGTTTGGAATCATAACCACTGCTGCCCTTTATGGAGTCGCAGCCCTGGTCGGTTTTACGCGGATCTACGTGGGCGCGCACTACCCTAGAGATGTCATCGCAGGGATAGTACTTGGATCAGTCTGGGGGATTCTCGCAACTCTGGTGGATCCTTATTGGCTCGTACTGCACTTCTAATGGAGCCTCCCCCAACTGGCGGAGATTAAAACTCCCCGGGTGATGGATGTGGTCCGGAGGCGTTAGTTGTAGGATGGGTTCAGGTCCTCTGTAATTCGATTGGACCATCAGTTCCAGGTACTTGTTTAGAACTAATTGAAAAGGGTACCCATATATGACATTAAGTAGGTAAAAAAGCGGCCTCACGCCATATATACGATCTTGATCGTGTACTAGTTGATAAGCCGGAAAAAACCGCCTAAATGGTTGAGCAAATTTCGCAAGCCGACGGTTAGTGAAAAAGCTTGTTACAGTCCAAAGAAGGAATACTAAAAAAGGGAGATATGAAATGTCTAACAAAAGAATGAGCAAGTCCCAGTTCGTGACTACCCTGGCTGAGAAAAGCGGCCTCACCAAGAAGCAAGCCACGTTAGCGCTCGATACGCTCAACGCGATGGTTGCCCAGCAACTTGGCAAACAAGGACCGGGCGAAGTTATCATCCCGGGCTTGTTGAAACTGATTGTCGTTGACAAGCCTGCCACGCGCGAGCACGAAGGTGTAAACCCATTCACCAAAGCGCCGATGACCTACAAGGCAAAAGCAGCGCGCAAGGTGATAAAAGTGAGAATTCTCAAAGGGCTGAAAGATGCTGTGTAGGTTCCTGCCGGCTAATCTCGCGTTTTCGCTTGTGCGGCGGCCAACATCTCATCTTTCTGGATTGGAAGACTAGCATGAATATTATGCGCCGTAATTTGCGCATTACTGCTATTTGGGGATTGGTATTGGTGTTGCTCATCCTGGTTGCCTGTGGGGTCCAGCCAGAGACCCCCTTGCCCGTTGCGATGCCTTTAGGTACTCCTGAAGAAATAAGTGCCCAGGCAACTCTGGCCGCCGCACAGACCCAGGAAATAATTTCCGCCAATAATCAGGCAGCAGCTACCGCCGAATTTGTGCTCGCCAACGCTCAGGCAACCTTGAATTCAGCCAATGCAACATTGAGCGCGGCCCAGACTCAGGAACAAAATAGTGCCAATATCCTTGCGGCTCAGATAGCGGCTACCGCCGAAATTGTGCGCGCCAATGTACAGGCGACTGTGAATTCAGCCAGTTCAACGCAGAGCGCCGCTCTAGCCCAGAATGCGATCATGCAAACCCAGGCAGCATATAATCTGCAAGTCACTGAAGCAGCGGGAACTCAGAGTGCAGAAGCCATGATGACTCAGCAATATAAGAACGATCTTGCTGCTAGCACTCAGACGGCCGTCGCCAACCTGATCGCCACACAAACTCAATCCGCGGTAGCTACATCCCAATGGTACACAGACCAGTCACGCCAGCGCGAGGAACAAAGACAGGCTCCGATTACATTCCTGTGGATGTGGTGTCTGCCGATTTTCGGGGTACTCTTCGCAGGCTTTTGCCTTTGGGGATTCTGGCGCTGGTTGAAAATAAAGCAGAACCGCCAACGTATCGCCGAACAACCGATTGAGATTCTGCAACCTCCGGTCGACCGAAGCGAGCCGCAGGACAGGTTCCTTCCACCTGAGGGCAATATTGTCGATAGCCGGTATCCGCCTGCGAAGCCAGACAATCAAGTGCGCGGCTGGCTGGATGAGATCAAACGCAAATTGTTAAATCGTGAAAAGGATGACGATGATAACCCAGATGATTGACCCGCATCATTTTCGCCAAAAAGCGAGGCAGATTAGGGGCCGCGTCCCAACCATATTGTCACAGTGGGGGTTGTCGCCGAAGTTTAATCGCTGGCGGTTGACACAGGACCCGGATTCGGGAATGGTCGTGTTGTTTGCCGTGTTGAACACCAGATACATCGCGACACACACCGCCACTCCGTTCAGCGACTATTTCGATCCCCGCCTGTTGCATGACCTGGCGAATGATCTGCACCTGCAAGTAGTGTCATGCAACAGCGATGGGCTCCGCTACGCCTTCATTATTGATCGGGGTCAGATCGACATGTTACCGACGCACATCGACTACCCCTTCGTGGATGGGGATAGGCTCTTTGTCCGTGTAGTCTACAACAATGAACCACTCCCGGAAGCGGTAGAACCGCAAATGACGCCTGCGCCACTCACTGCTATTGATAGGGTTGATGAAGAGAAGCTGGTCCACCGAGGCGTGGAGGCCTTCTTGAAGGTCTTTGACGATATTAAACTGAAGGACGATGCCGCCTCCAAACTCGCTGCTCAAGGTCTGCCCGAAGTCGTGGTCATTGATGAAGAGCAATTCAAAAAAAGAGTTTCGGAGCAGAAGGCCAATCGGCAGAGAACCAAACGCCTTTGGAGATTGTTTAACAAATCTGCCAAATAGCCATAAGAGTACAGCATATCCGGGCAACGGACGGATTCAACTCGTAACTTGAGGATTTAAAAAAAACAAGGAGATAAGAATGGGAATACTTTCCTGGATCGTCGTGGGTTTGATCGCCGGCTGGTTGGCCGGGTTGATCGTAAAGGGGAGCGGCTACGGGTGTATCGGTGACATCGTCGTCGGCGTGATCGGCGGATTGCTAGGTGGCTGGATTGCTTCCCATTTCTTCCATATGGGCGACCCGATCTCAGGCATCAACCTGGAATCCATCCTGGTTGCATTTGCCGGGGCAGTGATCTTGATTGTCCTATTACGCCTGATAAGTGGAAGAAGAGCTTAACCCTTTGGTTGCACGCCGTCTCGATAATAGCCACTTTCTCAGCTAAAAAAGTGGGAAGCCTTTTTTAAAGGCTTACCCGGGCGTTGGTATTTAATGGCTTTTTGAAGGAGTTTGCATGACGGAGATACCGTTAAGGATCCTGCTAGTCTACCCGGAATTTCCAGACACCTTTTGGAGTTTCAAACATGCGCTGAGATTCGTGAAAAAGAAGGCCGGTGCGCCCCCGTTAGGTTTGCTAACCGTAGCGGCCATGTTACCTTCTGAATGGGAAAAACGGCTGGTTGACCTCAACGTGACCGAACTGACCCAAGAAGATCTCCAATGGGCCGATTATGTCTTCGTCAGCGCCATGGTCGTGCAGCGTGATTCGGCGCACGCCGTCATCCATCGCTGTAAATTAGCCGGCGTGAAAGTGGTGGCAGGCGGGCCGCTATTCACAATGGAACATAAGCAGTTCCCGGAGGTAGACTATTTTGTATTGAACGAGGCGGAGGCGACGCTTGCACCGTTCCTGACCGACCTGGAACAGGGCCAAGCTCGACGCGTCTACGCCTCAACGGAATACCCCGATATTCACCAAACCCCTGCCCCGCTTTGGCAGATTGCGAATCTCAAATACTATGACACGGTCAGTATTCAGTTCTCGCGCGGCTGTCCCTTCAATTGTGACTTTTGCAATGTGACTGCGCTGTTGGGTCATCGCCCGCGTACCAAGACCGCAGCGCAGATCATCGCCGAATTGGACAGCCTCTACGCGCTGGGCTGGCGCAAGAGCATCTTCTTCGTGGATGACAACTTTATCGGCAACAAGAAGCATATCAAGTCCGAAGTGCTGCCGGCCCTAATTGAATGGCGCAAGGGTAAAACCGGGATGCCGTTCAGCACAGAAGCTTCCATCAACCTGGCCGATGATCCAGTGCTGCTCAGGCTTATGGTACAAGCCGGGTTCGACACGGTATTTGTCGGCATCGAGACGCCCAATGAGGAAAGCTTGGCCGAATGCAGCAAGAACCAGAACAAGGGCCGCGATCTGGTGGAGAGCGTCAAGCAGCTCCAGCGTGCAGGTCTCCAGGTTCAGGGTGGTTTCATTGTTGGGTTCGACAACGATTCCCCCTCAATCTTCCAACAGCAGATCGATTTTATCCAAAAGAGCGGCATTGTCACGGCCATGGTCGGGCTGCTGCAAGCCCCTCTAGGAACGCGCCTGTACGAGCGCATGCAAAAAGAAGGCCGCCTGATCAATGAATTTTCTGGTGATAATGTCGACGGCTCGACCAATATCATCCCCAAGATGGGTATGGAACCGCTGCGGGAAGGGTATCGAAAGATTCTCAGCCAGATCTATGCCCCCCAATTCTATTACGAACGCGTCTTGACATTTCTGCGCGAGTACCAGCCGCCCAAAATCAGGATCCAACTGGAGCCGCAATATGTGCTGGCCCTGTGGCGGTCCATTTACCAACTGGGTATCCGCGGCGTCGAACGCGTCCAGTACTGGCGGCTCTTTTTCTGGACCTTGTTCCGGCGTCCACGACTGTTCCCCTTGGCGATCACATTCGCGATCTACGGTTTTCATTTCCGCCAGGTCGCTGCCTTGCATGTGAACTGATTTTCCTCACAATAATAGTTCCAGGAGAGGTATATCCAATATGAATCGAAGTTCAATTTCCCTCGGGCACATTCTCGGGATCCCGATCGGATTAGATTATTCGTGGTTTTTAATTTTTGCCCTGCTTACCTGGTCGTTGGCCACCAGTTACTTCCCCGCGGAATTCAAAAACTGGCCCTTGGCCCAATATTGGATCGTGGGCGCAGCAACAGTGATCTTAATGTTTGTCAGTGTGTTGGTGCATGAGCTGGGACATTCAGTGGTGGCATTACGCTATAAAATTCCGGTGCGTAGCATCACGCTCTTCGTGTTTGGAGGTGTTGCCCAAATCGGGGCCGAACCACCCAGTGCCATCGCAGAATTCTGGATCGCCATTGCCGGCCCTATTACGAGTTTTGCTCTCGCCATTCTCTTCAGATTGCTGCAACCCCTTGTTGGCGCATTTAGCCCGCTGCTTGCGATTGCCATGTACCTGGCTTATATAAACGGCGCCTTGGCTCTCTTTAATTTGATCCCGGGTTTCCCATTGGACGGTGGTCGCGTCTTTCGAGCCATCGTCTGGGGGACCACACAAAGTTTACGCCGGGCTACTCTAATCGCCGCTAATTTAGGTCGAATTATCGCATTTCTATTCATCCTCCTGGGTGTGTGGCAGATGTTCACCGGCAATTTCGGCAATGGCTTATGGATTGCCTTCATCGGTTGGTTCCTGGAAAGCGCTGCCTCCTCACAGGTCCACCAGCAAACAATCCATGACCTGTTAGCCGGCCACCTTGCAGCGGACACCATGCGTCGCGACTACACCGCAATCTTGCCCGATACCACCTTGGAACAACTGATCACCAAACACATCCTGGGGAATGGCCAGCGCAGTTTAGTGGTCAAACAGGATGACCGAGTTGATGGCTTACTGACGTTGCATAATGTCAAAGCCATTCAACCTTCTGAATGGTTAACCACTACAGCCGCCCAGGTGATGATACCAGTCGCAAAAATGAAATGGATACGGCCTGAGGCGGAGCTGGTAGATGCTCTTGGTGAAATGGACCGGGACGGCGTCAACCAGCTGCCCGTTATGGTGGGCGATCAGATCCAAGGCGTGCTGGGCCGAGACGACGTGATCAGCCTTTTGCGTACCTTGAGTGAGTTCAGCCATCATTAAAACACTCCTCTGGCAGATGCCGCTTGCATAGGGAATCATCACACCATCCACACCGTAAAAGATACATGGGCCCGGCCAATTAACGTTCCTGTTGAAAGAAAACTGATCAGCGGATTCGATGGGATTGATGTTGACGACCGGGCCCTGTGCAGTTGATCGACATAAACGTTGAAATGGGATACGTCGATCTCAAAAAAATCAATTCGCCCAGACATGGATAAGGAGAGTCTCATGAAAAAGGAAATTGGTTTGTGGGTAGACCATCGGGTTGCGATCATCGTAATTCTTACAGAGGGTGGAGAAGAAATCGTCCATTTGATCTCAAACAATGGAAAACATATCCGCTACTCTGGCAGGTCACATTCTAAAATTCCAGAAGGATTAAAAGAGGTGACCTCAGAAGATCAGAGGGACAGAAAATTTGGAAATGATCTCAACAAATATTATGATGAGATCATTGCGATTATTCGTGATGCAGACTCCATTCAGATATTTGGCCCTGGTGAGGCAAAAGGAGAGCTGGAAAATCGTCTTCAGCACGAAGAAATCAAAGGACAGATCCTTTCTGTTGAAACCGAAGACAAGATGACAGATCGCCAGATCGCGGCCAAAGTCCGACAGCACTTTAAGACTTAGAGCATGTCAAGACGATTAACACAAAATAACTGGTGCAGGCACACAAAGAAACGTGAGGCTCCCATAAACGACAAACAATAATTCTCAACTCAGCAAGCTCGTGCTATCGGGATCCAGCTCGGTCTTGACCGGATGCAAATCGACTTTTAGTAGTTTCGGCGAGGGCTCGAGGTGGAGCTCGAACACGGCGCATGTGACCCGCAGACGAATGGTACCGCCGATGACCCGCTGCTCACGGGAAAATTGCATGGGCGCACATGAAGGAGATACGGGATTACTAAACACGGTTGGGTCAGGTCGAGGCTGAGGCAGAGGCCCAGGCCTAGACGATTGGCTGCCTGGCTGTTGCATGTAGAAACGACCGATCGAGAGAACCCGGCCTGCATTTTGAGGCTGCGCTCTGTCTGATTGCCCGTTAGTTGCCGTCCGGTGTGTACCACGGAGGAAAAATGGGTTTGCTGAAGAGTCGATCGAAAGCCAAAGGAAATCCTGTTGGCGCAAACCAGGCCGCGGTCACTGCTCAACTCATTGAAAAGGCGCACGCGGATGGCGACGCAGTCCTCAAGGAGCTTGAGTCGCAGTTGAGCGGCTTGAGCGCAGCGGAAGCCGAGGCGCGTGTCAAACGCTATGGATTAAATCAGATCGCCCGCGAAAAGCCCCATTCGCCGATGACGCGCCTGCTGGACAACGTCAAGAATCCGCTGGTCATCCTGTTGACGGCCTTGGGCATCCTTTCTTACGTGACCGGCGATGTGCGGGCGATGATCGTCATTTTCGTGATCGTTTTAGTGGGCATTGTGCTGCGCTTCTTCCAGGAGAGTCGTGCCGACAATGCCGCAGAAAAACTCAAAGCCCTGGTCAACACCAACGCCACCGTGGTGCGGGATGGCAAGGAATCCGAAGTGGCGCTTTCGCTCTTAGTGCCGGGGGACATCGTTCGTCTGACCGCCGGGGACATGGTTCCAGCCGACGTCCGGGTGCTTTCCGCCAAGGACCTGTTCTTGAACCAGGCACCCCTGACCGGTGAATCCGTTCCGGTAGAGAAAAAAGCGCCTTTGGCGTCCGGAGAGATTAGTAATCCGCTCGATCTGCCGAATATCGGCTTCCTGGGCACGAGCGTGGAAAGCGGCACAGCAACGGCAGTCGTTATCCATACTGGGGACCTTACCTACTTTGGCTCGCTGGCCGCCAGCATTGTCGGGCAGCGCCAACTGACCAGCTTCGACAAGGGCGTCAATAAGTTCACCTGGCTGATGATCCGTTTCATGGCCGTGATGGTGCCGGCCGTCTTCCTGATCAACGGGCTGACCAAGCACAACTGGCTGGAAGCCTTCCTGTTTGCAATGGCTGTGGCCGTCGGGCTGACACCCGAGATGCTTCCCATGATCGTGACCGTCAACCTGTCGACGGGCGCCCTGGAGATGGCCCGCAAGAAAGTCATCGTCAAACGCCTGAACGCCATCCAGAACTTCGGCGCGGCAGATGTGCTGTGCACCGACAAGACCGGCACCCTTACCGAGGGCAAGATCGTACTGGAGAAACATCTGGACGTACACGGCAACGATAGCGAGCGCGTCCTGCAGTACGGGTATATGAACAGCTATTTTCAGACTGGCCTGAAAAACCTAATGGATGTGGCTGTCCTCGCGTACGGCCACCTGGAGGAGGACCTTAAGGTTAAAACGGATTACCGCAAGATAGATGAAATCCCCTTCGATTTTCAGCGGCGGCGCATGTCCGTCATCGTGGAGGACAACCAGAAGCAGCACCTCCTGATCTGCAAGGGCGCGGTGGAGGAGATCATGCGCCTTTCGCCGCGTGTGGAAGCCGAAGGGAAAGTGCTGGATGTAACCCCGGAGCACGACGCCCACCGCAAGCTTCTTGTACAGAATTTGAACGCTCAGGGCTTTCGCGTCGTTGCCATAGCCTACAAAATCATGCCTGGCGGCAACGTTGAGCCCATTTATACGGTCCAGGACGAATCCGATATGACCCTGCTTGGCTTCATGGCCTTCCTGGACCCGCCCAAGGAGAGCGCGGCGGAGGCCCTTAAGCGGCTGAAGGCCCTGAATGTGGATGTAAAAATCCTGACCGGCGATAATGAAATCATCACCGCCTATATCTGCAAACAGGTGGGCATGCCGGTGGATAAGATCCTGCTCGGCTCACAAATCGAGGCCATGAGCGAAGCAGAACTGGCCGAAGCTGCCAGTGTGACGAGCATTTTCGCCAAGCTGGTCCCGGCCCAGAAAGAGAAACTCGTGCACGCCTTACAGAGCAAGGACCACGTCGTCGCCTTCATGGGTGATGGCATCAACGACGCTCCTGCTCTGAAAGCCGCAGACGTGGGCATCTCCGTGAACAGCGCTGTGGACATCGCCAAGGAGTCGTCCGATATCATCCTGCTGGAGAACAGCCTGCTGGTGTTGGAGCAGGGCGTACTGGAAGGCCGCCGTGTATTTGGCAATATCACCAAATACATCAATATGGCAGCGAGTTCCAACTTCGGCAACATGTTCAGCGTGGTGGGAGCCAGCGCGTTCCTGCCTTTCCTGCCCATGCTGCCGATCCAGGTGCTGACTAACAACATGCTTTACGACTTCTCGCAAACCACCATTCCCACGGACAGAGTGGACGCCGATTGGCTGACAAAACCGCGCAAGTGGACGATGGGATCGATCACGCGCTTCATCCTTTTCATTGGGCCGATCAGTTCTATATTCGATTACGCCACATTCTGGATCATGATTTACGTGTTCCGTGCCTGGAATAATCCTGCGTTATTCCAAACCGGCTGGTTTGTGGAGTCGATCTTTACCCAGACGCTGATCATCCACGTCATCCGCACGAAGAAGATCCCGTTCATCCAGAGCCGGGCCAGCTGGCCGCTGATCGCCACTTCTCTGATCATCGTTACGGTGAGCGCCTGGCTGACCGTTTCACCCCTGGCAAGAACACTCGGATTTGTGGCCCTGCCGCACCTCTACTGGCTGCTTTTGGCAGGGCTGTTGGTGTGTTACGTAATCCTCACCCAGTTGGTGAAGACTTGGTTCTATCGAAAATACGGTGATTGAGGACGGGGCAGGAGGTGGATTCCCTATTCTTTGGATTGTTTTTTAATGTGATCACATTCTGAACCCCTCGGGCTCGAATCAAACGAGCATTCACAAAGGGGAAACACTTATACCACGGAGGAACCTTTGGAAGTCAGCCCTCTTGCAGGAAAGCCTGTTGAGCCAGGCTCGCTGGTCAATATACCCGATCTCCTCACTGCCTATTATGCAGACACACCTGATCCCTCCGTCCCGGAACAGCGGGTCGCGTTCGGCACCTCCGGGCATCGCGGTTCGGCTTTCGAGAAATCTTTTAACGAATGGCATATCCTTGCCATCAGTCAGGCCATTTGCCTGTACCGAAAACAACAGAATATCGATGGCCCTCTTTACCTAGGTATGGACACGCATGCGCTCTCTGTGCCGGCGCTGGCCAGTGCAATGGAAGTGCTGGCCGCCAATGATGTCGAGGTGATGATCGCAGAAGGGGACGAATATACCCCGACACCTGCCATTTCCCTTGCGATCCTTACCCACAACCACGGACGCACAAACGGACTCGCCGATGGAATCGTCATCACACCTTCCCATAATCCGCCCCATGACGGCGGCTTCAAGTACAACCCGCCGAACGGGGGACCGGCGGAAAGCGTCATCACCGGCTGGATCGAAGCCAAGGCAAACGAATTTCTGGAGAGCGGGCTAAAGGGTGTGAAAAGGATTTCTCGTGAGAAGGCCCTGCGCGCGGACACGACCCACCGCTACGATTATCTTCATGCCTACATCTCTGATCTTGCCAATGTTCTGGATATGGACGTGATCCGTGCCGCTAAGATCAGCCTGGGAGTCGATCCACTCGGCGGGGCAGGAGTCCACTACTGGGAACCGATCGCCGAACGTTACGGGTTGGATCTGACGGTGGTAAATCAGGCTGTCGATCCCACCTTCCGTTTCATGACGGTGGATTGGGACGGCCAGATCCGCATGGATCCCTCCTCACCCTACGCTATGCAGCGCTTGATCGACTTGAAGGATCAATACGCGATCGCCTTTGCCTGTGACACGGACCATGACCGGCACGGGATCGTTACGCGCATGGCGGGATTGCTTCCCCCCAATCCCTATCTTGCGGTGGCCGTCTACTACCTCTTCCAGCACCGGCCGAAGTGGCCCAAGGCCGCGGCAGTCGGCAAAACGCTGGTGAGCAGCCAGATGATCGATCGTGTCACCGCAAAACTTGGCCGTAAGCTTTACGAGGTGCCGGTCGGCTTCAAGTGGTTTGTGGACGGCCTGCTCGACAGCTCGCTGGGCTTTGGCGGCGAGGAGAGTGCCGGGGCGTCATTTACCCGTCTGGATGGCAATGTCTGGACGACAGACAAGGATGGGATCATCCTGGCTTTACTCGCCGCGGAGATCACCGCCCGAATGGGGCGCGATCCTGGCGAGATCTACCGCGATCTCACACGCGAATTTGGCGAACCGGTTTATGAGCGGATCGACGCCCCGGCCACTCCGGAACAAAAGGTAATCCTGGCAAAACTCTCGCCGCAGCAGGTCCGAACCAAAGACCTAGCGGGCGAAAGAATCCAGGCCATCCTGACCACCGCGCCGGGTAATGGCGCTCCCATCGAAGGGTTGAAGGTGGTGGCTGAGAGCGGATGGTTCGCAGCGCGTCCATCCGGGACCGAGAATATCTATAAGATCTATGCAGAAAGTTTCCGCGATGCCGATCACCTGAAGCGCATCCAGGAGGACGCGCAGACCATCGTCAGCGAGGCTTTGACATCGGGGACGGCGCAATTGAGATCTACGGCCAAGGCAAAGGAGAAGGAGAGGTCATGAGCAAACCAACGCGTGCCAGTCATCCGATCTACAGCCTTCTACCCATGGAAGTCGAGGGATTTGATTCCCTTGCCGAGTTGGCCCTGGACTTGCGCTGGTCGTGGAATCATGCCGCCGACGAAGTATGGCGGCAGCTGGATTCTGCGCTGTGGGAACTCACCCACAACCCCTGGGTTGTGTTACAGACAGTTTCGCGGGACCAGATCGAGCGCGTTTCTGCCGATCCCGTTTTCCGTAAAAGCGTTGATAGCCTTATTCAAACCAGGCGGCAGGAGGCGGAGGCACCTGCCTGGTTTCAGAAAAATCATTCCCAGGCTCCCCTGACCTGTGCCGCTTATTTCAGCATGGAATTCATGCTAAGCGAAGCTCTCCCCATTTATTCGGGCGGACTTGGCAATGTAGCCGGTGATCAGCTCAAATCCGCCAGCGATCTGGGTGTGCCGGTGATCGGCATAGGACTGCTCTACCAGCAAGGCTATTTTAGGCAGGTGATCGACAAGGACGGCGCACAGCAAGCCCTCTATCCGTATAACGATCCCGGACAGTTGCCGATCACACCGTTGCGCCAACCGAACGGGGAGTGGTTGCGGTTGGAGATCGCCTTACCCGGTTACTCGGTCTGGCTGCGCGCCTGGCAGGTCCAGGTCGGCAGAGTAAAACTCTATCTGCTGGACAGCAATGACGCGGCGAACTATCCTGCTCACAGAGGCATTACCAGCGAACTTTATGGAGGCGGACCGGAACTGCGCCTCAAGCAAGAACTGCTCCTCGGGATCGGCGGATGGCGGCTTCTCGGTGCCCTCGGCATCCATCCGGAAGTCTGCCACCTGAATGAAGGGCATGCAGCCTTCGCCGTCTTGGAACGCGCCCTGAGCTTCATGAATGAGACGGGACAGCCCTTCGAAGTGGCACTGGCTGTCACGCGAGCGGGTAACCTCTTCACCACCCACACGGCAGTAGCTGCCGGTTTTGACCGCTTCGATCCGGCCCTCATCCAGCAATACCTGGGTGGCTACGCCGGGCAAAAGCTCGACATCAGCCTCCACGATCTGCTGGCCCTGGGCCGGCAGAACCCGGACGACCCGTCCGAAAGTTTCAACATGGCCTATCTGGCGATCCGCGGGAGCGGGGCGGTTAATGGCGTTAGTCGCCTGCACGGGAAGGTGAGCCGGCAGCTCTTTGAGCCTCTCTTTCCACACTGGCCGCAATCCGAAGTGCCGGTTGGACACGTGACCAACGGAGTTCACATGCCGAGTTGGGAATCGGCGGCAGCCGATGATCTTTGGACGGAAGCTTGTGGCAAAGATCGCTGGCAGGGTACAACGGAAACCCTGGATCAGAACATTCGCCGCGTCTCCGACGCCAGGCTCTGGCAATTTCGGACTGCTGCCAGCCAGTCTCTCATCGATTACGCGCGCCAGCAGTTGTCCCTGCAGCTGACCGCCTCAGGCTCGTCCCCCAAGGCGGTCGACGAGGCAAAGCATCTGTTTGATCCAAACGCACTGACGCTGGGCTTCGCCCGCCGCTTTGCCTCCTACAAGAGACCGAACCTGCTGCTGCACGACCCGGAGAGGCTGCTTCGCCTATTGAGCGATTCTCGGCGGCCTGTGCAGCTCATCCTGGCCGGCAAGGCCCATCCGGCGGACCAGGCGGGGCAGGCTTTAATTCAGGAATGGATCCATTTTATTCGACGGCCCGAGGTGCGCCCCCATGTGATCTTCCTCAGTGACTACGACATGCTTTTGACCGAACATCTGGTTCAGGGGGTGGATGTCTGGATCAACACGCCACGACGGCCCTGGGAGGCCTGTGGAACGAGCGGAATGAAAGTGCTCGCCAATGGCGGTATCAATCTTTCGGAGTTGGATGGCTGGTGGTCGGAAGCTTTCACGCCTGAGGTGGGGTGGGCATTGGGGGATGGGAAGGAGCATGGCGACGATCCATCCTGGGATGCTGCGGAAGCCGCGGCACTTTACGATCTGCTCGAATACGAGGTGGTCCCCGAGTTTTATAACCGCAATAAGCAAGGTATTCCCACAGCCTGGGTAGCGCGTATGCGTGAAAGCATGGCGCGGTTAACATCACAGTTTTCTGCCAACCGCGCCGTACGCGAGTACACGGAAGGACATTACATCCCGGCCGCTTCGGCCTATCGTAAGCGCGCGGCTGATAAAGGTGTGGTGGGTGCACAGGTGGTCAATTGGCAGCACACTCTGGACCAGAAATGGGCCACGCTCCGCTTCGGTGAAGTGAAGGTTGTGAGTGAGGCGAGAAGGTACGCTTTCGAAGTTGAGGTCTATCTCGGCAGCCTTGACCCAAATAGTGTACAGGTGGAACTATTCGCTGACGGAGTGAACGGCGGCAAGCCGGCACGGCATAAGATGAGGCGCGGTCAGCCATTGACGGATGCAAACAGTTATCTCTTTAGAGCGCAGGTGCCCGCGACGCGCCCAGCCACGGACTATACGGCGCGGGTCATTCCGCAGCACGACAGCGCTGCGATCCCCCTGGAGACCGCTCGCATCCTATGGCAGCGGTGATTCGATTTCGAAATCGTCAGTACTTGTAGCCTTTCTGGAGGTTGTAGAACGATGGAAGTTTCATCAGTGAAACCAACTAATGCACGTGTTCTGACCATCAATGGCGGATCGTCGAGCATCAAGTTCGCTCTGTTCGATGCCGACCACGTATTGCGGCGGATCCTGGCCGGTAGGATTGAGCGCATTGGACAGCCGGAAGCTACGTTTGTGGTGAAAGGTTTGAACAAATCCGACAACTTCACCCGGTCAGTGGTTGCGGCGAATCACACGGCGGCAGTTGGGGTATTGATGGATTGGATCGAGGAACGAATCCGGCGTGGGGAGTTGACCGCGGTCGGGCATCGCGTGGTGCATGGCGGACCGAGGTACAGCGAACCACAGCGAATCACAACGGCAATGGTTGACGAGTTACACCAGCTTCAACCATTCGATCCCGAACATCTGCCGGAAGAGATTCTGCTGACCGAGGCGTTTTTTCGCCGGTTTCCCGATCTGGTGCAAGTGGCTTGTTTCGATACGGCCTTTCACCACGACCTGCCGCGCGTTGCCCAATTGCTACCGATCCCGCGCCGCTACGAGGCCCAGGGCGTGCGCCGTTACGGGTTTCACGGATTGTCCTATGCGTTTCTGATGGAGGAGCTGGCGCGCATAGCTGGACCGCAAGCAGCGCGAGGTCGGGTCATTCTTGCTCACCTCGGCAACGGCGCGAGCCTGGCTGCCGTCTACGAGGGCAAATCCGTGGACACCAGCATGGGTCTCACGCCAATCGCAGGTGTGCCGATGAGCACCCGCTCAGGCGATCTCGATCCCGGTCTGGTCTGGTACCTGGCGCGCACTGAAAAAATCAGCGCTAAAAATTTCAATGAAATGGTTAATTTCCAGTCTGGGTTGCTCGGCGTTTCTGAAACCAGTTCCGACATGCAGCTCTTGCTCGAGCACGAAATTGAAGACGTGCGGGCAGCCGAGGCGGTCGCGCTGTTTTGTTACCAGGTGAAGAAATGGATCGGTGCCTTCGCCGCGGCGCTAGGTGGACTGGATACGCTGGTGTTCACGGGAGGCATCGGGGAGAACGCACCCGTCATCCGGGCCCGGATCTGCGAGGGGCTGGGATTTCTTGGAATCGACATAGAAGAAAAACGAAATACGGCCAGCGCCACCGTGATTTCCTCGGAGGCCAGTCGGGCCATTGTCCGGGTCATACCCACGGACGAGGAATGGATGATCGCAGAGATGGTCTGCCGTGTTTTGGGCCTGACGATAGGAAAGGAGATTTATGATGAAAACGAAAAAGAATAACCTCACGGACAAACCACTGTCGCCCGATCTTCTGCGGAAGATGAACGCCTATTGGCGTGCGGCCAATTATCTATCGGTCGGCCAGATTTATTTGTACGACAATCCGCTGCTCAAAAAGCCGTTGACCCTGGAACATGTGAAGCCGCGACTGATGGGCCATTGGGGCACCACGCCGGGCTTGAACTTCATCTACGTCCACCTCAACCGGATCATCAAAAACTATGACCAGAACATGATCATGGTCACCGGCCCCGGTCACGGCGCACCGGGAATAGTCGCCAACACATATCTGGAAGGCACCTACAGTGAGTTGTACCCGAACATCTCGCAGGACGAAGAGGGTATGAAAAAGCTCTTCACCCAGTTCTCGTTTCCTGGCGGCATCCCTAGTCACGTGGCGCCGGAGACGCCAGGTTCCATCAACGAAGGCGGCGAGCTTGGCTATTCCCTGGTGCACGCCTACGGCGCCGCGTTTGACAATCCCGATTTGCTAGTTGCCTGCGTCGTGGGCGATGGCGAGGCGGAAACCGGCCCCCTGGCCACCAGCTGGCACTCGAACAAATTTCTAAATCCCGTCCAGGACGGAGCCGTGCTGCCCATCCTGCACTTGAACGGCTATAAAATTTCCGGCCCCACCGTGCTGGCCCGCATTCCCCACGACGAGCTTGAAGCGCTCTTCCGCGGCTACGGTTACATCCCGTATTTCGTCGAGGGCGACGATCCGCAGGAGATGCACCAGCTCATGGCTGCCACCCTCGACACCGTGATCACCGAGATTCAACGCATCCAACACGACGCCCGCGCCAACGGGTTCAACGAACGCCCGCGCTGGCCCATGATCGTCCTGCGCACACCGAAGGGCTGGACTGGCCCGAAGATGGTCGACGGCAAAGCGGTTGAAGGGACATTTCGTGCACATCAAGTGCCGGTGGAAGAGTTCGCGACCAAGCCCGAACACCTGAAAATACTTGAAGCGTGGTTGAAGAGTTACCAACCCGAAGAATTATTCGACAAGAACGGCAGGCTCATTCCGGAACTGGCTGAGCTGGCGCCCAAGAGCGAACGGCGAATGGGGGCGAACCCACATGCCAACGGAGGCCTCCTTCTTAAAGAATTGAAAATGCCGGACTTCCGTGATTACGCGGTAAAGGTCTCTGAACCTGGCGTCGTGCAAGCCGAATCCACACGCATCCAGGGTCAGTTCATCCGCGACGTGCTCCAGGTCAACGCTGATACACACAACTTCCGCGTCTTCAGCCCGGACGAAACCACCTCAAACCGCTGGAACGCCGTGTTCGAGGTTACGAACCGCTGCTCGACTGCGGACATTATTCCCACCGACGACCACGTCGGCCCCGATGGCAGGGTGATGGAGATGTTGAGCGAACATCAGTGCGAAGGTTGGCTTGAAGGTTACCTGCTTACCGGCCGCCACGGCTTCTTCTCATGCTACGAAGCATTCATCCATATCATCGATGCGATGTTTAACCAGCACGCCAAGTGGCTTGAGGTGGCAAGCCACGTTCCGTGGCGGCGACCGATTGCTTCCCTGAACTACCTGCTCTCGTCGCACGTGTGGCGGCAGGACCACAACGGATTCAGCCATCAGGACCCGGGTTTCATTAACCACGTGATGAACAAGAAGGCAGACATCATCCGCGTGTATCTACCGCCAGATGCCAATACCTTGCTGTCGGTCACCGACCATTGCTTACGAAGTCGTAATTATGTCAATGTGATTGTCGCAGGCAAACAACCAGAACTGCAATGGCTGGACATGGATGCTGCCATCAAGCACTGCACGGCTGGGCTGGGTATCTGGGAATGGGCCAGCAATGACAAAGGTGGCGACCCTGATGTGGTCATGGCTTGCTGCGGTGACGTACCAACGCTGGAGACGCTGGCTGCGGTCGAGATCCTGCGGCAGCACTTCCCGGAGCTGAAGATCCGTGTCATCAACGTGGTGGATCTGATGACTCTGCAGCCGAAGAGCAAGCATCCTCACGGGCTGAGCGACAAGGACTTCGATGTCCTCTTTACCAAGAACAAGCCAATCATCTTCGCCTTTCATGGGTATCCCTTGCTAATCCATGAACTCACGTATCGCCGTACCGATCATGATAACATGCACGTTCGCGGCTTTAAGGAAGAGGGCACCACGACAACACCGTTCGACATGGTGGTGTTGAATGAGCTGGACCGTTTCCACCTGGTCGGCGACGTGATCGATCGGGTGCCTGGTTTGGGTTCGCGCGCCGCATACACCAAACAATATCTTCGCGACAAGCTGCTGGATCATAAGGCCTACATCGACAAACACGGCGAAGACATGCCGGAAATCCGGAACTGGAAGTGGAACTACCCCAAATGAATGGATAAGATCTTATAACCACCGTGAGGACGTGGTCGCCCCAAGCAAGGGCCCGCTGGCGACGTTGGTAAGATGACTCCCATCTACAGACAAGTGTACACAACGCGGTTCGCTTTCTCAAAAGGATGAAAATATGAATATCAATTCAAAGGATTTTCAAGTGAGCGCAGGGGATAAGGTCGAACTTAAAAAATGGCCGACGAGGGTAAAGCCCTGCTATAAGTCCAAGGAGCAATATGAAGAGATGCTTGTTGAACACATCCGGAAATTGAGCGCGCTCCAAAGCCTGCTCTATGCCTCCAATGACTATTCACTGCTGTTGATCTTCCAGGGCATGGACGCCGCCGGTAAAGACGGCGCCATCAAGCATGTAATGTCCGGCGTCAATCCGGAAGGTTGCGAAGTTTTTAGTTTCAAACAGCCAAGTGCCGAGGAACTGGAGCACGATTTTCTTTGGCGCACGACCTGCCGCTTGCCGGAACGGGGACGCATCGGCATTTTTAATCGTTCCTATTACGAGGATGTGCTGATCGTTCGCGTACATCCGGAGATACTCCACGGCGATGAGCTGCCGGATGAATTAATCAAGGAAACAATTTGGGAGGGGCGTTATCAATCGATCGTGGATCTGGAGAACCATCTTTATCGGAACGGAACCCGGATCATCAAATTCTTCCTCCACCTATCGAAAGATGAACAGCGAAAGCGCTTTCTCGAACGGATTGATGAGCCGGAAAAGAACTGGAAACTCAGTCTCGCTGACATCGAAGAGCGGAAATTATGGAGTCATTACCGGAAGGCGTACGAGGCGTGCCTGAGTGCCACAAGCACAAGGGAAGCGCCCTGGTATGTCGTCCCCGCCGATGACAAAGAGAACGCACGCCTGATTGTTTCCCAAGTTATCCTCGATACGCTGAACGAATTCGAGATGAGTTATCCGGAAGCGGATAAAGCGCGCCGCAAAGAATTGCAAACGATCCGTAAACTACTTGCGAGTTAGGGCCAGAGTGCAGAGGGAAAGGGAAAGCTTAGCGTACGGCGCGGCTCGTCCGTCAGGGACTAAGAATATTGACAAGACTTATGCAGGAAGCTTCCCCGGAGCGGATCATCAGGATCATATCGTGAAAGAAGCCCTTGCTATCGTCAATGATACCGAGGTAGCCAAACCGGACAGACGACCTGTCAAAGGAGATCAGGAGTGAGTAAAAATATTTCAAAGGCTTCATCACCCGTTGATCTGGACAATTTATCCATCAATACGATTCGTTTTTTATCGATCGATGCGGTCCAGAAAGCCAACAGCGGGCATCCGGTTTTCCGATGGGTGCAGCCTCTTTTGCGTACGTGTTGTGGACGTGTTTCCTCAAGCACAATCCCTCCAACCCCAAATGGTTCGACCGCGATCGCTTTGTCCTGTCGGCCGGCCACGGGTCGATGCTGTCCCACCAATGGCGCGATTTGGAAACGAATCAGCGTGACGGCAGACGATATCCTACCCCCCAACTGGGGGAGATAAACACTCCCCAGCCGATGGATGCGGCCGATGGGTATTCGTCCTATGATGGATTCATGGTTGGCAATTTGACCTAGACCAACCGGATGTCGGAATGTTGAAATCCGGATAATTTATTCATGGAGGTGCAAAATGGAAATCCCTTTAAAAGCTCAGGTTGAGTGTACGGATGGTATCTGTGGACGCTCTGCGTATGTGCTAATAAACCCGGTGATCGACCAGGTGACCCATTTGGTAGTGAAAGAGGATTCGTCTCCCAACACAGAGTACATTGTGCCGGTCGATTCTGTGACCGAAACTACAGCTGATACGATTCGACTGCGCTGCAGCAAAGCGGATTTGGAGAAGATGGATCCGTTTATCAAAACGACGTTTGTCGAAGAGAAGGTACCCGATGTAAATTTCAGGTATCCTGGTGGTATGTATGGAGGGGGATCATACTACTACTTACCCTATGTGACTGCTGAAAGAACAGAATACGAGTCCGTGAAATCTCAACAGATCCCACCGGGGGAGCTGGCTGTGCGCCGTGGTACACGCGTAGAGGCGACAGATGGTGATATTGGGCACGTCGACGAATTCGCGGTCAACCCGAAGAACGGCCACATTACTCATTTGGTGATGCGAGAAGGACATCTGTGGGGAAAGAAGGATGTGATCATCCCCGTTTCGGCGATCGGAGATACGCGCGAGGATACCGTGTTCCTTAAGCTCGATAAGCACCAGATCGAGTCTCTGCCGACCTTCCCGGTGCACAGACGCTGGTCCTGATCGTTGAAGGTAGTTAGGCAACCTATCCTTAATTGATAAAAAAGTCATAACCAGGCAGGAGGAAATACCCTGCAAGTTTGCGTGGGAACTGCCCATCGCTGGATGAACGCAATCCAGCCAATGACGATGGATAGTAGGAGTACAGCCATGAACAATCACCAATCCTGGGAGTTCACTTGTAAGACATGTGGTGGTCATAGCATGACCGTCACTCACATTTGGAGTACCATGGCCGGACCTGATAGTGAAAACTGGCGGGAATGGGGGCCATTGCAGATGGATCATCTCTGGCGCTACGACTATAAAGAAAAGATAGAGAAGGAAGAAGATGAAGACGATGAAGTTGAGCGAGGAGACTTCGGTGAGTTTGCACAAGATGACTCTGATTCTGAACCGGAGGAGTACGAAACGTTCGAACAGGAGAACGACCCGGAGAGTGACGAGTTTTATGTGAATTGTGCAGGCTGCGATCGCGAGATCGAGTTTGGCTGGTCACAACCCGATCGTGGTGGCCGCATATTTCCTGTGGAATGTTCAGACTTCAATCCGGGGGCATGCTGGCCGGAACCCAGGTATTGGGATTCCTGGCAACAGAAACACTGGCTCCGAACGGGAGATGTCCATCCATGAGCAATGACCGGGTCGATGTTCCCGGCGACCGTCCAATCGCAATGGTTCATGATGCCCTCATACATAAGCGTGACGCTTTTGCATGAGGTCAGGTGATCGAGCCAAGGAGCGTCGAATCCCTGGCATTCCTGGAGGTTCCATGTCTGAAAGTACTAATGCGGTCGAGATGCATGGCTGCATCGTATGTGCCAAAGTATTCAACATTCTTGTTGTGTATACCCCGGACGGTAGGATGGTGGATTGCACCGTGACCAGCCCCGGTGGCCACTGCGTGCCAGATGAACGACCTCTGGTCGCCTGCGATACCCACACGGCACGGGAAATTGAGAATGCTTATAAAAGGTGGCAGCCCAACAAGGACGAAGAGTCAGATAATGAACAAGAAGACGAATGAGGACATTGTGAATTGCTGGGATAAGGGTTTAGCTGGGGGTATGAGCGGGAGTGGAACGCGGAAAGGCTGGAATTCACTGCACTGGCATCGGACCAACTCATGGCTCCAATGCCACCTTCCTGAGGCTCCATCTCCATCTCAGACACATACTGGAAAAAAGGTGATCAGGTTGGTCGCGATGATCGTCAAAGTAAATGCCGGAAAATTGTGCGGACGGCATGACCCCCAAAAAGGTATCAGACTTTTTTTCCTCTGGTGCGGGATAATTTGCGACTCAAATAAGCGGCAGCCGCGAACCCCAGCAAGGTTGGCAACCAGAACGAGAACAGCCGGTACCCCAGGATAGCCACCACGCTGACCGCATTCGGTACCTGGAGGCTGTCATAGAACGCCACCATACTCCCCTCGATCACCCCGACCCCACCCGGAAATAGGAATGCCGCTTTCCCCAGGATGAGTGGCAGGCCATATCCGGCAAATAAGATGCCAAGACTGATATTATGCCTGGCTGCGACAAACAGGAAATACAGCGTCAGCATGTCAAAGCCGGTGTTAGCGATGGCCCCGAGCATGGGCCGCAACCATTTGCCATCGCGCAGGGAATTCCAGGCGAACACAAACTGTCCAACGAACCCAATGGTTTTTTGGGGCGTGAATGGTTTACGGCGCAGGGCAGCCCAACGACCGGCCAGCCAGACGGCAAGCCGGGTAGCCGTTTCTG